>JBDKHF010000088.1:0-20199 GCA_039797825.1 Pseudomonadota bacterium | reverse complement strand
TTGACCGCCAGTTCCTTGAACTCGGTCGTGTATGCCTGTTTCGGTATCTTCATTTCATGCCTTCCCAAAGTGACTCAATTTTAGGTCACCCTTGGCAGACGAAATTTCGGGGGAAGCTCATGCCGGGCATGTTCCAGTCGGAGAGCACCAAGTCAAATTGGGTTTTTTTCATAAGTTCCAAGGCAAGAATCCCGCTACTCGCCTGGGCAGTTTCGTACCCCGAAGCTTTAAGTAAGGCAGTAATTACTTCTCGAATAGAACCCATGTCGTCAACTACGAGAACGCGCTTTTTTGTCATCACTTTCCCTTTTCTTACCTAGCCACCATTGGCTGCCGAAGCGGGTTGGTCGCCAGGTTTTTGAATCTTGATGCAATCACCTACGCCCAAATTCGATTTGTCTTTGCATAGCGAACAACTTGATAGATGGCGATATTTTCATGACTAAGCAAGCGGACGATCTCGGGCACACATTGAATTGGCAACTCGGTTTCGTAGCCGTGGGTAAGTATGACGATGGATGATGCTCTCTCAGTCCCGACAAAATCCGCGATGATTTTCCCAGCAATCCCTGATGGGTCAGGCACTTCAAAATACACCCGATAAACATCACTGGTGTAATCCTCAGGTGTGCCTATTTCTGAGCTTTCGTAAGGAGGGTCAGCATCTGTGAGTTTCAAGGAAAGCTCCAGTTGTTATCGATTAGCTTGTGGTGCCAAAGGGACGACGGGTAGTTTGACCTTCAGGCAACTGATCGAACCCACTGAATTGCCGTCATATATCCACTTGCCCCCATCAACCGGTTTTCTGCCAGCCACTTCCGGCATCAAGATATAACAAACCACATCCTCGGTCGGGTCAAACATCTTATAGATATTGACCCCTGGCTGGCCTGCATCATAGGCGCCCATAAATTGCATTTTGGGTTTTTCCGGTGGCTTATTTTCTTGCGAAAACACCTGAAACGGCAATGCCAAAAGCAGCAGAGCAGTAAACGTGCCGCGCATTCGATTAACCCGACGAGAACACAGAGAACTCAGCATTGTTGGTCAGACTCCAGATTCAGAAACCGATGGATAAACCGGCACCACCGGAATAAACGCCGGCACTCGTACTGGCCGATATTTTCAGGGCGATATTTTCGCTAATCCGCGCATGGCCACCAATGGCAATTGCGTTGTAAGAAAGATAATTGCCGTAGGCCACCCCAAGATTGTATTGTTGCCCAACTGCCAAACCCGGTAGATTAATGGCAGCGGTCACGCCGGCAATCCCTGCTTTGTTAGTATTAACTTGGTTTTGAACGCCTGAAATTGCATGGCTCGTGCTGATCATCGCGCTATTCAATTGACCCAGGTTAACCGCATCTGTCGGCGCAATACCTGCCGCCACATTGGTAATGCGGCGCTGGGTTGTTGCATTACCGACCGAGACTACATTCGATTGTCCACCGTCCGAACTATTTTGGCCAAGCGCTAGCGAACCATTGCCGGAAGCCACAGCGCCAGCCCCCAGCGCCACGCTGCCAGCACCCGTTGTGCTGGCCGTGCCGGTGACTTTGGCACCTGCACCAATGGCAATCGAATTGGTGGCGTTAAAGCTTGCACTACCGGCAGAAGCGCCATCACCAACGGCTATTGAACTGTTTGAGCTAGCCACTGCGCCGAATCCCAGGGCGCTCGCGTTAGTGCCACTGGCGGTCGAGTTATAACCCACAGCAGTTGATCCAACGCCACTTGCAGTCGTTCCTGAACCAAGTGCGGTGGAATTGTGTCCGGTCGCAAAGGCACCGTTACCAGCGGCAACCGAGAAATTACCTTGTGCCAGCGAGTTGGCGCCCATCGCAGTTGCGTCGGCTGCGGCCGCACTGGCAATACCAATACCGGTTCCGGCAAAGTAACCACTTGGGTTGTAACTTTGCAGCGCACCAACTGCCCCCGCAACACTGGTGAAATGGCTACCGCCAACCACATAGTCGACACCGGTAATTGAGTTAATCGAAGCGTTATACGTCCCGGTTCCCAAAGCGGTTGCGGTAGAAGTGCCGAGTACAGTCAACTGACTCACGTTAACTGCATCGGTCGATGCTGTGCCCGCCGCTACATTGATGATGCGGCGTTGTTTGCTCGCATTGCCGACCGAGACCACATTCGACTGTCCGCCGTCGATGCTGTTTTCACCAAACGAAACTGAACTGTCGCCGGTCGATACGGCACCCCAGCCAATGGCAATGCTGCCGATGCCGGTGGTCGTCGAGGAGCCGTAGACCTTGGCGTTGGTGCCAATCGCAATCGAGTTATACGACGCGAAAGTGGTTCCACCGTTAGCTAAAGTATCCGACATCCCGGCCAAGGCCGTATCGCCAATAGCAATCGTGCCGTCTTGGCGCGCTCTTGCATCACTACCTATGGCCACCGCTTTATTGGCATAAAGTGCTGGGCCACTTAGGGTATCCGATCCACCCACCTCTGTATTCGAACCCATCGCGATGGAATTGTCGCCATAGACCCAGTTTTGATAACCAATCGCTGTTGAATTTACTTGGTATTTTCCTAGGGAAGCCCCCTTCGCACTGCCTATGTGGTTGTAATAGCCAACTGCGGTAGACTTCGTCCCGAACACGTCGTTGCTGCCACCAATGGCGGTCGAATGACCAGCGCTGGGATCGGCGGCAGGGGTGCCGATGATGTTGCTAACACCAAATGCCGAAGACCCGGCGCCATCATTTGAGTTTCCGGGATGGATGCCAACTTTATTGTAGTTGCCAACCGCCGTGCTATCACGCCCACGGGCCTCGTTACTGCCTCCCATCGCCGTTGAATAGACGGCGGTGGCGTAATTTTCGAAGCCAATAGCCGTCGAATAGCCATTCGAAGCCCGGTTACCAATGCCAAATGCCGAGTTGTTGACGGTAAGCGGGGAGGCATCCGGGGCTGTGCTACCAAATGTGCCGCCAACGGTATTGCTAAAGCCGCATGCTTCGTTCGAAAAACCGAAAACCGTATTGGTGAAGCTGTCACAACTACCTGCTGTTGCATTGGGCGTGTAAGACAAGGCAACGAGCAAGGCCATTGATACGGCGGACCATGCAAACGGCACCCCGCGCTGAATATTTTTACTGGTCGTATTTATGAATTCCCCTCCAGGATTGGCTGAATAACCGGGTTGATTCGGTGTTTATTGACCGAACAATGTCTTGGTCGCTTTGACATCCACCTTTTTGTCATAGCGATTGGTCCAGCAGGTTTTTACCTTGGTATCGCAAGTCAAACCACCGCGCATGGTGAAGATTTCCTGCCTTTCCGCCTGTTTTTCGATCAAGCTAAACAAAGTATTTACTTGGTTACCAAGCGAGACTTGCCTTCCTTGTCTCCGTAAACCCAGACATCAGCCCCCTGGCGCCAGACAATGCTGTAGTGTTTGTTGCCATTCGGCACCCAGATAATTTCAGTCCGGCCTGCTGCATCGCGCGCATTCCAGTGCTTGGCCGACCATTCGACGGCATTCTTCGGGAAACCGTCGAGTTTGGCGAGTTGCGCCGGCAAATTGCCCGATTGTTGGCGATGCTGTTCTACCGCTTTCGCCAGTTGTTGCAGCGTACCCGGCGGGCCGTCGAGTTTTTTCTCTGGCCACATGAATACAGCGCCGACCAGCAGCAGGATTGCTAACACCCCGGCAAGGCGGGTGAGCCACGGTGATCTAGGCAGATCGGATTCCGTATTTTCCGGTGCGCCAACTTGCTGATTGGGCTGGCTACCTTGCAGGATCTGGCCGAGATCATTGACTGAATCGACAGCTGGCGTTGGGGATAGGCGGTACGCTTCCCGCTTGCCCGCCTGCCCATGCGTCTCGCTCAGTACCTGTTTCAGATGCTGTGTCGCTGCCGGGCTTGAAGCGGCGGCGGTCGGCTCTTTTTGGCCATTTCCGGCCGTTGACCGTAACAATTCCTCCAGTGATTCGGCTGGCGCCACGGGTGCGGCCTTCACTTGGCGAGGCGATGCTTGCGGGCTTGCTCCGCTTGTCTCGCGTAGCAATTGGCGTAGTTCGTCGTCTGGTGACTGTGTCTTTTGGCTCATCATCAGGCCTCACTTGTCTCTGTAAAGCGAATCCTCTGCTGGTCGCAGAGATCCGCCTGGCTGATTGCAGTTTGGTGCGTTGCAGGCGAAAGTGCAGGTGAAGTCGACGTGCTGCTCAATATCAATGCGGTCACGACACTTGTCATCATCCGAGGTGCCCAGCCACCATTCGGTCCTGACATCTTTTTCGAAATTTCCACAACGACGAGTAACGGCCTTGGTGCCATCTTGTTGGTTGTCGACAAAGGTCACGCACCAGTTGTTGGAATAAGTACAGGTTTGTTCGATTGAAGCCTGCTCACATAACTCAGGTGGCAGACTAGGGTCGCAAACATGGCATTGGGTGCTGGGTGGAACCGGAGGAGGCTTAGGTGGTGTCGCCGGTACTGGCGCTGAAGTGGGTGGCTTTGCCGCAGCGAGGTTTGTGGCGGCTGCCGGTGCCGCAACTGCTGGCGTGCTTGCAGCCGCTGCGGAGGGCGTTGTTACCGCCGGTGTGGCCGGTTTGGCGTTCGGATCAGGAACGCAGGAGAACCAGTTTCCAGGATTGCGTATGCTTCCAGCAGCGCATTTCGGGAAGCAACTCCATGCGGGGGTATTGTCGTAGCTGTAAGCAATATGCGGTTCGCTGTCGGAGTTGCAACTCGGCGGGGCGCCGACATTGACGCAATCGCCATTTCCGTTCTTCCGTTCATCCGGGCCACAAACCACGCCCTTACACTGGCTTGGATTGGCCGAATCACGCACTTTCCCGGTGCTGCATTTTGCAGTGCAGGCTGCGCCACTGGGTAGTGTCACCATTTCCTGATCGGCTGGGCAGCTTGGTGCTTTGCTGGCCATCGCTGTGCCGGCGCCATGGCAACTGGCCGGGAGATATTTCTCGTCGAGGGCAATCGTTGATCCGGCTTGGGCAGCATTGACACACAACCAGGTGCCGTTGTTCAGGCGTCTAAGCGCGAGAACGTCTTTGTTGCCCATGCCCGAAACATCGAAATTAACGACGAGATGACCCAGCTGCTGGCTCGCATCTGGCGATGGGTTGGCGAGTTCCCAACGCACCGGGCCTTTTAATTTGAGACTTTTAACGCTATCAATCAAGGCAAGCTCAATCACCACCCGCTGGGCATCTGCATCTTCCAGCGCTTCGGCAACCGACGCCTTGATTGTGTAATCGCGGTAGGCAGGGATGGCAATTGCTGCGAGTACCGCGATGATGGCGATAACCACCATGATTTCGATCAGCGTAAAGCCCGATGTTTTTTTCATTTTCATTCTCCGGCAAAAAAACAAGATCAGCGCTTTCCTTGCAGCAACAGGGTCAAAGCATTCTGCAAATTTTGTGGCTCTGCTTCGTTTGTTTCGACATAAGGTGCATCGAATTGGACAAGCAGGGTTTTCAATTCAACATCCTGCACACGGATAACAAACAAGGCTGGCAATCCCGCCCAAGCCAGCTTGGTGCGTAAGCGGGTGAGCCATGTTTCGAGCGGGGTTTCGACTAAATTAGCATCAATCACAAGCGCAATAACATCGTTGTGCTGATCAAGATAGGTGGCAGCGGCCTCGTCGTTATCGACACGCTCAATGGCGTAGCTCAGGTCGTTGGCCAGACTGTCGCTCAGCGTTTGGTCAGTCGATAGAACAAGAATTTTCATGCGTTGGCCGCCTGGCGATTCCTGATTCAAATTGGCGCTCAGGGTTTCCACGTGAATGCCGTGCTCCTCGGCCAATTCACGCCAGAAGCCCATGCCGAGGTTGTGCTGAACTTCCGCCGGCGTGGTTTGCCCAGAGACAATCCAGTCCTTCGCGCTGGCCGCCATTGAGCGCCGGTAGCCGGCTGCAATGCGGGCGAGTTGGTCAAGCCGACGCTCGCCGGCAACAATGGCCTGGCGGAGCGGTAGCGAGATTTCGAGGCTTTCGATCACCGGCAGGCGGCCGCGAAAGCCGGTGTAGTCGCACGTCTGGCAGCCACCGGGACGATAGGCCGGGTACTCGCCGGTCAGTCGCTGGAACTCAGTTTCACTTGGCAGATAGGGTGCTTGCGTGGGCTGGTGACAGGATTCGCAGAGCCGGCGCACCAGTCGTTGTGACACCACGCCAAGCAGCGCGTCGGCCAGAATGCTGGCATCCAGCCCAAGGTCAAGCAAGCGCGGCAGGGTGCCGAGGGCGTCGTTGGTATGCAGGGTGGAGAGCACAAGGTGACCGGTGAGCGCGGCCTGGGTGGCAATGCGTGCGGTTTCGCCATCGCGAATTTCGCCAACCAGCACAATATCAGGGTCCTGGCGCAGGATGGAGCGCAGGGTATCGGCAAAGGACAAGCCCTGCTTTTCATTGACCTGAACTTGCGAAATGCCGGGCAACACGTACTCGACCGGGTCTTCAATGGTCATGATATTGACGTCGACCGCGTTCAACTCGGCGAGCAGCGCATAAAGCGTTGAGGTTTTGCCCGAACCGGTGGGGCCGGTGAGCAGCACAATGCCAGCGCTGTTGTTGGTCATGCGGCGCAGGGTTTGCTGGTCGGTGGTCGAAAAGCGGCTCTGTTGCAGCGAGAAGTTACGACTTTGGTCGAGCAGGCGACAAACAATGCGATCTCCATCGTAGGCGGGCAGGATGGATAAACGAACGTCAATTTCGCGTCGACCGTAAGCCAGTCGCAAACGACCATCTTGTGGCTTGAGCGGGTTGGGTTCGAACCCGGCGTGGGCCTTGAAGTAGCGCGCCAAACCGCCCAGCGTTTCATCAGGGATGGTGGCGATGCGGCGCAGGCGCCCGTCGATACGAAAACGGATAGCGCCACCGCCGACAAAGGGATGAATGTGGACATCTGATGCGTTGCGATCAATCGCCGAGCGCAGCAGTGCGCAAGCGAGTTTGACGATAGGCGCGTTGTCGGTTGGCAGAGCGCTGGCCAGCAGATCGATGACGTGCGTTTTGTCTGCGCGACGGCCAGCGGATGAGGCGAAGAAGCGGGTCAGGCAAGTGTCAATATCATCCGGCGGCAGAATCACCAACTCGATATTTCGAGCCGCCGCAAAGCGCAGGCGGGAGTTTTGTTCTTCGGACAGGCGCGGATCGGAAATCGCGAAGCAAGCAGTTTGTTCGTTTTGCCAAAGCTGGACGATGCCCAATTCGCGACACAGGCGCTCCGGCAACAGGCTGGAATCACCGGGCTGGAATTGGGAAATGCTGCCAGCTTTGAGGCCAAAACTACTGGCAACGCCGCCAGCGAGTTCACTTGGTGTGACCTGAAAAATCGCACTAATCTGCCGCCATGCCTCGCTCAGGTCTTGTGAAATCTCAACGCCCGGTGGAATTGCAATGCCAGGGCGAAGGCTGGCGGCTGATTTGGCAAGCCAGTGATTGGAATCAGTCAATTGATACGTTCCCGATGAGTATTCAGTTTGTGTCTCGGCCTATTTGCCGAACAGGGTTTGCGTGGCTTTGACATCCACCTTCTTGTCGTAGCGATTGGTCCAGCAGGTTTTAACCTTGATGTCGCAGTTGAGGCCACCGCGCATGGTGAAGGTTGTTGCGTCAAAATCCTGAAGCCCGACTTTATTGATCTCGGCCATCAACTTCGCCTCGGCCTTGTCACCCAAATACATCTTGGTTAGTGCGACTGATACGCCCATGAAATCAGCACAAAAACTGGATTTCTTGTCGCAGATAGCACCTTCATTGTAGTAATCAAGGCCAGCGGCATGGGCGGCAACGGTTACGGTCAACAGCGAAACAAGGGCAATTTCCTTGATCATGATTCACTCTCCTTGGACGGATTAGCGGTTAGCAGCGTTAGCAAATAGCGCATTTGAGGCTCTTTTACTCTTCCTTGATGGTATGAACGATGCCGCCACAACCAACGAAGCATTGGCGATAGTTTTCATCGCAGCGCCAGGTATTCGGGTGACTAAAACAAGCCTGTCGATAGCAGCGCTTGGCTTCAGCGTCATTGCGCGCATGGCGCAGGCAGTCGTGGTACTGGTATTCACTGCGCTGTTCACAAGCGTAGCGCTCGGCATCGGCACGGCTAATCTCGTTGCCCTGGCAACTGTCCTTGATCGCGGCACATTGCGTCGTGCAGTAACGCCCCTGTTCGGTGGTCGGCGGGAAGTATTCGTAGCGTATCGTCGTGCAGCCGGAAAAAAGGAGCGCGAGAAGTAGCGTTGCGAACAGGCGATATCGGGTTGTTGATTGGGTCATGGTGTTATTCCTGGTTGGCCGAGCAAAATCTCGAGTGTGGGTCGAATTTCCTGAATGCAGTCATCGGCACTACCGCCATGAATGGCGGCGCGTCGAAAACCGACGTAATAGACTGACCAGATGCCATAACCGCGAGCTTGAATGTTGTCCAAGCCTGCATCACCCATCCAGGCGGCCACAGGTTGCAGCAATTGAAGCACCTGGCTGATGATTTTTTGCTCGTAAGTCGCGTTCCACATCCAGCCAAAGGCTGCGCCAACCGAGCGAATTGGCATGTATTGAATGTCCAGCAAATAGAGTTCGCGAAAGAAAGCGCAGACTTTATCGAGCAGGGTGATGGCTTGGACTCTGGCACAGAGTTCCGGCAGTTGCCGAATCTGTTCGGCATTCAGGTCGATGATCAACTCGGCCAGGATGTCTGATTTGGAGAGATTGAGCCGATAAATCTGCACCGGCTGGCGACCCACAGCGCTCGCAATGTCGCGCATCCCGACGGCGTCATAGCCATTGCTCAGGAAGAGTTCTTTGGCGGCTGCGAGAACGAGGCTTTTGAGTGGATTGGTCACTGATTGCTTGCGGCTGATTGATCACCTATAAGCAATTTAATGTAAACGTGTTTTCATCGGCGGTCAATCGGCTTACTCAAGCGGGATCAAACCGAGCCAACACGATTTTCTCGGTTTCTAATCCTCAAGCGCGTGCAATTGCTGGTTAGTCAGCCTTAGCCGGATCGACATTTCGTGCGCAATGTTTTGCAACATTTTCGCAAACAGGCTCGGGTGCTGTTCGCGTAGCTTGACAAAGTTGCTCCGCGAAAGCGCTTTCAGCATCGAGGCTCGATCAGCCAATGCATGCGCTGAGCGGGGCTGGGCATCGAGCAGCGCCATTTCACCAAAAACCACGCCCGGTGTAATGGTGAACAAGCGGCGCAGATGCGCTTGACCATCAACCGGCAGGCCGAGTGAAATTTCCCCTTCGAGCAACACAAACAACTGATCACCCTGATCGCCGGTGCGAAATAGAAGCTCACCAGCCGGGATGGCCAGGGTTTCAAAGTAAGTCGAAAGCACATCCTGATCAGCTTGGGACAATCCGGAAAGCAGGACGGTATTGTTAAGTTGGGCATGGTGCCAAGCCGCAGCCTCTTCGACAGATACGACGTTGGCCAGCAGCAAATCCTCGGCATATTCGAGGGCGCGATCCGTATCCGCAAAAAGATATTTTGCCGGGAGCGTGTCATGCAAGCCGTAAGCACGCAAAGCCTGTTCAGTCCTTTTTTTCCCCGTGACATGGGCGAGCAGCAACTGGCAGCCCTGCAACTCAAGCGAGCGGTACATCTGACCAATAATCTGGACCCCCGTCGCATCCCAATCGCGCACCCGGCGGCAATCCAGAATGATGAAAGAGGCCGCCTGGTGATGCGACTCAACCAGCGCCCGCAAGCGATCTGCCGTACCAAAGAACAAGGCACCTTCAAGGACGATCACGTGAATCCTGCGGCCCTCTTTTTCAAGATGGCTTTCCAGCCCGCCGGAGCGAACCTTGAGGGAGCGTTTTCTTTCACAGGTATAACTATTTCTGACAAAGGATTTCGACATCCGCTTGAGAAACAGCCCCATGCTCAGAATCACCCCGACGCCAACCGCAATGACCGGACTCATCCACAACATGCCGACACTCATCACCATGATCACAATCACGTTTTCACGCACTTCGCCGCGTTCATGCCCTTTGTACCAGCGCTTGAACTGCTCAATGCTCCATTGATCAGTCATGACAATTGAAGAATGAATCAGAATGCCGGCCATCACCGCCATAGGCACCAGGGAAATCCACGGGCTAATCGCAACAACGATGAACAGCATCGTCAAACCGGTAACAAATGCAGCGCGACGCGAGGTGGCACCGCCCCGAAAGTTGGCGATTGCCCGCCCGACATTGGCTGAACTGGCAATGCCTCCAAACAGCGATGCCACGATATTGCCCAGGCCAAAGCCAATTAATTCGCGATTCGAGTTGTGGCGACTTTGCGAGAGCGAATCGAGCGCAACACCGGTCATCAGGGTTTGTACGGCACCCATGATGCAAAGCAGTGCTGCTGCAGCAATGATCTGGCCCCAGGGCAAGCCCCCTAAACCACCGCGCAGTTCTGCGCTGACCCAGTCAGGCATTCCCCACAAGCTGGGCAAGGTACCGAGAACCGGGCCGACGCCGCCCCCAAATACCCGTTCAATAGCAAAGTGCGAGGCAAAACCGACGGCCATTCCGGCAAAAGCGGGAGGAATGGGGAGCCGAAGCCGTGGCGCGTAGATGCAAGTCAGTACGGTCAATAGGGTAACGAGCAGTGCGCCCGGCTGAATTTGCGCCAGGCCATCAAACAGACTGAGGCGCCCGGCAATCCCAAGCGCGCTACCAATTTGCGAATAGGCGACCAGTAGGGCAATGCCATTCACAAAGCCGGCAGTGACCGGGCGGGGAATGAACTTGATAAAACTGCCCCAGCGCAAGGCGCCGGCCAGCACTAAAACCGTGCCGGACAAGGCGACGATCAACAGCATCAACAACATGACTCGGCTGAGCGACGCCCCCTCTCCGCCAATAATCTGCGCAATACCGGCGGACAGGACAATCGAGGTCGCCGCCGAAGGCCCGCCAATCAAGTATTTTGAACTGCCCGACAGGGCCGTTACCAGTGCGGCAATCACCGCGCAGATCAGGCCGGCCTTGACGCCAATGCTGGCGAACTCCGGGCCGATCGACGCGGTAGCCAGAATACCGCCACCAATCGCAACTGGCAGCGCGACCAACGCGGCAGATGCGCCGGCTGAAATATCAGCTTTCCAGCTTCCTGCAAATTTCATGGATGTCGGGGATCGTGAAAACCCGGCATTTTCCCATAGTGAATAAGTTTTTTTAGACTCTTGCCATAGTTTTTATGACGCAAACCCGACAACTGGACTTTTTATCCCGGCAAAACTCAGGAATTCGTTAGCCGGCTGACAAATCCGGAAATCGCAGCCAGCACCGCCGCTTCCTGATCGCGTTGCGGCGAATGCCCGCAATTCGCCAACTTGAGTAATTCAGTGCCCGGCACCTGCTCGGCAATCACCTCAATCTGGCGCATGGTGGCGTATTCATCGTCTTCGCCTTGTAGCGCCAGCACCGGGCAACGGATCTGCGGCAGATACGCCTCAATGTTCCAGTCACGGAATTCTGGTGACAACCAGGTGTTATTCCAGTCATTGAAAACTCGTGGCGCATCACGATGGTAGCGCCCCAGCTTCTGCGGCCAGTCTGTCGCGGTCCACGCCGTTTTTGCCTGCAAAATTCCGGCCAGCGTTTCGGCTTCGACAAATTCGTGCGGGGCCATCGCCACCACACCACAAGTTTGCTCAGGAAAGGCACCGGCAAAAATCAGGGCAATGCTGGCGCCATCGCTGTGGCCAACCAGTAACGGTCGCTGGACGTGCAGCGCGGCAATCAAGGCCGGCAAGGCTTCCAGGGCTTCGCGGTGCATGTAACGCGGGGTTCGCGAATCCGGATAAGGATCGGAAGCGCCATAGCCGGCACGCGACCAGGCGATGACTCGGCAACCGGTGGCTTCTGCCAGCTTTTCGGGAAAATGCCGCCACATGGCGACGCAGCCCAAACCTTCATGCAGCAGGAGAAGTGCCGGGCGTGTCACATCCGTTTCCGGATAATCACGATATTCCAGGCTCAGGCCAGCAACGACGATATGTTTCATGCGCTTAACAAAAAGTCTCGGGTTATGGAAATCTGTTCTTCAGTCAGGAACATCGGTGCGTGACCAACGCCCTGAATTTCAGCCAGTTTTGCGCGTGGACCGCGCTCACCCATTTCTAGCCAGGTAGCACGCGGCAACAAATCGGAATCCGCGCCACGCAGCACGAAAGTCGGGCACTTTATCAATTCATAAACCGGCCACAGATCGATATCCTGATCGGCAAAGGTTGCCTTGAACGGGCTGGCAATCGCTGGATCGTAGAGAAACCCCCAACGCCCGTCGCTGCGCTGGCTGACGCTGTGTTCGGTCAGGTGCAGCCAGTCGGTGTCGGTCAATTGGCCGA
Source organism: Pseudomonadota bacterium (assembly GCA_039797825.1). GTDB lineage: Bacteria > Pseudomonadota > Gammaproteobacteria > Burkholderiales > Rhodocyclaceae > Azonexus. Next base: position 7,837 of record JBDKHF010000088.1, on the reverse strand, counting down.
AGGGCGTACTGACCAATTTGACGAAAGCCAGGGCTTCATCAAAGCTTGCCCAGGTCGGGTCTGTGCCAACGTAGGTTGCGATGCGTTGCAGTGATTCAAGGGTAATCAGTGGTCCGACATCATTGAGCAGCAATTTGCGAATCGGTGTGTTTTCCATGCTGGCCAGTGCCATGCCGATCAAGCCGCCCATTGATGTGCCAACCCAATCCACGCTCTCGACATTTAGGCGCGCAATCAGCGTCACCATGTCAGCCACATATTGCGGCACGGCGTAGCTGGCCGGATTACGCAGACGCCCGCTCCGACCTCGGCCAACGACATCCGGGCAGACTACCCGGTAGTGCTGCGCCAAGGCGCCGGCCAAACGATCAAAATCACGACCATTGCGCGTCAGGCCATGCACGCAGATCAAAACCCGCGGATTATCCGGCGCGCCCCATTCGCTATAAGCCATCCGATGCAAACCAAAGGGGCTGACACACTGCACACTGTTTTTTCTCATTTGCATAATTTTCTCCTCCGCGGGCACTCTATCACCGAGCATGCCAGTAGCGTTTATGTTCGACGCGCCAGGCCGTCAGTTCTCCATTTTCTTTTCCCAACCCAATACGTATTGCCCCATCCCGGTCGGTTCGCCAAATGCGTGGGCCGAGCGTTTCATAACGCACCACGATTTCCGCCTTGGGATGGCCGAAGCGATTGCGGTAACCAACCGGAATGACCACATCGCTGGCCCCGACCGCCGTTATGAATTCTGCGGTCGACGAAGTTCTGGAGCCGTGATGCGGAACCAGCAAGACATCGGCAGCCAGTTTTCCCGGATAGCGCGCCAACAGTTCCACTTCATCCGGCGCCTCAATATCCGAAGTCAGCAACATCCGGCGCCCACCAGCTTCGACCATCAAGACACAGGAAAGGTGATTGCTTTTGCTTATTTCGGCATAAGCCGCGGCAGACGGGTGCAAAACTTCAAAGACAACCCCATCCCAAACCCAGCGCTGCCCGGCAACGCAGCGTTGACCGGGGATTTCCGGCAGCGATGAACGGACCTCGCCAACCGACAACGCCGACTGCACCGAAGCCAAACCGCCGGCATGATCGCTATCACGGTGGGTGACCATCAACATATCCAGATGATTGACACCCAGCGCCCGCAAATAGGGAACAACAACGCGCTGCCCGGCATCGGATTCGGCGCTGTACAACGGCCCCGGATCGTAAACCAGCGTGTGGGCCTGGGTCTGGATCACCGCCGCCAAACCCTGGCCAACATCGAGCACAGTGATTTGGGCACTGCCTTCCGCCGGATGTTTGGCTGGCCAGAAGACGACCGGCAGCAACAGGACAAGCCCGATCCCGCGCCCGACCATACCGCGCGGTAGCAAACAAATCGCCACACCAATTGCGGCAAGCACGGCGGCCCACAAGGCCGGCGCTGGAATTTGCCAGACCGGCCAGAGCGCACACCATTCAAGAAAGCTCATCAGCCAGCCCAAAATCGTGTGGGCGACCAGCAAAATCGGCCACCACGGCAACAGCGCCGCCAGCAAGGCGAGCGGCGTGACGATGAAGGTGATCACCGGGATCGCCAGCGCATTGGCCAATGGGGAAACCAGCGAGAACTGCTGGAAAATCAGTAACAGCACCGGCAACGAAGCCAGCGTTGCCGTCCATTGCAAAATTCCCCAGGCACGCACCCGATCAGGCCAGCCACGACCTTCGCCTACCAGCGCCGAGCCAACATAAAGCAGCGCCCCCACCGCACCAAAGGAAAGCCAGAAACCGGCTGCCAAAATTGACCAGGGGTCAAATAGTAAAACCACCAGCAAGGCCAGACAGAGGATACGGCTCGGCGCCAGAATTCGCCCGGCACCGACCGCCAGCGCCGCCACCAGCAACATGTACAGGGTGCGCTGGGCAGGCACGCCAAAGCCGGCCAGAAACACGTAGATGAAGGCCATCAGACAACCGGCCAGCAAGGCTGCGCGTTGTGCCGGCAGTCGCAAAGCCAGCGCCGGCACCCGCCGCCAGATCCAGCCAACCAGCCCGGCAAGCAAGGCGGCCACCAGGGTGATATGCGATCCGGAGACAGAAAAAAGGTGGGTGGTTGAGGTCCGGTTGAAGGTAGTCCACAAATCTCCGTTGACCGATTTTTGATCACCAATCGCCAGGGCCACCAAGATACCGGTCAGAGGATAGGTTTCAGCAGGCAAGACGGCCAGCAAGCGCTGACGGATATTGAAACGCAAGCGCTGCAGCAGATAAGCCGGTGACCCAACCGAATCCTCAAGCAACTGCGGCGGGTTAGCGCGAATATAACCACTGGCCCGAATCCCACGTTCCAGCAACCAAACCTCGTAATCGAAGGCATGCGGATTGGCGTTGCCATGCGGGCGTTTGAGTCGCACGGTAAATTTCCAGCGCTCGCCCGGCTTCACCGTCAGTCGCTCCTTACTTTCCTCATCGCCACGCCCTTGATACCAGGAGAGCATGATGCGGGATGGCACCACGGCGCTTACGGTCAACGCCTTTTCGACATCAAATTCAAAGCGTGTACCGTGGCTGAAATCCTGCGGCAAGCCCGCCACCACGCCAACTAGCTCAATATCCTGCCCTTCCCAAGTACTCGGCAACTCGTCGGCCAGCCGAATCTCGGCACGCCAGCAGGCAAAGCCGAAGCCAAACAAAAAGCAGCCGAGCAAGGCCAAGGCTTGCGCGCTACGACTCGGCCAGCGCCAGGCCGGCAGCAGGAACAAGGCCCCCAACATCAGCCACGGCCCGACTAAAGGCAAGGCCGGTTGCCACTGCAATAACAGGATACCTGCGGCGAAAGCGAGAATATTGAGACGCATGCTGCAATAATAGCCAACCATGCGCCGCTATCTGAAAAAATACCTGCCGAGTCACGAGAGCATACGCAACAACCCCTGGCTGCGCCCGTTTGCCTCGTCACTATTACACCCGCGTTTGTGGCACCTCAATCGCCACTCAGCGGCGGGCGCCGTTGCCGCTGGGATGTTTTGCGGGCTGATTCCGGGGCCGCTGCAAATGCTGGGTGCCGCAGCCTGCGCACTAGTTTTTCGGGTCAACCTGCCGCTGGCGCTGTTTGTCACGCTCTATACGAACCCATTCACCATCGTTCCGCTCTATGTGCTGTCCTACCAGATTGGCCGTCTACTACTTGGCGACACATCAAGTTTTATCGCGCCACCCAGCTTCGACCCAAGCACTTTTGTCGCCTGGACCAGCGCCATGCAGGGCTGGATGCTGCAGGCCGCCAAGCCACTGGCTATCGGGCTGACTGTTCTGGCTTGTACGCTGGCCATGCTGGGTTACGTGGCAACCAAAGCCGCCTGGCGCTTTTATCTGATTCGCACCTGGCGGCACCGCAAACTCAAGTCCTGAAGCGCGAAACCTCAGTACTCAAGGTTTCTGCCAACTGCCGCAGGCGCCCTGCGGTTTCGGTATTACCCAAAGCTGAGACGTTGTTTTCTTCAGCCATCTGGGCGATGCCCTCGACACTCTGAGCAATAACCGTACTGGCTGCTGATTGCTCGCGCAAAGCAATCGATATTTCATCGACGGCAATGCGTACCTGACGCGACTGCGTCTGCACCTGAGCAATTGCGCCCCCCGCCCTTTCGGCCTGTGCCACCCCATTCGCCACACGCGCGACGCCCAACTTCATGCTGGACACGGCATTCGCCGTGCCTGACTGAATCGCATCAATCATGCCGGCGATTTCCTGGGTGGATTTGGCGGTCCGCTCGGCCAGCTTGCGCACCTCATCGGCAACCACGGCAAAACCGCGCCCGGATTCACCGGCACGCGCCGCTTCAATCGCCGCATTGAGTGCCAACAAATTGGTTTGGTCAGCAATTTCCTTGATCGTGCCGACAATCGCCGAAATCTGGTCCGACTGCTGGCCCAGTGCCTCAACGGCAATTGCCGACTGATTCACAGTCGCCGCAATCCCCTGAATTTCCTTGACCACTTCTTCGACAATACGGCTGCCCTGCTCGGCAACCTCATCCGATTCGCGCGAATAGCCCTGTGCATCCTGAGCATTCCGGGCAATATGATCGACACCCACCGTCATTTCTTCAACCGAGGCAGCCATGCTCGATGCAGAATCACTCTGCGCCCCTGCACCCGACGAAATCTGCTGGCTGGAAGTTGCAAGTTGATCGGCGGAACTACGCAATTGCTGAACATCACGCTGAATCCGCGCCAGTAAACTGCGGAAAGCCGCAGCCATGTTGTTGAAATCATTACCGGCCATATGCAATTCATCGTGACCCGCAGTCGAAAACTGAACGGTCAGATCACCATCCGCCAAACGCCGCGCACCATCCGAGAAGACTTGGACGCTATTGATCACTGAATAATAAGTACCAACCGCCAGATAACCGACTAGCGCCATTACAGCAAAAGCCAGTCCGATATTCAGAATCAGAGAGCTACGCGCTGCCCCCATGCGATCCTTTAATTGCTGTTCAAATTGCGGGATTAACACGTCAAACATCACCTTGTAGCCAAGGTCAATTACCTGGGTCGTCAGCGCAAAATATTCCTTGGGATCCGTTGCAAATGATTCACCCAGAATATCGCTACGCACCAAAGCAAAAATTTTCTCCGCACCATCCGAAAACTCCTTGGCCGGGACGCTTAGTGCAGCCTCCAGGGCTGGCGAATAACGCACGACTTTCGCGATATTTGCATTCTGCGCGTTCAGCGTGCTATCCATCTGGGCAATCAAAGCCGCCAAATCTATGCGCATTTGCGGCGTCAGTTCCTTCTTGGTCAAAACACCGGTGCCGCGAGCGCGGGTAATGCCCAGTGGTTCCAACATCGCTGGCATCTTGCTGACTACGGTATCCATGAAATAGTAGGTATCCATGACCGGATCAAGCGTTAGTTCAGTTTCATCGGCAACGTCAACCATCAGCACCAGCACATTACGGATCATCGCAGTATGGCGTTTGAGATTCTCCGGTGGAGCCCAGCTTAGTCCTTGTGTCCGAATGTCTTCCCAATCCTGACGGATTTTTTTCCAGTTGGCCGAATCACGCAGCCTGGGGGACAGCGCCGCTTCACTCGCAGCAACAACGTCCGCTACCTCTTTTTCCTTGGCGGCCCGCTTTTCCTTCATCGCCTCATTGCCGTTCAGCACGCCGGATGAAAGGCCACGGTGCTGCTGCATGAACTGCGCCATCCGGTTGACCGGCTTCAGCATTTGCAAACCTGCCAATTCATTGCTGGCAGTTTGGATATCACGATTGAGATTCACGTAAACAGTGAATAACAAGACCAGCATGACAATACCCATCGTCAAACCAAGCAAGAGAAATTTGCTGGTGTAACGAAAGCGATTCATCAAGGCAACGGCGGGGCTGAAGAGGGCTTGCATGGTTGGTCCCGGAATATTTTTTGTAATGGAACCTACTGTACCGGGAAAGCAACGCAAAATTCAAGCAAAAAAAAGGCGGCTTACCGCCGCCTTTCTGGCATTTCGGCTGCTCAGGTTCTAAAGCGTGCGACTTCGCTGCTTAAGGATTCTGCCAATTGGCGCAAATCGGCCGCTGTTTTTGCATTGCCGCTGGCCGCCGCATCGTTTTCTTCGGCCATTTGGGCAATTCGCTCGACGTTTTGGGCGATTTCCGTACTGGCTGCTGCCTGCTCACTGAGCGAAGAGGATATTTCACCAACTGCAACCATCACTTCGCGCGACTGGTTTTGAACCTGTTCAATCGCATTGCCGGCCAGGCGGGCCTGCTCGACGCCACTGGCGACACGATCCACGCCGCGCTTCATGCTGCTCACCGCTTTTTCTGTGCCGCTCTGAATCGCATCGATCATGCTGGCAATTTCCTGGGTCGATTTGGCAGTGCGCTCGGCCAACTTGCGCACCTCATCGGCAACCACCGCAAAGCCACGGCCCGATTCACCCGCCCGCGCAGCTTCAATCGCCGCATTCAAAGCCAGGAGATTGGTTTGATCGGCAATTTCCTTGATTGTCCCGACGATGGCGGAGATTTTGTCTGATTGCTGACCCAGCGACTCAACGGCAGCAGCGGAGTCGTTGACCGTTTCGGCAATTGCCTGAATCTCATTGACCACACCCTGGACAATGCGCCCACCTTCGGCGGCAAGCGCGTCGGAATCACGTGAATATTTTTGGGCATCCTGCGCATTTTTGGCAATGTGATCAACACCAACCGTCATTTCTTCAATCGAAGCGGCCATGCTTGATGCCGAATCGCTTTGCGAGCCGGTACTGGCTGAAATTTGCTGACTGGCAGAAGACAGTTGCTCGGCTGAACTACGCAGTTGCATTGACTCCTGCTTGATATGCCCGAGCAATTTACGGAAGGACAAGGCCATATTATTGAAATCACTACCGGCAGCATGCAGTTCATCATGCCCTTCGGTATCAAACTGAGCAGTCAGATCACCATCCGCCAAACTGCGTGCGCCGCGCGAAAACACTTCAACGCTGCTGATCACTGAGTAATACATGCCGATTGCCAGGTAAGTAACAGTAGCCAGTATGCCGAGTGCCAATATCAGCATCAGAATCAGCGCCTTATGGGCTACTGCCTTTCTGATATTCAACTGGCTTTCGAATTCGACGATCAAGACATCAAACATGGTCTTGTAGCCGGCATCAATGATCACAGTGGTCTGATTAAAATAATCCTGCGAAGGCGTCAGAAAACGCTCGGAGAGAATATCTTCCCGCACCAGAGTAAACACTTTCTCGACATTTTCAGAAAAATCCTTGCCCGGGCCGCTCAAGGAAGCCTGTAAAGCCGGGGCAAAACGCATAACTTTTTGCAAATTGACATTCTGGGCGCGCAAGGTGCTCGACATCTCAGCCAGCGTCGACGCCATATCAATCTTCATTTGTGCCGAAATTTCCTTCTTGGCCAGCACCCCGGCACCACGTGCCCGTGTCTGCCCAAGCCGCTCAAGCATGGCCGGCATTTTGAGTACGATGGTATCCATCATGTAGAAGGTATCAATGGTCGGATCGAGGGTCATATCAGTGGCATCGGCCACATCGACCATGAACAGAAGCATCTGATCGATCAGGCCGTTATGCGCCTTGATGTTATCCGCCACCGCCAAATTCAAGCCGCTATTGCGCAGCACTTCCCATTCGGCGCGAATTTTCTTCCAGGCTGCGGATTCGCGCAGGCTGGTGTTGAGCGCGGCATCAGTTATCTGTACCGCATCCGTTGCTTCTTTTTCTTTAGCGCTCCGCTTGTCTTTCATCGCCTCATTGCCACCGAGCAGGCCGGCGGACATGCCACGATGCTGCTGGATATATTGCACCGCACGGTTCATTGGCTTCAGCATCTGAACACCAAGCAACTCGTTACTGGCCACATCAATATCGCGATTCAGGTGCGAGATCACCGAATAAAGCAGTATCAAAACAACGGCAGCCACCGCCGTACCAAGCATTAAAAATTTGCTGGTGTAATGCAGGCGATTCATCAGCCCAATGGCGGGTGCAAAAAATATTCTCATCAATTTTCCCCTGATAATTATTGTTCTAGTGCCAGTTTAACGCCGTAAATTTTCCTGACGCGGGAAAATAGCACGTGCCAAAAAATTTTCAAATACTACCAACGGCACTGTCATTAGACACTGGCGATCTATTTAGTCAGAAATCCATCATTCAAGGACAAAACTCGATCAGCCCGCTCAGCCAGTTGCGGATCGTGCGTGACCATGACCAAGCTGGTATTTTGCAAACGCACTCGTTCGATCAGCAGATCAAACACCGTGTTCGCGGTCTGGCGGTCAAGATTGCCAGTCGGTTCATCGG
>JBDKHF010000087.1:0-5924 GCA_039797825.1 Pseudomonadota bacterium | reverse complement strand
CGGCGACATAACGGATCGGTTTGCCGAACATCGCCGAGGCAAAGTAAATGTTCATTCCGGCTGGTGGGCAAAGGAAGCCCATCTCGATATTGGCCAGGAAGATGACCCCAAAATGGACCGGGTCAATGCCGTAACTCAGCGCCACCGGCAAGAGCAGCGGCACCAGAACGATGATCGCCGCGTAGATTTCCATCAGCGCCCCGGCGAGCAGCAGGAAAACATTCAGCGCCAGCAGAAAGGCCAGTTTATTGGGCAGGATGGATTGCACCCATTCAATCGCGGCATCGGGAATGCCGGCATCGATCAGGAAGTTGGTCAGCCCGAGCGCCATGCCGAGGATGACCATGATGCCGCCGATCACTTCGGCGCATTCGGCCAAGGAGCGGCGGAGCAGCGGCCAATCCAGTTCGCGGTGAGCCAGGGTTTGGGTCAGCAGGGCATACAAGGCGGTTAGCGCAGCGCTTTCGGTCGGCGTGGCCAGACCGCTGACCAGCGAGCCAATGGCAACAAAAGGCGCCAGGATTTCCCATTTGGCGTGCCATGCCGCTGTGCGGGCGGCGGCGAAATTCGGGCCATTTTTGGCGTTGACCGCAGCATTCAAGCCCTGTGGTTTCAAATTCAGGTAGCCGCCAACCAGCAGCAGGCAGGCAACCATCACCAGCGCCGGCAAAAGGCCGGCAAGGAACATGGTGTTGATTGGCACGCGGGCGATGATGGCGTACATGATTAATGGCACGGACGGCGCAATCAGCACGCCAAGCGCGCTGGCGCTGGTCACCAGACTGATCCCGCGCTTTTCGGGAAAGCCGGCCTGGGTCAGCAGCGGCAACAGTAAGCCGCCAAGTGCCAGGATGGTGACCCCGCTGCCGCCGGTGAAAGCGGTGAAAAACGAACAGAGGACAGCCGCAGCAATCGCCGTGCCGGTAACGCCACTGCCAAACAGCGCGGTGAACAGCGCACCAAGCCGGGCTGCTGCACCGGTTCGGGCAAAGAACAGGCCGGCCAGGGTAAACAGCGGCAGGGCGGGCAGGGAAGGGTTAACCGTAATCTGGTAATGACTGAGCGGCACCGAAGCCAGCGGCTGGCCTTCCTGCCAAAAGAGGGCCAGGGCGAGACCGCCAAGTACGGCAAAAATCGGTGCGCCGCAGAACAGAATGGCGGCCAGCCAGAGGGCAAACGGCCACAAGGGCAAGGTGCTGCCATCAAAATGCCCGGCAAACAGCCAGCCGGCGAGCGGCAAACCGAGCGCCAGGATGGGTAACGGGCTAAATGACAACTCCCTCTCCACCAACTTGTTGGGGGAGAGGGGCGGGGAGAGGGGGCGGTTTAGGCTTTTGATGCTCAAAAAATCACCCCTCTCCCTAACCCTCTCCCCGCTTGCGGGGCGAGGGGACTGGTTTTTCACCTTTATTCGATTGCTCTGCTCCGGGCGCATGCGCGAGGCGATTTTGAGGCCGAGCAGCAGGAAACCCAGCGGCATTGCGGCTTGAATCAGCCAGCCCGGCAAGCCGTAGGCGAGATCACGCGGGGCGGCCATTTCGCTGGCGACAAAAGTCCAGCTGGCCTGCGCCAGCATGCCGCAAAGCAAGGCGGAACTGGCTCGGGCGAAATGCTGCGCGCCAAGACGGAGCCAGGGGTTTTTCGCCGCCGCCAGGCCACTGCCCAAGGAACTGAGGTGTTGCCCGCGCTCCGCCAGCAAGGCACCGAACATCGCCAGTACGAGGCCGAGATGCTGAACCAACAAGGGCGCGTTTTCTATCCCCTGACCAAAAAGTGGACGGAGGACGATTTCGAGTAGCGGAATGACCAGCATCAGCGCCAGCGCGCCGGAGGCCAGCCATTCGTCAAAGCCGGCAAGGCGGCGTAAAAGAATCATGATTTATTTGGCCTTGCCAGCGCGATAGGCCTTCAGATGGGCGACGACCTCATCGAAAGTCTCGACCGGTACCAGCTTGCCGCGCACCTTGGGGTAAAGGCGCTCGGCCAGGTCATTCCATTCCTGCATTTGTTCGGCATTTGGCTTGTTGACCGCAAGACCGCGTTTTTTCATCGCGTCGACCGCTTCATCAACCTCCTGGCGCGCCTTGCTGCGAATCTGCACACCGGCCTTGGTGCTCGCCTCGCGCACCGTGTTTTGCACCTCGGGCGTCATCTCATCCCAGGCTTTTTTGGTGACGACCAGTGCGCCGACGATGGGTGCCCAGTTGAGGTCGAGCATATTGGGGGCGCTGTTGTAAATCTGCGTCGCCAGGGCAAAGTAGGGCGTTGAAGGTACGGCATTGATCATGCCGGTCTGGATCGCCGGCAGAATGTCGCCGGTTTCCAGCGGCACTGGCGTATAGCCGAGGTTCTTCATGATTTCCTGTTGCTCAAGTTCATTGCCCCAGGCGAAGAATTTCATTTTTTTATAATCGTCCGGGCGTACGGCGGCGTCCTTCGAGAAAAAACGTACCCAGCCGGCATCGCCCCAGGCCAGCACGACAAAGCCTTTCTCCTGAAATTTCTTTTCCATGCCGGGACGCATTTTTTCGCGTACGTAGTCGACTTCCTCCCAGCTCTTGAACATCAGCGGCATCGCCTGCAGAGCGGCAATCGATGGCTCAATCTCGCGCAAGCCAACCACTGACAACAAGCCACCCTGCAACTGGCCGATGCGCATGCGGCGCACCATGTCGGCCTCGCCGCCCTGGCTGCCATCGGGATAAACCAGATATTTGGCGCCCGCCCCCTGTGCTGTGCGCCAGGTTTCGCCGACTTCCATCAATTGCCGGTGGTAGAGCGAATTTTTCGGTGCCAGCGTGCCGATCCGCAACTGTTTGTCGGCGGCCAGCGCGTTGCAGGCCAGCAAACAGCCAAGCAGGAAGGGGATGATTTTATTTTTCATTGAGGTGTCCCGGCAGTTAAAAAAGATCGTCGGTTTTTTCCAGTAGCCAGCGCGCCCGTCGGCGCATGACTTCGTTTTGTAAGGTCAAGGGGCTACCGGCCTCATCCTTGACGGCCAAGGCCTGCTGCAATAATTGCTCGAACAGGATGCGATCACCTGCCGGCTGCGCGTAACTCTCGGCTTTGGCCAGGTAAGCGCCAGCGCTGCGCCCGGCTGATTGGGCGATGCCTTGGTCAAAATAGCTGAGCGCTCGCTGCTTGCTGCCCGCGGCGCGAGCTGCTTCAAAGCTGCCCATCAGCCCGCTCAGCGCACCGTCGCCCCATGTCGGGTCAGCCGCCCAGGCCAGTTCGGCGAGGCGGATGGCGAGGGGTAAATCGGCGACAACATCCGGCTCATCCTTGCTCAGTGAAATCCAGCCGCCCCAGGCTGCGGCTGCCCAGTAGGCCAGACCAACCTGTTCTTTGCTTAGCTTGGGCCAGTCGCTGCTTTGCCGGCTGGCTAGTGCGGTCAACAGGCCTGGTTTCTGCATTTCCAGTGCGTTCAGCGCATGTTGTCGGGCCCGGTTATAGAGTTTGGCGGCGCGTTGACGCAAGCGTTCGGCAGCTTTCGCATCTTTAGCTTCAAGCTGTTCGGCGTCGAACGCGACAAAGGCATAGGCGTACTGCGTATAGCCGGCGCTGACCGCGGTGGCCAGCCCTTGATGCCCCGGATTCTGGCGCAGCATCGATTCAGAAAATTTGAGGTAAAAGGCGCTCGCTTCGCGGGCCAGTTCAAGATCGTTTTCTGCGCCCTGGCTTTGTGTCGCCAGTTCGTCAGCAATGCCGCCGATGATCAGTTGCCGGGGCGCGCAGCCGCTCAGGATCAGAACAAGGAGCGCGCCTGCCGGCAGGCTTAGCCAGCGTGCCGGGATCATTGTCCGCTGCTGAGCAGTACGAAAGTCACTAGCGCGACGCAGGGCAGGATAATGCCGCCGAGCATCAGCCAGGTCCGTTTGAGGGCCTCATTGATCTCTTCCTGTTGAGCATCAAGATCACCGAGTAGGGAGGGAAAACCGGAGTATTTGATTTGTTCCATGATGCTTCCTTATTTTGAAGATGAAATTGCTTTGCCATCCTGACGCGTAATAACCACGGTGCCGGAGCGCGGACGGCCACCGACTGCTTCAGGAAACTGGTTGGCCGGCCACGCCGAAAGCGCCGTGGTTTTGGCTGGGTCGCTACGCTCGCTGGCGGTTTCGCCGGGATGCTGAATATTGACGAAAAGCGTGCGGCTATCCGGGGTTGAGGTGATGCCGGTGATCTCGCAACCATTGGGGCCGGTCAGAAAACGCTGGGTGAGGCCGGATTGCGGGTCGGCAACCAGCATCTGGTTGTTGCCGAGGCGCGCGTAATCGCCTTTATTCAACACACTGGTTGAGGCATCGGTCTGAATCCAGAGCCGTCCGCTGTTATCGAACCACAGGCCATCCGGGCTGCCGTAAGCGTCGCCCTTCACATTGCCGCGCTTGGCTTCATCCGGATGCTGCGGATCACCGGCCAGTGCGAACACATCCCACTCGAACGCGGTCGACGCCGCATCGTGGCCATTTTCCCGCCAGCGGATGATGTGCCCAAAAACGTTTTCTGCACGCGGGTTGGCTGCGTTGAGGCCGGGCACTTCGCTGGTTCCGCGCTTGCTGTTGTTGGTCAGCGTGACGTAAACCTCGCCATTTTTCGGGTTGACCGCAATCCATTCCGGGCGGTCCATCTTGCTTGCTCCGGCAAGGTCGGCGGCCTGGCGACAGCGGATGGCGACATCGCCCTGATTGTTGAAACCATTTTCGGACGACAGGGTGCCATTCGGATATTTATCGCCGTGGCGCAGCGGCAACCAGCGCCCTTTGCCGTCATCGCCAAAGCGCGCCACGTACAGCGTGCCCTCATCGAGCAGGCGTTCGGTATCGCTTTGGCCGACGATGTAAGCAGCCTTCGAGACAAATTTGTAGATGTATTCAAAACGCTCGTCATCGCCCATATAAACCACCACGCGGCGATCACGTGCCAGCGTTACGGTGGCGCCTTCATGCTTGAAACGACCGAGAGCAGTGCGTTTGACCGGTGCTTTTTCCGGGTGCCAGGGGTCGATTTCAACGACCCAGCCAAAGCGGTTGGCTTCGTTCGGGTGCTGGTTCAGATCAAAGCGCTCGTCGAACTCGTGCCAGCGGAAACCGAAGCCGTTTTCAGTGAAACCGTAGCGTTTCTGATCGGCGCTTGGTGTTTTTGGGCCCTTGAAATAACCATTGAAATTCTCTTCGCAGGTCAGGTAGGTGCCCCAGGGCGTGAAACCCATTGCGCAATTGTTGAGCGTGCCGAGTACAAATTCGCCCCAGCGGTCGGTGCTGGTAATCATCGCCGGATGAGCGCGCGCCGGGCCCGCCAGGCGGCAGGGCGTGTCGGCACTGATCCGGCGCGCGAAGGCCGATGGGCGAACGACCTGCCACTCGCCACTCTGCTGTTTTACTTCAATGACCGAAACGCCTGTCGCCGCCTTTGATTTGGCAACTTTTTCGGCGCTCCAGTTGTGCATTCCGCCGACGTGCAACAGGCCATCGTCGGTGTATTCGTGATTGATGCAGAGCAAGCCGTGCGTTGAAGACGGCTTGCCGGCCTCATTAAAGGGAAAGTAATGCATGCCGTCGTGGTGCATGCCGGCTTGCTGCATTTGCTCGGCGGCGCTATCCGAGGCATCGGCTTTGGCTCGTGGGCCATCAGAAATCGGGTCGCCCCAGGCGAAAAGCAGGTTGCTACGGTAGCCCTTGGGCAGAGTCACTTTGTCTTCGGTTGAAACGGGCAGGCCATCGAACGGCAGCAGAGAACCAGTGGCGCGCCCACTGCCCGCCGCTAGGGAGGGAAGCGGAATGCCAGCGGCAATCAGTGCTCCGCCACTGGCGCTTAATACGGCAGCCGAAAGCAGGCGGCGGCGGAAAGGGTCGGCCAGGATTTCGGCGGGCAGGTTGGGGACGTGATTTTCTGCGACGGGGTCAAAGCAGGTGTTGGGCATG
>JBDKHF010000086.1:0-30464 GCA_039797825.1 Pseudomonadota bacterium | reverse complement strand
GGCAGATTGCTGTTGGGATCAACGCCCTCCTGCTTGCCGCCGCTGGGTATAAAAAAGGGAATAACCAGGGCGGCGATAACGAAGGCGATGAGGTAAAGGGCGAATTTCATGGGTTTCTAATACACAAACGGGAGGCCGGATTGTGCCACAGGCCGACGGCTAGCTAGCGATATTCGTTTCTGTCGAAAACACGAGCCGGGATTAAACCGCTCAAGGCTTGTTTGCCGGGTCGGCAAACCAGTTTTCCTTGTCCACCAGCACATTGTTTTTAGGTTGGAGGACAAAATGCGGCGACATGATCTGTACGCCGTGAATATTGAATTCATCCTGAATGTGGCCATGCAACTCAGACAATATCCGAACCCGCCCGAGCGGTTTGTCGAGCTGGATGAAAAGTTCGTATTCAACGTAGAAATCCTGCAAGGCTTTCTGTGCGACGAATGGTTTTGGCTGCTTGCGCAAACCGTGCGTGCGTTCCGCCGCGTTGATCAACATCGCCTCAACCTGACGCCACGGCGTGTCGTAGCCAATCGTCACAGTCGTCGACACCATCGCCCCCTCATCCGCACCGCTGGTGAAATTCTTGATCGAATTACCGACCAGCACGGCATTTGGAATGGTGACTTCTTCGTTGCGCATATTAATGATCTTGGTCGACAAAACTCCGGTTTCCTTGACCACGCCCATCACGTCACCAATGCTGACAAAGTCACCCACCTTGAGGGCACGCGAATAAATAAGCACCAGGCCGCTCATCATCTGCGTCACAACGCCTGCCGAACCGAGTGTCAGCATAAAACCGAACATCACGGACAAACCCTTGAAGGAATCACTCTCGGCCAACGGCAGATAAGGATAGGCGACGGCAATGCCGAAGCCCCAGATCAGCACACTGATAATCCGCCGCGTCGCACCAGCCGTGTCACGATGAATGCCGGGGATCGCCGTAGCACCACTCTGCACGCCATTGAAAACATTGCCGACCACATCATTCACCGCCTTGGTCAGGAAAAGAATAATGGCGACCGTAACCAAGCCAGGCAAAGCGGCGATGGCGCCCATGCCTAAATCGAACAGTATGCGAAAGAGGAAACCGGATAGCTTTTCGGCAAACGGTTGGGTCAGCGGAAAGCTGCCGAGCACCAACATGCCCCACAGGTAGGCAACCGAAATCCAAAGGAAGGCCATAACCAGCTGTGCGAAACGAAAGATCAATAGCCAAAGCTGACCAGCCCAGCGCAAACGAGAGTCATCACGCGCCTGACTCAATCTTTTTTGCAGTCGATCCAGCACCAAGCGGGTGGCACGTTGAATCAGGAATAGCAAGACCAGCGCCACGGCAGAGGCAATCAATGATTTAACGATGCCCTTGACTAGAGTCTCGCCATAAGTTGTCTCCAGAGAAACAGCAATTGCCTCACTCAGCTTGGTTTCGGCGAGGTTGGCGGCCTCTTCCAGGGTCAGCTTTCCTTCGGAATCAAGGTCTGCCTCATACAAAACGAAGAGATTACGGTCACCGATGTTAAAAACAATCCCTTTTCGACCGTCGACCGTAATATTTGACTTGCTCAGCGGTTTGGCCAGTTCGGCATCATCAAGTTGGCGCAAGCGTTCGGAAATCCGCTTGGCACGCACCTCGGGTATCGCTCCCTGAGCAGAAGCGCGCAAGGTGACGATGTCGCGATTAGCAAAAGTCAGCACCGACTCGGGCACGGCAAGATCGCGCGCCGGCACAGCGGAAATGGTGCTTAGCCCAAGAATAACGACCAGAACCCGTAAATATTTGGTCAGCATGCGCAGCTCCCCACCCCTCAATTGATCAAACGACGTCTATTCCAACATCACCCTCGACCAACTCACCGATCACGGATACATGAGTGAAACCCTGCTGCAGAAAAATCGACAGCACTTCAGTAACCGTATCGGGCGAACAGGAAACCAGCAGGCCACCGGAGGTCTGCGGATCGGTTAACAAGGCTTGCTCAATCGCGCCAAACTCTGGCGCAAAAACGACGCGATCTTTGAGGCTATCCCAATTGCGCGCAGAAGCCCCCGTGATGTAGCCGGCATCGGCTAATTCACGCGCCCGACTCAAAAAGGGTAGATCGGAATAATCAAGTCGCGCGCGCAGAGCGCTGCCCTTGCAAACCTCCATTAAATGCCCGAGCAAACCAAAACCAGTGACATCGGTCACCGCATGCACCCCATCAAGACAACCCAACACCGGCCCCGGCGTATTGAGCTGAGTGGTGCTTTCGATCATCGCTTCGTAATCCGTTTCATGCAGCTTCTCGCGCTTCAGGGCGGCGCTATAAACGCCAACCCCTAGCGGCTTGCCGAGGATCAGCTTGTCGCCTGCTTTGGCATCCGAATTACGCCGCAAATGCGTCGGATTGACCAAACCAATGGCGACCAAACCATAAATTGGCTCGACGGAATCAATGGTGTGCCCACCGGCAATCGGAATCCCGGCAGCTCGACAGACGGATTCGCCACCCGCCAGAATTTTGGCGATGGTTTCCAGCGGCAAGACATTAATCGGCATGCCGACCAGCGCCAGCGCAAATAACGGGGTGCCACCCATCGCGTAAACATCAGAAATAGCGTTGGTGGCGGCAATCCGCCCAAAATCGAAGGGATCATCGACAATCGGCATGAAAAAATCCGTCGTCGCGACAATCGCCTGCTGCGGGTTGATCTGATAAACCGCGGCGTCATCGCTGGTTTCAGTCCCGACCAGAAGTTGCGGCGGGATAATGCCGCCGGTCGTGCCGGCGAGAATTTTTTGCAACACTGCTGGTGCAATCTTGCACCCGCATCCACCCCCATGCGCAAGCTGGGTCAGTCTTTTGATTTCTTCGGCCACGGCTATTCTCTCAATTTTCAATTATTCAGCGTCAAAACCGGCATCTTCAATCGCTTCAAGCAGCGCTGCACGCGTTACCTGCTGCGGATCAAACGCCACACGGGCCTCGGCGGCCTCCAGCGAAACCTCGGCACTGACAACACCATCCAGCGCGCTCAGCACACCGCCGATATTTTTGACGCAACCCTGGCAGCTCATACCACCGACTTTAATCACTGTATTTTCCATCATTCACTCCTTGATCATGAACGGCTGTTGGCGCAATAACTCAGCCATTTGCTCCGCCGGCACAGGCTGGCTGAAATAAAACCCTTGCACCATATCGCAGCCCATTTTACGCAATAGTTCAAGCTGACTGGCCGTCTCGACGCCTTCTGCCAGCACTTTGAGACGTAGATTATGGCCCATCAGAATAATAGTTGAGGCAATCGCCCGGTCGTCCTGGTCAACTTCCAAATCACGCACAAAAGATCGGTCGATTTTGAGCTTACCGACCGGAAACCGCTTCAGGTAAGCCAGTGAAGAATAGCCGGTACCAAAATCATCAAGCGCCAGATCGACCCCCATGCGATGGATGGCCGACAAGGTACCAAGATTGATTTCGGCATCGTGCATTACCGTGCGTTCGGTCAACTCCAGTTCAAGATAACGCGCTTCAAGCCCGGAAGCAGCCAGCGCACCAGCCACCTCCGCAACAAATCCGGACTGACGAAACTGTACCGGCGCCACATTGACGGCCATCGTTAGCGCCGGCAATCCAGCCGTTTGCCAAACCATCGCTTGGCGACAAGCCTCGCACAGCACCCAGTCACCGAGCGGATTAATCAAGCCGGTATCTTCAGCCACCTTGATAAAGCGATCCGGCATGATCAGCCTAAGATCCGGGTGCAACCAGCGAACCAGTGCCTCAACGCCGACAATTCGGCCACTTTTCAGGCAAACCAGCGGCTGGTAATGAAGAATGAAACTACCGTTGTTCAAGCCCTGACGCAGACCGCTTTCCATCAGCAGGTGTTCAAGCGTCGCAACATTCATGTCGCTGGAGTAGAACTGGAAAGTATTGCGCCCAAGCTCCTTGGCCCGGTACATCGCCGTATCGGCATTGCGCAACAGAGCCTCCAGATCTTTGCCATCACGCGGATAAAGGCTGACCCCCAAGGAAGGGGTAATGGTCAGGTCATGCCCGCCAACCGCAAAAGGGGTGGCGCAAACTTCGAGCAGACGACGCGCTATTTCAGCGGCAGCCGAGGCGTGAATGCCGGGCAAGGCAAAAATGAATTCATCACCGCCCAAGCGGGCCAGCGTGTCGATCTTGCGAATCGCCGTCGTCAGGCGCTCGGCAACGGTACAGAGCAAATCGTCACCAATACTGTGGCCGAGTGAATCATTGACCCGTTTGAAATGATCCAGATCGAGAAAAATCAGCGCCAGCTCGGTTTTGTCACGTTCGGCAACTGCCAGCATTTGGGCGAAGCGATCGCGCAACAAACGACGGTTGGGTAATCCGGTCAGCGCATCAAAATCAGCCAATTCACGAATTTTGACCTCGGCAGCCTTTTGTTCGGAAATATCGATCAGCGTACCGACCGAGGCTGGCTGACCATTGATCGCCGCCGGGGTACCAATAACCCGCGCCGAAAAAATCGAACCATCCTTGCGCACCGCCTTGATTTCGTAATGCTGCCCCGGTTCGCCAGCGGCCCACCGGCGCATCTGCTCAGCCAACATGGCATGCTGTTCGGGAACAACCAGATCAAGTGGTCCCAAGCGGCCAATCAATTCCTCTGCCGCATAGCCAAAGCTGGTCAGCAAAAATTTATTGGCGAAACGGAAAATGGCGTTTTGCAAAATAAAGATGCCGACCTGCGCCGCATCCATCATTGCACGAAACTGTGCCTCCTGCTCCATGCTATTAAGCAGCGTTTCATAATCCGGAAATTTGCCGTGATCGATCAGATTTGCCTCGGAGTTTCAGCGGCCACGCGGGCGCCAACGCTTCAATAATAGCGAATTTGAAACTACCGAAACCGAACTCATTGCCATTGCGGCCCCCGCAAACACCGGGTTAAGCATGCCAAATGCCGCCAGAGGAATCCCCAACACATTGTAGATAAAGGCAAAAAACAGGTTCTGACGAATTTTCCCGAGGGTGGCGCGCGACAACTCGATTGCGTCGACAACACTGCTTAAATCGCTGCGAATCAGGGTCAGATCAGCCGCTTCGACGGCCGCATCAGAGCCGGCGCCAATCGCAAAACTGACATCCGCCGCTGCCAAAGCCGGTGCATCGTTAATGCCATCGCCAACCATCGCCACCAATCCACCGGCGGCACGTAATTCAGCCAGCGCTGCCGCTTTGTCGCCCGGCAGAATGCCCGCTCTAAATTCATCAATTCCGGCCTCGCGGGCAATACTGGCCGCAGTTTCCGCGTTATCACCGGTCAGCATCACCACGCGAATACCTTTCGCCCGCAGTCGCTCAACTGCCTGACGCGAGCTTGGCCGCAAGGCATCAGCAATCGCCAAAAAGGCGAGCAATTGCTCGTCATCAGCCAACACCACGACAGTTTTTGCCGCCCGCTGCAGCGCCAGAACGCGCTCATCGCTAGCAGCCCCCAGCCAGTCGGGCGACCCCAAACGCAAGTTGCGACCGGCAATTTCACCGCTCACACCTAGCCCGGGAAGAGTTAAAAAATTGCTCACGTTTTGCTGGTTGACCGCGACACTCCGCGCCAGAATCGCCCGCGCCAAGGGATGTTCCGAACCCTGTTCAAGCGCCACGGCCAGACTCAAGGCTTCGCTTTCCGTAGCCGCCAGCGGGATCACATCAGTCACCTGCGGCTGCCCTTGGGTCAAGGTGCCGGTCTTGTCGACCGCCAGCACCGTAATCCGCTCCGCCCGTTCCAGCGCTTCCGCATTACGCACCAGAATACCGGCCCGGGCGCCCTGCCCGGTGCCAACCATGATCGCCGTCGGCGTCGCCAAACCCAGCGCACAGGGGCAAGCGATGACCAGCACTGCGACCGCATTAATCAGGGCCTCGGCCAGCAAACCGGAATACAGCCACCAACCGGCAAAGGTCAGTAACGCAATAGCGCAAACCACCGGTACGAAGATCGCCGAAATCTGGTCGGCCAGCCGCTGCACCGGCGCTTTTGAACCCTGTGCCTCACCAACCAGGCGAATAATGCCAGCGAGCAAGGTCTGCTCACCCACCCCGGTAGCGCGGCAACGTAGCGCGCCCTGACCGTTCGCCGTCGCCGCAAACACCTTGTCGCCGGATTTCTTGCCAACCGGCATGCTTTCACCAGTCAACATGGCTTCGTTGACGCTGGAATCTCCGTCAACCACTTCACCATCGACCGGGACACTTTCGCCGGCGCGCACCATAAAAATATCGCCCGGCATCAAGGCATCGACAGCCACCTCAACCCACTGGCCATCACGTTCAACCCGCGCCGTTTTGGGTTGCAGACGGATTAGCGCCTCAATCGCGTCCGAAGTCTTGGCCTTGGCACTGGCCTCAAGCAACTTGCCGAGCAGGACGAGCGTAATCACCGCTGCTCCGCCTTCAAAATAAACATGCTGATCAAGCGCCAGCAGCGTGACCACCGCCGAGAATCCCCAGGCCATGCTGGTGCCCAAGGCAACCAGCACATCCATATTGGCCCCACCGCCGCGCAAGGCTTTCCAACCACCATCGTAAAAACGCCAGCCGATCCAGAATTGCACCGGAGTTGCCAGCACCAGTTGCAGCCAGCGCGGCAATTCGTTCTGGTGGCCATGCTCACCAAACATGAAAAACATCTGGCCAACCAGCGGCAAGGTCAGCGCGACAGAAATCCAGAAACGCCGCAACTCCTTACGGTAAACCGTCAATTTCTCGGCTTTTTCACGCTCGCGCGTTTGTCCATCAACCAACGCGGCAGAAAATCCAGCCTTGGCGACTGCTTCAATCACCGCCGCTTCATCCGCAGACCCGGACAAACGAATCCGCGCCCGCTCTGCCGCCAGATTGACATTGGCCTGCATCCCGGGTTTGCGATTAAGCACTTTCTCCAAACGCGCCGAGCAGGCAGCGCAGGTCATACCGCCAATTGAAAACTCAACGACGCGCCCGCTTTCGGCCTCGCTCACTTGACGAGCAGTACCGGACACTTGGCCAGATGCAGCACGCGCGTGGCGACAGAGCCCATGACCATGCTAGCCAGCACTCCACGCCCATGCGCACCCATGATGATCAGATCGCATTGCAACTCATCTGCCATCTTGCCGATTACCTCAGCCGGTTGGCCAACATGGATATGCGTCGTATGAAAGCGTTCGGCGGCATCCAGCCGTGTCTGGACCGGCGTTAAAAGCGTTTGGCTCTCTTCACGGTAATAATCGTGCAAGGTGTCCTTGCCGATATGCGCCTGCACGCGGCCAATCGGGATGGGTGACTGGACATGCAACAAATGGATTTCCGGCATCTCGCGAAACCAGGAAATATGCGTCAAAAGGTGGTTGACCGCACGCATTGAGCATTCAGAGCCGTCAACCGGCAAAAGGATTTTCATGGTCATCAGATTTACTCCTATATCCAGCGTAGCAGGCGCACAACACCAAGCAGCCCATAGAGCCCGAAAGCAAGCACCAACAGGCCGGAAAAAATACGCACAGCAGGCAGGCGTACAAATTCGTTAAGTCTCGCCAGCAGAATGCCGGCCAAGAGAAGATTAGGCAAGGTACCCAAGCCGAAACACAGCATCATCAAGGCACCACGTTCGGCAGAACCGGCAGTCAGCGCCGTCGCCAGCGCACTATAAACCAGCCCGCAAGGCAGCCAACCCCACAACAAACCAAGCGGAAACGCCTGAGCCACGCTACGCGCCGGAAGAAACCGCCGGGTCAGCGGTTGAATGTGGCGCCAAAGTTTCTGGCCGAAGCGCTCGCTGAACGCCAGCGCACGCGTCACACCCAGCAAATAGAGGCCCAGCGCAACCAGCATCAGATTGGCCAGCAAATAGAGAAAAAGGCGGATCGGCGCCTGGCCGTCCAGCGTCAGACTGGCGGCGCCGAGCACTCCGGCAATCGCCCCGGCAATGCCATAGGAAATAATGCGCCCGGTGTTGTAGGCCAAGTGCATCGACCAGCGCGCTGGCGCGCCCAGCGACAAGGCACCCACAATGCCGCCACACATGCCGACACAATGCGTGCCGCCAAGCAAACCAACCAGAAAAAGGGCGAGAAAACCGGAATCAGGCATCGGCCAAGATCAGCAATAACAAGCGTGCAGTTTAACCCGCACGCTCGTGCGGAAAGATGCTTAGATCACCTTGGAGTAGCGCGTGCGCTGACGATCAGCCCGCAAATAGCGGTCAAATACCATGGAAATGATGCGGACCAGCATGCGACCCGGCGGCAGAACGGTAATCCAGTCACGCTCAACCTTGAGCAGACCAGCGCTTTCCATTTCCTTCAGGTCTTCCAGTTCAGCCGCAAAGTATTTATTGAATTCGATCAGGTGCGCACTTTCAATGCTTTCGATGGAAAGCTCAAAATGACACATCAGCGCCCCGATGATCGAACGCCGCAAAATATCGTCCGCATTCAACTCGATGCCACGGAAGACCGGCAGCATTTGCGCATCAAGACGGTCGTAATACTCATCGAGCGTCTTGACGTTCTGGTTGTAAGTCGGGCCAACCTTGCTGATCGACGAAATACCAAACGACAGCATGTCGCAATCGGCGTAGGTCGAATACCCCTGAAAGTTGCGGTGCAGACGACCCTGGCGCTGAGCCACGGCCATTTCGTCATCAGGCTTGGCAAAGTGATCCATGCCGATAAATACGTAACCAGCTTCAGTCAGTTTCTTGATCGCAAGAGCCAAAATTTGCAGCTTGGTGTCGCCCGATGGCAAATCCGGTTCAGCAATCCGCCGTTGCGGCTTGAACAGGCTCGGCAAGTGCGCATAGTTGTAGATCGACAAACGATCCGGATCCATCGCCAATACGCGTTCGAGCGTGCGATTGAAACCCATCACCGTCTGATGCGGCAGACCGTAAATCAGGTCGACTGAAATCGATTTGAACCCACTGGCGCGCGCCGAAGTGATCACATTGGCGGTTTCTTCCTCGGTCTGCACGCGGTTGACCGCGACTTGCACACGCTCGTCAAAATCCTGGATACCAACGCTCATGCGATTGAAACCAAGCTCGCCAAGCAGCGCCACGGTTTCCGAATCAACTTTGCGTGGATCAACTTCAATCGAATACTCACCACCATCAAGCAATTTGAAGTGCTTGCGCGTTTCACCCATCAACTGGCGCATTTCCCCGTGCGAAAGGAAAGTTGGCGTGCCACCGCCCCAATGCAGCTGAATAACTTCGTGCTCGCCGTCGCGACCTTCGAGACTGGCGGCTTGGAGGTCAAGCTCCTTGGCCAAATATTTGAGGTACTTACCGCTACGCCCATGATCTTTGGTGATGATCTTGTTACAGGCACAGTAATAGCAAATCGTATTGCAGAACGGGATGTGGAAGTATAATGAGAGCGGACGACTGATCCCACCAATGTTTCGTTTGCCCAGCCACAATTTGGCCGCATCGGAATCAAATGCTTCGACGAAACGATCAGCCGTCGGATACGACGTATAGCGAGGGCCGTTGACGTCGAAACGGCGAATGATCTGTGGATCGAAGACGAGGTTATCTGTTGCGAAATTCATTAGACATATCACCAAAAAGTGTGCAAATTATGGGCGGATGCAGCGCCTGTGTGGTTGACTTGGATCAAGCTTGCGCGGTTTCATAAATGACTCAAGAAAAATCAACCCAAGAAATTTCGCTGGCAGTTATTAAAACAGCCTGCTCCAACTGTAACCTGCGCGAGCTTTGCCTGCCACTCGGCTTGAGTGAAGTTGAACTGGATCGCCTCGACGATCTCGTCTCCACCCGTCGCCGGGTCAAACGTGGCGAATACCTTTACCGCGCCGGTGCAGAGTTTGACGCAATTTTCGCAATTCGTAGCGGTTTTTTCAAAACCGACGTGCTGCTTGAAGATGGTCGCGATCAGGTAACTGGTTTCCAAATGGCGGGTGAACTGCTCGGACTCGACGGTATCAGCTCCGAACATCACACCTGCAATGCGATTGCCCTTGAAGACAGCGAGATTTGCTCGATCCCCTTTTCGCAACTGGAAAGCCTCTCGCGTGAGATTCACACGCTGCAGCACCACTTTCACAAAGTCATGAGCCGCGAGATTGTTCGCGACCATGGCGTGATGATGTTGCTCGGCACCATGCGCGCCGAAGAGCGGCTGGCGGCCTTTCTGCTTAACTTGTCGCAACGTTTCACGGCGCGCGGTTATTCGCACGCCGACTTTTTCCTGCGCATGACACGGGAAGAAATTGGCAGTTACCTCGGCCTCAAGCTGGAAACTGTTTCGCGAGCCTTCTCCCGTTTTCAGGAAGAAGGGCATATCGCTGTCCAGCAAAAACACATTCGCATTCTGAATGTTGCCGGGCTGAAGGCCTTGATGAATCACCAGCCAATATAAGGTGAACGCGTCAGCGCCACGCTGACGATATAAACATAGGAAAGCACGGCAAGAGACAAGAAAATTATTCTTATCTCCTTGGTTTTTCCTCGCTTCAGCGCCATCGCTCCGCAAACAATATAGGCCAGCAAACCAAGAAGTTTTGCGCTCAGCCAGCCCTGTGCAAAGGGATATTGCCCACTCAGATAGGCCATCGTCAAAGCACTGCCTAGCAGCAGGGTATCGACGATATGGGGAAGTACTTTAGTGAGGCGCGCCTTGAGCCGCTCCGATTCAGTGAGCATCCACCAGCCACGAACGAGAAACCCGAGTCCACTGAGTAAGACACAGGTGATATGCAAATGCTTGAGGGCAAAATAGCTCAAAGAGCCGCCAATTTTTGAGCGATTAACAAGGCATGTTGCCGATAACGACTGACAGCGCCAGCCAGGTTCCAGATCAGGAAAACATTGGCCACGACAAAGGCAAGCCCGGCCAGCCGCGCCAACCATTCGGGTAAAAATACAGCACCCAGTGCCAGTGCGATCGCCAGCACATGGCAAACCATTTGTCGGTTCATGTCCTTTTCACTGAGTATTTTGTTCATGGCAGGAGCTGGCACTTTGCTCTGTCCAAGATTCTGCAAATGCAACCAGGCAAGAAAGGGAACTATTTTATAGAGCATGCCAACAATAAAAGAAACGAACCCCCCGGCAATCAGCAAGATCCCGAATAAAAGTGGCCATTCGCTAGAATTTGCCACTACTGGCCAGAATGTAGCGGTCAACCCTGAAAACAGGGCAATAATTGTGCAACTCAGCCCCAGTTGCCAATAGCGATAAGTGGCATCGGCACGCGCCCGCCGGCGCTTGAACTGAAGGCGCAAGGTGATTACACAAAAAACCAGCCCGAGCAAACTCGCGACAACTTGCGCCAGTTGTCCAAGCGGCGGCAGTTCAAATACCAAACTGACTGACCAGAAACCAATGCACGCAAAAATTAATACCGGAAACCACCAGCTCAATCGCGCCTGATAACCCGGAGTCAGTTGAAACATCGGCACAACCACATAAGCAATTGCCGCTAGGAGTACACCGCCCCACGCCCCCAGCCCCCAGGCAGCATGTAGATCAGCCAGCGCCAGCAGTGGCAACGGCCAGCCCCAAGCTAGGGCCAGAGCAAGCACGACACCGAGCACGACCGTGCCGGCCAGACCAAGCATCGCCAGTTTTAATCCACGAATAGTCGGGCTGCTTGATGGCGCACGCAAAAGGGGCGGGATGATAACCACCAGGAAGCTGGCTAGCGTCAGCCCGAGAATGATTGCCGCGCTGGCCAGCGCATCAGGCTGGCCGAACAGAAAGCCTGCAACCAGCAACAAAGTGCCACTCGAAAGCCCAGCATGCAACCAACGCGCGACGCGGAGCGGATTGGCCAGATTCACGCCGGCCACCACCGGCAAAATCTGGATTAGCGCGCCGAGCATGGTTTGCAGCATGAAACCGATGGTCAACAAATGAGTGGCTGCCAGCGTACTCGGCGTCCATCGCGAAACGAGTAGCGACGGCCCTTCCCAAACAATCAGCAAACCTGCCAGCAAGCCGAAAAATGGTGCGGTCAGGAAAAAGCGCAGTGGTGCCGCAAAAGGCGGCGCCTTATCGAAGGACAGCAGCCCTTGCATCAGTTGCCCCGGCCGTTTATGGCCAGATCAGGATCTCGAAGGTGCCGTCGGCAACCAGTTCAACTTCGTAAGCATGGCCATTTTGTTTGAGTACCCGATAGAGCGGATGCGGTTCGCGGAAGAGCAGGAGCAACATTTTTTCCCCTTCCTTGAGCGTATCAAGCATTTCCATGGTTTTGGTAAATGGTTCCGGTGGCTCCATGTAACGCGCATCGACCACGTGGGGTGTCTTTGGGTGACTCATGCCTCGGACAGCTCCGCTTCAATATGGGCCAGCAGTTCAGGCGTTTCGCCGGCGAGGTGCTGGTCACACATCGGATAAAGGATGTTCTCTTCCTTCATGTTGTGTTGCTGCATCATGATCACCAGCGTGTCGGCCAGACCTAGATAATCATCCATATTGCCCTGAGCCAGCGCAGCCGAAGCGTCATCCATCAGGGTACGAATTTGGGCATGTTCCATCCGCATGACCTGGGTTGGCCCCATGCTCATACCGGTTTTGGCTTCAAAGGTCGGAAACAGGGTTTTTTCCTCGGTATTGAAGTGCGCCAGCATGGCATTGCGAAAATGCTCGAACGCAGCTTTTGCCGCATCAAAATTTTTCTTGCTGATCGCCTGCTCGGCTTCAGCGAAAAGATCATCGCAATGGCGATGATCTTCAGTCATGAAATTACGGATGGTTGTCATTGTTTGCTCACGGGGTCAGGGTGCATTCATTCTCTGCTCAGCTGGTGATGCAAGACCTTGACCGCCGTCAAAATCACGAAATCAAGCTTTAACGATACCCACTTGCAAATCGTCGAACCAGCTGATGAAACGCTGCACATCGGCACCCCGATAAATCGCCCCGTGTTGCGGGCAAAGCATGTCGATTTCCAGTTGCGAAACCCGCTCGCACCAACGGCGCTTGGCTTCGTTTGAACCCATCCAGCGTCGGTGGAAACCTTCAGCGTGACGAATGTGTTTATCGAAATCCTCAACGAACAAGCCGTTCTGTTCAGCCGGCAACAAGGCAGCGCCGACATCACCCGAGAAAAGAATCTTGGCTACTTTGTCGTAAAGGTTAAAGTTGCCGGAAGAATGCAGGTAATGCGCCGGTACTGTGCGCAGCGTCAAACCGGCGAGGTTGATGTCCATACCTTCATCCGGAATTGAAATGAATGTTTCTGCCGTACCGCCAAAATGAGGAATAAAACTGTTCCACAGCCAGCTCACATAGCAGCGCATTTTTGGATTGAACTCAAGCCACAGGGCAAGCGACGAGCAAATATCCGGATCTTGGTGAGAGGCAAAAACTGCGGCCAGCGCCGACGGGTCAAACTCAGAGGAAAGTGCCGAGAAAACCGCCGGAAAAATTTCTGCACCACCTGGATCAAGCAACATCCCCTGACCACCGTGGGTCACCAGATATTCATTGGTATCGATCAGAAAATTTGGCTTATCCGGATCGCGAACAATGGCCACCCATTTATGCGTACCGTCCTGAAAAATTGTTTCTGTTATTTTCATTTTCTCCCCCTCTCAATGCCCAGTAAAAAACGCCGAGCGCCGTAGCGACTCAAGCGAACTACGAATTTCTTCGACGATGCCATCAAACTCGCCGGAAACCTGCGCCAGTGGCGCAGCAAAGGATTGCCCGTAAGCTGCTTCAATTTTGGCTGATTTGGCGAGCACCCCGCCCAGTTCTACAATTTGAAAAGCATCCTCCAAGGCCCGTTTCAGCTGATTACGCAGAGTGGCCAGTTTGTTGGCATGCATGTCGTTTTCGGCCTCACGCTGAGCCAGAACAGCGGGTGCTGCGGATTTCGGTGCAAGTTGCGCCGCCTCGCCTAACAAACGGGTAAAGCGAATATCTTGCAGCACGATGGAAACCTCACCGACGCAACCGTGAATTAGGTCAGTCAGGGACTCCATACAATTGCGCAAATCCTGTGAAAAAACCCGCAACTCGTTGGACAGAACGCCAAACCCCAGCGCCGCCGTGCCCGCACGTTTGGCAAGAAAAATGGCGTTCAGCGCCATGATGTTGATCTTGAAGGAGACGCTGACGACACGTTTGATCTCCTCATTAATCCGCACAATACGTAGAAGATCGACCCCCGCACGCGGTACTTTGCGCGTCGTGGTGGCCACTGCATTCATCGTCATGTCAGCCCCTTGGTTTGCCGAGAACGCCTAATGTACCAATTCGCCCGGCAGACCGGAAGGGCTATTTCTCGAAAACGTAGGTCCCCGGTGCATCGGCAAGCGCCGGGAATTTACGGTTAGTCGCCGGATAGGCATCAACCAGCTCGCCGCAATTACCGTTCAACCAGGCCGTCCAATCCTCCCACCAAGTACCCTGCTTCTGCTCGGCACGTTCAAGCCAGTGTTCCCAATGCTCATTGTGCTCTGGCGCCGCAATACGGTAGGAGCGCTTGGGCGGATTGGTCGGCGGATTGACGATACCCAGAATGTGCCCGGAACTTGATAGCACAAAACGCACTGGCGCTTTGGCGTTTACGTACTTATGGATACGGTAACACTGACGCCACGGCGCAATGTGATCATCCTCGGCAGTAACCGCATAGAGCGGTTGAACAATGCGATCAAGGTCAATCGGTTCACCACCAATATTCAGCTTGTCGTGCTTGATCAAATTGTTCTGCAAATACATCTGATGCAGGTAATAAGAGTGCATGGCCTGCGGCATGCGGGTCGTATCGACATTCCAGAATAAGACATCAAAAGCCGGCAGCGCTTCACCCAACAGGTAACTATGTACCCAGTAATGCCAAACCAGGCTGTTGGCACGCAAAAGGCGGAAGGAAGTCGCCATTTCGCTGCCATCAAGATAACCTTTCTTGGCCATATTTTCGTCAAGCGCATTGATACAGTCTTCATCGATGAAGACATCGATATCGCCCGGCTGCGAAAAATCAGTCAGCGTGGTGAATAATGTCCAGTGCGCGACCGGCACCTTGTCAGCCGCGTAATGTTTATTGGCCCAAGCCATATAGGTAGAAACCAGCGTACCGCCGATGCAGTAGCCGACCAGATGGACTTTCGGCACTTTGCAGAACTCAGTCACCATGTTGACGACCTCGTTCACGCCTTCGGTCAGATAATCGTCGAAACGAATACCGGAAAGCTCAGGGCCGGGATTTTTCCAGCTGGTAATGAATACCGAGAAACCCTGATCGGTCAGATACTTGACCATGCTCTTCTTGGGCGTCAGATCGAGGATGTAAAACTTGTTGATCCACGGCGTGATGATGACAATCGGCGTGGCGCGCACTTTTTCGGTGGTCGGCGTGTAGTGAATCAACTCGACCAGACGATTGCGGAATACCACCTTGCCGGCGGTTGTTCCGAGATCCTTGCCAACAGTGAAGGCTTCCGGATCAACCATCTGAATGTTTTTGGCTTTCGCATCGCGCATGAAATTTTTCATGCCGTCGGTAAGGCTAGCGCCCTTGGTCGAGACAAAACGCTCCATCGCCACCGGGTTGAGCCAGAAAAAATTGTTCGGTGCAACCATGTTCAGCCACTCGCGCGACCAGAATGCAGCGCGCCGGCGCTCCTTGTCGGAAAGGCCTGGCGTTTCAAAAACCATATCCTGCAAGCGGTGGGTCAGGGCGAGATACCATTCTTTGGTGATGTCCCAACTCGCCGAATCAGTCCAGATCGGGTCAGCAAAACGGGCATCATCGGAATTCGGCTGAATCACATCGTCCGATTGCATGCCCAGCGCACGGCGCATCACGTGAGACTGCAAGGCAACCAGATCGCCGGACAAGGCACTGGCGGCTCGGAGTAATTCCTGCGGATGCATCAACCAAGCCATCTGCGCATTGAGCAGCGATGTCGTAACGCCGAACGGATCGATTTTTTTGCTGATGGCCGCAGTAGCGGTTTCGAGCGGGCTCAGGCTGCTGAGATCGACGCTTTTATGAGCGGCAGAGGTACTGGTAGACATGATGGCGAACTCCTGAAAATCAGAGTTTTGTTATACCACAAATGCATTAGCATTTTTTGCTGAAATCCTCTAATTACGGTGCATTCAGCGCTTTTCCTTCGATCTGACTTGGCGTAGCATAGTTTGCAAGAAGGCCGAACTCTCGGCATGTATAAAGGAGGAAACTCATGTTCAAGCACATCCTGATTCCGACAGACGGTTCTGAACTTTCACGCGCCACGGCAAGCCGAGCCGTTTCATTTGCCAAGGATGCCGGCGCCCGAGTCACCGTTTTCTACGCCAAGCCGGAATACCCCATCGCCTACTTTGGCGAAGGCGCGCTGATCGACCCGACAACGCCCGAAAAATTCGCTGAACTGGCTGATCAGCAAGCCACCGAATATCTGGCTGATGTACAACGCCAATGCGCCGAAGCTGGTGTTGAATGCGCTACCACTTCAGCGACCAGCGATATTCCTTATGAGGCAATCATTGCGGCGGCTGAAAAAAACGGTTGCGATCTGATTTTCATGGCCTCGCACGGTCGACGCGGAATCAGCGGATTTTTGCTCGGCAGCGAAACCAACAAAGTACTGACCCACTCCAAGGTGCCGGTTCTGGTTTATCGCTGATTATTGCTTTGCTGGCAGCGCTGCCAAACGCTGCAGCACACGCCCGCTTTCGCCATCAATGAAAGAAATCGTTTCAAGCACACCGACCAGATAACGCTTTTTCAGCGTGAAATCGGTCGGTTTGCCATAGGTGGCCTTCCAAAAGGTTGTGCTTTCGCTGATTACCGGCTCAATCAGCCGCGCCGTGGCGCGCATCGTCACCTTGTGCGCCTTGCTCGCCGGCACGCGGGCAACAAAACCGGCATCATCATCAACCGCTCGCGGGTAAAAATCGTAAAGGTTTTCAAAGGCCAGAAAGTAGTCGTAACGCCATTCCACTTTCATCTGTTGGGGCTCGCCTATCTTGTCCTCAAAGGCATACTCGCCGCGTGACTCGGTCACCGACTGCAAGGGCAAAAATTTGTAGCGATAATAGTCGTCGACCGCAACATCCGCCAACGGTCGCCAACTCCAGCCTTCCGCAATGTTATTGAAGGCCATGCGGTAGCGGATTTCGGCGACATCACCGATCTGCTCAACGCTAAAACCGGGGCTGGTGGCGAGGTCGATATCGACCTCAAACAACTCACCGACAGCCGGTTGTTGATTGGCACGCACTTCTGCCGCCAAGCGCTGAAACTGATGTTCAGCCGTATCAGCCGCACCGGCAGTGCCCAAAAAAGTGGCGGCCCAAGCCGCCGTCAAAATATATCTGGAGTAAAACATATCGCTTTCGTGGCGCTACCGAAAGGGCAGCGAACCAGCAGAAGGATGCGCCTCCGGTCGCCGCAAGCCCATGATGCAAATCAACGGTTTCCCAGATTCGTACAGTCGAACCAAGCATCCGCCAGAAAGCCAAATTGATTGGTTGACCGAAGAATGGCTAAGCACGGATACACTTTGCATCTGGCCCGGATAAGCCATTTAACGCATAAAGTCATCACCCCGCTCCCTTGACCATCAAGCCTTCAGAAGCGAACCCCATGCGCCTACCCAAACTACTCGATCTCCCTGCCCTGACCATCGTCATTCCACTTGCTGCCTGCGGCCTGCTGGCCTCCGGGATGGGCGAAAGCGGCAGCGTACTTTTTCTTGCGCTGGTCACGCTAACCTTGGTTGGCACCGTGCTGGTCGCCGTTTATCACGCCGAAATTATTGCTCATCGCATCGGCGAACCCCTCGGTACGCTGGTGCTTGCGCTGGCGGTCACCGTTATTGAAGTTTCCTTGATCATTTCGATGATGCTCTCCGGTGGCGAAGGGGCGCAAAGCCTGGCGCGCGATACGGTGTTTGCAACGGTCATGATCATCTGCAACGGCGTTGTCGGCCTTTGTCTGCTCGCTGGCGGCATTCAGCACCACATCGTTCGCTTCCGCGCCGAAGGCAGCAGCGCGGCGCTTTCGGTACTCGCTGCGCTGACCACGCTCACCCTGATCCTGCCCCAATTCACGACGACAACGCTGGGGCCAAGCTACTCACCGGGCCAACTGGGTTTTGCCAGCCTGATGTCGCTGATTCTTTATCTGGTGTTTGTTTTTGTACAGACGGTGCGCCACAAAGATCATTTTTTGCCACACAAACCAGAAAGTAATGAGGCCGAGGAACACGGCGCCCACCCCATGCTCAGCACCGCCTGGGCCAGCTTTGTGCTGCTCATCTTTGCTTTGGTCGGCGTCGTTGGTCTGGCCAAGCAGCTTTCGCCGGCGATCAAAAGCGGGGTTGAAGCGATTTCTGCCCCACTCTCGGTGATCGGCATCGCCATCGCCCTGCTCGTGCTGATGCCAGAAACTCTTTCGGCACTACGCGCGGCACGGCGCAACCAGATCCAAACCAGCCTCAATCTGGCGCTCGGCTCGGCGCTCGCCACCATCGGTCTAACCATTCCGGCGGTCGGCGCCGTCGCCATCATGATGGGCATCACACTCGATCTCGGCCTGCCCGCCAAGGAAATAGTGCTACTCGCCTTGACCCTGATGGTCAGCGCAATCACCGTGATCGGTGGCCAGGCCACCATCATGCAGGGAACGGTGCACCTCGTACTGTTTGCCGTCTTCTTGTTCCTTGCCATCTTTCCTTAAGGCTTAAAGGGCAATTATTGCCCCCTCCCCACGGCGCCCCCTTATCGGGTACGGGCTAGTTGTTGACAACGATTCTCAATTGCTTACAATGCGATCCATTCTCATTTGCACTTGGATTCATTATGGAAGCCCAGCCAAAACTACCGCTCTCAACCACGCCAGCCAACGGCAGCGGGACTCGGCCACGGATCGAGAGCGAGGAGATTCTGCGCGGCAACAGCACTGTTGAAATAGAACACGCCGGCCAGCGTTACCTGTTGCGCGTCACGCGCGAAAACAAGTTGATCCTGACCAAATAGCTTCATTCCAACACTCATGAGCTACGCCCTCGCCCGCCCTTCTTCCAGCCAGCGCAGCACTTTGCTGGCAGTCGTCATTGGCCTCCACGTCGGAATTTTTCTACTGATCCTGGCGGCCAAAACCGTCGTTCCGCAGATCATGGAAATGCCGCTGGTGGTTGATCTGCTGCAAGCCGAGCCAATTGAAAAACCGCCGGAAGCCAAGCCGCTGCCGATGATCAAGCCGCAACCGGTCAAGCAACAGCACACCCTGGCGCCCAAGATGCCAACGCCGCAGATTGAGGCCACGCAAAGCAATCTGCCGGCACCTGCCACAGCGATCGCCACACCGCCAGTCGAAATCAAGCCCACCGCGCCACCCGCTGAACCACTCGTTCAGCCTCGTTTCGATGCCGATTACCTGAAAAATCCGGCACCCAACTACCCGCCGCTTTCACGCAAGATGGGTGAAGAAGGCAAGGTCATCCTGCGTGTTCTGGTCAGTGCGCAAGGTTCAGCCGACAGCGTTGAAATCAAAACCACCTCCGGCAGCCAGCGCCTCGACGATGCTGCGGTCAACACCGTAAAGCAGTGGAAATTCATCCCGGCCAAGCGTGGCGATAGCGCCGTGCCAAGCGCTGTTCTGGTCCCCATTATTTTCAAATTGGAGCATTAAGCATGCAGGAAAATTCTTTCGGTTTCGCTCACCTGTGGGCCAGTGGCGACCTGATATCGCACAGCGTTGCGGTCATTCTCGCCATCATGTCGATTGCCAGCTGGTATCTGATTTTGGCCAAGGCTTGGGATTGGTGGCAGGTCCGCCGTGCCGCCCAAGCCGTCGGCAAATTCTGGGCGGCGACCAGCGTCAGCGAAGGCATAGCACGCCTACGTGAAGCGGGTGCCGACAGCCCTTATGCCCAACTGGCCGAACAAGCCAACTGCTGCAACCACGAATGCGAAGCCGTCACCGGGCGCCTCGCCTCGCGTTTCGACCCAGCGGAACAGATGGAACGCGCCCTGCGCCAGCAACTCTCGGCGACTCAGGCCGGCATGGAAAACGGCTTGACCCTGCTCGCCACCACCGGCGCCACCTCGCCTTTCGTCGGCCTGCTCGGCACCGTTTGGGGGATTTACCACGCGTTGCTCGCCATCGGCATGTCCGGCCAGGCGGCGCTGGAAAAGGTTGCCGGCCCGGTCGGTGAAGCGCTGATCATGACCGCCGCCGGCCTCGCCGTCGCGCTGCCCGCTGTCTTCGCCTACAACGCCTTCACCCGCGCCAACCGCGTGATTCTGGCCGATCTCGATGCCTTCGCCCACGACCTGCATGCTTTCTTCACCGTCGGCAAACCGTTTGTCGCCAACAGCGCGCAGATCCACCCGATGCGCGCTCGCGCTGCGGCGGAGGCTGCATAAATGGCTATGGGCAGCTTCAATTCACAGAACCATCAGATGCCGACGGCGGAAATCAACATGACGCCGCTGGTCGATGTGATGCTGGTTTTGCTGATCATCTTCATCATCACCGCACCGCTGATGACGCATCAGGTGCCGGTTGATCTGCCACGTGCCGCCAGCACACCGACGCCGGATAAACCCATGACGCTGCAGGTCAGCATCAATGCGGACAACGCCATATTTATTGGCGCGGAGGCGGTCGACCGTACCACTTTGGAAACGAAGTTCCGCGAAGCCGTCGCCAAGGATGAGAAGGTCGAAATGCACCTCAAGGCCGACCGCGCGACGCGTTACGAAACGGTGGCTGAAGCAATGAGCGCCGCCCGCCGCGCCGGGCTGACCAAGATCGGTTTCGTCACCCAACCGGGCACCAATTCGCTGTAAATCTCATTAAAAACCATCCTCAAGCCAGCCATGCGTGTGTCTAGCCAGCCAGAGAAACCAGGGAGTCTTACCCATGCTGGCTATCAAAAAACTCGTTTCTGTTCTGGCTTTATCCGCCGCCTTCGCCACCCCGGCCCTCGCCCTTGAATACCCGATTGGCGTGCCGCAGCAAAAGGCCGGCATGGAAATCGCCGCGGTTTATCTGCAACCGGTGGAAATGGAGCCGGACGGCCACATGCGCAAGGCCGCCGAATCCGACATCCACATCGAAGCCGACATTCACGCCCTGGCCAACAACCCAAACGGGTTTGAAGAAGGTGCGTGGATTCCCTACCTCGTCGTCAAATTTGAAGTGAGCAAAATCGGTGGCGATTTCAAGTTGACCGGCGAATTCATGCCGATGGTTGCCAACGACGGCCCGCATTACGGCGACAACATCAAGCTGGCCGGCCCCGGCAAATACAAGGTGAAATACACCATCCTGCCGCCGTCGGAAAATAAGCACGCCCATTTTGGCCGCCATACCGACCGCGCCACCGGCGTGCGCCCGTGGTTCAAGCCGTTTGATACCGAATACGAATTCACCTACGTTGGCATTGGCAAAAAAGGCGGCTACTGATCATGCGCCTCGCCAAACTGACCGCTGCGCTCGTCGTGGCGGGGCTGGCCCTGCCTGCCATACCAGCCCTGGCCGCCCCCGATGCCGCCACGCTGCAAAAACTCGTTGAGCGCATGGAAAAGCTGGAAGCGCGCAACGCCGATCTGGAGAAACAGGTCAAATCGTTGAAGGGTGAAAGCGAAGAAATCGCCAAGGGCCTCGACAGCCCGCGCCTCTCGCAATACGAGCCGGAACTGACTTCACGCCTCAAGGGCGCCGAAAAGGATGCGCTGGAGATGAAGAAGTCGGCCAAACTCGCTGACAAGCTCGACGGCATCAAGGTCGGCGCCGCGCTGACCACCGTTGCCCAACATGCCTACGGCCTGCCCAAAGGCACAACAGATAGCGGCAGCCAGCTCAATTACCGGGCCGATGTGACGGTTGAACTGCCGCTCAACCCAATTGGCGATATTGAGCAAAAGATTTTTGCGCATGTTCGCATGGGCCAGGGGCAAGGTCTCAACGCGCCCTTCTCCAACCTCGGTTACTTCGCCAGCGCGCCCAATGCGGTGGCTTTCCGTGCCAGCGGTGCCAACCCCGACGACTCGGTCGCCATCCTCGGCCAAGCCTGGTATCAGGCGGCAATTCCGCTGCCCTTCGGCGGTTTCAAGCCCTACTCGCGCGAGAAGCTGGAGCTGACTTTCGGCAAGATGGACATTTTCGGTTTCTTTGACCAGAACACCGGCGCCGGCGACGAATCCAAACAGTTCCTCAATTCGGTCTTCGTCCACAACCCGCTGCTTGATGCCGGCGGTGAAGTCGGTGTCGATGCCAACGGTTTCCAGCCCGGCTTTGTTGCCTCATACGTCAACGCCACCAACAAGGTAGAACCGTGGCGCTTGTCGATCGGCGTCTTCGGCGCTGGCGACAAGGGCTCGAATTACCAGAAGAGCCTGTCGTCGCCGCTGATCATGGTTCAGGCGGAAAAGCAGCTGAAACTGTTTGGCGGCCTGAACGGCAACTATCGGGCCTATGCCTGGACGCGCAGCAAGGTCAATGAACTTGATGGCGTGACCACCGCCAAACACACCGGCATCGGCCTTTCCGTCGATCAGCGCATTGGTGACGGCGTCAATCTCTTTGCTCGCTATGGCCAACTGGTCGCCGGCGAACTGCCGTTCAAACAAGCGCTTGCGATTGGTACGGAAATCAACGGCAGCTACTGGGGCCGAGGCGCTGACGCCATCGGCGTTGGCGGTAGCTGGCTCAAGGCCAGCGACGCCTACCGCAAGCTTGGCGGCAGTGGCGATGTCGATGGCGACGGCGTGGCTGATTTCACTTTCACGCCGAGTGGCGCGGAGCAAGTGGCCGAAATCTACTACCGCTACCGCATTTCACCGCAATTCGAGATCACGCCGGACTTCCAGCTGGTCACGCGCGGCGGCGCCAATTCAGACGCCGGCACCGCCAAGGTCATCGGTTTGCGCGCCAACATTGCCTATTAAGGAAATCGTATGAAAACCGCTCTCTATTCCGCAATTTTTGGCCTTTTTTTGACGTCGACCGTGGCATTTGCCGACGACATGCCAACCATCAAGCTGTTAATGAAGGACGGCCGGCTTTACCCGGAAACGCTGGAAGTGCCAGCCATGACGCGCTTCCGGCTGGAGGTGAAAAACGAAGGGCCGGGGGCGGCGGAATTTGAGAGCCTGGAATTGAAGAAGGAACTGGTCATGGCTCCCGGCGTCACGCGAAATCTGGTGTTTTTTCCGATGAAACCGGGGACTTACAAATTTTTTGACGATTTTCATCCGGAAACCGGGCAAGGGCGGATTGTTGCCAAGTAGTAATTAGTCGGTAGTTGCTAGCTGCTAGTTGCTAGCACCAGGCAACTCCCCACCGTCCCGCTAACAACTCCCCTACTAACAACTAACAACTAACAACTAACAACTAACAACCAAAATGACCAACGCTTTTTTTGTCGTCTGGCGCGAAAGCCTCGAAGCTTTCCTGATCGCCGGCATTCTCTACGCCTGGTTGCAGGCCAATGACGCTACCGGCAAGGGCAAGCGCGCCCTGTTTGTCGGCCTCGCCGCGGGTGCCGGCCTGGCCTTGCTACTCGGCTGGGCGCTGCTCACGGTACAAGATGAACTGACCGGCGAAACGCTGGAAATTTTCCAGACCGCCACGCTCTTCGTCGCCGCCGGCTTAATCACCCAAATGGTGCTATGGATGCGCCAGCATGGCCGACAAATGAAGGCCAAACTGCATGCCGAACTTTCTGCCGCCGCCGAGCGTTCCGGGCTGATCGGCGTCGCCGTCGTTGCTGCGTTGGCGGTTGCCCGCGAAGGCGCTGAAACGGTGATCTTTCTTTACGGCATGGCGCAGGAAGGCGACCTTCACGCCTTGCTGATTGGCGCCCTGGCCGGTTTTGCCGGCGCTGGCGCCACCGCCTGGCTGGCCGCCAAAAGCCTCGCCCGCCTCAACATCGGCCTGCTCCTGCGTTTATCTTCCATCCTGCTGCTGATCCTCGCCTCGGCCCTGCTGATCGCCGCCGTCGACCGCCTGATTGGCGCCGGCTGGCTGCCGCCGCTGCTCGACCCGGTCTGGGATAGCTCAACCCTGATCGACGACACGACCAAAGCCGGCAAGTTGATTGCCGATTTCTCCGGCTACCGCGCCCGCCCGGCGCTGAGCAGCCTGCTGGTCTGGGTCACTTATTGGGGCGTTGTGCTGTTCGCCTGGCGGAGAAGCAATCATGGCTGAACACGTGCTGCAATTTCATCCGACCAAACCACAATCGCACGGTCGACTGGAAAAAATCGGCCTTTTCTTCAGAAAAAACCGCCGCCTGATCATCAGCCTGCAATGGATCATCGTCGTGCTCTACGCGGCGATGGTCATCATCCCGGCGTTTATGCCGATCCCGGCGGAATCCGCCCACATCTGGGACAACTTCCGCCTCTTCGCCCAATTCTGCTTCTGGGGTTTATGGTGGCCGGGCGTGATGATCGCCACCGTGACGATGGGCCGCGTCTGGTGCGGCTTCTTCTGCCCGGAAGGCGCAATCACCGAATGGGTCAGCCAATACGGGCGCGGCAAGGCGCTGCCGCGCTGGCTCAAATGGAGCGGCTGGCCCTTCGTTGCCTTCATCTGCACCACGGTTTACGGCCAGTTGGTCAGCGTTTACGAATACCCGCAAGCCGCCCTGCTCGTCCTCGGCGGTTCAACCATTGCCGCCGTCGCCATCGGCCTGCTTTACGGCAAGGAAAAGCGCATCTGGTGCCGCTACCTGTGCCCCGCCTCCGGCGTTTTTGCCGTGCTGGCCAAGATCGCCCCGCTGCATTACAAGGTCGACCGCGACGCCTGGGATAAATACCAGGGCGATTTCGAGCCGGTCAATTGCGCCCCGCTGCTCGACGTGCGGCGCATGACCAGCACCTCGGAATGCCATAGCTGTGGCCGCTGCGCCGGCCAGCGCGACGCCGTCACTTATTC
Organism: Pseudomonadota bacterium; assembly: GCA_039797825.1. Taxonomy (GTDB): domain Bacteria; phylum Pseudomonadota; class Gammaproteobacteria; order Burkholderiales; family Rhodocyclaceae; genus Azonexus. Next base: position 5,557 of record JBDKHF010000086.1, on the reverse strand, counting down.
CGCCCGTTCGCCCTTTGCTGAAATTCTCGACCTCGACGCCCCTGCCAAAACGCCGGATGCGCTCACTCTGGTTTATGGCGTGCTCGGCGTTGCCACCGCCGCCTTCCAATGGACGCTCAGCCCCTGGCTGCTCAACGCCAAACTGGCGCTGGCTGAATGGCTGGTCGACCACGACCATTTCGCCCTGCTCGACAATGACGTGCCGTGGTGGCTGCTCACCCATTACCCGGAAGCCAGCGACCTATTCACCTGGCTGGATGGCGCGCTGATCCTCGGCTACCTGCTCGGCGGCGGCTTCCTGCTCGGCAGCCTGCTCCTGATCGGCCCCGCCCTTGCGGCAAAACTGTTGAAGACCGAACAACTCAACTGGCAACGCTTCACCCTGGCCCTCACCCCGCTCGCCGCCGCCAGCGTCATTCTCGGTTTATCGATGCTCACGGTTAGCCATTTGAAAGCCGAACACCTCTGGCTCGGCTGGCTGCCTTATTTCCGGATCACTCTGCTCAGCGCCGGATGCCTCGGTAGCCTGTGGCTGGTATTTCAACTCGTGTCGCACCCCAAGGGTACTTCCTGCGGGGCGCGGTCAACCGCTAAAACCAGCCAAAAATTGGTTGCCGGCCTGGCGATGTTGACGCCCATCGCGCTGATGGCTGGCATCTGGACGCTGGTTTTCTTTATTTGGTGAATCAGTCGATGCGCCAAAATAGACGCCCCGTTCGACCTATCAGCTCTGGCTAATGGCTAATTGCCCTACGCCGTCAGCGAAGACACTTTCTCTGAAATACCTGCCAGCGGAATTGCCGAAAAATCACTTCGGCGCTGCGCTTCGTTTCCGCCATAGACTAAGGTAGCCCCCGAAACCCGATCTGCCAGCGTACGGCGAATGTTTGAAATTGGCCGCATGGCGTCCGAGCTAATCGTTTGGGCCGATTTAATCTCGACCAAATGTAACTGACGACCTGCCTCAATCAACAAATCCGCCTCCTGGCCGGCGCTGTCACGGTAAAAATGCAAGTTGGGACGTTCGCCCCGATTGGCGTAAGCCTTGAAAAACTCAAGCACGGCAAGGTTTTCAAACAACCCGCCGCGCAAGGGGTGTGCTGCCAGATGCTCAATTTTGGTGATCCCCATCAACCAGGCAGCGAGCGCCGTGTCATAGAAATAAAGCTTCGGGGCTTTCACCAGGCGCTTGCCGATATTTTCAAACCACGGCGGCAGGCGAAAAACAATATAAGACGCCTCAAGAATCGAAATCCAATGGCCAGCCGTATTGCCTGAAACACCGACATCAGCGGCGAGACTCTGCATATTCAAAAGCTGCCCAACCCGCCCGGCGGCCAAGCGAACGAATTTTTCAAACAAGGCGAGGTTACGTATCTCCAGCAAGTCCCGCAAATCGCGTTGGACATAGGTTTCAAAATAATCACCCATCGCGACCGGTGGGCTCAAAGCGTCAGCATGCACACGCGGATAGCCCCCCATGAAAATGAGCGAATCAATACTGGGTAGCGAAGCCGATGCCGGCAACTCAGCAACCGATAGCGGCAGCAACCTCAACAAGGCCGTGCGCCCGGCAAGTGACTGGGAAATCTGCTGATTCAGCTCAAATTGGTGGCTACCCGTGAGAATAAATCGCCCCATCTGCTGCCGCTGATCAACATCAACCTGTATCCACGACAATAAATTCGGGACGCGTTGTATCTCATCAAAAATGGCACCATCCGGATAATTTGCCAAAAATCCTTGTGGATCATCGTGGGCAAACGCCCGCAAATCCGGGCGCTCCAGATTGGCGTAAGCCATCTCCGGGAAGGTCATTCGGCACAGCGTAGTTTTGCCAGACTGACGGGGGCCGGTAACAGTAACCACCGGGAGGCTGGCAGCGCGCTGCTGAAGCACAGGGGTAATGGCTCTTGTGATCATTTTGTGCAATAGTTAAGTTGTGCTTAATTATTGCATGTTTTTAAGCAGGCGCCGTCAGCCAGAATTTTCAGCTTGCTTTGGCGGTAGACCGTAACAATGGAAGCAAAAAATGAAATGCTTTGAGGACTCCCCTTTATTGGGGCCAGGTTCGCATTACGGTTTTGACTGTCGCATCCATTCCATCAAATAGCCAAAACCTAACCTATGGCTAGGCCTTCTGGACGCCACAACCCACCATTTGGTCAGCCTTTCCAGCCATAAGCCGTATTTCATAAAGGTTCGCAGATGACATAATCGTTCGCTAGAAAAGTCATATCCGGGGAGAAGTTTTGGCGTCACTCATACCAGCCATCGGCACCTGCGTTTCGCGCATGACGGGTGGCGAAAGACGCCTCGCCCAGCGCTTCGAAAGCAAACTCGAAGACGACTGGCTGGTCTGGTACGACGTTCCCCTCGGCCCGCACAATGTGCACCCTGACTTCATCGTCTTCAACCCGCGCCGTGGCCTGCTGGTGCTTGAAGTCAAAGATTGGCGGCTCGACACCATTCAATCCATCGACCGCCAGAACGTCACGCTGCTCACCAGCACCGGCATCAAGCGCACCGCCAATCCGCTCGAACAAGCCCGGCAATACGCCCACGAAGTCGTCAATCTGCTCCAGCGCGACGCGCAACTCACCATCAACAGTGGCCGCGCCCAAGGCACACTGCTCTTCCCGTGGGGCTGCGGCGTTGTTCTCGCCAACATCAGCCGCAAGCAGTTCGACAACACCAACCTGTGCGAAGTGTTCGAAGCGCATCACGTCATCTGTCAGGATGAAATGACTGAAAGCGTTGATCCCGAAGCCTTTCAGGAAAAACTCTGGGGCATGTTCCCCTTTTCGCGCAGCACGCCGCTCTCGCTGCCACAACTCGACCGCATCCGCTGGCACCTCTTCCCGGAAATCCGCATCGCCACGCCCAGCCAAGGCAGCCTGTTCAGCGAAACGGAAAGCGAAATCCCCGACCTGATCCGCGTCCTAGACCTGCAACAGGAACAACTCGCACGCAGCCTTGGCGAAGGCCACCGCGTCATCCACGGCGTGGCCGGCAGCGGCAAAACGCTGATCCTCGGCTACCGCGCCGAACACCTCGCCAAAATCTGCCGCCAGCCCATCCTCGTCCTCTGCTACAACCGCACCCTCGCCAAGCGCCTGGCCAGCACCATCGCCGCCAAAGGGCTGGCCGACAAAGTGCTCGTGCACACCTTCCACCAATGGTGCCGCGCCCAACTCATCGCCTACAACGCCGGCCTGCCGGAAAAAACCGGCGACGACAATTTTTATGCCGCAGAACTCGTTGACCGCATCATTCGCGCCGTAGACGCCAACATCATCCCCGCCGGCCAATACGACGCCGTGATGATCGACGAAGGCCACGACTTCCAGCCCGAATGGCTCAAACTCGTCGCGCAAATGGTCAACCCGGCCACCAACTCGCTGCTCGTCATGTACGACGACGCCCAAGCCATCTACCAACGCCAGAAACGCGGCAAACTCAGCTTCAAAAGCCTCGGCATCCAGGCCCAGGGCCGCACCACCATCCTCAAAATCAACTACCGCAACACGCAGGAAGTGCTGGAATTGGCCAGCAGCATCGCCAAAGATCTGCTCCAGGCCAACGCCGCCGACGAAGACGGCGTACCACTCGTCACCCCGATCAGCGCCGGCCGCCACGGCCCTAAACCGCTGCTCATCAAGCTGCCGAACGTTCAGGAAGAAGCCGACTACATCGCCAACCACCTCAAGGAAGCCCACAAAACCGGCACACCGTGGAGCGACATGGCGGTGATCTACCGCGACTACGGCATCGGCAAACCGGTACTGACCACGCTAAGGAAAGCCGGCATTCCGGTGACCTACCAGGACGACATCACCTTTGCCGAAAAGGAGGACACAGTGAAATTTCTGACCATGCATAGCTGCAAGGGGCTGGAGTTTCCGCTGGTGGCGATTCCGGGGGCTGGTCGGGCGGTGGATGAAGGGCGGAAGGATGAGGAGGCGCGGTTGTTGTATGTGGCGATGACGCGGGCGACTCGGGAGTTGGTGGAAGTTGGGTGACGAAGTGTCTACAAGCTTTTTTATTTGTCATCCTGTCCGGCTATGCATTCTGCGAAAAATTAACGACATAGGAGTTTAGTGTGAATCCAATCAGTTTTATTGATGTTGCTCGTCTGGTTAATCGAGTTTCTGGTACGCGAATTGAAGTCGATTCACCTCGAGACTATCAATCAGACCAATACGTTTTTTATAACGGATCAGTATCCAGTTCTGGATTTTCGTTTGGATTCGAAATTCTCTATCTCTACGCAGGAGCAACAAAGGAAGGAACACGAAATTCACGAATTACTCTTGCAAAAATAGCTGATCGCTCAAGAGTTAAAATTGTCTATGCGCCTTCTGTTACACCGAGCATCATCGATGATATGAAAAAAACGGGCGTTGAATGTATTTCGCTGGCTGATTATTTTTTATCATTCATGAGTCAGCAAACTGAATCCTATATTGATAAAATTCGGCAATTGTCATTTCAGGATTATATCGATCCTCAAATTGACACACCTGCAGGTTTCACAAGGAAATCTCCAAATCCGGTTTTGGGGTTCATAACATCACCAGAGCGCTCTATGCCTCAGGGTGAAATTGCAGTTCTTTTAGGGGAGCCAGGGCAGGGAAAAACTCACATGTCCAAATACCTTGCCGTTGAATTGGCAAACCGCAAGCGTATACCTATCTATGTTCATTCTGAGCAGTGGTCTAAGATGCAAAGTGATGATTTGTCGTCTATTTGGAAAACGATTGTTGCATCATTTAGATATTTCGATGCACCAATAGGATGGGCTGAGGGCGTTGAAAGAGATTTTGTAAGCGTCTCACTGCGACTTGGGATATTTAGGATTATTTTCGACGGCTTTGATGAGTTTATTTTATGGAATCGCGGCACTATTGATCCACGCGATAGCCTAAAAGAGCTTTTGATTCTTGCCGAAGAAACTGGTACCACACTTTGCATTACGTCACGTACTTCTTTCTGGAAAGCTGAAATTGCTGATTCTGATGAAGAAAATAGTATAGGTCAGCAAGCGAACATTTTCGTATTTAAAATATGTCCATTCGATGTCAATCATGCTCGAAATTATTTTATTAAGCGTTTTGGTAGTGACAATTCATTGGTTGAAACTGCTGTACGTCTTTTTGAAAGCCTGAAACAGGATAGTTCAAATGATGCATTGAACTTTGTTGGTCGTGGTTTTTTCTTGTCATTGATTGCTGATCTTGTTAGTCGAGGATTTAGTTCTGATCGAATTGGCAATGACTACCAGACTAGACTGCAGTGGATTATGGATGCATTGTGCCAACGTGAACAAACGCGGCAAAAGTTATCTCTCGATGCATCCACGCAATTAGCTGTTCTCCGTGAGTTTGCTGAAATTACTGCAAGAGGCGAGCCCAAGAGTACTGCAACTCTCAAAATGCAGGGCCTCCGCACTCGAACATCATAACGGGGTAAGCCCCAGAAACCGCATGCGCAGATCATCATCCCAGGCCGCTCTTTTACGCTTCAGCCGCAGGCTGGATTTGACCGTGTCAGTCGT
>JBDKHF010000085.1:0-131908 GCA_039797825.1 Pseudomonadota bacterium | reverse complement strand
CGCGTAATCGGCAGCAGCCTGGTACAGGGCGATACTCACATCGCGCATCTGTGCGGCCAGTTCCTTGCCGATGGTGGCTTCCACCTGCGCGAAAGTGATGTTTTCGTCATGTTCGCCCACGGCGGCCTTGGCGGCCGGGGTGAAAATGGGCTGTGGCAACTGGGCGGCATTGGTCAGCCCGGCAGGCAGCGGGACGCCGCACACACTTTGCGTCTGCCGGTATTCGGCCCAGCCGCTGCCGGCCAGATAGCCACGCACCACCGCCTCCACCGGCAGGGGCTTCAATCGCTTGACCAGCATGCTGCGGCCCTGCACCTGGGCCACTTCATCGGGCGCGACCACGCTTTCGGGCGCATCGCCGGTGAGGTGGTTCGGCACAATGCCCTTGAGCCTGTCGAACCAGAACAGCGCCATCTGCGTCAGCAGTGCACCCTTGCCGGGAATAGGCTCGCCCATGATCACATCGAATGCACTGATCCGGTCGCTGGCCACCATGAGGATGCGGTCGCTGCCCACCGCGTAGTTGTCGCGCACCTTGCCGCGCGCCAGCAGCGGCAGCGAATGAAGGGACGAAGCATGCAGGGCGGAAATGCTGGAAGGTGACATGATGAACGGTGGGTGTGGTGCACGGTAAAACCGGCGCGGACAAACGTGGCGTGCGGTTTTTGCCTGCATTTGCAGGTCATGCCGCAGGAAGGACAACATTTTAGCTAGCGCCAGATACCATGCGGCAATCGGACGCGAGCTTCAAAGATCATGCCCTATTCGAAAATGGCGATGAATCACTCACACGTCCAAATTCGCCGCCCTTAGCGCATTGGTTTCGATGAAGTCGCGTCGCGGCTCCACCTCGTCGCCCATCAGCATGGTGAAGACGCGGTCGGCCTCGATGGCGTCGTCGATCTGCACGCGCAGCAGGCGGCGCACGGTGGGGTCCATGGTGGTTTCCCAGAGCTGCTCGGGGTTCATTTCACCCAGGCCTTTGTAGCGCTGGCGGCTGGAGGTGCGCTCGGCCTCGGAGATGAGCCACTGCATGGCTTGGCGGAAGTCGCTGACTTTTTCTTCCTTCTGGCGCTCGCCTTCGCCGCGCATCACGCGGGCACCTTCGCCCAGCAGGCCCCGGAAGGTGCTGGCGGCTTCGGCCAGCGTGGCGTAGTCGGCCCCGTGGACGAAGTCCTGCGTGATGATGCTGCTCTTGATGTTGCCGTGGTGGTGGCGGCTGATGCGCAGGATGGGCTTGTCGGTGCGCACGTCGAATTCGCTGCTGACTTCGGCCGGCGTGCCGGTGGTGTTGAGCTCGCGCAGCTTGAGCTGCAGGGCCACGGCGCTGGTTTCGGCTTCGGCCACGGTGTCGAGGTTGATGGACACGCCGTCGGCCATGGCGCGCAGGGCTTCGGCGTCCATGAAGGCGCCCAGGCGGGCGATCACGGTTTCGGCGATCTGGTGCCGGCGCGCCAGGTCGGCCAGGGTGTCGCCGCTGAGCACTTGCGCTGCCGGCGCAGCGCCGTCAGGCAACTTGCCGACATCGACGCTGGCGTTGAGCAGCGCGATGCGCAGCAGGAAGCTGTCCAGCTCGGCCGGCCCCTGCAGGTACAGCTCTTCCTTGCCGGCCTTGACCTTGTAGAGCGGTGGCTGGGCGATGTAGATGTGGCCGCGCTCTACCAGTTCCGGCATTTGGCGATAGAGCAGCGTCAGGAGCAGGGTACGAATGTGCGCACCGTCAACGTCCGCGTCAGTCATGATGATGATGCGGTGATAGCGCAGCTTTTCAATCTTGAATTCATCTTTGCCAATACCGGTACCAAGCGCCGTAATCAGGGTGACGATTTGCTCGCTGGAAATCAGCTTGTCGAAACGGGCTTTTTCTACATTCAAGACCTTCCCGCGCAATGGCAGAATGGCCTGGAATTTACGGTCACGACCTTGCTTGGCTGAGCCGCCGGCGGAGTCACCCTCGACAATGTAGACTTCACAGAGCGCCGGATCTTTTTCCTGGCAGTCAGCCAGTTTTCCGGGTAGGCCAATGCCATCCAGCACGCCCTTACGGCGCGTCAATTCGCGGGCACGGCGGGCAGCCTCACGAGCGCGTGAGGCTTCGACGATCTTGCCGGTAATCATTTTCGCGTCAGCTGGTCGCTCAAGCAGGAAATCGGCAAGCTTCTGGGCGACAACTTCTTCAACGGCCGGGCGGGCTTCTGACGAAACCAGCTTCATTTTGGTCTGCGATGCAAACTTGGGATCAGGCATCTTGACCGAAAGGACACAGGCCAGACCTTCGCGCATGTCATCACCGGCGATTTCAACTTTCGCCTTTTTGGCAATTTCGTGTTCGTCGATGTACTTGTTGATGACCCGCGTCATTGCTGCACGCAGACCTGTCAGATGGGTACCACCATCCGATTGCGGAATATTGTTGGTGAAACAGAGCACCTGTTCCTGATAGGAGTCATTCCACTGCATCGCCACTTCAACACCAATGGTGACACCGGTATCACCCACCTTGGCTTCACCCGCCGAGGTGAAAATCGTTGGGTGGAGGACAGTTTTGCTGCGATTAATGTATTCAACAAAACTTCTAACACCGCCGGAGAAGGCAAAATCTTCTTCCTTGCCAGTGCGCTGGTCGATCAAGCGGATGCTGACACCGTTGTTGAGGAAAGACAGTTCACGCAAGCGCTTGGCGAGAATTTCATAATGAAACTCGATGTGCTCGAAAATTTCCTCATCAGCCAGGAAATGGACTTCAGTACCGCGCTTTTCAGTTTCCCCAACCACCTTGAGGGGCGACACTTCAACGCCGTCACGCAGTTCAATGACACGGTCAACAGCATGGCCACGGCAAAATTCCATTGTGTGTTTTTTGCCATCGCGCCGTATCGTCAGACGCAACCATTTGGAAAGCGCATTGACGCAGGAAACACCAACCCCGTGCAAGCCACCAGATACCTTGTAGGAGTTCTGGTTGAACTTGCCACCCGCGTGCAGTTCGGTCAGCGCAATTTCTGCTGCTGAGCGCTTGGGCTCGTGCTTGTCGTCCATCTTCACGCCAACGGGAATACCGCGCCCGTTGTCGGTCACACTGATTGAATTATCGATATGGATGGTGACGACGATATCGTCACAATGGCCAGCCAGCGCCTCATCGATGGAATTATCGACAACCTCGAACACCAGATGGTGCAAACCGGTGCCATCGGAGGTATCGCCGATGTACATACCCGGACGCTTGCGCACGGCCTCCAGACCTTCAAGAATCTGAATACTGGACTCACCGTACCCAGGTGAGGTGTCCTGCGGGCTGTTTTCTTCAATCATTGCATGTGTTCCACGTGAATCTTGTTATTGAATTTCAAAAATTAAATTCGCATCGGCATAACGACGTACTTGAAGCGGTCGTTGCCGGGTAGTGAAATCAGTGCGCTGGAATTAGCATCGTTGAAGCTCCACTGAACCTCTTCAGCATGAACATTGTTCAGCACATCAAGCAAATAACCAACGTTGAAACCGACATCAATCGGTTCACCTTGGTAATTCACTTCAATTTCGTCTGAAGCTTCTTCCTGTTCGGCATTGGCAGCGATCAGCTTCAAACTGTTGTCACTCAGCACAACACGCACACCACGAAATTTTTCATTGGTCAGAATGGCGGCACGATTCATTGCCTGCATCAGCGCCTGACGACCAACTGTCATGTGGTTACGCAGACTGGCCGGAACCACCCGTTCGTAATCAGGAAACTTGCCATCAATCAGCTTGGAAACAAGAACCACACTGCCGAAAGTGAAACGCACCTGATTGGCAGCAAAGGTAATTTTTAGCGGATCTTCGCTGTCGACCAGCAGACGATTCAGTTCAAGCACTGTCTTACGCGGCAAAATCAGTTCCTGGCGCGGCAGATCAGCATCAATTTCGACGCTGGCATAGGCCAGGCGGTGACCATCAGTCGCTACCGCGCGCAGTTCCTTGCCTTCAACCAGAAGCATCAAACCGTTGAGGTAATAACGCACATCCTGCGCCGCCATACTGTACTGGGTTTTACCCAAAAGCTGGCGGAAGGCTTTTTGGGTCAGCTGAAATTCCTTGGTTTCACCCTCGGTAATCGTCATCCGGGGAAAATCGTCAGCCGGCAATGTTTGCAGACTAAACCGGCTCTTGCCGGCACGTACTTGCAAACGCTTGTCTTCGAGAACAAGGCTGACTTCAGTCGTATCGGGCAAGGAACGCAGAATTTCCTGCAGCTTGCGAGCGCCAACTGTTACCGCGCCATCACCGTCAGCACCCGTCACTTCGGTCGATGTCGTGATTTGAATTTCAATATCAGTCGCCAGCAAGGTCAAACGATCGCCCTGCTTTTCCAGCAGCACATTCGACAGAATTGGCAGCGTATGTCGACGTTCAACGATTCCTGATACCGACTGCAAGGGCGCTAAAAGCTTGTCCCTATGGGTTTTGATTAGAACCATAAATTAAATTCCTATAATAACTATATCCGGAACAATTCTGTGGATAACTATATTTAATATATATTTTTCATGGAGTTAGTTATAAAAACACCCTCCGCAAAAAGCTCTGAATTGGCTGTGGATGAAAACTGGACAATTTTCGCACAAAGCAGGAATCAAGCGATTACCCACATTGCACTGACAGCAATTTCACAGGTTTATCAACAGCATTTACCCCTTTAAAACTTGCAACAGCACATGCAGGTCGTGGTTCAGTTCGCTTTCCTTGGTACGCAAGGAATCGATGGTTTTGACGGCATGAATCACCGTTGTATGGTCGCGGCCACCAAAAGCGTCGCCAATCTCCGGGTAGCTATGGGTTGTTACTTCACGGCACAACCACATGGCAACCTGACGCGGACGGGCAATGGCGCGCGTCCGCTTCTTTGAAAACAGCTCAGCCACCTTGATTTTGTAATAGTCAGCGACAGTTTTCTGAATATTGTCCATGCCGACATTACGGTTTGAACCAATCAGGTCCTTGAGCGCTTCTTTGGCCAGATCAAGGGCAATGACGCGACCGTGGAAGGACGAGTAAGCCAGCACCTTTTTGAGTGCGCCTTCCAGCTCCCGAACATTGGAACGTAGATGCTTGGCAATGAAGAATGACACTTCATCATCGAGCAACATACCTTCGGCTTCAGCCTTTTTCTTGAGAATGGCAACCCGCATTTCAAGTTCAGGCGGCTCAATCTGTACCGTCAAACCCCAGTCAAAACGCGTTACCAGACGATCATCCAGTCCGTTGATGTCTTTTGGATAGGTGTCGCAGGTAATGATGATTTGCTTGCGTGCTTCAATCAGGGCATTGAACAGAAAGAAAAACTCTTCCTGAGAGCGATTTTTGCCATTGAAGAACTGCACGTCATCAAGCAATAGAACATCAAGCGAACGATAGGTGCGTTTGAAGGTATCGAATGACTTTTGCTGGTAGGCACGAACAACGTCCGAGTAGTAATCCTCGGCGTGAACGTAGCGCACGACCTTTTGCGGGTTTTCGGCAACGATCGTATTGCCAATGGCGTGAATAAGGTGAGTCTTGCCGAGGCCGGCGCCACCGTAAATAAACAAGGGGTTGTAGGCACCCCCTGGATTATTGGCAACTTGAACCGCCGCTGCCCGGGCCAGATCATTGGCTTTGCCGACAATCAGGTTGTCGAAGGTCATTGAAGGGAAAAGCCGCGACTTCTCGTAAGGATTACTCTTCGGAAAATTACGCGGATCCTGAATGAGCGGTGCCTGAGTGGGGGCTTTACTAGCCGCTGGGGATGTTTCGCCCTTGCTGCTAATTGCGGGTTTAGTGCTGCCGATGATCAAGGCAATGCTGATTGGCGCTTTGAAAAATTCGTGGGCGTATTCTTCAATTCGGCTTGCATAACGATCACGCACCCATTTGAGAATAAAACTATTTGGAGCAATCAGGCGCAGGCCATCTTGTGGCGCACTTTCACCTTCGAGCCGTAACGGCTTGATCCAGGTATTAAACTGCTGCGCAGGCAACTCCTGCTCAAAACGCAGCAGACAGGATTCCCAGAAACCAGCCATGACTAACCAGACCCCTCCCCGCACCCAATAAAATTTGCAGGCGGTTTTAACTACTTGATTTAATTCAAGCTACTTAAATAAAAGTGGCGACTACGGAGTCGCCTAGAGGGCAGGATTCTACCTTGCCACCCCCAAGTTATCCACAGCTTTAATAAATAATTCAGCTTGACAGCAGGATGGTAAACAGGGTCTAATCGCTCGTTTTTCTTCGCACATCAAGGGAATACCAACATGAAACGCACGTATCAACCGTCGGTCGTGCGCCGCAAGCGCACGCATGGCTTCCTGGTCCGTATGCGCACCAAGGGTGGCCGTGCAGTTATTGCTGCTCGCCGCGCCAAAGGCCGCACGCGTCTGGCTGTATAAGCCGGACGTTCAGGCGGGGTGAATCAATCCTTCGCCAGAATCTATCGCCTGACAAAAACGGATGATTTTTCATCCGTTTTTGGTTTCAGGAAAGCGATTCGCGGCAAACTGATCATGCTGCACTATCAGCCACGTGGCGAGGGGTCTATTGACGCTCGGCTGGGTTTGGTAGTGGGTAAAAAGCAGCTGAAAAAAGCTGTTGACCGCAACATTTTCAAACGGGTAATCCGTGAGCAGTTTCGTCTTTGCCGAGCCGAGCTGCCTGCCGTCGATCTAGTCGTCAGGCTGGCTGTAAAACCGGTGAAAACAAATCGCAAAATAATTGCTGAGGAATTTCTGATGTTGGTAAAAAAACTACCGCGTCAGTTGTACAGCAAATGAAAAAACTGTTGATAGGGCTATTGCGAGCTTATCAATATGCAATAAGCCCGTTTTTGGGGCGCAGCTGCCGCTATTATCCGAGTTGCTCGGAATACGCGGTGGAAGCAGTACAGAAACACGGTGCCATGAAAGGCGGCTGGTTGGGTGCGAAACGCGTCTGCCGCTGCCATCCCTGGCATCCCGGCGGGTATGATCCCGTACCTTGATTTTGAATTTTTTACGTAGGCTGTAAATGGACACTCGTCGCCTGATACTGGTTATGATCTTCGCTTTCTCCAGCTTCATGCTCTGGGAAAGCTGGCAGAAATTCAACCAGCCCAAGCCTCCGGCAGATGCCGTGGCGGCAAAACAAACCGGCACATCGGTCCCAACGCCGTCGGCCAATCTGCAAGCTGCCGGTGCTGTACCGGTTGTACCGACGGCTACCGTTGCTGCACCAGTAATCGATAGCTTTGCGGTCAGCACTGATCTGGTCAAGGCAACGATTTCTGCCCAGGGTGGCGACATCGTCCAACTCGAACTGCTGCGCTACAAAGCACACGACAACAAGGATAAAACCTTTGTCCTGTTCGATGCCAAGCATCAATATCTGGCGCAAAGCGGTTTGATCGGTGAAGGCTTGCCGAGCCATCGCACTACCTTCAAACGGGTTGCCGGCCCAACCGAACTGGCTGAAGGCGCCAATGAACTCAAGGTTCGCCTTGAAGCAACGACTGCAAGCGGCGTCAAGGTTGCCAAGGTGCTGACCTTCAAGCGGGGTTCCTATTTGATTGACGTGGCTTGGGAAGTCGTCAATGGCTCTGACAAGCCTGTGACTTCGCATGCCTACTTCCAATTGCAGCGCGATGATGTGGCGCCGGAAGGTGAATCCGCAATGGTCTCCACCTTCACCGGCCCGGCTGTTTTCACCGATACCGAGAAGTACCAGAAAATTGATTTTGGTGACATCGCCAAGGATAAGGCCAAGTTTGCCAAGACCGCCGATAACGGCTGGCTGGCGATGGTTCAGCACTACTTTGTCGCAGCGCTGGTGCCACAGGAAAAAACCCAGCGCGAGTATTACATGCGCAAGGTCGAAGGCGTCAATGCCTTCCAGGCCGGCCTGATTGTCCCGCTGGCAGAAATTGCGCCTGGCGCGACCGGACAAACTTCAGTCGGCCTTTTTGCCGGTCCGCAAGAACAGTCGGCGCTCAAAAAACTGGCACCAGGGCTTGATCTGGTAGTCGATTATGGCTGGCTGACGGTGGTTGCTGCACCGATTTTCTGGGCGCTGGAAGCGATCCATAGCCTGGTTGGCAATTGGGGCTGGGCGATTGTGATTCTGACCATCATCATCAAGGGCATTTTCTTCCCGCTGTCGGCTGCTTCCTACAAGTCGATGGCCAAGATGAAGTTGCTGACGCCGCGTCTGATGCAGCTGAAAGAACGTTTTTCTGATGATAAGCAACGTCTGAATCAGGAAATGATGAAGATGTACCAGACCGAAAAGGTTAATCCGCTCGGCGGCTGCCTGCCAATTCTGGTGCAGATTCCGGTCTTCATTTCGCTCTACTGGGTGCTGCTCGGCGCGGTTGAAATGCGTGATGCACCGTGGATTCTGTGGATCAAGGACTTGGCCTCGGCTGACCCGTACTACATCCTGCCAGTGATCATGATCATTTCCATGTTCGTCCAGACCAAGCTCAACCCGACGCCGCCGGACCCGATTCAAGCCAAGGTGATGATGATGATGCCCTTCATGTTCGGCATCATGTTCCTCTGGTTCCCGGCCGGTCTGGTGCTCTACTGGGTTGTGAATAACGTGCTGTCGATTGCTCAGCAGTGGCATATCACACGCATGATTGAAGGCGGTGGCAAAGCCGCCAACGACGCCAAGGCTTAAGGTGTGAGTGGTGTAAAACCAGCGGACACTATTGCCGCCATTGCCACGGCCCCCGGTCGTGGCGGTGTTGGCGTAATCCGGGTCTCGGGCAGCAATTTGCTGCCCTTTTCTTTGGCTCTGACCGGCAAGACACCCAAGCCACGTTATGCGACGCTGGCTGAATTCAAGGGCGCCGATAGTGTTGCGGTCGACAGCGGAATTCTGCTCTTTTTCCCCGGCCCCAATTCCTTTACCGGTGAGGATGTTCTTGAATTGCAGGGTCATGGCGGCCCGGTGGTGATGAACATGCTGCTCGCCCGTTGCCTTGATCTCGGCGCCCGCCTGGCTGAGCCGGGTGAGTTCAGCCGCCGTGCCTTTCTCAATGGCAAGATCGATCTGGCCCAGGCTGAGGCGGTTGCCGACCTGATTGATGCAGCGACGGCCAGCGCGGCCCGATCGGCAGTACGTTCCTTGCAGGGCGAGTTTTCCAAGGCGATTGATGGCCTGACTGAAGAGCTAATCAACCTGCGCATGCTGGTCGAAGCAACGCTCGATTTTCCGGAAGAAGACATCGATTTTCTCAAGGCCGCCGATGCCTTTGGGCGACTGGCTCGACTGCAACTAAAACTGGCCGAAATATTTGATCGCGCCAGCCAGGGCAAACTGCTCCAGTCAGGCTTGCATGTCGTCCTCGCCGGCCAGCCGAATGTCGGTAAATCATCGCTGTTAAATCGTCTGGCTGGTGACGATCTGGCGATTGTTACGGCCATCGCCGGCACAACCCGTGATGCCTTGCGGTCAACCATACAAATTGAGGGAATTCCTCTCCACATCATCGATACCGCCGGCCTGCGCGAGACCGATGATGAGGTGGAAAAAATTGGTATTGAACGCAGCTGGAAGGAAATTGAACGCGCTGATGTCGTGCTATTGCTGGTCGATGCACGCAGTGGAGTCAGTAACACTGATCGCGAGATCCTGGCGCGTTTGCCTGAGCGTTTGAAGCGGATTAACGTTTATAACAAGATCGACCTTGCCGGCAACGAAGCTGAGCGCCACGACGATGCCGACGGCACAGCAATTTCCCTTTCTGCCCGTTCCGGCGCAGGGATAGAACTCTTGCGTCAGGAGTTACTAAAAATCGCTGGCTGGCATCAAACCGATGATGTATTCATCGCGCGCGAGCGCCACTTACGCGCTTTAGCCAGTGCTCAATCGCACATTGCAGCCGCCCGCCAAGTGGCTGAAAGCGTCTTGCCGGCGCTTGAGCTTTTTGCCGAAGAATTACGCTTGGCACAACAAGCGCTGGGCGAAATCACCGGTACATTTACTGCAGACGACCTTTTAGGTGTGATTTTCAGCCGGTTTTGCATCGGCAAATAAACCAAATTTTTACTCCATTTCCCTGTAGACAAACCTGTGGGAAAACTAGGGGTACTTTGGGGATAAATGACTGATTGGGGAAAAGTCAAAAACAGTCCCCATTTCATCCACAGCTTTTAGCGGCACTTGCCAAGAGCCAATATTTTATTTCAACTAACTGTATTTAAATAACTAATTTAAGTTATCCACAGACTTGTTGCTGAGTTATTAGTAATAGTTTTTTAATTTAAAGTTTTATATAAAACAGTAACAAGAACAGTCTTCTCGATTTGGCCACGAATTCAGAACACCCTTGAAGCCTTATTGACGCTCTGCTTCAAAACGATTTCGGCGAATGATTGCACCAGCAATTTCGTGACTGATCGCTTCTGCATCAGGCAAATTATTCGGGCGAAAAACAATTAGTGGAATACCCAGACTCTGCAAGGATTGACGTTTTTCTTCTTCCGGGGAAATACCCTCAACTTCGTCCATCGGCCAGGAAAGTTCGATTGCCGCAACAATCGAAAAATCTTCGCTACAAACCACAAAATCGACTCCACGCCCACGCATACGGCTCAAGCGTTGGGCTTCAGGACGACCGCGCAGAAGTGCCAATTGAGCAAAACCAACCTGCGCAAAGATGGTCATGTTGGGCATTGCTTCGCACAAACGATAGTAAAGTTCCTGCTCGCTATCGTTGAGCAAGCGATATTTTTGTTTTCTGGGTGTTTCGACAAAACGGGTGCCGGGGTCGAGACCGAGATTTTGCTGCTGCCAGCCGGTAGGCTCAGATTTTTGCGTGATCGTTATCGGTGAAACTTTTGCAACTTTTTTTCTGACCAGCAAGAAGAGGGCAAGGCCGCCGGCGGTTAACAACAGGGCGATGGTAAATAGATCCATTTTTTCAGCTTTCAATTTTCGCTGGAATGATGACATGAAATTGGGAAGGCGTATTCAAGGCTGAGCGATGGCTTTGATCAATTTTTTGGTTGAATAAATGTCTGAATTACTTGAACCAGGTTTGCTGGCGCTGGTTTTTGCGGCTTTTGTCGCCGGCGCCGTTGATGCAGTGGTTGGTGGTGGCGGCCTGATCCAGATTCCCGCGCTGTTTGCGCTGCATCCGGGCGAATCGGCGGCAACGTTGTTTGGTACCAACAAGTGCGCCAGCGTGGTGGGGACGGCGAATGCGACCTGGCGCTATGCACGGCAGGTGCAAATGCCGTGGCGCACGATCCTGCCGGCTGCACTGGCGGCTTTTGCGCTTTCTTATCTGGGTGCGGCGGCGGTTGCCTGGCTGCCAAAAAATGCCATCAGGCCGATGATTCTGGTTCTGCTCATATTGGCTGCGGTCTACACGCTAAAACGCAAGAATTTTGGCCTTGAACATTGTCCGGCGCACGCTGGCCATCGTGAACTAATTTATGCCCTGCTGCTGGGTGGCGTGATTGGTTTTTACGATGGATTTTTTGGCCCGGGAACCGGCAGTTTTCTGATCTTTCTCTTCATCCGCTTTTTTGGCTTCGACTTCCTGCATGCCTCGGCCGGCGCCAAAGTGGTCAATGTGGCGACCAATCTGGCTGCTCTCGCCTATTTTGTGCCGAATGGCTACGTTTTACCCTTTCTGGCAGTTGCCATGGCGCTGGCCAATGTTAGTGGTTCGATGGCGGGAACCTGGTTGGCCTTGAAACGCGGTAGTGCCTTTATTCGTCAGGTTTTCCTCGTTGTTGTGGGTGTCCTGATCGTCAAATTTGCTTGGGATACCTTGGTACTTTTCCACTAAAATTCAGATACTTCGTTCAAGGATCAAGCCCATGCGCTTAACGCTGGTACACCCCGCTGGCTTCAATTTTGTACCGGGTCAGCCGGATTTTTCGGTTTTGGCCAATCGCATGCCGCCGATCGGCATCATGCAACTGGCCAGTTGGCTGGAAAAATTTGGTCACAGCGTTGCTTTGCATGATTGTCTTGGCCCTTATGCGCCGCCAACCATCGCCGAAAATGCTGAAATTGTGCTGGCGACTGACCCGGAAATGGTCGGATTTTCAGCGACAACCTCCGGCTTTATGGATGCGGTTGAAATCGCCAGTTACATCCGCCAGCGGCGCCCGGAGATCAAGATCGTTTTCGGCAACGTGCATGTTTCCTCGCTTGGTGCGCCGATCCTCGAATATTTTCCGGAAATCGATTATCTGGTGATTGGCGAAGGCGAAGGCGCCTTCCTTGAGCTGGCGGATGGCAATCCGCTGGCCGGTATCGGCAACCTGATTTACCGTGACGAAACTGGCAAGATCCGCATCAATCCGCGCCGCGACCGTATTCTTGATCTCGACGAACTGCCCTTCCCCGCCTACGAAAAGCTGGCCGGCTTCCCGCACGCCTACCATCTGCCGCTGTTTGCCTATGAAAAGCGCTACGGCGCAACGATGATCACCTCGCGCGGTTGCCCCTATACCTGTTCGTTCTGCGACCGCACCGTGTTCGAGCGCCTGTACAAGACCAATTCGGCGCAATACACCTACGATCACATGAAGTATCTGCGCGACAAGTTCGGCGTCTATCACATCAACATGTACGACGACTTGTTCACCGCCAAGAAACAGCGCGTTATGGATTTGTGCCAATTGCTGATCGACAAACCACTCGGTGTGCAATGGAACTGCGCGATTCGTACCGGCCATACCTCGGATGAAATGCTGGCTCAACTGAAGAAAGCCGGCGTGTTGATGGTTTCGATGGGTATTGAATCGGCTGATCCGGTGATGATGGAGCGCCACAAGGCCGGCGTCACGCTTGATGCCGTGCGCGATACGGTGCGCCAGATTCACGCTGCGGGAATGCGCGCCAAAGGTTTGTTCATTTTCGGCATGCCTGGTGAAACGCCTGAAACGGTCAAGGTGACCAGCGATTTCATTTTGTCGCTTGAACTCGACGAAATGAACATGACCAAATTCAGCCCGCTACACGGCGCACCGATTTGGGAGGAATGCGCCAACAGCACCGAGTCAGGCGAGATGATCGAAGACTGGCGACTGATGAATTGCCTGAATTTCGTCTTCCTGCCGCACGGATTCAGTTCGCGTGAGGAAATGGATGCGCTTTACAACTGGCACGTCAAGCGCTTCTACGACAGCAAAGGCTATCGTCGGCGCTTCGCCAAACGGCTGTGGGCGCACCGCTGGAGCTTGTGGCATGTGCTCAAGCATTTGCCGGAAACCATTGCCGCGGCCCGTTATTTCAGCGCCAACAAGGAACAGCTGGAAAAAGCCAAGCGCGAGTTTGCCCTCCATCCGCGTCAACCGGTTGGGCTTAAACCTTTCCTGAGCGCGGATTTGCAGGTCGATAACATTGTTGCCATGTCGCCAATCAAAATTTCACGGCGCGAAGCAATCAAAATGGTTATGCCGGTAGTTGAAGCGAGCGCCTGCTGCACCCCGCCCGGCTTGTCGGCGGCGGTATAATCCGGCCCATATTTCAGGGATAAGTATGAAAAACAAGCTTATTTTTGGCCATTTTGGGCTGTTGACCGCAACAATCCTCGTTTTGACGCTGAATGGCTGCGGTAGTGGCAATGCGGCGATCAAGGCAGCTGAAGAAAAAGAAGCGGCGACACTGGCCACCACCAAGGGTCGGGTTTCATCTGCGCAAGGCCTGCGCCTGGGCTATGCCTGCTGCAATCTGCGCTACGCCGGTGACTGGGTTAGTGACATGGGATCTGGCGAATTGCCGTTTATTGCCGTCGGAACGCAAATGCTGGTGCGCGAAGTTGAGGGTAGCCGGGCCAATGTTGAGGCAGATGGCAAAACGTATCGTTTTGGACACGATTACGGTCGGGCACAAGAGAAAACGCCGGAATGGGTCGATAAACTGGTGGTCCTTGATGATCCGGCACCCAAACTGGCCAAATTTCCGGCCAGTGTTCGCACCGCGATTGAGGCCGGCAAGCTGGCCAAAGGGATGACCAAGGAGCAGGTGATCATGGCGATGGGTTATCCAGCAACCAGCGATACGCCGAAACTTGAGGCGCCGATCTGGAAATATTACTGGCTGCGTTATCCGCTTGAGGTGCATTGGAACGCTGGGCGGGTGAGCAAAATTGAAGGTAATCCGGAAATCCTCGCCAAGGCGGTTCAGGCTGGCATAGCGCCATCCGCCGAGATCAAATCGAAGACTCAGGGAGGCAAAGGTGGAAAATCCGGCAAGAGCAGTAAATAGCGCTAGTTGCGATGTTCTGGTCATTGGCGGTGGCCCGGCGGGGACTACCGTAGCACCTTTGCTGGCTGAAAAAGGTTACAAGGTGGTGTTGCTGGAAAAAGCGCTCCACCCGCGCTTTCACGTTGGCGAATCACTCCTGCCGGCCAACCTGCCCTTGTTTGAGCGGATGGGCGTAGCCGAGGAAATCAAGGCAATCGGCATGGAAAAGTGGGGTGCCGAGTTTGTTTCCCCACTGCACGAAATGTCGCAATCGTTTGAATTTGCCGATGCCTGGGATAAATCGATGCCGCATGCCTATCAGGTCAAGCGCGCCGAATTCGACACCATCCTGATTCGCAACGCCGAGAAAAAAGGCGTCGAGGTGCATGAGTGCACCAAGGCCAAGTCGGTCGATTTTCTGCCCGATAACTCGGGCGCTGTGATCCGTGCCGAAAACGACGACGGCGAACAGTTCGAATGGAAGGCCAGGTTTGTCGTTGATGCCTCCGGGCGCGACACTTTTCTGGCCAATCGTTTCCAGATCAAGCATCGCAACCCCAAGCACAATAGCTCGGCGATTTACGGCCATTTCACCGGCGCCAAGCGCCATGAAGGCCAGGCGGAAGGCAACATCACCATTTTCTGGTTCGATCATGGCTGGTTCTGGTTCATTCCGATGCAGGGTGATGTCACCAGCGTTGGCATGGTGACCTGGCCGTATTTCATGAAAACCAAGGGGACGCGCACGGTTGAGCAGTTTTTGCGCGACGGTATCGCCATGTGCCCGGCACTCACCGAGCGCATGAAAGCGGCGACGCTGGTCAATGAAGTCGAGGCAACTGGTAACTTCTCCTACGTTTCCGAGCGCAATCACGGCGCAAACTACATGTTGCTCGGCGATGCTTACGCTTTTATCGATCCGGTGTTTTCCTCGGGCGTCTTGCTGGCAATGAACAGTGGCGTGATTGGCGCGGAGGCGATCGATACCTGCCTGAGCAAACCGGCGCAAGCAGCGGCGGCGCTCAAACGCTTTGATCAGCTGATGCAGCACGGGCCGAAGGAATTTTCGTGGTTCATCTACCGCGTTACCAACCCGATCATGCGTGATTTTTTCATGCACCCGAAGAACATTTTTCGTGTCAAGGAAGCGCTACTTTCGGTGCTGGCCGGTGATATTTTCGGCAAAACACCGATCTGGCGTTCGATCACGATGTTCAAGGTGCTTTATTACATCGCCAATATAATTCAGCCACGGCGCGCCTTCCTGGGCTGGAAACGGCGGCGCTTCAATATCCGTCCGGTGCATGACCCGGCGATGAATTCAGCCTAGTGAATCTGACGCTCCTGACTGCCAGCAATTACGAAACGCCGCCCGGCCTTGCCGATGCGGCGGAACGTGTGCTGGGTGCCAGTTCAATCGGCTTGTTGCCAGTAGATAGTGCGGCTGGCTGGCCGCTGCAATCGATTTCAGCGCCCTTGCTGGGGCGCAGCGGGGACAGCTTGCAGGAAATCTGGCAGCTCGATACCGCCTGCCAATCCGGGGTTAGCGAAGGCATCGCTTATCGGCGTGCTGGCCCTTTGCTGTTTGGGGTTATCGAGTTGACTGAAAATGCTTTTGCCGAGGCCGAATCACCTTTGCAGGCAGCGACTGAAGCAGCTTATCGGCGAATTTTTCGTTTGATTGAACGCGAAGGCCTGCCGCATTTGTGGCGAGTCTGGAATTACCTGGCCGCGATCAATGGCGAGAGCAATGGCCTGGAGCGTTATCGCCAGTTCAACATCGGTCGTCAGGATGCTTTTCTCGAATTCAGTCGCGGCGCGACCGGTAATGTGCCGGCAGCCTGTGCGATTGGTCTGGCGAGTGGGCCGTTGAGCATCGCTTTCATGGCCGGCGACCAGCCAGCCGTGCCGGTCGAGAATCCGCGTCAGGTTAGCGCCTACAACTATCCGGCCAGTTACGGGCCGCGCAGCCCGACTTTCTCGCGGGCGGCGCTGGTTTATTTGCCCGGGCAGGAAATCCTCTTTATTTCCGGTACGGCAAGCATTGTTGGCCACCAGACGGTGCATCCCGGTGATGTGGCTGGGCAATGCGTGGAATCCCTGGCCAATGTGGCAGCGGTGCTGGCTGAGGCTAATTCGGCGAGTCGTGGCGCGGCTTATCAGCTGGAAAATCTTGCCTACCGCGTTTATGTGCGTCATGCCGCAGATTTCCCGGTGATTCGTGACCTGCTGTTGGCGCGTCTCGGGGTTGCGGCGGAAATTGTTTATCTGCAGGCTGATATTTGCCGGTCTGATTTGTTGATTGAAATTGAAGCAATGGCTACGCAGGCTTTGGAGAATTGCTGATGTCCCGTTTTTTGAAGAGCGCACTGTGCGTTTTGATCCTCGTAACCGGCGCCGTGCAGGCGGAAGAGAAACCCTTGTGGGAAGCCGGTATCGGCGTTGCTGCCCTGAGTTTTCCTGCCTACCGGGGTTCTGATCAGACCAATAATTTTGTGATGCCGGTCCCGATGTTTTCCTATCACGGGGATTTCTTCAAGGCAGATCGCCACGGTATTCGGGCCAGTTTTTTCGATTCGGATTTTATTGATCTGACGGTCAGCATGGCGCTTGCGCCCCCCGCCAGCAGTAGCGAAATCAAGGCGCGCAAAGGGATGAGCGATCTTGAAGGGACTTTTGAAATTGGCCCGCAGATTGATTTAACTTTCTGGCGTTCTGAAAACCGGGCGCGGTTCATCAAATTGCTGCTGCCTTTACGCGCCGCGATTACGGTTGAAGGCTCGCCGCAGAACGTTGGCTGGGTTTTCCATCCCAAACTGAATATGGACATTACCGATCTGCCCGGCTTGCCGGGTTGGAACCTGGGCCTCCTGGCCGGGCCGGTCTTCGGTAACCAGCGCCAGAATGCCTACTATTACAGTGTTGCGCCGCAATATGCGACGCTTGAGCGCCCGACTTACGAGGCCAATGCCGGCTATGCGGGCATGCAATACACGATGGGTTTCTCGAAGCGCTTCCCGAAATACTGGGTCGGCACCTTCCTGCGTTACGACAACCTGTCCGGCGCTACTTTTGAGAACAGCCCACTGCTCAAGCAGAAGGATTATTTTGCCGCGGGCCTCGCCATTACCTGGGTTTTGGGCGAGTCGTCGACTCGCGTGCAAGTGAATGATTGAGTCGCAGCGCCCGAGCGGCCTGCTCTGGGCAGCCTATGAATATTTCGTCATGGTCTTTGGTTTGGGCCTGTTAGCGCTCATTTGCCTGCTTTGGTTGCCGTTTGCGATGATTCTTTACCCGCTTGTGCCACGCAAATGGGGCGAGTTTCTGGGGCGGCGTTTTATCAGCTACGGTTTTCGCTTTTACCTGCGTTGCCTGGAGATCGTTTGTGCCTTTCACCTTGATCTGGCTGAACTTGATCAACTGCGCGACGAGGGGCCGTTGATTCTGGCGGCGAATCACCCTTCCCTGATGGATGCCGGCCTGCTGACTTCGCGTTTGCCGAACACCGTTTGCGTGATGAAAGCGGCCTTGATGGATAACCTGTTGTTTGGTGCAGCGGCGCGCCTGGCCCGCTACATTCGCAATAATGCACCGCTCGAAACCATCCTTAGCGCCCGCGAGGAATTGCGTGGCGGCGCTCATTTGGTGATCTTTCCCGAAGGTACACGGACGCAAAATTTCCCGGTCGATCCTTGTCAAAAAAGTACGGGACTGATCGCCAGTCGTACCGGCGTCGCGGTGCAAACCTTGCTGATCGAATGCAGCACGCCTTATCTGGGTAAAGATTGGCCACTGTTCAAGCGCCCGGCCCTGCCCTTGCGTGTCCACGTTCGGCTTGGTCGACGTTTTCCGCCGCCGAAGGATGTCAGCGCTTTTACCCGTGAACTGGATGCTTATTTCAGCCAGGAGCTAGCGTGAAACAACTGGGTAGGTCGGACGTAGGTCGGGCTTCAGCCCGACAATGTCGGGTTGAAACCCGAACTACCAGCACTTTCGGGCAGAAATTAAAGGCAAATTCGCCGTCGACCGTGAGCAATTGATTATTTATGTCCGACGTTTCAACTAGCCATCTCGTCCTGATTCCCAGCTACAACCCTGGCCCGAAAGTGCTGGCTACGGTCCGTGCGGCGCGTGCCCAGTGGGCGCCGGTGTGGGTCGTCGTCGATGGCAGCACGGATGGCAGCGCCGAGCAATTGCAGGCGCTGGCGGCGGGCGATCCCGGCTTGCGGGTAATTGTTCTGCCAGAAAATCGCGGCAAGGGTTCAGCGGTGCTCGAAGGCATGGCACAAGCCGCGGCACAAGGTTTTACCCATGCTCTGACGATGGATTCGGACGGCCAGCATCCGGCTGATCTGATCCCCGCTTTTATGGCCGCTTCGCAGGCCGAGCCTCAAAAAATGGTGCTCGGCAAGCCGGTTTTTGACGCCGATGCACCGGCGCTACGCGTCAATGGGCGCAAGGTGTCGAATGGCTGGGCCAATCTCGAAACCTTGTGGATGGGCATCGGTGATTCGCTTTACGGCTTTCGCGTCTATCCAATTGCCCCGCTGATCAAAATCATGCGTGCCAACCGCTTCATGCGGCGTTTCGATTTTGACCCGGAAGCTGTTGTCCGGCTGTGCTGGGCAGGAGTCCAGCCGCTCAATATCGCTGCCCCGGTGCGTTATTTCAGGGCGGACGAAGGCGGCGTTTCGCATTTTCGTTACCTGCGTGACAACAGCTTGCTGACCTGGATGCATACCCGTCTTTTCCTCGGTTTCCTGCTGCGCTTGCCGCTACTGATTTGGCGTCGCTTAAGTACCTCTCCCTGAAAGAATTTTTGAATGCCTGAATCCACTGTCCGTAACGCCGCGCTAAAAGCTGATCCGCGACTGCAACCGTATTTTGCGACGGAGGATGAGCGACGCCAGGTTACCCAGGCCATGTTCAATCAGGCGGCAGCCGGTTATGACCGGGCCGAAAGTTTGACGGCTTTGGGCAGTGGTTCCTGGTATCGGCGCGATGTCTTGCGCCGGAATGGTCTGAAATCCGGCATGACTTTGCTCGATGTCGCCGCCGGCACGGGTTTGGTGGCGGTTGAAGGGCAGCACCTGATCGGGCCGAGTGGCAAGCTGCTGGCGCTTGATCCATCGCCCGGCATGCTCACCGAATTACGCAAGAAGCTTGATGTCGAGACGATAGAGGCCTACGCCGAGGCTATCCCATTGCCGGACAATCACGTTGATTTCGTTTCGATGGGTTACGCGTTGCGCCATGTCGGCGATCTGGACCTGGCTTTTTCCGAATATTTCCGCGTGCTGCGCCCGGCCGGGCGGGTCTGCATCATGGAAATCAGCCGCCCGCAAAGCCGTTTTGCCCAACTTATGTTGCGCGGCTACATCGGTGGCGTGGTGCCCTTGCTGGCTCGCCTGACACCCAGCCATACCGATGTGACGCAACTTTGGGCGTATTACGGTGAAACCATCCAGGCGGCGGTCGATCCCGAACCAATTCTTGAATCACTGCGTCGGGCCGGCTTTAGCGAGGTCAAATGCGCGGTTACTTTCGGCATCTTCCGCGAATACACCGGTTATAAAGCCTGAATTTTTAGCCATTTTTGGCAGTTGACCGTAAGCCATGAGCCAGTTCGACCTGATTTACGCCGATTCAGACATTCTGGTCGTCAACAAGGCGCCGGGCCTGCTTTCGGTACCGGGCCGCGGCCCGGACAAGCAGGATTGTCTGATTCATCGCGTGCAAGCCGTCTATCCTGATGCGCTGGCGGTGCATCGCCTCGATATGGCAACTTCCGGCCTGCTGCTGCTGGCGCGTGGTGCGCCGATGCATCGTCAGTTATCGATGCTTTTTCAGGAGCGTCAGGTTGCCAAGCGCTACATCGCCGTTGTCGCCGGGCAACTGGCAACAGAAACTGGCGAGATCAATTTGCCGCTGATCTGCGACTGGCCGAATCGTCCGCGGCAGATGGTCAGTTTTGAAATTGGTAAGCCCTCACTGACGCGCTATCGCTTGATCAGCTTTGATTCGTTGAGCAATAGCAGCCGGGTAGCGCTGGAGCCAATCACCGGTCGCTCGCATCAATTACGCGTACATATGGCGGCGCTCGGCCACCCGATTCTGGGTGATGATCTCTATGGTTCGGCGAGCAGCGCACCCCGGCTTTTGTTGCATGCGACGATGCTCAGTTTTCCGCTGCCGGGTAGCGATCAATGGCAACGCTTCGAGTCGCCGCCTGACTTCTGATTCGCCGCCCCCAAACCGTATAATTCCTGCCTTCTCAACCCCTTAACCGGTCAGCGCGGACATGCTCATCTGGTTCGTCGTCATCTATCTACTGGCTTCCATCGGCATTGGCCTTTACGCCGCTACCCGCGTCCATAACGCCAAGGATTTCGCCGTTGCCGGGCGCAGCCTGCCGATGCCGGTGGTTACCGCCACCGTCTTTGCCACCTGGTTCGGCGCTGAAGCGGTCTTTGGCGTTTCCGCCACCTTCGTCAAGGACGGCTTGCGCGGAGTGGTTGCCGACCCCTTCGGCGCCAGCATGTGCCTGATCATTGCCGGCATTTTCTACGGCACCAAGCTCTACAAACTCAATATCCTGACCCTCGGCGATTTCTTCCGCCTGCGCTACAACCGCTCGGTCGAAGTGCTGACCACGCTCTGTATCGTCGTTTCCTATCTCGGCTGGGTATCGGCGCAGATCAAGGCACTCGGGCTGGTCTTCAGCGTTGTCACCGATGGTGCTATCTCGCCCACCGCCGGCATGATCCTAGGTGCCGCGATTGTTCTTACCTACACCACCTTTGGCGGCATGCTCTCGGTCGCCATCCTCGATTTCGTCCAGATGGGCGTCGTCATGGGCGGCATGCTCTACATCGGCTATCTGGTTTCCGGGATGACCGGCGGCGTTGATGTTGTCATCAATCACGCTTCGGCAGCCGGCAAACTGGACTTCTTTCCTTCGGCCAGCGCGGTTGAATGGCTGACTTTCCTCGGTGCCTGGCTGACCATGATGCTCGGCTCGATCCCGCAGCAGGACGTTTTTCAGCGCGTCACCTCGGCGCGCAGCGCGCGCATCGCGATCATTGCTTCCATCCTGGGCGGTGTGCTGTATTTCTGTTTCACCTTCATACCGATGTTCATCGCCTATTCGGCCACCTTGATCGAACCTGAAAAATTCAACGCGCTGATCCAGAGCGATTCGCAACTGGTCCTGCCAACCCTGGTTCTGCAACACACTCCGGTTTTCGCCCAAGCCATTTTCTTCGGCGCGGTGCTCGCCGCCATCATGAGTTGTTCCTCGGCCACCCTGCTCGCGCCGTCGGTCGCTTTCTCCGAAAACATCCTGCGCGGCTTCTTCCCCGGCCTTGGTGATAAAGCCTTTCTGCGCATGATGCGCATCACCATCGTCTGCTTCACCGTCATCGTGCTGGCCTTCGCCCTCAACACCAATGCCTCGATCTTCAAAATGGTCGAAAACGCCTACAAGGTGACGCTGGCCGGTGCTTTCGTCCCACTATTCTTCGGTGCCTACTGGTCGCGGGCGACCACGCAAGGCGCCCTGGCCGCAACCATCGGCGGTTTGACTTCGTGGTTGCTGATTGAACTACTGCTAGGCGAGGCCAGCCTGGTGCCGCCGCAATTGATCGGCCTGGGCGTCAGCACGTTGGGCATGATCGCCGGTTCGCTACTGCCGCAATGGATCGGCCGGCCAACCCCGCACGAGGATTTACACCACGCGCTGCACCACCGGGCGGCAGCGGAAACTCACCACGTCGGCGAGCATCCGCACCGGCATTAGGTAGCTGGCCGAGACTCCCGCAACCACTCGCGCACCGGCGTCAAATCGTCGTAATCGATCGTCACGCCCTGGCTACCATCGTCGTTAATCACCCGTAAACGCGCTTGATCACGGGTTAAAAACAGCACTTTGCCCCAGCGTTTTGGCACCCGGCGTGCTTTGCGCTCGGCATCCTTGACGTTCTCTTTAGTCTCGATCAGGCGCATCAGCGGCGTATCGCCGGGATAGTGCGCCAGGCAAATTACAAAATCCGGGTAAAAGTAGTTTCGATGTTCGCCACGCACCAGGCGCACCGCCCACGGTTTGCGATCCGGGTTGCGATGCCACCATTCGACAAAATCGGCATGATCCAGCGCCTTGGCAAAATCTCGTTCCTCGCCATTCAGCTTGCTTAAGCCATCGTAAGGGGCGAAATGTAAGGTGGCCCCATCCGCGCTAATCTGCCGATCTTCCAACCAAGCGCGTTCATCGACCATCAATAATTGCTCAATCTGCGCCAGATCATCATCGGAAGGCGGCATGACGCCATAAATATTGCGCCGCGAAGCCGCCAGACTCAGCGCCGCCGGGAAAAGCATCCAGTCCGGCAAGGGCGCGGCATCTTCCAGCGTGGTGAATTCGGCGACGATACCCTGCATCAATTCAGCGATATTGGCTGTTTCGCGGCGCACCACCCAGTAAGCCGCATCACGCGCATGGCGCTTAAGTTCGGCCTCCGGTGGGCGCAAATCCTCATCAATATCCTCAAACGCTTCATCAATCCGGGTGCGCAAACGTCGCGCCAGCACGTCGATGATGATCCGCACGTCCTCGTCTTCCACCTGCGGCAAGTGGCGCAGGCAGGCCGTTGCCTCACGCGCCAGCGCCGCTCGGTCGGTCATCACCAGTACATCCTCTTCGTGGCGAATGCCTGCGGTCAACTCGGTATGAACCTCTTTTTCCTTGAGCCGGCTGAGTGCGGCACGCACTGCATTACGCTGCAAATCGTCACTCAGGTGTAAACGGCTGGCGACGGTTTCCGACACCCTGGCCATGTCGGCAAACTGTGGCCGTTGTTCGCGTTGCAAGGCCAGCGGCAGGCGCAAGACATCGGCGCGCCGGGGGTAAGCGCGAATCCCGCGCTCCTGCAAGGCCGCTTGCCAATCGGCGGCACTCGTTGGCAGCGTAGGTTTCGCTGGCCGAGACGTTTTGATTTCCGGCTTGATCTCGTCCAGTGCCTCGTCGCTGCTTGGGTGATCAAACAAGGAAGCTTGCGGGCCGGAAGTCGGCTGGATTTCCTCAACGCGATGCACTGGCAGGGCGAGCGGATCAGCCGGTAAAGGCAGATCGTAAATCAACGGCGTTTGTGGCGTTTCACGGTTGGTATAAACCGTTGCCCCGGAAACCATCTGGCGTGCAACCAGCTTTTCCGTTTGCCCTTCAAGCTGGCTTTTCACCGCGCTACTGGCCTGCACCGCCGCCTCAAAACCGCGTTGTGCCTCGGCGTCAGCCAGATAAACATAAGCCGTGTTGAACTCAGCCGGAATCTGCTTTGGCTTGGCGTAAAACTGGCGTATCGGTCGCGCCACGCGCATTACCCGGCCAATAAACTGCATCGCAAAATCGACATCATTGACCGGCTTGGTCGACGCCAGCACAAAAGCGCGCGGCGCATCGAAGCCGGTGCCGGCGGACTGCTTGAAAATTAGCACTTCTTTCGTCGCGTCATTGGCAATCGCCGCCATCAACACCGGGTCGGGGTCGTTTGACGAATGCTTGCCGATCAAGCCAGGATGCACTTTGCACAAACTCACCAGATCCTGCTCGGCCTCTTCCACCGTCTTTTCACCGTTCGCCACCTGCACCAGCAGCAAAGGCGTCAGCGCCACGCCGGCCTCCTGCAACTGGCGTTTCAGCTTGCAATGCCGTTTCCACGCCTGACGCAACACGGTGCGTTTCAGATCCGCCACCGTCTGCACGCTTTGCCGCAAGTCGTAGACCACCGCTTCGATGTAACGCTTGTTCAGCCGGGCATTCACCACCTCGTCACGGCTCGCCGCGAAGCTCTCGAAGGCACTCATCCCCGCTTCGCGCAGGAAGGCGAGCAGGCGTTCATCTTTCGGCGTGGCGGTTGCCATGATCAAAAAATCCGCCGCCAGCCAATGCACAAACTGGCCGAACTCGGTGGTTTTATCCAGCCCGATATGCGCCTCATCAACCACCACGCCAAGCGCCAATCCTTGCGCTTTGGCGCGCGCGACAAAGGCCGCCAGCGTGCGTACCGCGTCATCGCCATCGGCGTCGTAACCCGCCTTGCGGTCCTTGGCCCGGCCGACGCCGGCTGCGGTCGACAGCAATACCATGCCCGATTTTGATTCCTGATTGCGCCCCTGCGCCAGCATCGCTGGCGTCAGCCCGGCGCAATTGGCAGCCAGTTGATCCTCGGTTTGCTGTACCAGATTCACAAACGGTACGAACCACAGCCATAAGGTCGGGCGGGCTGCGGTTACTTCTTCAAGCACGCGTGAAATCACATAAGTTTTGCCGGAGCCAGTTGGGGCACGCAGCAAACAAGGCGGTGCCGGCTGGCGCAACAGCGCCTCGGTCATGTGCTCGATCAGCGTGCTTTGGAAAGTCTCCGGTTCAATCGCTGCCGATTGGGCGGTGATGATGTCGAGGGTGCTCATGCTTCTTCTCCACTGCGGGCGGCTTCCAACCAGGCCCGATCCCGTTCCAGTTCAATGCGCAACTCCTCCTCGGTCGGCAGAATGAGGCTGTACTGGTTGGCGAATAGCTGTGGGCTACTCGCCAATTGGGAATATTTCGCCACCGCCGCATTGCGTTCCGAACAAAGAATCAGGCCGATGGTCGGGTTATCACCTGTGCTGCGCATTTGCTCATCGACCAGCCGCACATACATATCCATTTGCCCGACATCCTGATGCGTCAGCTTGCCAGTCTTCAGGTCAATCAAGACAAAGCACTTGAGCAGGTAATTGTAGAAAAGGAGATCAACAAAGAAGTCATCACCCTCGGCATGCAAGCGCTTTTGCCGCGCAACGAAGGCAAAACCCTTGCCCAGTTCCATCATGAATTGCTGCAAACGCTCAATCAAACCCTGTTCGACATCCTTTTCATACAACGCCGGGCTGGGCTGCAAGTCGAGAAATTCAAGGACATAGGGATCGCGGATGAAGTCACGCAGGTCAGGTGGCGCTTCAACGGCCATTTTTTCTACGGCCTCCTGCTGGACCGCAGCTTTATCCTTGCTCAGCAGCAAGCGCTCATAAAACAGCGTGCTAATCTGCCGATCCAGCGCTCGCACGCTCCAAGCTTCAGTGGCTGCTTCATTCGCGTACCAGGCCCGAGCCTTGAGGTTGCCGACACGCATTAGCTGGCGATAGTGGGTCCAGGTCAATTTGCTACGCAGTGAGTAGCAAATCTCATCCTGAGAAAAACTCAGGTAAAACTGACGAAAATTTCTCAGGTTAACCGCACTGAATCCCTTGCCAAATTCTGCTGAAAGCCGCTTGGCAACAGCCGGCAGAACCTTTTTCCCGTACTCGGCACGCGCCTCACCTTTTTGTTCATCCTCAACAATTAGTCGTCCAATCTGCCAATACGCTTGCACCATCGCCTCGTTGACTGCTTGCCGGGCATGTTGGCGCGAGGAATTAAGGATTTCCCGGATGTCGGCATAGAGATCGTTGTCCCCCAAGGGGACTTCCTGCGCGGCGCGGTCAACTGCCAAAACGGGCTGGTTTTTTTCGCTCATGGAATTGCCCTCTTCCCCGGCCCCGACCATCGGAAGTGCAGAGCCTCTCCCGCTGGCGGGCGAGGGGAGTTTGATTGGCCGCGCAAAATGGCGTCGAGCAGGCTGTAGCAGTTGGCTTCGATGCCGCGGGCGGCGAGTTGTTCGGCCAGTGTCGTTGGCCGTGGGGAATAGATCGCCAGCCGGGCGACGCCTTGTTGTTGCGGCCAGTTGGTGAGGGCGGCGATGGTTTCGGGATTAACCCGCTCACAAACCAGCACCGCGCAATCGCCGCTTTGGCCGAGATATTTAACCGGCCCCGCTGGTAACGGACGGATGTTGCCGAAGCGTTGCAGGGCGAGCAGATGAAAGGCGTGCTCGGCATCCGCTTCAAACGGCGCATCAGCAGCTTCCACCTTGTCCAGTTGCAGGTAAGCAAAATCGCCCGGACAACCCGGTCGACCGTGATAACCGGCAATCACCCGGCGGATACGTTCGGCACAAACGTCGCGGCAGAGGTTTTTCGCGGGTTCTTTCGCGGTCGACTCGGTGGAGGAGCACAAAATGAAGCTGCGTTCACCGCCATCTTCGGTATTCAATTCCAGCACCGCGTGGCCGGTGGTGCCGCTGCCGGCGAAGAAATCGAGAACGATGTCGCCGGGGCGCGTCGCTTGTTGCAGCAGGTTTTTGATTAGCGACAGCGGTTTGGCGTAGTTGAAAGCGCGATCACCGAAAATCTCGGCGACAACGCGCGCGCCTTCCTGATTGGTGCTGGCGACGAAACTGCCTTCGGCCTCGTAATCGCCTGCTTCAAAACTCGGCACCACCCAGCTTGATAGCGGCTGTGTCTGGTTACGCAAATCGGCTTTGTAGCGCTTGAATTGCGGGCGACCGAAACCAACCGGGCGGCCCACCCAGAATTCCAGATTGGGCAAGTCGCGGCGCAGCAACGGGGTTTTTCCGCTTTTTGGCACGTCGACCGCATCAATCGCGGCGAGCAATGCCTCCATCGTCGGCCAGGTTTCGACGCGCTGTTCGGCGGAGGGGAAAATGATTTGGCCGAGACGAATAAATTCTTCCATCGTCTTCGCCTGCACCGTCTGGCCTTCTTTCAGGCGGCTTTCTGAGGCGTAGACCCAGACACGATCCGGGTTGGATGGATAGGTAACGCCAGTTTTTTGGTCGTGCAGCGGGTAGTAAAGATTAGGCCGCTCCTTGTACGAAAAGCCGAGCGTCAGGTTATCTGGTCGCCAATCGCCACGCGGGTCATTGTCGGCATTGCCGTACATCTCATAGCTTTTGGCAAAACCGTTGAAGTTGAACTCCGGGTTGCCATAAACCAGCACGTGCTCGTGATCGACGCTCAAAAAGCACTGCTGGTCGGCGTTGGAGCCTTGCCGGGTGCGCCAGGTAATGCTGCCCAGCCGCCGTCCCGGCATCACTTCATCCATCAACAATTCCAGCCGCGACCGGTTTTCGTCGTTGATCGAAACCATGATTACGCCATCCGGCGTCAATAAATCACGGGCCAGCGTCAGCCGGCGGTAAAGGAATTCCAGCCATTGCGAGTGCCGCCAGCGGTCGTTGGTGCCAACGTAATGGTCGTTGTAAACCCAATCCTTGTTGCCGGTGTTGTAGGGCGGGTCAATATAGATAACGCGTATTTTGCCGGCGTGGGTGGCTTTGAGCAGGCGCAGGGCGTCGAAGTTGTCGCCTTCGATGATCAGGTTTTTGTACGCCATTGCCCTCTCCCCCGGCGCCTCTCCCGCAGGCGGTAGAGGGGAGCAAAGCGTTGGGACAAGTTTGGGCAGCACCAAATCGGCGTTGAGGGCGGCGTCGCGTTCGATGGCGCTGGCTTCCCAGGTCAGCCCGAGTTTTTGTTTGGTCAGGTGCTCAACGAGCAGGCGGCGGAGTTGGCTTTCGTTCAGCCCGTTCAGCTGGGTGAGCAGGCTCATTTGAATAGTCGATCCATATACGCCACGACATGTGCCGGGCGTAGCGGTTTGATGATGTAGCCGCTGGCGCCGTGGCTGGCGGCGATGGCGACGACGGTTTTGTCGGCGCTGCCGGTGACCATCACCACCGCTGTTTGCGGGCTGGCGGCGCGGATCAGCGGCAGGGCTTCGAGGCCACCCATCTCGGGCATATTGACATCCAGGCAGAGGACTTGCGGCTGGTGGTTGCGGGCCGCGATCACTGCATCGTTGCCATTGGCCACACTTTGCACCACCTTGAGGCCGCATTCTTCGAGCAGGCCCTTGAGGACGAGACGCACCGAACCGCTGTCGTCGGCAATCACGGCGGTGCCCCGGCGGACTTTTGGCCCGTCGATGCTTGGCATAGGCGTGACTATTTTCGGGCTTGGTTCGCTGAGCGCTGGCGCGGCGTGTTTGCGGGTTGCGCAGACGATGCCCAGTTCACGAACGATCTGAACCTGGCCGAAGGGTTTGCGGATAAAGCCGGAGGCGCCGGCATCCGCCGCCCGTTCGGCGATGTCCTTTTCATCCGAGGCGGTCATGAACAGGACGTCGATTTGCGGGGCAATGGCCTGGATTGATTGCAGGATGGTGATGCCATCACGCCCCGGTAACTCGTAATCGAGACAAACGATGTCGGGCTGGGTACGTTTGATTTCGGCTTCGACCCGTTCGCTGCCATCTTCGAGCATGGCAACCACTTCGTGCCCGGCGGTGGCAAACAGGGAGGCGAGGAGTTGGCGCAGCGAGGCGTTGTCGTCAACGATCAAGATACGCATGGGGGGCTTTCTATGACTTATAGAGTATGCATTTTGAGCATCGCGGTGTATGCTCTGAGGCGCTCGATTTTAGCGGCTTAGCCTTGCTTTCGGCGGGTTTTGCCGGTTATTTACATGGTGATGGATCGTCAATGAAAATTCTGCTGGTCGAAGATTCACGTGCCACGGCGATGGTGACCACCGCCCGTCTGGAGTCGTTTGGGCATGAAGTGGCGCACGCGATCAGTGGTCAGGTAGCGCTGGATCACTTTGCGCAAACTCCCTTTGATCTGATCCTGATGGATATCGAAATGCCGGGCATGAACGGCTTCGAGACAACAACCCGCATCCGTGCCCTGGAGGGTAACGAACCGTGGGCATGGACGCCGATCATTTTTGTCACGGCGACCGATACACCGACTAATGTGGTGACGGCGATTGAAGCCGGCGGTGACGATTTCATTTCAAAAATGGCGCCGGAAGCTGTTCTGCAGGCCAAAATGAAGGCGATGTCGCGGATTGCTGCCTTGCGCATGCGTCTCGCCCATGCCAATCTGAAATTACAGGATCAGGCCAATCGCGACGGCCTGACGGGTTTGTTTAACCGCCGGGCGATGGATATGCAGATCGATAATCTGTGGGATCTGGCGGTGCGCGCAAAAACCCCTTTCAGCTTGCTAATGATCGACGTTGATAATTTCAAGAAATACAACGATCACTACGGGCATTTGGCCGGCGATGATTGTTTGCGGGCCGTCGGCAACTGTCTGGCAACGACAGTGCAGCAGGCCAACGAAGACAAGGTGACTAGCGGTGCTTTCGCTGCCCGTTACGGTGGTGAAGAATTTGCGGTGATCATTCCCGGCGCGGCCTGCGGTACTCATCTTGGCCTGGCAAGTACGATCGTCGAGGCGGTTGCTGCCTTGCGCTTGCCGCATGAGAAGAATGCCGAATGGGGCGTTATTACTATTTCGCTGGGCGGCGTTTGCGCTGATCCGGCAATCGACAAGGTGGTTACCTTGTTCCGTGAGGCCGATGCCCTGCTCTACAAGGCCAAGGAAGCCGGGCGCAATCGCGCTGAAGTAACCTGAGATTTTCTCCTTCGGCGTGATCGCTGGGCTTCTCGACTTGAATCAAACTCATGCCTCATAACGTTCGCGGCCCTATTCTGCTTGCTCGTTACCTTGCCCTTGCCTGGCTCGGGCTGGTGATTTATGGCAGCTTGCATCCCTTTTCCGGGTGGCGCGATAGCGGAATTTCGCCGATCGCCTTTCTTGAAGGTGGGTGGCCGCGTTACTGGACGGTTTTCGATCTGGTTTCAAATGTTGCGGTCTACCTGCCTTTAGGCTTCTTTTTTACGCTGGCCCTGAGTTCGCTACCCTGGCGCTTGGTTGGCCTGGTGCTGGCGGTGATTCTGGTCGGCGCAACCAGCTTTTCGCTGGAAACCATACAAACCTGGTTGCCGTCGCGGGTGCCCTCCAATGTTGATCTGGCTTGCAATACGCTGGGCGGTTTGTTGGGGGCTTTGTGGGCACAGCATGTCGGGCCGCGAGTATTTAACCGGATCAGTCATTTGCAACATCAACTGATCGCCCCGGTGCCACATGCCGAATTGGGTTTGACCTTGCTTGGCTTGTGGCTGCTGGTGCCGCTTTCGCCGGAAACTCTGCTTTTTGGCGCTGGCGATTTGCGTCAGGCGCTGGGTTTGATGGGCGCAGTGCCCTTTGCGGCAGAAAGTTTTGTGCTGATTGAGGCGAGCATTACGGCCTTCAACACGATTGCTGTCGGCTTGATGCTGCGCTGGCTGATTTTGCGCACGCGCTGGGCTTACCTGCTGGTCCCCTTGTTTCTCCTGCTTGGCTTGGCGGTGCGGACTTTGGCGACGGTCATCCTGATCGGCCCGCAGGACGCCTTGAGCTGGATGACGCCCGGCGCCGAACTGGGGCTGATGCTGGGCTTGCTGATTCTCGCCCTGGCTCTGCCGCTGCCAGCAAACGCTCGACTCGTCCTGGCCGGCATGGCTCTAATGGCAGGTACCGTGCTGGTCAATCTTGCACCACCCAACCCTTATTCTCAGGCAGCGCTCACCGCCTGGCGGCAGGGCCACTTTCTTAACTTCAACGGTTTAACCCGATTGGTGGCTACGCTTTGGCCCTTCCTGACCCTGCCCTTCCTGCTCCTGACCACACGCCGAACGTAAGCTGGCACGCCCTGCCGGTTGATGCGGCAGCCCGGCAACTCGGCGTCGACTGCGCAATCGGCTTGAGTCCTGAAGAAGTCGCTCTCCGTCAGGCCCGGCATGGCTTGAACCTGATGACCGAAAAACCGGCAACGCCGGCCTGGCGACGCTTTGTTCAGCAACTGATTCAACCCCTCGTCCTGGTTTTGCTGGCGGCCGGCGTGATCACTGCCGCGTTGGGCGAATGGACTGACGCCAGCGTGATTCTCGCTGTCGTGCTGGTCAATGCCTTGATCGGCTACTGGCAGGAAGCCAAGGCCGAAGGCGCTCTGGCCGCTTTGGCGCGGACCATTGCCACGCCGGTCACCGTGCGCCGTGGCGGCCATCGCCAGAAACTTGAGGCCAGCCAACTGGTAGCGGGCGATGTCGTGATACTCGCAGCCGGTGATCGGGTGCCCGCCGACCTGCGGCTATTCCAGCAAACTGAATTGCAGATTGATGAGGCGATGCTCACCGGCGAGCCCTTGCCGGTCAGCAAACAGACGGCAGCAATGGCGGTCGATACCCTGCTTGCCGAACGACTCGGCATGGCTTACGCGGGAAGTGCAGTGGTTGCCGGGCAAGCTGTCGGGCTGGTGGTAGCTACTGGTGATGCCAGCGAAACCGGGCGCATCGCCGGGCTGGTTGCCGCTGCACCACAACTGGCAACGCCATTAACGCGCAAGATGGCGCGCTTTTCCAACTGGCTGTTATGGGCGATTGGCGGGTTGGCGCTGCTGACTTTTGGCG
This sequence comes from Pseudomonadota bacterium, assembly GCA_039797825.1. Classification (GTDB taxonomy): domain Bacteria; phylum Pseudomonadota; class Gammaproteobacteria; order Burkholderiales; family Rhodocyclaceae; genus Azonexus. The sequence continues at coordinate 100,467 of JBDKHF010000085.1, read as the reverse complement.
TTGGGCTGGTGCGTGGTGAATCGGCTTTTGCGATGTTCATGGCCGCTGTAGCGCTGGCGGTGGGCGCCATTCCCGAAGGTTTGCCGGCGGCAGTAACCGTCACGCTGGCGATTGGTGTGGCGCGGATGGCCAAGCGGCGCGCCATCATCCGCCATCTGCCGGCGGTTGAAACGCTGGGTAGCACGACGGTGATCTGCTCCGACAAAACCGGCACGCTGACTGAAAACGCGATGACCGTGCGTGCGCTGTGGTGCGCCGGTCAGGGCTTTACCGTCAGCGGCCACGGCTATAACCCGGAAGGGGTGATCAGCCATGAAACACAGGCGGCCCAGATTGCCGGCGCGCTGCGCGAATGCCTGGTCGCTGGCGCGCTGTGTAACGACGCCAGCCTGGCGCGCCAGGGGCAACACTGGAAAATTACTGGCGATCCAACTGAGGCGGCCTTGCTGGTTGTCGCCCGCAAAGCTGGGCTGGATGAACATACCTTGCTCACCTTGTTGCCGCGCCGCAGCGAATTGCCTTTTGACGCCAACCGGCAATACATGGCGACGGCGCATGCCGGTGAAAATGAGCAGATTGTTTACCTGAAGGGTGCGCTTGAACGTCTGTTGCCGCTCTGTGTTGACCAACTACAGGCCAACGGCCAGCCTGCTCCGCTCGATGCTGTAGCTGTCGAGGCGCTTGCGCACGGTTATGCTGAACAAGGACTGCGTGTGTTGCTGCTGGCCCGCAAAATTATTGAGCCGAATTCGCCGTTGACCGCGACCGCCTTGAATCGGCTGACTTTGCTTGGTTTGGTCGGCATGATCGACCCGCCGCGCAAGGCGGCGATCAGCGCCATCCGCAACTGTCACAGCGCCGGCATCCGGGTCAAGATGATTACCGGCGATCACGCCGTGACGGCCCTCGCCATCGCCCGCCAGATCGGTCTGGCTGCTGAACGGGCGATGACTGGCCGCGAACTGGCCGCACTTGATGAGCAAGCCTTGTCGCTGGTGGCACATGAGGTTGATGTCTTCGCCCGCGTCGAACCTGAGCAGAAGTTGCGCCTGGTCCGTGCCCTGCAAGCGCGCGGTGAAGTGGTGGCAATGACCGGCGACGGCGTCAATGATGCGCCAGCGCTGAAGCAGGCCGATATCGGCATCGCCATGGGCCTTGGCGGCACCGAGGTGGCCAAGGAAGCGGCAGCGATGGTGCTCACCGATGACAATTTTGCCAGCATTGAGGCGGCGGTCGAGGAAGGACGCGGGGTTTGGGACAACCTGATCAAGTTCATCACCTGGACCCTGCCGACCAATTTTGGCGAAGGTCTGGTCATCGTTGCCGCCATCCTGTTTGGCGCGACGCTGCCGATCACGCCGCTGCAAATTCTCTGGATCAACATGACTACCGCCGTCCTGCTCGGCCTGACGCTGGCCTTTGAGCCGATTGAACGCGGCATCATGCACCGCCAACCACGTCGGCTTGATATGCCGGTCCTTGATGGCGCGCTGATCCGCCGCATTGCGCTGGTTTCGCTGTTGCTACTCGGCGGCGTCTTCGGCTTTTTCCTGCGCGAACTGGAACAGGGGCACAGCCTGGCTGAAGCGCGAACGGTTGCGGTCAACGTCTTTGTCATGGTCGAAATTTTCTATCTGTTCAACTGCCGCTCATTGACCGGCAGCTTTTGGAAACTCGGTCTGTTCTCCAACCTCTGGGTCTGGGGCGGGATTGCCGCCATGCTCGTCCTGCAACTGCTGCTGACCTACTGGCCGCCACTTTCCAGCCTGTTCCAGACGGCGCCGATAGCTTGGCGTGCATGGGCTGAAATTACTGTCTTCGCCGCCCTCTGCTCGTTACTGATTGGCCTTGAAAAACGGTGGACAATGCACCAGCGTTCCACGTGAAGCCTACCGCTGGGTAGGTCGGGCTTCAGCCCGACAATGCAGGATTAAAGCCCGACCGTTGAGTGGGTGCGTCCAACTGAGGATTCGAGGATAATTGATCACCCCAAAGGAGAGCCTGATGAGCCATTTCAAACACCACGTTTTTTTCTGCTGTAACCAGCGCGAGGCGGGCGAAACCTGCTGCAACGCGCTCGGCGCGACGGAAATGCAAACCTATGCCAAAGACCGCATTGCCCAGCTCAAGTTGAAAGGTCCGGGCAAGGTGCGGATTAACAAGGCGGGTTGTCTCGACCGCTGTGACAACGGGCCAGTCATGGTTGTGTACCCGGAAGCGGTCTGGTACACCTATGTCGACAAGGAAGATGTTGAAGAAATCATTCAAGAACATCTGGTCAATGGCCGTATTGTCGAGCGTTTAAAAATATGAGAGCGCCGGAAGAGAAAATCGTCGTCGCCGGCCCGGTCGGCAAAATCGACGTCATCATGGAGCGCCCGGATGCCCCGCGCGGCATCGCGCTGATCGCCCACCCGCATCCAATCGGCGGCGGTGCTTACACCAACAAGGTCGCTTACACCTTGGCGCGCACCTTCGTCAGCCTTGGTTATGCGGCATTTCGCCCGAATTTCCGCGGGGTTGGCGGCAGCGAAGGCGTGCACGACGAAGGCGTTGGTGAAACCGATGATCTGCTCGCCGTGCTCGAGGAGGCCAAGTGTCGTTGCGGCAATCTGCCGGTCGCCCTCGCCGGCTTTTCCTTCGGTGCCTATTGCCAGACCCGCGTTGCCAAACGCCTGAGCGAAGCCGGTCACCCGGCACAACGCCTGGTCCTGGTCGGCACCGCTGCCGGCTTTGTCGAAGGCACCCGCCAGTACGATACCGAAGCAGTGCCGCACGACACCATCGTCATTCATGGTTCGGCGGACGAAACGGTGCCGATGGGCAATGTCTTCGATTGGGCGCTGCCGCTCGATCTGCCGGTGGTCATCGTGCCCGGCGCTGATCACTTCTTCCACCGTCGCCTGCACCAAATTCGCGACATCGTGACGCGCGCGTGGCGGCATTAGTTTGCATAACGCACTAAGCGTCAGCGGGCTGCGCAAGACTTACGGCGACACAGAAGTGGTTGCCGGTTTGTCGTTTGCCGTCGAACCCGGCACCTGCTTCGGCCTGCTTGGCCCGAACGGGGCCGGCAAGACGACCACTTTGCGCCTTTGTTTGGGGTTGACCGCGCCAGATAGCGGCGAAATTACGCTCAACGGCCACGCCATTCCCGACGATGCGCAAAAAGCACGGGCGCGGGTGGGCGTTGTGCCGCAATTCGATAACCTCGACCCGGATTTCACCGCCAGTGAAAACCTGCTGGTTTTTGGTCGTTACTTCGGCCTGAGCGATGTCGAGGTCAAGGCGCGGATTCCTGAATTGTTCGAATTCGCCAGTTTGGGTAGCAAGGCCGATGCGCGTATTGCCACACTCTCCGGCGGCATGAAGCGGCGCCTGACTTTGGCGCGTTCGTTGGTCAATAACCCGGATATCATTTTTCTCGACGAACCAACTACCGGCCTCGACCCGCAAGCCCGCCACCTGATCTGGGAGCGCTTGAAGCAGCTCAAATCAGCCGGCAAGACGCTGATTCTGACCACCCACTTCATGGATGAAGCCGAGCGCCTCTGTGACCGCCTGATCGTCATTGACCACGGTAAAAAAATTACCGAAGGTAGCCCGCGCCAGTTGATCGCTGAACACATCGAACCACAGGTGATTGAGGTATTCGACGAAGCCAGCCGCAACCTGCCGGCATTTGTCGAGGCCAATCGCGATCTGGCCGAGCGCGTTGAATTGAGTGGCGAAACCGCCTTCTTCTATTGTCGCGAAGCACAGCCCTTGTTGGCCAGACTGGCCACCGCCGAAGGCTTGCGCTATGTGCATCGTGCCTCCAATCTGGAAGATGTTTTCATCAAACTGACCGGGCGCGAATTACGTGATTGAAAATCGCACTAATAGGCGACTATCCGGCAACATTTTTGGAACAAGAAATGGCTATAGATAATATTGATGCTGCAATTCTGGCGCACCGGGCGTGGGTCGGCGGCTTCCAGTCCTGTTACAAAGGCATTAATAACGAAACCTTTGACTTGGCCAAAGCCCGCGATTGTTCAAATTGCATGTTGGGTCGCTGGCTGTCATCGGAGGCCGCCCGGCAGCAACTCGGTACCACCTCGCATCAGGAAATTTGCGGCTTGCATACCCGGTTTCACGAAATCGCCGGAACCATTGCCGAACGGCTCAATGGTGGGCAGGTGCAGCACGAAACCCAGGCATTGATCAGCCAATTTGATGAATTATCCAAAGAACTCGTCAGATTGCTCCGTTTGTCGAAGCAGAAAAACTGATTTTTCAAACCTTGCCGTGTTGCACCTGCCGGCTGGTCAAATTGCGCGTTGAGCGGGCAACCGGTTGCTCGCGGTTTTTCAACAAACCTTGCAGGCAGATCGGGTTGGCCCGGGCGCCACTGGCTTGGTAGTCGTCAAAAAGTGTCTGGCGGACGGTTTCGGTAGCCATGCCACAAACCTTTGTCAGGTATTCAAACAGGTGATCGAGCAGAATTTCTGGCGTCAGACCGCTGGTTTTCTGCTGACTTGCTGCCCATAGCCAGTCGCTGAAGGCCAGAAATGCAGCAAACGGCGAAGGGCCGGCGAGCAGCAGCGGCAGGCTTTGCTTGAAGCGCCCGGAGTTAGCAAGCAGATCCCAATAACGTGCCAGCCGCGTGAAGCGTTGCACGGTGGTGGCAGCGACCGCATCGGTTTGTTGCACGGTGTATGGTGCTAGCGCATCGTAAATCATGCCGAATTTCTCGCTGTGCCGGGCAATTGGCGTGCCGCGCAGGCGTTTGAGGACACCGAGTTGAATTTCATCGGCGCCCAAAGCGTACAGCCGGTCAAACCCTTCGCCAAAACTGGCCAGAGTTTCGCCGGGCAGGCCAAAAATAAGGTCGGCGTGCAGGTGGGCGTGGCTGTGATTGACCAGCCAGTCGACATTGGCGCAGCTTTTGTCATTGTCCTGACGCCGCGAAATCCGTTGTTGCACTTCGGGATTGAAGGTCTGAATGCCGATTTCAAACTGCAGCACGCCGGGCGGAAAGCGGGCGATCATCTCCTTCAGACGATCCGGCAAATGATCGGGGATAACCTCGAAATGGAGGAATAAATCGGCTGTCAGGCGTTCCAGGAAAAACGCGAGAATCTGCAGCGAACTGTCGATTTTCAAATTGAAGGTGCGGTCGACAAACTTGAAATTGCGCGCCCCGCGTTGGTAAAGCCGGTCCAGCGCGGCAAGAAATTGTGCTGGATCGAAAGCCCAGGCGGTCTTGTCGAGCGCGCTCAGGCAAAACTCGCACTTGAACGGGCAACCGCGTGAAGCTTCAACATAGAGCAGCCGATGCGCCAGATCGTCAGCGCTGTATTCGGCGTAGGGCAGATTGATCTCGTCCAGCCCGGCCTGTTCGCCGGGAATCACCTTCATCAACGGCTGCGGCCCGTGCAGCAGGGCGCGGCAAAGTTTGGGAAAACTGACATCGCCCCAGCCCGTGATCAGATGATCGGCCAAGCGGACGATTTCCTGATCTTCCCATTCATAGCTGACTTCCGGCCCGCCGAGGATGATTTTTAGGCCGGGCCGCGCCGTCTTGAGCCAGCGTACCAACTCAGTGGTTGGCCCGGTATTCCAGATATAAACGCCGAAGCCGATGATTTGGGTGGCCCCGGCGACAGGTTCGCCCAATTCGGCAAGCAGTGCCTCGGCAATTTCCTGCACCGGGCGGGCGATGGTGAATTCACGCAGCACGGTACGAGAACGCAAATCCGCCCCGCCGTGGCGCGTCATATTGGCGAGTAGGTAGCGCAAGCCGAGTGAGGCGTGGATGTACTTGGCGTTAAGCGTGCAGAGAATGATGGTGGGTGTCGTCAGCGGCATGCCGCTATTTTGACACCCTCCCGGCCCTTGCCGTTTAAATCACCAGTTGCGTACCGAGTTCGACGACGCGATTGGTTGGAATCTTGAAGAATTCGGTCGCGCTGGTCGCATTTTTCGACATCAGCCCAAAGAGGCGCGCCCGCCATGGCGTGATTTTGCGGGTGAAAGTTGGGACGATGGTTTCACGTGAAAGATAGAAAGTGGTTTCCATGATTTCAAAACTCTCGCCAAAACGGTCGCAATGTTCGAGAGCGCGTGGAATATCCGGGTCTTCCATAAAGCCGTAGCGGATCACCAGACGCATAAAGCCCTTGCCCATGTGGTGCAGGTACATGCGGTCCAGTTCGTTAACATAGGGTGTCTCGGTTGTTTGCACGGTGACCAGCGCAATCCGCTCATGCAGCACCTGATTGTGTTTCAGGTTGTGCAGTAATGCAGCGGGGACGCCTTCTTTCGAGCCGGTCATGAAGACCGCTGTGCCATTGACGCGGTGCACATCGTCGATGGCCAGCAAAAAATCTTCCATCGGGATGCTTTGTTTGGTCATCTCATCGCTGACCAGACGGCGGCCGAGGCGCCAGGTGGTGAGCACGGTGAAGGAGACCAATGCCATCGCAATCGGGAACCAGCCACCTTCAGGAATTTTGATCGCGTTGGCCGAAAAGAAGGCGATATCGACAATCAGCAGCGAACCGGCGACCAGCGCTACCATCAGCTTGCTCCAGCGCCACATCAGGGCCATCACAAAAGCGACCAGGATGGTGTCAATCAACATCGTGCCAGTAACCGCAATGCCGTAGGCGGCGGCAAGGTTGGACGAGCTCTTGAAGCCAATAACCAGAGCGACAACGGCCAGATACAGGGTCCAGTTGGTGAATGGCACGTAAATCTGCCCTTGTTCCTTGCCCGAGGTGTGAACAATCAGCATGCGCGGCAAAAAGCCCATCTGCACCGACTGGCGGGCAACCGAGAAAGCACCGGAAATCACCGCCTGCGAGGCGATGACGGTGGCCAGCGTGGCCAGTATCAGCATCGGCACCAAGGCCCAGTCCGGGCCAAGATGGAAGAAGGGGTTTTGGATCGAAGCCGGTTCATGCAACAGCAGGGCGCCTTGGCCAAAATAATTGAGAACCAGCGCCGGCATGACAAAGCCGAACCAGGCCAGGCGAATCGGCAAGCGACCAAAATGGCCCATGTCGGTGTACAGCGCTTCGCCCCCGGTGACGGCCAGCACGACTGAGCCAAGGGCTAAAAAGGCCAAACCGGTGTGCGAGAGGATGAAATCGAGGGCGTAAATCGGGTTGAGCGCCAGCAGGACGCTGGGGTTTTTCGCAATTTCGAGCGTGCCGAGCAGGCCCAGCGTGGCGAACCAGATGATCATGACCGGGCCAAAAAACAGGCCAACGGCACTGGTGCCACGCTTCTGGATAAAGAACAGGCCGGTCAGAACGAGCAAGGTGATTGGTACGACGTAGGGTTTGAGCGCAGGGGTGACCAGTTCCAGTCCTTCAACGGCAGAAAGTACCGAAATGGCCGGGGTGATCATGCTGTCACCGTAAAAAAGCGCAGCGGCAAAGATGCCGAGCACGGTGATCATCCAGGTCAGACCGGAATTCTTGGCCCGTTCGGTCACCAGTGCCAGCAAGGCCAGCGAACCGCCCTCGCCCTTGTTGTCGGCACGCATGATGATGGCGACGTATTTGATGGTGACCAGCACAATGATCGACCAGAAAATCATCGAGAGAATGCCGAGAATGTTTTCCGGCGTGACCGCAATCGGGTGGTGGCCGTTGAAAATTTCCTTGAGGGCGTAAAGCGGGCTGGTTCCGATGTCGCCAAAAACCACCCCAATTGCCCCGAGCGTGAGCGCGGGCAAGGCTTGCCGAGAATGCATAATTTCCCCTGGAGCGCCTGTGGCGCTTTTGTTTGATTTCGACTGTTTTTTCAACAGCAGGCTGGGCCGTCTGTCGAAGACATACAGCCTATTCCTGTTGCAGTGCACAGTAAACAAGAATGCTGCCCGATAGCTGATGGACAGAGCGTTTATGTTGTCAGCCACGCAGCTGTCAGGCGCTAAAATGCTGCTTCATTAATTACAAGCAGAGGCTGTTGACCGCGCCATGTCTTCATTTGTCTTGCCGCTTGGCTGGCTCCCGGTCTGGCGGCGCAATTTTCTGGTCTGGCGCAAGCTGGCCCTGCCCTCGATACTCGGCAATCTGGCTGATCCGCTGATCTACATGCTCGGCCTCGGTTACGGGTTGGGCGCTCTGCTGCCGACGCTGGATGGTCAGCCTTATGTGGCCTTTCTGGCCGCCGGGACGGTCTGCGCCTCGACCATGAATGCTGCGACTTTTGAAGCTTTGTACTCCTCATTTTCCCGCATGCACGTCCAGAAAACCTGGGATGCAATTCTCAACACGCCGCTCGGCCTGAGCGATGTGGTCGCCGGCGAACTGTTCTGGGCGGCAACCAAGTCCCTATTTTCCGGAGCGGCAATTCTGGTAGTCATCAGCGCGCTGGGCCTAACGCACGGCCCGCTGGTCCTTTGGGCGCTGCCGGCCATCGTCCTGACCGGGCTGGCTTTTGCCGCCTTGGGCTTGATCTGGAACGCGCTGGCGCCTTCCTACGATTTTTTCATGTATTACTTCACCCTGTTCATTACGCCAATGACGCTGATTTCCGGCGTTTTCTTCCCGACCGAACAGTTGCCCGGCTGGTTGGCGGCAATTGGGGCGGCGCTGCCGCTGGCACAAGGTGTCGCGTTGGTTCGCCCGCTTTTGGCTGGACAGGTGCCGGCCGATAGCTGGCTGCATATCGCCATCCTGCTGGCGACGACAGCGATTGCCTACACGATAGCGCTGCGCCTGACGCGCCGCCGCCTGCTCAAGTAAAATCTAGCGCAGCTGTTCCAATTCCATTTTTATCCTCAGTCTGAAAGTTCCGAATGGCAAAGTTCTTAAATACGAGCGCTACAAATTACTTTCTCGAAGAATTGATCAAGGATGCCAGAGACCGGCTTATTTTGATCAGTCCATTTTTGAAGCTCAACGACAGAATGAAAGAGCTTCTTGCTGACAAGAATCGCCTGAAAATTGACGTGCGGATAGTCTACGGAAAGAGCGAACTTCAACCCGAAGAAATCAACTGGCTCAAAGAATTGACCTATATTCGCACCAGTTTCTGCAAAAATTTGCATGCCAAGTGTTACCTCAACGAAGAGTTGTGCATCATTACCAGCCTCAACCTTTACGAGTTCAGCCAAGTCAATAATAACGAAATGGGCATTCTCATCCGCCGTTCCGACGATGCTGAACTTTACAAGGATGCCTACGAAGAAGCCCAGCGTGTTATCCGGATTAGCGATGAAGTGCGTATCTCACTTGAGCGAGTAGCGAACGAAATCGAGAGTAAACCTGAAGTAGAGGAATCCTTCGGCAAACTGACCTCTTCCAAGCTTGCTCAGAAGCTTGGAATGAAAACCAGTGAGTTCGTTGAAAAACTCATCGTCTCTGGTTATCTTGAGGCACGCGATGATAAGAATTACCTCACGGTAAAGGGTAAAGAGGCTGGTGGTGAGTTTCGTATGAGTCCCAAATTTGGCACTTACTTTTTATGGCCAGTAGGCTTCAAGCTTTGATCGCAAGGTACGATAAAGCTGCGCCGCGCCGCTAATCATCCATGATGCAAACCCTGCTGATCCTGACCAATTGCCCCGACGAAGCAACGGCCAACTCCATCGCGCTGGCACTGGTTGAGTCCAAACTGGCAGCCTGCGTCAATATTCTGCCGCGCGTGCAGTCGATTTATCGCTGGCAGGGCGTTGTCGAGTCGGCGACGGAAATCACCCTGTTTATCAAGTCGACCGCAACAAACTACCCGGCGCTTGAAGCGGCGATCCGCGAACGCCATCCTTCTGAAATACCGGAAATCATTGCCCTGCCCATTCAAGCCGGTTTGCCGGCGTACTTGAACTGGGTTACGGCGGAAACAGCCCAACCATGATGCGCAGCCTGATTTTTCTTCTCACTTTTCTGCTGACTTTTCTGTTTTCCCTGGCTCACGCCGAGGAGTTTCTCGATCCGGCGGTCGCTTTTAAAGCCTCGGCGCGTGCGCTCGATGGGCAGACGATAGAAGTCACTTACGACATAGCCAAGGGTTATTACCTGTACCGCGACAAGTTCAAGTTTGCCGTTGAGGGCGAGTCTGCAGTTTTGGGGGCAGCGCAGATTCCCAAGGGTAAAGAAAAGGATGACGAGAACTTCGGCAAGGTCGAGGTCTATTACAAAACCGTGGCGATTCGCCTGCCGGTGGAACGCAATGCCTCCGGCCCCCTGCAACTGAAGCTGAATGTGACCTCGCAGGGCTGTGCCGATGCCGGGGTTTGCTACCCGCCGCAGAGCCAGCCGCTCACTCTCGAATTGCCCGATCCGGCCAGCGTGCCGGCGGCGGGTGCGGCGAATGTTCCGGTCGACGGCGATGAGAGCGGGAAAATTGCCGGCGCCCTCAAAAATGCCGGTTTCTGGGGCAATCTGGCCTTTTTCTTCCTCGCTGGCCTCGGTCTATCGCTGACGCCCTGCGTCTTCCCGATGATTCCCATCCTCTCCGGCATCATTGCCGGTCAGGGCCACAAGATTTCGCGCGGTCGCGGTTTTGCCCTGTCACTGGCCTACGTGCTGGGCATGGCGGTGACTTATGCCGCCGCCGGTGTCGCTGCCGGCATGACCGGCACGCTGCTTTCCGCTGCCTTGCAAAGCCCGTGGGTGCTTGGCGCTTTTGCTCTGGTCTTTGTTGTGCTGTCGTTTTCCATGTTCGGCTTTTACGAGTTGCAGCTGCCGACCTCACTGCAAAGCAAATTGTCGGAAGAGTCCGGCCACTTGCAAGGCGGGCGCGGGATTGGCGTTTTCGTGATGGGCGCGCTCTCGGCGCTGATCGTTGGCCCCTGTGTTGCGGCACCGCTGGCCGGTGCGCTGCTTTATATCGGCCAGACCGGCGACGCCGTGCTGGGTGGTACGGCGCTATTCGTCATGGCCTTGGGCATGGGCGTGCCGCTGCTGATTGTCGGCCTTTCCGCCGGTACCTTGCTGCCCCGCGCTGGCGCCTGGATGGAAGCGGTTAAAAAAGGTTTCGGTGTGCTCTTGCTGGCGACGGCAGTCTGGCTGGTTTCGCCGGTCATCCCGGCGGTGCTGCAGATGCTGGCCTGGGCGGCCTTGCTGATCATTCCGGCGATCTATCTGCATGCGCTTGATCCGTTGCCCGCACAGGCCAAGGGTTGGCAGCGTTTCTGGAAAGGCATCGGCATCGTCATGCTGCTGACCGGTGCAGCACTATTGATTGGGGCGCTGGCCGGCGGTCGCGATCCATTGCAGCCGCTGGCCGGTTTGCGTGGCCAGGCGGTGGCGGCAGAAGCTCCAAAATTGCCGTTTGAGCCGGTCGTCTCGCTGGCTGATCTGGAGGCCAAGGTGATGGCTGCCGGCCAGCCGGTAATGCTCGACTTTTACGCCGATTGGTGCGTTTCCTGCAAGGAAATGGAGCGTTTCACCTTTTCCGACCCAGCAGTTCAGGCTAAATTGGCTGGTTTCAAACTCTTGAAAGCCGATGTTACGGCCAATAATGCCGATCACAAGGCACTACTGGCGCGTTTTGGGTTGTTCGGGCCGCCGGGTATCCTGTTTTTTGACAAAAACGGCAAGGAAAATAAGGCAGTTCGCGTTGTTGGCTTCATGCCGGCAAGCGAGTTCATCCAGGTTTTGAATAAAACCCCCTAAACACCCGCAATCTTTTGTAAAAATAAGGGCTTGGGCTAAAATGACGCGCACTATGGAATCACTTGGTCTTATTCGCGAATTTCTTCAGGACCGTCTTGGCGTTGCGCCGGACTTGGTCGTTTCCGATGCACAACTCGACACTTTGGGTGTCGATTCGTTGATGATGCTTGAACTGATGTTTGAGTTCGAGGATCGTTTCGGCATCACCCTCTCCAAAGATCTGAATACCCCGAAAACTGTTGGCGAGATGGTGGCGCTGATGGATCAGTTACGCAGCGAACAAAGCTGAGCCATGAGCCAGCGGCGGGTGGCGATTACCGGGCTGGGCTTGATCAGCCCCTATGGCGGCGATTTACCGGATTTTTTTGCACAGTTGCTGGCCGGTGAATCTGCCATCCACTTTCTGCGTACCGAGGACATTCCTCGTCCGCTGACCATCCCTTTTGTCAGTTGCCCGAATTTTGACGTCGATGGCATTCTTGGCCGGCCATTGGCCAGCACGATGGATCGCTTTGCCCAACTCGGTACGGCTGCCGCCTTTGCGGCGTGGGCTGATGCCGGGCTTACGCGCGGTCAACCGGCAGAAAGCCGTGAAAATTGGGGCGTCGCTTGGGGCACCGCGCTCGGCGGTACGCTGGCTTACGAAAAGGGTTACCGCGAACTCTGGCAAAAGGGGCGCGAACGGGTTTCGCCGCTCTCGGTCATTCTTGGCATGAACAACGCGGCCAACGCACACATTTCAATTCAGTTGGGCCTCGGTGGCGTCAGCATGAGTCATACGGTGGCCTGCGCTTCGTCGGCGATTGCGATAGGCGAAGCCTTCCGCCGTGTGCGCAGTGGCGAAGCGCCGGTGATGTTGACCGGTGGTTCCGATGCGCCGCAGGCTTACGGCGTGGCGCGTGCCTGGGAAGCCTTGCGGGTCATGGCGACTGGCGATGAAACGACCTCGCCGCAAGCTTGCCGCCCGTTCAGTGCGGATCGTAATGGCTTGGTGCTGGGCGAAGGTGGTGCAGCGCTGGTGCTGGAGGATTGGGATCATGCTGTCGCCCGTGGTGCAACAATTCACGCCGAAATGGTCGGTTACGGCACCAGTTGCGATCACAGCCATCTGGTGCGTCCGGAAGCGGCTGGTCAGGAGCGTGCGTTGAAGGCTGCACTGGCTGATGGCGGTCTGTGTATCGAAGACATCGACTACGTCAATGCGCATGGCACGGCGACGGCAGAAGGTGACCCGGTTGAAGTGGCCGCGCTGAAACTGGTATTTGGTGAGCAAGCCAGCCGGCTGGCGGTCAGTGCTACCAAATCCATGCACGGCCACCAGCTGGGTGCAGCGGGCGCGATTGAGGCGATTGTGACCATCATGGCCTTGCGCGAGCAGGCGCTTCCGCCGACCGCGCATTTGCAGGAAATCGAACCGGCCTGTTGCGGTGTCGACCATGTGACCAGCGCCCGGCGTGATGTGCCGGTACGCGCGGCACTTTCAAACTCCTTTGCTTTTGGCGGCAGTAATGCGGTACTCGCATTTCGTGCTGTCGCTCGTTAAATTCACGGAAAACTAGTTATGTCTGAAGCTATTTCACCGGAAGTCGTCGAAACGCTATGCCCGGAAGTCGCCGAATTGATTATTTCGGCGCTCAATCTGGAGATGACTGCTGACGAAATTGAGCCGGATGCGCCCTTGTTCGGCGAAGGCCTTGGCCTCGATTCAATCGATATTCTGGAACTGGCGCTGGTCATTTCCAAGCGCTACGGTTTCCAGTTGCGTTCGGATAACGAAGACAACACCCGCATTTTTGCTTCCCTGCGCACGCTGGCTGCCCACATCGCTTCGTCGCGGACAAAATGACCGGACTGACCCCGGCCGCCATTCTGCGCGGACTCGCCGTCGGGGTTCTGGTGGTTGCCTGGGCCGCATTGGCCCATTTTGGCAGCGCCGGCGATGGTACCTCCGATTTTGCTGCGGCTCTGGCCTGTGCGCCGCTGGTGGCGATTGTCGTCATCCTGCTCTGGCGGGTCAGTAATCCGCTGTGGATGATTCTTGGTGGGCTGGGCGTGCTTGGGCTGCTTGCCTGGAGCTGGCCGGTTTTGCGCCAGAATGTCGCCCTGCTCTACTTCGTACAACATGTCGGCACCAATCTGGCATTGGGAATTCTGTTTGGTCGCACTTTATTCAACGGGCGTCAGCCGTTGGTGACTCATTTTGCCTTGCTTGCCCACAACGGCAAGATATCTGCGGCCAAGGAACGGTATACGCGCGGCGTGACGATTGCCTGGACTTGCTTTTTCATTGGCATGGCGAGTGTTTCAACATTGCTATTCTTCTTTGCTTCGGCGGCTGCCTGGTCGGCTTTTGCCAATCTACTCAGTCTGCTGCTGATCGGGCTGATGTTTGCCGTCGAACATTTTGTTCGGCTACGTGTGCTGACCAAGCCGGAAGATAAATCCAGCATTGCCGACACGATACGCGGCTATCGCCTGTCCACCCGCCATCGCGCTGAACATCCATGAATCATCTTCCCCTGCTGGGCCACGCCAGCCTCGACGATATTTTTGCCTATCGCCCAAGTGGTGCCGTGCGGGTACGCGATTTTCTGGCCGATGTTGCTGCGCTCGCCGACTTGCTGCCGGCTGGCCGGCATCAACTCAATGTTTGTCAGGATCGTTACCGTTTCACGGTGGGCCTGGCGGCTGGCTTGGTCAGTGGCAAAACCAGCTTGCAACCTGCTTCACAATCGGCAGAAACACTGCGCCAGATTCAAGTTGCCTGCCCGGATGTTTATTGTTTGTGCGATAGCGATTTTGACCATCTCGACCTGCCGTGCCTCGATTTTCCCCAGCTTGGCGCGACCACAGAAACAACTGCTGGCCCTAGGGTCAACGCCGAAAATGTGGCAAAAATCCCGACGATTCCGGCGGATTTTGCGGCGGTACAGCTTTTTACTTCCGGCTCGACCGGCAGCCCGGTGGCGCATGGCAAAACCTGGGGCCGCTTGGTGCTCAATGGCCGCGCCGAAGCACAGCGCCTTGGTTTGCTTGAACAGTCGCACAACATCGTTGGCACCGTCCCGGCGCAACATAGCTACGGATTCGAGTCGACCGTGCTGCTTGCCCTGCACGGCAATTCACCCTTCTGGTCGGGCAAGCCGTTTTATCCGCAGGACATCGTCGCCGCGCTCAACGCCGTGCCCGCGCCGCGCCTGCTGGTCAGCACGCCCTTTCATTTGTCAGCCTTGATTGCCGCTGAGCTTGAATTACCGGCCATCGCCATGCTGCTGTCGGCAACCGCTCCGCTTTCCCCGCAACTAGCCAGCGCAGCCGAAGTTGCTTGCCAGGCGCCGCTCTACGAAATTTATGGCTCGACCGAAAGTGGCCAGCTGGCCAGCCGGCGGACGACTGCCGATCCGGCCTGGCAATTATTACCCGGTGTCAGTCTGGAACAGGCGAATGAGCAAACCATTGCCTGTGGTGGCCATGTTGAAGGCAAGGTGCCTTTATCCGATGTGATTGAAATCCTGCCCGACGGGCGTTTCCTGCTGCACGGACGGCATGCCGACCTGATCAACATCGCCGGCAAACGCACTTCACTGGCTTATCTGAATCATCAGATCACCGCCATTCCCGGTGTCGTCGATGCGGTTTTCTTCCTGCCCGATCACGATGAAGCGAGTGGCATCACCCGGCTTTGTGCCTTTGTTGTGGCGCCCGGCATCAACCGCCAGCAACTGCTGGCGGCGCTGCGTCCGCGCATCGATTCGATCTTCCTGCCGCGCCCCTTGGTCTTGCTTGACCAACTGCCACGCAATGCAACCGGCAAACTGCCGCGTAATCATTTGCAGGCCTTGTTTGCTGAAAAAGTCGGCCATGTCGAACGCTGAATTCAACTGGTCAGTGCCGCTTGATCACCCGGCTTTTGCCGGCCATTTTCCCGGTCAGCCGATTGTGCCTGGCGTGGTTTTACTTGATCAGGCGATCTTGTTTGCCGAGCAATTCCTCGCTCGCCCGGCACTCAACTGGCAGGTTGGTAACGCCAAATTTCTCAGCCCGGTTTTGCCGGGGGAAGTGCTTACTTACGTTTTGAACCAAAAGCCAAGCGGGGCGATTGCTTTTGTCGTACAAGCCGCTGGGCGCCCGGTGGCTTCCGGTAGCCTCACTCCGCCGCCAAGTACATGAGCCAGCCAGCTTCGCCGAACTGGTTGCGTCAGGCCGAACGCAGCAATAACGCCATCCTCAAACTGATGGTCTGGATTTCGCTGACCTTGGGGCGAAAAATCAGTCGCATCGTCCTCTTCGGCATCGCGCTCTATTTCGTTCTGTTTTCACCGAGGGCGCGGCGGGTCAGCCGCCAATACCTGCATCGCGCACTCAATCGCTGGGCCGAATGGTCGGATGGTTTTCGCCATGTTTTGTACTTTGCGAGCACGGTTCACGACCGGATTTACCTGCTCAATGACCGCTTTGACCTGTTCGATATCGAAGTGATCGGCGCTGAAAATCTGCACGCTTCATTGGCCAGGCAGCCCGGCGCCCTGCTGATCGGCGCTCATCTTGGCAGTTTTGAAGTGTTGCGCGCCGCCGGGCGCGGCAAGGCTGGCTTGAAGATCGCCATGCTGATGTATGAAGAAAACGCCCGCAAGATCAATGCCGCTTTGGAAGCGATTAACCCGGCGGCAACTGAAGACATCATCGCGCTGGGCAAGCTGGATTCGATGATTGAGGCCCGCGACAAGCTCGATCAAGGCTATTTGGTCGGCATGCTGGCCGACCGTGCTTTGGGTAATGATCTGACGGTCAACCATGATTTTCTCGGTGAATTGGCTCCTTTCCCGCTTGGCCCCTTCCGCATGGCGGCGATGCTGCGCCGCCCGGTATTTTTCATGACCGGCCTGTACCTCGGCGGCAATCGTTACCAGATTCATTTCGAGCAACTGGCTGATTTTTCCGGTACGGAACGGGCCGGACGCGAAGCGGCGATTAGCGCCGCGCAACAACATTACGTCGAGCGTTTGAACCATTTTTGCCGGCTCGCCCCTTATAACTGGTTCAATTTTTTCGATTTCTGGCAGAAAAAATCATGAAACGACTGCTTGCTGGCCTTTTATTCGCGGTCGCCCTGCCCGCCTTTGCCGCTTTTGATCTGGCGCAGTTGATGAACGATCTGGCCAAACACAAAGGTGGCAAAGCCAAGTTTGTCGAGAAAAAGACTATTTCCCTGCTCGACAAGCCGGTGGTATCGACCGGCGAAATGACCTACATCGCTCCCGCCTACCTCGAAAAACGCACGCTGACCCCGAAGCCGGAAATTCTGATTCTCGACAAAGACATGCTCAGCATCGAGCGTGACAAGCAAAAACTCAGCATCAACTTGAGCAATCAGCCGGAAGCGCTGGCCTTCATCGACAGCATCCGGGGCACGCTGACCGGCAATCGTGCGGCGCTGGAGAAAAACTATGGCCTTTATCTATCAGGCACTACGGATAAGTGGGTGCTAACTTTGCTACCCAGTGAGCCGAAAATAGCGGCGCTGGTCTTGCGCATCGTCGTCACTGGTAGCAAGAACCAGATTCGCAGCATCGAATATCTGCAAGCCGATGGCGACCGTTCGCTGATGACCATCGAAGCGCTGGAAAGCAAGTGAAACTGAGCGCTGGCCGAACCTTCCTGCTCTGGTTGCTGGCCATGCTGGTCGGCGCGGCGATTGTCTGGAATAGCCGGTTTACCGCCGATATGTCCTTTTTCCTGCCGGCGCATCCGACGGCTGAACAGCAGGTTCTGGTCGATCAGTTGAAGGAAGGCGTGGTTTCGCGCCTGTTGATGGTCGCCATCGAAGGCGGTGACGAAAAGCAGCGCGCCGCCCTGTCACGCGAATTGCGCGGTCGACTGGAAAAAATGCCCGATTTTGTCTCGGTGCAGAATGGCGAAGCCGGCAGTCAGGCGGCGGATAGGGATTTCCTGTTCAAGCATCGCTACCTGCTCAGTCCGGCCATCACTGCCGAAAGATTTACGGTCGACGGCCTGCAAGCGGCCATTTCCAACAGTGTTGATCTGCTCGCCTCGCCGGCGGGGATGATGCTCAAACCCTTGCTGGCGCGTGATCCGACTGGCGAATTGCTCGAACTGCTCGGCGGCTTGAATGCTGGCGCCCAGCCCAATAGCCGGGAAGGCACCTGGGCCTCGCGGGATGGCGAACGCGCCATGCTTCTGGTGCAAAGCAAAGCGCTCGGCTCCGATACTGATGGCCAGGAACAGGCGATTAACGCAATTCGAAGTCATTTTGCTGAAACTGCTCAATATGCGGGTATCAGCGCGGCCAAACTCCAGATTTCCGGTCCCGGCCTGTTCGCAGTCAATTCGCGGGCGACGATCAAGGAAGAAGTCAGCCGTTTGTCGCTGCTCAGTGCCCTGGCAATCATCGCCGTGCTGCTCTTCGTTTACCGCTCTTTCAAGCTGCTGACGCTGGGCCTGTTGCCGGTGCTTTCCGGCGCGCTGGCTGGCGTTGTTGCCGTCAGCCTGGCTTATGGCACGGTATTCGGCATTACCGTCGGCTTTGGTTCGGCGCTGATCGGCGAGGCGGTCGATTACTCGATTTATTACTTCGTCCAATCCGGGCGCGGCGGGGTTGAGGTGTGGCGCCAACGCTTCTGGCCGACCATCTGGCTCGGCGTGCTGACCTCCCTGTTCGGCTTTGGCGCGCTGCTTTTTTCCGGCTTCCCCGGCCTTTCCCAGCTTGGTTTGTATGCCTTGAGCGGTGTGCTGACGGCGGCGCTGGTGACGCGCTTTGTCCTGCCGCAATTGAGCGGTTCAAACTTGAAAATGCGCGATCTGGCGCCATTCGGCTTACTGCTTGAAAAGGCGATTGGCGCCTTGCATGGCTTGCGCTGGCCGGTCATCGCGCTGGCGCTGGCCGCTGCCGCATTGCTGTTTGCGCAACGCAATGATTTGTGGAACCCGGAGCTTTCGGCGCTAAGTCCGGTGAGCAAGGCCGATCAGGCGATCGACATGGCCTTGCGCGCCGATATTGGCGCACCGGATTCACGCTATCTGGTGGTAATCAACGCCGCCGATCACGAAGCGGCGTTGCTGGCGGCAGAACAAGCCGGCGCGCAACTTGATCGGCTGGTTGCCAGCGGCCAGATCGGTGGTTATGACAGCCCGGCGCGCTTCCTGCCCAGCCTCGCCAGCCAGAACGCCCGCCGCGCCAGCTTGCCGACGGATGAAAATTTGCGCCAGCGGCTGGACGCCGCCTTGCAGGATTCGCCGCTCGCCGCCAACAAATTGACGCCCTTCCTTAGCGAAATCGCCAGCGCCCGGCAGGCGCCGAATTTGCTGCGTGAAGATTTGAACGGCACCAGTCTGGCGCTGGCGGTTGATTCCCTGTTGTTGCCGCAAGCCAGGGGTTGGAGTGTGTTGTTGCCCTTGCGTCCCGGTGAAAAGGAGATCGATGCCGGCGAAGTGCGCCGTGCGCTAGCCGGTTCCGACGCTTTGTTTATCGACATGAAGCTGGAGTTCAACAAGCTCTATAACGATTACCTGCACGAAGCCATGCTGCTTTCACTGGCCGGCCTGCTCGCGATTGTCGCGCTGCTGGCGGTGACTTTGCGTTCGCCACGCCGTCTGGCCGCCGTGCTGCTGCCGCTGCTGCTGGCCGTACTGATTGTGATTGCCGGCCTGCATTTACTGGGCGAGCGCCTGCATCTGCTGCATCTGGTCGGCATGTTGCTGATCGTTGCGGTCGGCTCCAATTACGCCTTGTTCTTCGACCGTGGCGAGGGCCAGCAGCGGCTTGATCCGGAGACGCTGGCTTCGATGCTGGTTGCCAACCTGACCACCGCAATCGGCTTCGGCACGCTGGCTTTATCGAATGTGCCGGTCCTGCACGCGGTCGGCGTGACGGTCGGGCCGGGCGCCATCCTCGCCCTGCTCTTCTCGGCGATTTTTGTTTCACGTGAAGCCCGGTCATGAGCCAGCCACTGCGCAGCCTGCGCCAGACAGTTGGTGCGCAAACGCTGATCATCCTGCTGCCCGGCGCCTACATGAAGCCGGAAGATTTCGAGAAATCGGGATTTTTCAGCGCTGTGACCCAGCGCAAGCTGGCGCTGGATATTGTTGCGGTCGACCTCGATTTAAGCCGCATTTCTGATGGTTCTGCCCTGCCCGCGCTGCAGGCCGAAATCATCGAACCGGCGCGGGCGCAGGGCTACAGCAAAATCTGGCTGGGCGGCATTTCGCTCGGCGGTTTGCTCGCCCTTTGTCACAATGCCGATACACCAAATCAGGTCGATGGCTTGTGTCTGCTGGCGCCCTATCCGGGCAGCCGCCTGACGACCAATGCGATTGCCCGCGCCGGCGGCATGAAAGTCTGGCAAGCGACGCCGGAAGAGCTGGGCGACCCTGAGTTCCGTGCTTGGCAGTGGCTACAAAACCCGCCGCCGGATTTCCCTGTTTTTGTCGGTTATGGCAGCGAAGATCGCTTCGCCAGCGGCATGCAACAAATCGCCGAATGCTTTCCGCCAGCCGCCCGCCATGCCGTACCCGGCACGCATGAATGGCCGGTCTGGCAAGTTTTGTGGGAATATTTTCTCGACAGCGACTATCTTTCTGCCTGACATGCCGCAAGCCTGGAAACCATCGCCCTTCATCAAGTTTTCGATTGCCATCCACGCGGCGGCAGGAATCGGCTTGCTGGCGGCGCCGGTTTTATGGCCGTCGCTGCTCGGTGTGGTTTTGATCAATCAACTTCTGCTGACCATAATCGGCCTTCTGCCGCGCACAACGCTGCTCGGCCCCAATTTGAATCGCCTGCCGGCCGCCGCCATTGCGCGCCGCGAAATCGTCCTGACCATCGACGATGGCCCCGACCCGGAAGTTACCCCGCGCGTGCTGGATCTGCTTGATGCGGCAGGCGCCAAGGCCAGTTTCTTCTGCATAGGGCGGATTGCCGAGCAATACCCGGCGCTGTGCCGTGAAATCGTCGCCCGTGGCCACAGTGTCGAAAATCATGGTGATTCCCACTCCTGGCGCTTTGCCCTGTTTGGTATGGGCCAAATGAAAGCCGACATCAGCGCAGCCCAGCAAAAATTCAGCCAAATTACCGGTCGACCGCCACAGTTCTTTCGGCCCACTGCCGGCTTGCGCAACCCGATGCTCGATCCCGTACTCGTCCAACTGAATCTGCAACTGGCCTCCTGGACGCGGCGTCCCTTCGATACTTTTCAAGGTGATGCGCAGCGTGTTTACGAGCGGCTGGTTGAAAATCTGGCACCCGGCGACATCCTGCTCATGCACGATGGTCACTCGGCCCGCACCCCGGACGGTGAGCCGGTTATCCTTGCGGTGCTGCCACGCCTGCTGCAAAAAATCAGCGAACTTCGCCTTAATCCCGTCACGCTTCCAGCCGCCCTGACATGACCTCACGCTTCCTGCAAACCCTGCTCGACGACGCCAGCCGTCCCTTCCGCTCCGGCGGTCACTTTGCCTACCATTACGCACGCGGCAAACTGTCTTCCGACTGCATCTTCCGCGAACTGCTCAAGCGCGGCATCTTCCCGACCAAAGCGCATTTTCTCGACCTCGGCTGCGGCCAGGGCAGTCTTTTTGGCTGGTTGCTGGCGGCGCGCAAACTCTACGAAAACGGTAACTGGCCGAAAGACTGGTCGACGCCGCCGAAACCGCTCAGCCTGCGTGGCTTCGAGTTGATGCAAAAAGACGTCGACCGCGCCGCCAAGGCATTTGGCAGCGATCATCCACTGGTCGATATTCGTCAGGGCGACATGTGCAAGGTCGATTTCGGCCAGGCTGACGTCGTTACCATCCTCGATGCGCTGCACTACATCGATCACCCCTCCCAGAAAGATGTGCTCAAACGTATCTACGCCGCCCTGCCCCCCGGTGGTCTGTTCCTCACCCGGGTTGGCGATGCCGGCGCCGGCCTGCCTTATCACATTTGCAACTGGGTCGATCACGCGGTTACCTTCGTTCGCGGCCATCGCCTGCCGACCCTGCATGGTCGACGCTTGACGGAGTGGATTGATCTGCTGAAAAGCATCGGCTTCAAGGTCGAAACGATGCCGATGAGCGAAGGCAAACCCTTCGCCAACGTCATGTTGATCTGTCGGGTGCCGCTGTGAATTCGCTGCTGATCGACCTGCTCCTCTTCCTCGCCGGTAGCGCGGTTCTCCTCTGGCTGTCGCGCAAGGCTTTGCGCAATCCGGGCGGGCATGGTTTTTACCGCTTCTTCGCCTGGGAAGGCATCCTCAGCCTGGTTGTACTCAATCACCGGCCCTGGGGCGAGCAACCTTTCTCCCCGCACCAGATCGTTTCCTGGCTGCTCATGTCACTCAGTATTTATCTGGTGATCAGCGGTTATCGCGCCCTGCGCCAGCAAGGTCTGGCGAATACTGAGCGCCAGGACGGCGCGCTCTACGAGTTTGAGAAAACGACGACATTGGTCACTAGCGGGATCTTCAAACACATTCGCCACCCCATGTACGCCTCGCTACTGGCGCTTGCCTGGGGTGCCTTTTTTCAGGAACCGGCTTGGCTCGGCGGGGTGATTGCCGGCCTGAGCTCGATTTTTTTGCTGCTCACGGCAAAAAGCGATGAGCGGGAATGTCTGGCCTACTTCGGTGAGTCTTACGCCGCCTACATGAAAAAAACGCGTGGCTTTATTCCGCATGTCTATTAGCCGAGTACACGCATGAACGCGAACAATTACTCCCTCTCCACCAACTTGTTGGGGGAGAGGGTCGGGGAGAGGGGGCGCCTTTGGTTTTTCAGCTTCAAGTATTCACCCTTAATTCATCACCAGTGAAACCGCTCGTCGCGCTCCTCTTGATCGGTACGCTACTGGCCGGCTGCTCGACAAGCGGTGGCCCGGTTTCATCATCCAGCGGTTTGCCGCCCGATCTGAGAACTACGCCAGATAAAGCCCCCGAGCCAGCGCCACTGGCAGAGCGCGACATCCGCGCCATGGTCACCCAATTGATCCCCGCCAACATCAAGGATCGCGCCGGCTGGGCCAACGATCTACAGGCAGCGTTCACCCATTTGGGCTTTCCGCACCTGCCGCAAATCTACTGCGCTGCGCTTGCTGTCATCGAGCAGGAATCAAGCTTTCAGGCCGATCCGGTGGTGCCCGGTTTGCCCGACATCGTCTGGCGCGAACTGGAGCAACGCGGCAATAAATACGGCATCCCCAAACTGCTGATTTCCGCCGCGCTGATCAAAAGTTCACCGGATGGCCGTAGCTACAACCAGCGCATTGCTGCCCTGAGAACCGAAAAGCAACTGAACGCCCTGTTCGCCGACATGATTGCCGAACTACCCGCCGGCAAGCAGTTGTTCGCCGGCTACAACCCGGTCCGCACTGGCGGCCCGATGCAGGTCAGCATCGAATTTGCCGAACAATTCAGCCGTGAAAAACCCTATCCCTACCCGCTCAAGGGAACAATCCGCGACGAAGTGTTTACCCGGCGCGGTGGCCTCTACTTTGGCAGCGCGATTCTGCTCGACTACCCGGCGCCCTACGATGACGTGGTTTTTCGCTTTGCCGACTTCAATGCCGGGCGTTACAGCAGCCGCAATGCTGCCTTTCAGTCTGCGCTCGCCAAACTGAGCGGCAAAACGTTGACCCTGGATGGGGATTTGTTGCGTTACCAAGGCGGCAAAGCCGTTGATCAACCTAGTTCAGTCGAAACCGTATTGCGCGGTTTATCCGCGCAATTACGTCTGAGTGCGGGGGATATCCGCCGCGACCTGCTCCTCGAAAAATCAGCCAATTTCGGCCAAAGTCCTTTGTTCGGCAAGCTCTTCGCGCTGGCCGACAAAAGCGCCGGCCAGCCCTTGCCGCGTCAGGTAATGCCGCAAATCGACCTGAAAAGCCCAAAAATCACGCGCAAACTGACCACAGAATGGTTTGCCCGGCGGGTAGAAGGCCGTTATCGGACCTGTCTGACGCGGGCGGAAGGCAGCAACTAGCCGTTCCATGCGGTTAAAATACGCGCTTGACGATTTCGAGGCCCACCGTGACCCCGCTGCTCCTTTCCAGCTACACCGCCACCACCTGTCTCGGCAGCGGGCTTGAAGCCACGTTGACCGGCTTGCGCGACAAGCGCAGCGGGCTTAAACCCTGCGTTTTTGAAACTGTGACGCTCGAAACCTGGATTGGCGAAGTGGCTGCGGTCGACGCGCAAAAACTGCCCGAAAACCTGGCCCGTTTTGATTGCCGCAACAACCGTTTGGTCCAGCTCGGCCTGGAAGCCGATGGCTTTGCCGAACGCGTGCGCGAAGCCATCGCCCGCTACGGCAAAAGCCGGGTCGGCATCTTTCTCGGCACCAGCACCGCCGGCATTCTGCAAACCGAACTCGCCTACCGCCGCTGCGATCCGCTGACGGGTGCGCTGCCGGACGATTTCATCTACCGCACGACCCACAACTCCTTCTCGCTGGCCGAATTCACTCGCGAATACTTCGGGCTGGAAGGCCCGGCGCTGGCCGTTTCGACCGCCTGCTCGTCGAGCGCCAAAGTGTTCGCTGCCGCTGCTCGCCAACTGGCCTGCGGCACCATCGATGCGGCAATAGTCGGCGGCGTCGATACGCTGTGCCTGACCACGCTCTACGGTTTCGCCTCGCTCCAGCTGACTTCGCCTGAACCCTGCCGCCCTTACGATGTGGCGCGCAACGGCATTTCGGTGGGCGAAGGTGCTGCCTTCGCCCTGCTTGAGCGCCTGCCGGCCCAAGCGCCAAGTGGCGCTGTTCTACTACTTGGTGCCGGTGAGTCGAGCGATGCCTACCACATGTCCTCGCCGCACCCGGAAGGCCTCGGCGCCCAGCTGGCGATGGCAGCCGCCTTGCGCTCCGCCGGCTTGCCGGCCACGGCGATTGACTACATCAACCTGCACGGTACCGCGACGTCGGCCAATGATGCCGCCGAAGGCAAGGCGGTCGTCGCGCTGTTCGGTGATCAGGTGCCCTGCAGTTCAACCAAGGGTGCCACCGGCCATACCCTCGGTGCGGCGGGTGCGGTTGAAGCGGTGATCTGCGCGCTGGCGCTGACCAACGACCTGCTGCCCGGCAGCCCGAATACGGCAACGCGCGATCCGGCGATCCCGCTTGACTATCAACTGATCAGCCGCAGCGGCAAAGTGCGCTATGCGCTGAGCAATTCCTTCGGTTTCGGCGGCAGCAATTGCAGCCTCGTTTTGGGCGTAGCGCAATGAACCCGACCCCACTCAGCGCCTGGATTGAAGGCATCGGCTTTCTCGCCCCCGGCCTTAATGACTGGCCCGCAGCACGTGCCGTTTTGCGTGGCGAAGCCACCTATGTCGCCGCTCCTTCCCTCTTGCCGGCGCCAAGTATTTTGCCGGCGGCTGAACGCCGGCGCGCCAGCCGTGTCGTCAAACTGACCCTGGCGATTGGCCTCGAAGCCGCCGCCCATGCCGAGGCCGATATCAGCCAGTTGGCCACCGTATTCACCGCCTCCGGTGCCGACGGCCACAACTGCCACGCGCTGTGCGCACAACTCGCCACCGATGACCGCCTGATTTCGCCGACCCGTTTCCATAACTCGGTGCACAACGCCGCCGCCGGTTACTGGGGCATCGCCACCAAATCAATGGCGCCCTGCCAGGTGCTGTGCGCCTACGACGCCAGTTTTGGTGCCGGCCTGCTTGATGCGCTCGGGCAGGTGGTGATTGAAGCTCAGCCAACCCTGCTCATCGCCTACGACAGCGAATACCCGGAACCGCTGCACAGCAAGCGCGATACCCCGGATTGTGCCGGCGTCGCCCTGCTCCTGACACCCCAAAAGACCACCCGTTCGCAGGCGCAAATTGTCTTGCGGTCAACTGGCGAAATGGCTCAAAAAATGGCCGATCCTGATCTGGAAAGCTTGCGCACGGCAATTCCCTCCCTGCGCGTTCTGCCGCTGCTGCAAATGCTGGCCAAGGGAGAATCCGGCACGGTTTGCCTCGATTATCTGGCGCCGCTGCAGCTCAGCATCGATCTTCAGTTGTGCTAGACCACGCCTGGATCGCCGTCCACATCCCGCATCAGGGCGACATGTGTTTGCTCGATAGCGTGCTGGAATGGTCGGAAACGACGATCACCTGCCGCGCCATCAGCCACTCGCTGCCCAATAATCCCTTACGCGCCGCCGGTCGCCTCGGTGCCGCCAACGGGATTGAATACGCCGCGCAGGTAATGGCGATTCACGGCGCCTTGCTGGCTAATTCGGACGACCAGCCGCGTCAGGGCTATCTGACCAGCGTGCGCAGCGTGCAACTGCACGTCGCCCGGCTTGATGATTTGCCCGGCGAACTCACCGTGCAAGCTGAACGCCTGTCCGGTGACGCCAACAATATCCTCTATCAGTTTACCGTCAGCCACGCCGACAACTGCCTGCTCGCAGGCCGCGCCGCCGTCGTGCTCGACGCTTCCGCATTCAAGGAATCCACCGTATGAAACGTGCCCTGGTCACCGGCGGCAGCGGCGGCATCGGCGCCGCCATCTGCCAGCGCCTGGCTGCCGATGGCCATCACGTCATCGTCCACGCCAATCGCAGCCGCGCCAAGGCCGATGCCGTCGTCGCCGGCATTCTCGCCAGTGGCGGCAGCGCTGAAGCCGTTGCCTTCGATATCACCGACCGCGCCGCCACCGCCAGCGCGCTGGAAACCCTCCTTGAAGCCGGCCCCATCCAGATTCTGGTCAACAACGCCGGCATCCACGACGACGCGGTTTTCCCCGGCATGTCCGGGGCGCAATGGGATAGCGTGTTGGATGTCTCGCTCAACGGCTTTTTCAACGTCACCCAGCCATTGACCCTACCTATGATCCGCACCCGCTGGGGGCGCATCATCACCATTTCATCCATCGCCGGGATCACCGGCAATCGTGGTCAGGTCAATTACTCGGCGGCCAAGGGGGCATTGCACGCCGCCAGCAAATCACTGGCGCTGGAGCTGGCCAGCCGGAATGTTACGGTCAACGCCGTTGCACCGGGAATTATTGCGACCGACATGATCGAAGGCGCTTTTGACGCCGAGGCGATCAAAAATCTGGTGCCCATGAAACGCGCCGGCAAACCGGAAGAAGTCGCCGATCTGGTCGCCTTCCTTGCTTCAGACAAAGCGGCCTACATCTCCGGGCAGATAATTTCTATCAATGGCGGGATGGTTTGAGGCTGGCTTTGACTCGATAGAGCATCAAGCCAGCTTTGCACACCGTTCGAGAACGGAACGCTATTTCCAGTTCAAATTCAACTTGCGGTGAGACGCTGCGCAGTCACGCAAATAGAGATTGATAAGACTTTGGTATGGAATACCTACTTCGTCAGATATTGACTTGAAATAGGTGATTGCCTCTTCGTCCAGGCGAATGGTGACTTGCTTCTTGAGTTTTGAGGCGTATGGGTTTTTCTTCGCATTTGAGAAATCGTATTCTTGACGCATGGTGACACCTTTATCGATAAGACTTTGATTCATTAGTCGTGGCTTTGCGGGCGGAGATGATTCGAATTACGTGGTTATCGCCTCGATAACAGTGGCAAACGACCAAGAGCCTGAGCATTTCGCTTAATCCCAAAAGAACAAACCGATCTTCATCATCTGAGTGATCCGGGTCGTTGATCAGTTTGGCGCGTTCATCTCGAAAAGCTGACTTGGCTTCCTCAAAGCTAATACCGTGTTTCTTGACGTTGACCGCAGCCTTTTCGTCGTCCCATTCAAAATGAAGTGCGCTCATGGATCAAGTGTAGTTACGTTGTAGTTTTTTCGCAAGAACGGGTCGCGGTTGGTTGAGTGCCGAGTTGGAGCGCCTTGTCTGTCAGCAAACCAAAACTTTCCGAATCTCGTTCGGACTCCCTGGCCTGACAACCCGCCCCAATTCCTCGCCGCTTCTGACCAAAACCAGCGTCGGCCATAGCTTGACGCGAAATGAACGTCCCAAACGCCGTCCGGGGCCGTCTTCGATCTTGATGTGTTGCAGTTCGGGGAAATCGGCCAGCGCTTCGGCGATTAAGGCTTGGGCAGCCTGGCAGTGGCCGCACCAAGGTGCGCCGAATTCAAGCAATACCCGGCCGGCAAGTACGTCGATCTCAGCGCGGCTGGGTTCGTTTTCGGCGAAATTCGGGGTGTAGGCCATCTGCTTCCTCTGTCAATTACTTCAATCAGCACGGAAAATGATTTCCTTCAGCCGCGCCAGCTTGGGGGCAACCATCGGCACGGTCAGCATCGTACTGGCAATCGCCATCAGCAGCAGCGCGGTAAAGGCTTCACTGGTGATGATCTGTTTGTCGAGCAGGATATTGACGAAGATGATCATGATCAGCGCCTTGGTTTGCAGCAGCCAGCCGATGATGCTGGCCTCGCCCGGCACCCATTTCAGGATCTTGCCAGCGATCTGCACGCCGATCAGTTTGCCGGCCACTGAAGCAACCAACAGCACGCCAGCCGCCACGAACACCGCCTCGCCACCCACCGTCCAGTTGGTGCGCAGGCCAGTGCTGAGGAAGAAAACCGGCATCATGACCAGCAAAACATGGTGGCGCAGCAGGTCCATCTGTTCCTGATCAAACCATTCCGCCTCCATGATTGCCCCTGCGAGGAAGGCACCGACCATGAAATGCAGGCCGGCCCAATCGGCCCCGAAGCTGCAGGCGGCGAGCCAGATCAGCGCAACATACCAGCGGTCGCGTTCGGCCAGCCAGAGCATCAGTTTGCGGAAGGCGTAGCCGAAGATGGCAAAGGCGATCAGAAAGGCGACTTGCTTGCCGACCCGTTGCCAGTCCATCAGGATCAGCGCCAGCACGCCCCAGATGGCGATGTCGTCAAGGCTGGCGTAACGCAGGATGCGCTGGCCAATTGGCTGACGCAGCACTTCCAGCTTTTCCATGAGCAGGATCAGGATCGGCAAGGCGGTGACAGCACAGGCCATGCCGACGCCGAGGACAAATTGCCAGGTCAGCGCCTTCGGCCCCATCCAGCCGTCCTGGGTAAGCAAGCCGAGGGCGGCGAGGCAGCCGAAGAGGAGAGGCGTACCGAGCGCCAGCCCGGCAGTGATTGAGCTTTCGCGGCGATGCGCCCAGGCTTTGCGCAAATCCAGTTCTATCCCGGCAATGCAGACAAAAAGCATCACCGCCCACCAGGCGATGCCATTGAGCGACTGGACAACGGCGGGATTGAAAACGAATGCGTAGTAATCGGGATAGACGCGGCCAAGAATGCCGGGGCCAAGCAAAATGCCGGTGATGATCTGAACGACGACGAGTGGCGCGTAATAGTCAGTTTTGCCGACCCGCCAGATCAGGTAGGGTACGGTAAAAATGATCGTCATTGCGATCAGGAAAATTTCGGTGGTATTCATCATCAAGCGTTTGGTTTGGCGCGGATTTTATTCCCATCAAGCGACTTGTTACGGTCAACGGCGAAAAACGGCCAAAATCACTTGCTGCACAAGAGTCGGCGTTTGAGAATTTCTTGCACAGTAGTCCGAAATCGATATACTGTTTATATGAACAGTGTTACGCAAGCTGGCCGTGAATTGGGCAACTGGCGATAGCAGCAATTTTTGTTCCATCCCCGGCCGCTGTGCCATAATCGTGTCAAATTTCCGAGGTGTTTCATGGACGACAATAAAGCTAAAGCGCTAGCCGCAGCGCTGCAACAGATCGAAAAGCAGTTTGGCAAAGGCTCCATCATGAAGATGGGCGATGCCGAAATTGACGAGGGTATACAGGTGGTTTCCACCGGTTCACTCGGGCTTGATATAGCTTTGGGTGTTGGCGGCTTGCCACGTGGCCGCGTTGTTGAAATTTACGGCCCGGAATCTTCCGGCAAAACGACGCTCTGTCTGCAAGTCATTGCCGAAATGCAAAAACTGGGTGGCGTTGCTGCCTTTATCGATGCCGAACACGCACTTGACCCGCAATACGCGCAAAAGCTGGGCGTTAACGTCAATGATCTGCTGATTTCACAGCCGGATACTGGCGAACAGGCGCTTGAAATCTCCGATATGCTGGTGCGCTCCGCTTCGGTCGACATCATCGTCATCGACTCGGTCGCCGCGCTGACCCCGCGGGCTGAAATTGAAGGTGAAATGGGCGACCAGATGGTCGGCCTGCACGCCCGCCTGATGAGCCAGGCGCTGCGCAAGCTGACCGCCAATATCAAGAAGACCAACACGCTGGTTGTCTTCATCAACCAGATCCGGATGAAAATCGGCGTCATGTTCGGTTCGCCGGAAACCACCACCGGCGGTAACGCGCTCAAGTTCTACGCCTCGGTTCGTCTCGATATTCGCCGTATCGGCGCAATCAAGAAGGGCGATGAAGTCGTCGGTAGCGAAACCCGCGTCAAGGTCGTCAAAAACAAGGTGGCACCGCCGTTCCGCGAAGCCATCTTCGACATTCTTTACGGCGAAGGCATTTCCCGTCACGGTGAGATTGTCGAACTTGGGGTCGCCCACAAACTGATCGACAAGTCGGGTGCCTGGTATTCCTACAAGGGCGAGAAAATTGGTCAGGGCAAGGACAACTCCCGCGAGTTTCTGCGTTCGCATCCGGAAATTGCCCAGGAAATCGAGGCCCGTATTCGTGAAGCGGCGAGTACTGCCGTCATCAAGCCAACCAAATCGGTGGCTGATGCCTAATTTGCGGGTTCAAGCGCTGAAACTTCTGACCCGGCGTGATTTCAGCCGGGTCGAGTTGAGGGCCAAGCTTGCCATTGAGGCCGAGACCGAGGATGAACTCGACTCCGTACTCGACACCCTGCAAAGTGAGCGCCTGCTTTCCGATACGCGCTATGCGACGCAGCGCATCATCGCCCGGGCACGCCGTTTTGGCGATGCCCGCCTGAAACAGGATTTGCGCCAGCACGGCGTGGGTGATGCGGATATTGCTGCCGCCCTGCCGGAAGGTGGCGATGAAGCCGAACGCTGCCATGCCGTCTGGGCGCGCAAATTCGGTGAATTGCCCGCGACGCAGCAGGAGCGGGCAAAGCAGATGCGCTTTCTGCAATATCGCGGCTTTTCAGGTGAAGCCATCAAGCAAACCATGCGCCGTGGATCGTGCGGAGTAGATGAATGAGTCCAGTCGCCAAGCTTTCTGCCCACAACCTAAAAAAACGCTACAAGGCGCGTACGGTTGTTGAAGATGTGTCCTTTGAAGTCAAATCGGGCGAAGTCGTCGGCTTGCTTGGTCCCAATGGCGCTGGAAAAACCACCTGCTTTTATATGATCGTCGGGCTGGTCGCGGCTGATGGCGGCGAAGTATTCATCGATGACACCAAACTAAGCCACTTGCCGATGCACAGTCGGGCGCGGCAAGGCCTCTCCTACTTGCCGCAGGAGGCATCGGTCTTTCGCAAGCTTAATGTTGAAGAAAACATTAGGGCTGTGCTTGAACTGCTCGATTTGCCTGAATCCGAAATTGATGACCGGCTTGAGGGCTTGCTGGGCGAGTTGCACATTGATCATGTGCGCAAGGTGAATGCAGCGGCATTATCCGGCGGCGAACGGCGCCGCGTCGAAATTGCCCGCGCGCTGGCGACTAATCCGCGTTTTATTTTGCTCGATGAGCCGTTTGCCGGGGTCGACCCGATTGCCGTGCTGGAAATCCAGAAAATCATTCGCTTCCTCAAGGAGCGTGGGATTGGTATTCTAATTACTGACCACAATGTGCGCGAAACGCTGGGAATTTGCGATCACGCCTACATCATTAATGCCGGGAATGTACTGGCAGCTGGACGGCCTGAAGAAATCGTCGATAATCCAAGCGTACGCAAGGTTTACCTTGGTGAGCATTTCAAGCTCTGAACCTAAGCCAGCCCCAACCACCCAATGAAACCCACTCTCCAGCTCCGACTATCGCAACATCTGGCGCTTACGCCCCAGTTGCAGCAGTCAATCAAGCTGTTGCAGTTATCGACGGTGGAAATGCAGCAGGAAATCGAGCGCTATCTGCTCGAAAATCCGATGCTGGAACGCGATGACGAACCGGGTGATGGTTTTTCCGCAGCACAGCAGTTTGACTCCCCGGTAAATCAGGAAACCCGCAACGAAACACCTGGGTCTGGCGAGGCAAGCGGTGAGCGCGAACAGGAGGTGCCCGTTTCACCATCGGATGTCGATGACGATCGCTGGGCCTCGGATGCCGGTACTTTTACCGGTGCTGGACGTGACGAAGATGACGACAGCGACCCGCAGGATATCCATTCAGCCAACGTCAGCCTGCGCGACCACCTAGGCTGGCAATTGGGCATGACCCAGCTCTCCGAACGTGACCGCGCTCTGGTCCGTTTTCTGATTGAGGCGCTGGACGACGATGGCTATTTGTCGACGCCCCTTGCCGAGCTATTGGAAACCCTCCCGCCAGAGTATGAAATCGAGATTGAAGAACTTGATATTGCCCTGCGCCTGATTCAGAATTTTGATCCAATCGGGATCGGCGCACGTAGCCCGCAGGAATGTCTGGGCCTGCAACTCCGGGCGCAGCCGGCTGATGAACTGAGAAACCTGGCGCTACTGATCGTTGAACAACACCTTGAATTACTAGCCGCCCATGATTTCGTCAAATTGCGCCGGCTGACCGGCGCCGATGATGAGCAACTGAAAGCTGCCAATAGCCTCATCACCCGCCTGAACCCACGACCTGGTGCGCGTTATGCGCAGACCGAAGCGCGTTACATCACGCCGGATGTCATGGTGAAAAAACTCAAGGGTAAATGGACTGCCTATACCAATCCGGACGCTTACCCTCGCCTGCGGATCAACCGGCTATATGCTGAAATTCTGTCGCGGCAGCGGCGCGGTAACGGCAATTTGACCGGCCAGTTGCAGGAGGCACGCTGGCTGATTAAAAACGTCCAGCAGCGTTTTGAAACGATTCATCGCGTGACCCAAGCGATTGTTGACCGTCAGCGGCAATTTTTTGAGCATGGCGAGGTGGCAATGCGCCCTCTTGTCCTGCGTGAAATCGCAGATATTTTGGGTCTCCACGAGTCGACTGTTTCACGTGTAACCAGCCAGAAATATATGGCGACACCCCGTGGCATCTTTGAATTGAAATACTTTTTTGGCAGTCATGTGGCCACCGATTCTGGCGGCGCATGTTCTGCTACCGCTATCCGGGCACTGATCAAACAATTGGTTGGTGCTGAAGATGGCAAAAAGCCCTTGTCGGATAGTCAATTATCCGAAATACTAGGCCAGCAGGGAATCGTTGTAGCAAGGCGGACGGTCGCAAAATACCGTGAGCTGCTCAACATCCCGCCGGTCAATTTACGTAAGACCCTGTAGGAGAGGATAAAAAATGAATCTGCAGATCAGTGGCCATCACATTGAAGTTACACCAGCCCTACGCGAATACGTAGAAACCAAGCTTGATCCGGTTATTCGTCATTTCGACCAGGTAACGGGCGTCAGCGTGGTTCTTTCCGTTGAGAAATTGAAACAGAAGGCAGAAGTCACCCTGCACGTCCCGGGTAAAGACATGCATGCCGAAGAGTCTGGTGATGATCTTTACGCTGCAATTGATGTGCTCTTTGACAAGCTGGACCGCCAAGTCCAAAAGTACAAGCAAAAAGTTCAGGACCATCACCGGGGCGAAAAAGCCTCACAACAAATACCCGGTTAATACCTGAAGGCCGCAGCTTTTGCTGCGGCCTTTGTTTTTGCAGAAATCCTATGAATCCCCTGATCAACATTCTGTCGGCCTCCCAGGTCTTGCTCGATCTGGATGCCAGCAGCAAAAAGCGGGTTTTTGAACAAGCCGGGATGTTGTTCGAAAGTCATCTCGGGCTGGCCCGCGCTATCGTTTTCGACAGCCTCTTTGCTCGCGAAAAACTTGGTTCCACTGGTCTTGGCCAGGGTATCGCCATTCCTCATGGCCGTATCAAGGGGCTCAAGCAAGCCGCTGGCGCCTTTTTTCGTCTGGCCAACCCGGTTCCGTTTGATTCTCCTGATGGTCGACCAGTTAACCTGCTGTTCGTTTTACTGGTGCCAGAACAGGCAACCGAAGAACATTTGCAAATTCTTTCCGAATTGGCTCAACGTTTTGCTGAGCGCCCGTTCCGTGAGGCCTTGCTGGCCGCGCAGGATGCCACGGCGATAGTTACCCTGTTCAAGTCCTGAAGATATTGTCGTGCGCCATATCAGCCTGGCCCAACTTTTTGAAGACAATCGCGAAAAGCTCTTGCTCAGCTGGTTGGCTGCTCATGGTACTGATTCCCGTATTGAGCTGAAAATCACGAATAATTACGGGGCGGATGTTGTTGGTCACATCAACATCATTCACCCGGAACGATTGCAAGTCATGGGTCTGGCTGAATATGACTGGGCGGTACGGATCGGTGAAAAACGATTCGGGCAACAAATTACTGATCTGCTGAACTCGCACCCCCCGGCAATCATTATTGCGGACAGTATTTCCCCCCCGCAATCATTGCTTGATGCCTGTGCCGCAAACAATACTCCGGTGATTCAGTCACCCAAGCACTGCTCGGCAGTAATTGACCAGTTGCGCATCTATTTATCGGCGCGACTGGCTGATACGGTCAATTTGCACGGTGTCTTCATGGATGTTCTGGGCATGGGCGTGCTGATTACCGGTGATTCCGGGGTTGGTAAGTCCGAACTTGCGCTTGAATTGATTTCACGTGGACATGGGCTGGTTGCTGATGATGTGGTCGAAATGGCGCGTATCGCACCGACCACGGTTGAAGGACGTTGTCCGGGCATGCTGCGTGATTTTCTTGAAGTACGCGGGCTTGGCCTGCTCAATATCAGAACCATATTTGGTGAAACCGCTTCACGGCGGAAAATGAAACTGAAGATTATTGTTCATTTGCACAAAACCGTGCAGGGCGTTGAGGCACCACGCCTTCCTCTGGATGCACAGACGCAGGAAGTGCTGGGTGTGCCGATTCGAAAAATTGTTATTCCGGTGGCTGCCGGACGCAACCTTGCTGTGCTACTTGAGGCGGCGGTGCGCAACACGATTTTGCAATTGCGTGGAATCGATAGCATGCAGGATTTCATGGACCGCCAGCAACGCATGATGCTTGACGATGATGCGTGATTGATTGATAGTTTGCCCTGCCGTTTGGCCGAATAATTTAAGGAACATGCCATGAAAAAGCTGCTTGCCGTACTTGTTGCAACCTTTGCTGTAACTTCTGTCTACGCGGCTGATGATTGTGCCGCCCAGGCGACCGAGAAGAAACTGGCTGGCGCTGCCAAGACCAGTTTCATGAAAAAATGTACTGCTGATGCGATGCCGCCAGCACAAGCCAGCTGCGAAGCAACGGCCAAGGAAAAGAAATATGCGGGTGCAGCCAAAAATAGCTTTGTCAAAAAATGTGTGGCTGATGCTGATGCTGGTGCCGCAGCAGCCCCAGCCCCAGCCAAATAGGTTTGGTCTGAAATAGACATGAAAAAAGGCGCGAATTTCGCGCCTTTTTTCATGGTTGACCGCAACTCGCTTCAAATGTATTCAAAATCAGCAAAATCAGCGAGTGGATCATTGCGTGAGCCGCCAAAACAGATGCGCCCCGTACCACGGAGCTGGATTTCATCTTTACGAACCATGATTTCGATTTGTCCTGGAAAACTGACAAAGCTGCCATTGGTACTGGAGTCTATGTAGTAATAACTTCCGTCGCGTTTTTCAATTCGCGCATGCGCGCGGGAGGCTTTGCGGTCTTCAATCAGCAACTTGCTGGCCGGATCGCGACCGAGACTCAAGGTCGGGGTTTTCTCGTCAAGTAAAAAAGCTTTTCCGCGATAGCGTAGGCAGAGTCGATCTGAAACTTTTTGGCTTAGTGCGGGATCAAGGCTCGGGTTTGGAACTGTCATCCGGGGCCGTTGATATTCTTCATGCTGTTGCCAGTCAATTTGCACCAGATGAACGAGATTTTTGCCTTCGCGGATGCTCCCCATTTCATGAATTGGCACGACGAAATTACGGCAATGTGCAGGTAGTAGATCAGCCAGTTGCTGGCTGGCAAAAATTTGATTAACTCGCGCCATGCCGGTGATCCGCGCGGT
This sequence comes from Pseudomonadota bacterium, assembly GCA_039797825.1. GTDB lineage: Bacteria > Pseudomonadota > Gammaproteobacteria > Burkholderiales > Rhodocyclaceae > Azonexus. The sequence continues at coordinate 64,816 of JBDKHF010000085.1, read as the reverse complement.
GGTATTGACCGCTTCACCCAGTGCGGTAGAAAACTGCTCAATAATTTCGCCGCAATGCAGGCCAATACGAATCGTCAGTTTTAAGCCGGAAATTGGTGGAATGTCAGCCACACGCAATTGCATGTCAGTTGCCGCCATGTAGCCATCTTCAGGTGAGTCGAAAAGTGCTTGTAATTCATCGCCGGCAACTTGCAGCGTGCGCCCGCTATAGGCTGTGATTGAGCGTTCCATGCGCTTGAGGCAGCGCTCGACGGCACGCGCTGCCTCGGTATCTTCCAGACGCTCGAACAAGCGAGCGCTGCCGGATACGTCGGCAAACATGATCGTCTTGTGGAGCGGTTGGCCCATGCGGTTGAATCTCGTTGTAAATTATTGAATTGACTATTATAAACGCTGATTGCCAGATTGTATTTATGCCAAAAGGCTTATCGGGAAGGTGCCGGTTACTGGAATATCAGGTGCGTCAAATGCAATGTCGCCTTCTTCGACCGGCGTGTCCAGCGTCAGGTTCCGGAAATCAAATAAATTGTTGTCGGCGAGATGTGAGGGAACGATGTTTTGCAAGGAGGTGAATACAGCTTCGGTTCGTCCGGGGTAGCGTTTGTCCCAATCCTGCATCATTTCGCGAATTTTCTGGCGCTGCAGGTTTTCTTGCGATCCACAAAGATTGCAGGGAATTATTGGAAATTCCATGCCACGGGCAAATTTGGCGATGTCGTTTTCGGCGCAGTAGGCGAGTGGGCGAATGACAATGTGAGCCTTGTCATCGGTGACCAGTTTAGGTGGCATCGCCTTGATTTTTCCACCGAAAATCATATTCAGGAACAGCGTGTGCACCATATCGTCGCGGTGGTGGCCGAGGGCAATTTTGTTCGCACCCAATTCTTTCGCGGTGCGGTAAATAATGCCGCGCCGCAGGCGTGAGCAGAGCGAACAGGTGGTCTTTCCCTCGGGGATTTTGTCTTTGACGACAGAATAAGTATCGGCTTCGACAATGCGGAACTCGATACCCAGCGATTCAAAATAGCGCGGCAAAATATCGGCGGGAAAACCCGGCTGCTTCTGGTCGAGATTCATCGCAATCAGGCGGAAATTGACCGGTGCCCGTTGCTGCAGTGCCAGCAAAATATTCAACAGCGTGTAGGAGTCCTTGCCGCCAGAGACGCAGACCAGGATGGTGTCGCCATCGGCGATCATGTTGTAGTCACCGATCGCCTTACCAACCCGGCTTTCGAGTGATCTTTTGAGTTTTTGCAGCGTATTCGAGGTATTCATCGCGGGTTTCCAGATTGCCACGGTCAACCGTGGAAAGGCGCGAGTTTACCTTGAACCCTTGATTGTGATGGCGCGGATGTGGGGTTCCAGCAGTTCGATTTCACGCTGCAGAGAATCAACTTCCTGCGTCATGCCTTCCAGGTCCTTGTTTCTGGCACGAACTTCGAGATCGCCAGCGACGCGCATAGCTGGATCGGCGCAGAAAGTGGCGAGTGTACCTTTCAGGCTATGCGCAGCACGTTCTGCCGTCGGTGCATCTTGCGCGTTCACCGCTGTGCGCAAGAGATCGATGTCACGTGCCCAGGTTTCCAGGAAAATATCGGCGATGATTTCGACGGTTTCCTGATCGGCTTGGCGCAGGGCAACACCGTAATCAAAAGCCGGTTTGTCCTCGGCTTCCGGATTGCCGCCGTAGGCCAGCAGTTTTTCCAGCAAATCCTTGGCGCGTATCGGTTTGGCCAGGTAATCATCCATCCCGGCAGCGATGCAGGCTTCCTTGTCCGATTGCATGGCGGCGGCAGTCATGGCGATGATTGGCGTGCGTGGGCGAGCTTCTGACTCTTCACGCGCCCGAATCGCCAAGGTGGCTTCAAGGCCGCCCAGGACCGGCATGTGCATGTCCATCAGGATCACATCGAAATCGCGGAGGGCAAGAATGTCGAGCGCCTCTTGGCCATTGTTGGCCAGCGTTGGGCGATGCCCCCATTTTTCGAGTAGCCCGATTGCCAATTTCTGGTTAACCGGGTGATCTTCGACCAGCAAAACGTCGAGCGTGCGCTGCAATTCCCGCAGCGCGTGGCGCGTCACCAACTGGCTGGGAGGGACCGAGTTTTCCTTGCGACAAATATCAAAGACCCGGCACAGCGCGGCCAGTAGTTCCTCTGAGGAAATCGGTTTGGAGAAGTATCCCGAAATGCCAACTTCCTGGCAACGCTGCCCATCGCCGCGCATGGCGCCAGAGGAGAGCATGACCATTGGCGTCGTGATGGCGAGTGGGCCACGGATATTGAGCGCCAACTCGTAACCATCCATTTCCGGCATGTGGGCGTCGAGCAGAATGCAGTCGAAAGCCTGCGGCGTGCTGCGCAGAATCTGAATAGCAGCGGGGCCGCCGTCGGCCAGCGTGGTCTTGACATCCCAATGGGCAAGCATGCCGCTCAGAATTCGGCAGTTGGTGGCGTTGTCATCGACCACGAGAATGTGGCGGCCACGCAGGGCAATATGACTGGTGCCGGCTTCCGGTGGCTCGTTATCAGTTTTGAGTTCGAGTGAGAAAAAGAAGGTGCTGCCCTTGCCTTGCTCACTTTCCAGCCACATCCTGCCATGCATCAGCTCAACCAGGCGGCGTGAGATCGACAGGCCAAGGCCGGTGCCGCCAAAGCGTCGGGTCGTCGAGGTGTCTTCCTGAGAAAACGCTTCAAAAATGCTTTGCTGCTTGTCGGCGGCGATACCCACACCGGTATCGCGTACCGAGAATTGAATTTGCGGCAAATCGCCAATTGTTGCGGTCAACTCGGCGCGGACGGCAATTTCACCGGCATGGGTGAACTTGATGGCGTTGCCGAGTAGATTGATCAGAATCTGCCGTAGCCGGCTCGGGTCACCCAGTACGTGGCGGGGCACGTCCGGCATGATCTCAAAAACCAGTTCGATGTGCTTTTCGTGAGCACGCATCGCCATCGTTTTCAGGGTTTCGGCGATGACGCGATGCAAGTCGAAAGAAATCTCCTCAACCAGCAATTTGCCGGCCTCGATTTTTGAAAAATCAAGAATGTCGTTAAGGATGGTCAGTAGTGCTTCGGCTGATGATTTGACGATGCTGAGGAATTCGCGTTGTTCCTCGGTCAGGGCGGTATCAAGGGCAAGGTCAGTCATCCCGATAATGCCGTTCATCGGGGTGCGAATTTCGTGACTCATGTTGGCAAGAAATTCGCTCTTGGCCTGGCTGGCAGCCTCTGCCGCTTCCTTGGCCAATTGCATTTCAATTTCAGCTTTCTTGCGCTCAGTAATATCGATGATCGTACCAAGCAGCCCGTAAATATTCCCATCACGCCGACTTAGTGCGGCTTTGCGGTAAATCGCGTTATGTGACAGGCCATCGTGGCCGTGCACTAGTGTTTCGTAGGTTTGAGTGCCACCGTGCGCGAGAAGCTCGGCATCCTTTTCGCTATGAAATTCTGCATCATCATGGGCCAGCAGTTCATATAAGGTTTTGCCGATGAAGTCTTCGCGTTTGACCCCGATAAAAATTTCGAAGGCGCGGTTTAGGCGCAGGTAACGGCCTTCGGCATCCTTGATATAAACCGGCAGCGGAATGGCTTCGATCAATCCTTCAACCAGATCAAGTTGCTCTGAAAGCTGGGCTTCCATGCGTTTGCGGTCGCTGATGTCAGTCCGGATCGCAATATATTGGTCGGGTTGTCCATCCGGGCCAAGCAAGGGAACAATTGTCGCGTTGACCCAATAGGGCTGCCCATTTTTTGCCCGGTTACAGACTTCGCCATGCCAGACGTGACCGAGCGTAATGGTGCCCCACATGTCACGAAATATTTCTGGCGGATGAATGCCGGATTTGACGATGCGGTGATTTTTTCCGATTAGTTCTTGACGTTGATAGCCGCTGATTTCGCAGAAACGATCATTGGCATAAACGATCGTCCCGTGGATGTCGGTGATGCTGACAATGGCGTGTTGATCGAGTGCGAATTTCTGATTGGCCAACGCCAGCCTATCTTTTTCACTTTTGCTGACCAGTTCGGCAACGCGTCGCGAGAGGATTTCAATATTGTCTTCGACCAGCGTGATGGTCATGCCTTCGTTACTTGGCAGCAGGCCTTGAATGGCATCACGTAGTGAACCGAGGGCACTTTCCCGGTTGGATAGCTCCTCGCGCAGCTTTTCATTTGAGCCGGAAAGTTCGAGTGAGGAAATCTCCAGCGAGCGAGTGCGCAACTCCAGGTCACGATCAAATTGCTCATACGACGCATCAACCCGCTGCAACAAGTCGCCAAATCCTGCTAGCAAGCCCTGCAAGGCCGGGTCGCTGTTTGCCGGATGCGCGCGCAGGGTATCAAGATAGGCGGCCAAAGCCGCCTCGTCAGCAATGCCTATCGTTCGTTTAAGCTGGCGCAGCAGGGCTTTGTTCATCGTCGGCGGAGACTCAGGCCTCGCTGAGGTAGGTGATGGTCATCGTCTGGTTATGCAGCTTGCACGATGCACCGGGGGTGAAGGGGCTGATTTCGCCATACGAATAAAAACCGGTTAGCGTTGCTTTGCTGCCAAAGACATCGCCGACCGCCTCGACTTCTTCGTCAACCCGGTTGCCCATGACCAGTTTTCGGCCAACGCAGCTGACCAGAATGGCAACGCTTTCCCCTGGGTTGTTAAGCATTTGCGCGGCGGCTTCGGCAGCGGATTCGGCACCATTGACCAGTTTGTCGGTGCTGGCATGCATCAATTTGAGGTAGCCATTGGGGTCGATTTCACCGGCCAGGGTCAGGCTGCCGCTTGCTTCATCGACGCCAAGAATGGTGCGGATCAAACCAACTGCGCTGTGATCCTCGCCCAGCATGGCAAAGGGGAAGAGCAGGCCGGAAGCCGGCAAACCCTTGGCGTGGTCGCCGAGATAGCGTTTGTAGACCTCAAGTGCCGGTTCGCCATCGAGTTCGAACAAGACATTGTTGGCGCAGCGCGTCACCTTGCGCGCCGGACCAAACGGCTCCCAGCCACCAAAGGAGCCATGACCGAAGCGCAGCGCTTCGCCACCGAGGCCGACGGCGACAATCGCGTTGTCGCATACGCCATCCGGGCCGAGCGTGAAGGTTTGCTTGAAGGCGCCGCCATCGCCGGCCAAGCCGCCAGTAATCGGGATGCGGTTGCCAATGATGCTGGTGATGCCATCAACCAGTGCGCTGCCATTGATTTGTACACCGGGGCCGAAAACCATCACGGCTTTCAGTTCAACGCCCGCGAGTTGGTGACCTAAACGTTCGCCAGCGGCAAAAGAATCGTCCATGCCGGTCAGGTGTGTATTGGCTTGAATTAGCTTGCTTGCGTCGAAACTGATGCCGGTCAGGGTGCAGGTGCCGTCATCGACCCCGTCGGGGGTGATCTCGCCGGCGGTCGTGCAGCCGATCAATGTGGTGCCGGGCAGTGCGTTGCGTAATGTTGATGCAAAATCAGGGGCGGTAAAGTGCTCGACCGAGCCAAAAACAATTAGCAGATCGGGATTTATGGCGGCCAAAGCGGTACTTTGTGCGGCCAGATCAGCGGGTTTTTTGGCGATTTTTTGTATGACGCGCATTTTAATTTGTCTCCCAATTTCTTAGAACCGAAAAAATAGCACAAAGCGAGTTCTTCTGCCCCCTTTCGGCCAGCTAAAATCTCTCCTTTTTGCCTAATCTGATGAGCCTCCCACTTCCTTCTCCTGATGCCTGCGAGCACAGCGCAAAACTGATCGCCAAAATCGGACGTGAATTGACGCATGAAGGTGGCTGGATATCATTCGCCCGCTTTATGGAATTGGCGCTATATGCTCCAGGGCTAGGTTATTACGCTGCCGGGGCACGCAAATTTGGTTCAGCCGGAGATTTTGTGACGGCGCCGGAAATGACCGGATTTTTTGGCCGTTCCTTGGCGCGTCAGGTGGCGCAAATCATGGCCGCTTCAGCGCCTGTCGTGCTTGAGGTCGGCGCTGGTTCAGGACGTTTGGCGGCTGATTTGTTGCTTGAGCTGGAGGCGTTGGGTACGCTGCCAACGCATTATTTCATCCTTGATCTTTCGGCTGATTTACGTGAGCGCCAGCAAGAAACCCTGGCCAAGGCGGCACCGCATTTGCTTGAGCGCGTGCGCTGGCTGGAGCATTTGCCGGAGGATTTTTCCGGCGTCGTGCTGGCGAACGAATTACTCGATGCGATGCCGGTGCATGTTGTTGCTTGGCGCGAAAGCGGTATTTTTGAGCGCGGCGTTGCGCTTGATGGCGCAGGTCGTTTCACGTGGAGCGAGCGCCCGGCAAGTGGCGCTTTATTGGTTGCCGCCGAGGAAATTGCTCGCCAATGTGCGCTGCCGGCCGGTTTTGAAAGTGAGATCAGTCTGGCCAATCGGGCCTGGGCGGCTGAATGGGGGCATCGTTTGAAATGTGGCGCCCTGCTTTTGCTCGATTACGGGTTTCCGCGCCGCGAGTTTTATCACGCGCAGCGCGAGCGCGGCACCTTGATGTGCCATTACCGTCATCATTCGCACCCTGACCCCTTTTATTTGCCGGGCTTGCAGGATATTACGGTCCACGTCGATTTCACCGCAATTATTGCGGCAGCGCATGGCGCCGGGCTGGAGTTGCTCGGCTATACCAGCCAGGGGCAGTTTCTTCTGAATTGCGGCATTCTTGAATTGCTGGGTGCCGAAACCAGTGGCACGCCGGATTACATCAGAGCGACGGGAGCGGTGAATAAATTGCTGATGCCACACGAGATGGGCGAGTTGTTCAAGGTGATCGCGCTTGGTCGCGGTCTTGATGACAGTCTGCTGGGCTTTGCCAGCGGCGATCAGAGTCGACGTTTATGAGCCAGCGCCGCTATCCCTTTTCATTTGTCGCGCTGACTACGCTCGGCGTACTTTGTGCGATTCCTGGCCTGGTCAGTTTGTTCGGCTTTGGTGCCAGCCTGCATCCAGTTCTCGACGACCCGATGGCCGGGCTGGCCTTTATTGTTTCTGCCGTTGCCCTGATCGGTTCGGGGGCTTTTCCGCTGGTGATCGCCAAGCTGAAGGAAAACGACAGCGCTTAAGCCTCGCGCATGATCCGCCAGTACTGGAACTTGAGCATCGCCACGGCGCCGGCGATGATTGCCAGAAAGGTGAGCATCGAACCCAGGGCGAGGGTTGAAAAGCCGGTAATCCCCTGCCCTACCGTGCAGCCCATCGCGGTGACCCCACCAAAACCCATCAGCGCAGCGCCGAGTAGATGATTGGCCGTATCTTCGACACTGGCAAAGCCTTCCCAGCGGAAACTGCGGGTCAGCAAGGCCCAGGCGCCGGAGCCGGCAATCACACCAAGCACGGTGGCAATCGCAAACGTCAGTTTGCGGCTGCTGTCCGACCAGAGCATCAGCAATTCAAGCGAATAGGCCTGTGGCGCAACAAAAGTCAGTGATTCCATGCGCCCGCTATTGGTTGCGAGGAAGGCTTCTTCCAGGGTTTCCGGGTGTTCGGCGAGATAGCCAAGGTGGCCGCTGACGTACCAGGCGGCAACCACGGCTAGCCCGGTGCCGATGCCGCCAAGCAGGTTGTCGAGGGTCCAGAATTCGCGGTTGAGCAGGCTGAATGCGGTCAACCCGCCGCCGATTACAAAAACGGCGAGGGTGAAGGCCGTTTTCGGATCCATCCCGGCTGCGCTCAGCAGGGCCGGAACATCCTGTCCTCCGGGGAAAGTGATTGCCGCTTTCTCCAGCACATTGACACGGAAGACGCCGAAGACGCCGCGCATGGTCATGTAGGCAACCAGACCGAGGACGATGAAAACGACCACGGACTTGAGGTTACCGGCGCCGATCCGGATCAGCGTTTTTGAGCCACAGCCCGAAGCGAGCACCATGCCGATGCCGAAAGAGACACCACCGACGAGGTAGGAAAGCCAGGTAAACGTTGGGGTGCGGTAAATCGATTTGCCGAGATCAATCTGGCCCGTTGCGTGCAGTGCTGCCGAACCGAGAATGGCGACGCCGATCGCCAGCAGCCACATCCGCATGCGGCTCCATTCGCCCATATTGACGATGTCCGATACCGCGCCCATGGTGCAGAAATGGGTTTTTTGACCAATTGCGCCAAAGACAAAAGAGACGGCAAAGGCCAGCCAGAGAACGGTTTGTGAGGTGGTGGCTAGGTCCATGATCAGGCGCAGTAAATCGTCGGGTCAGTGACGCCGGCGGCGGCAAAGCCTTCGGCACGCAGGCGGCAGGAATCACAGACGCCGCAGGCGCGGCCTTGTTCATCCGCCTGGTAACAGGAAACGGTGAGTCCGTAATCAACGCCAAGCTGGGCTCCGAGACGGATGATTTCTGCCTTGGAGAGGTCGATCAGCGGCGCATGAATGTGTAACTTGGCACCTTCAACCCCGGCCTTGGTTGCCAGATTGGCCATCGTCTCGAAAGCAGCGATGTATTCCGGGCGGCAATCCGGGTAACCGGAGTAATCGACCGCATTGACCCCGACAAAAATGTCGCGGCAGCCCAAAACCTCGGCCCAGGCCAGTGCCAGAGACAACATGATGGTGTTGCGCGCTGGTACATAAGTAACCGGAATTCCCGGTTGCACGCCATCGATCGGCACGGCAATCGTGGTATCAGTCAGTGCCGAGCCGCCAAACTGGGCCAGCCCGAAATTCAGCACGCGATGCTTGGCAGCGCCGAGTGCCTTGACCACGCGATCAGCGGCAACCAGTTCAGCGCAATGGCGCTGGCCGTAATTGAACGACAGGCAATAGCATTCAAAGCCTTGGCTGCGGGCAATGGCGAGGCAGGTGGCGGAATCGAGTCCGCCGGAGAGGAGTACAACGGCTTTCTTCATCATGGGGCGCGAATATAACCGAAATTTGCCTTGCTTTCAGCCGGTATCTGCTTGTTCCTGCGCTACAATTTCGTGCTTTGACACCTTGCTGGAGATTTTTATGTCGCTACGCCTGACTGCCCTTGCCACTGCCCTGATGTTCGCCGGCGCTGTTCACGCGGCTGACAAAATCAAGGTTGGCTTTGTCTCGACGCTCTCCGGCCCCGGTGCTGGCCTGGGAGTTGATATTCGCGATGGTTTCAATCTGGCGCTCAAGCGACTCAACGGCAAGCTCGGTGATCTGCCGGCGGAAGTGATGATTGCCGATGACCAGCAAAGCCCCGATGTTGCCAAACAATTGGCTGACAAGTTTCTCAAGAAGGACAAGGTTGATTTCATGACCGGCATCGTCTTCTCCAACATCATGCTGGCGGTTGGACCAACCGTGTTCGAGAACAAAACCTTCTATATTTCGGCCAATGCCGGCCCCTCGCAATACGCCGGCGAGCAGTGCAACCCCTTCTTCTTCAACGTTGCCTGGCAGAACGACAACCTGCATGAGGCGGTCGGCAAAATTGTTCAGGACAAGGGTTTTAAGAACGTCGTGATCGTTACGCCCAACTATCCGGGCGGCAAGGATGCGGTTTCCGGCTTCAAACGTTATTACAAGGGTGTCGTGGCTGAAGAGGTTTACACCAAGCTCGGCCAACTCGATTACGCCGCTGAACTGGCACAGATTCGCTCACTCAAGCCGGATGCCCTGTTCTTCTTCCTGCCTGGCGGCATGGGCATCAACTTCGTCAAACAATTCGTTTCGGCCGGTTTGTCGCGTGACACCCAGTTGTTCGCCCCCGGTTTTTCGGCTGACGAGGACGTGATCAAGGCGGTTGGCGCGCCGATGATGGGCATGTTCAATTCCTCACACTGGGCGCACGACATGGAAAATGCCGAGAACAAGCGTTTTGTCGCCGACTTCGAGAAGGAATACAAACGCCTGCCCTCGCTCTATGCTTCGCAAGGCTACGATGCGGCACTCATGATGGACGGAGCCGTGCGCGACGTAAAAGGCAATGTCGACGACAAGAAGGCCTTGCAAAAGGCGCTTGAAGCCAAACGCTTCAAGTCAGTACGCGGTGACTTCAAGTTCAACAGCAACCATTACCCGGTGCAGAATTACTACCTGCGCGCCATCGGCAAGGATGCTCAGGGCCGTGTTACCAACAAGACGATGGGCACTATCTTCACCAATCATGCTGACGCTTATGTGGCGCAGTGCAAGATGAAGTGATAGGGAAGCAGGGAAAAAATGGCACTCTACTTTGAAGTTTTTAATCCCCTTAATAAGTGGAAAAAGGGTGAATACACCCTCGCTCCCCAAGTATCCATTCGGATTGCAACCTACCGTACGGAATCTGGTGGGGCAGTTACGGTTGGGCCTTACCTTGCCAGCGAAATCGAGATTGACGAATCAATTAATTTCTTGATTAAAGAACTTGAAGATGTGCGCAAACAAGCCAAACGCGAACTGAAAGCTTCCCTGAAAAAACAACTCGGCAAAGGCAAGGAATAGTTGGCGATAGTTATTTCGCTGAACTCGCCGAATTTGCATTGCAATAAATGGTCGTGGGTTAACACTCACGGGCTCGTGGCTACGGGTGCCAATGATCCAACTAGTTCTTGAACAAGCCCTCAACGGCCTGCAGTTCGGCTTGATGCTATTTTTGCTCGCCGCCGGCCTGACGCTGGTTTTCGGCATCATGGACTGCATCAATCTGGCACATGGTTCGCTCTACATGGTCGGCGCTTATCTGGTGGCAGCGGCGGCGCAGGCGGCGGATTCGTTCTGGATCGGGCTCGGGGCGGGGGTTGCCGGGGCGGCGTTGCTTGGTCTGTTGCTTGAGTTATCACTCTTCCGTCAGCTTTATAAACGCGACCATCTTTCCCAAGTGCTTGCCACCTTTGCCCTGATCCTGATTGCCAATGAGGCGGTGCGCATCATCTGGGGCGCGCAGCCGGTGTTGCTCAACCCGCCGGAGGCTTTGTCCGGCCCGGTTGAAATTGCCGGGTTTTTCTACCCCGCCTACCGTTTGGTGATCATCGCCTTTGGCCTGGCGGTGGCAGGGTTGCTTTATCTGCTGGTCGCCAAAAGCCGGGTTGGCATGTGGGTGCGCGCCGGGGCTTCCAACCGTGAAATGACGGAAGCGCTGGGCATCAATGTCCAAGGCTTATTCACGGCAGTATTTGTCTTTGGCGCTGCACTTTGCGCCCTGGCCGGCGGTTTGCTTGGCCCACTGCTGGCGGTGCAGGTCGGGATGGGTGAAAGCGTGCTGATTCTGGCCTTTGTCGTGATCATTATTGGCGGCATTGGTTCGATTCGTGGTGCGCTGGTCGGTAGCCTGATCGTTGGTACGGTCGACACGCTGGGCCGCGCACTTTTGCCCACCCTGTTGCGCGCTATTTTGCCGGCGGATGCCGCATCCACCCTCGGCCCGGCACTGGCTTCGATCCTCATTTACCTGCTCATGGCCGGCATCCTTTTCTTCAAGCCGCAAGGCCTGTTCCCGGCTCGCGCCTGATGGCTTTCTACCGCCCTGCCCCCTATCAAAAACCCGTGGCCATCGTGCTGTTGTTGGCGATGCTCGCCTTGCCGAATGCGCTTAGCGCCTTCGGTCAGGAGTTTTACATCGGCTTCGCCACGCGTGTTCTGATCTTCGCGCTGGCTGCTTCCAGCCTCAATCTGGTGCTGGGTTTCGGCGGTATGTTCTCGCTCGGCCATGCGGCATTCTTTGGCACCGGGGCTTATGTGGCGGCGATTTGCATGAGCAACGGGATCACTGATGCCTTGCTGGTTTTTCCGCTGGCGATGGGGGTGGCCGGCTTGTTTGCCCTGCTGGTCGGTGCGATCAGCCTGCGCACGCGCGGTGTCTATTTCATCATGATCACCCTGGCATTCGGCCAGATGGCTTACTACCTGTTCGTTTCGGCCCGCGCTTGGGGCGGCGATGATGGCTTGCCGCTGGTTGGCAGGTTGAGCTTCGCGAGACTAAGCCTGAGTAGCGATAGCGCCTTTTTCTACGCCGCCCTCGCCTGCCTCGCCTTGAGCATCGTCTTTCTTGGTCGCCTGGCTGATGCGCGTTTTGGCCGCGTCATTCAGGCGATCCGTGAAAATGAAACGCGGATGGAAGCGCTCGGTTACCCGGTTTTTCGCTATCGCCTGATCTGCTTCGCGCTAGGCGGTGCGCTGGCTGGTTTGGCCGGCGCTTTGCTTGCCAACTTGACCGGGCTGGCCAGCCCCAACCTGCTGCAATGGATGCAATCCGGCACCTTGTTGGTGATGGTCATCATCGGTGGTGTCGGCTATCTGTATGGCGGCGTCGTTGGCGCGCTGATCCTGCTTTGTCTGGAAGAAGTGCTGGCCGGCTTTACGCTGCACTGGCACATCGGGCTGGGTTTGCTGCTGCTCGGCATTGTCCTGTTCGCGCCGAAGGGCGTGGCTGCCTTGTTCGGGAAAACGCATGGCTGAGGCGCTGCTGGAGGTACGCAATCTCTCGCGGCGCTTTGCTGCGGTCGACGCGTTAAAACAGGTCAATTTCAGTGTTGAGGCCGGCGAAGTGCATGCCTTGATTGGCCCCAACGGTGCCGGTAAAACCACCTTCATCCATCACGTTTCCGGCGCGCTTAAACCGGATAGCGGCAGCGTCCATTTTGCTGGCTGCGCTGTCACGCATTTATCGATGCACCAGCGCGTCGCGGCTGGCATGGCGCGTTCCTACCAGATCACCAACGTCTTTCCTGGCTTGTCGGTACTCGATAACGTGGCCTTGGCCGTGCAGGGGCGTCACGATGCCGGGTCGAGTTTCCGCTTCTGGAAACCGGTTGCCGCCGAGCAAGCCTTGTTTGACCAAGCGCATATTTATCTCGAACAACTGGGTTTGGCTGAACGCAGTGCCAGCCTTGCCGGCAATCTGGCGCACGGCGAACAACGTGCGCTGGAATTGGCAATGGCGCTGGCCACCCAGCCCAAAATGCTGCTGCTCGATGAACCGATGGCCGGTGCCGGGCCGGAAGAGTCGGCGCGCATGGTCGAGCTGATCGAACATCTCGTCCGCCACGTCACCATCCTGCTGGTTGAGCACGACATGGCGGCGGTGTTTCGGCTGGCTGATCGGGTTTCGGTACTGGTCAATGGGCAATTGATCTGTACCGGCACGCCGGATCAGGTGCGCGCTGATTCGGAAGTGCGCCGCGCTTATCTGGGTGACTCGGCATGAGCGCCTTGCTTGAAGTCCGCGCACTGGAAGTTGCCTACGGGCCGAGCCAGGTTTTGTTCGGGATTGATCTGGCGATGAACGAAGGTCAAGCCGCCACCCTGCTCGGGCGCAATGGCATGGGTAAAACGACAACCCTGCGCGCGATCTGTGGGCTGCAACCGCTCAAAGGCGGCAGCATCCATTTTGCTGGCGAACGGATTGATGGCTGGCGCCCGGATCGCATTGGTCGGGCAGGCATTGCCCTGGTGCCGGAAGGCCGGCAGTGTTTTCCGAATCTTACGGTCGACGAGCATTTGGTGGCCTTTTTTGCCAACCGGCGTGGCGTCAGCGAAGCGTGGACGCCATCTCGCGTTTACGAACTTTTCCCGCGTCTCAAGGAACGCTCAAAAAACCTCGGCAACCAGCTCTCCGGCGGTGAACAGCAAATGCTCGCAATCGGTCGCGCCCTGGTCACCAACCCGCGCCTGCTGATTCTCGATGAGGCGACTGAGGGATTGGCACCTTTGGTGCGCGAGGAAATCTGGGCTTGCCTTGCGCGGCTGCGGGCTGCCGGGCAAAGCATTTTGGTGATTGATAAATACGTCGAGAAGCTGATCGCGCTGGCCGACCAGCACACCCTCATCGAACGTGGGCAGGTAGTTTGGCGGGGATCATCTAGTGAGCTGGATGCCGATCACGGCATCTGGCAGCGCTATCTCGGGATTTAGTCAGCCGTCAGGTGACTTAGCTCGCGTTCGAGCAGTCTTTCATCGCCGAGGTTGAGTTCAACCAGGCGGCGCAGATGGGTGATGCTGTCGAGATCAATTTCGCGGCAGGCCAAGCCGTAATCATTGCCCGCCTGATGGGTGACGGTGATTTCCATGTGAATGATGGTGCCCATTTCGTCCAGGCGAATAATCAGCGTGCCCTTGCTGCCTATGTGACTGGCCAGTGAGCGCGCTGACCGAACCAGCGCCCCTTTGAGCGAAAGGTCGAGGACTTCGACGCCACTCTCGCCACTCGGCAAGCTCAGGCGGGCTTCGGTCTGAAAGCGGATTCTCGAAAACTGGCGGCGATTATCGGTCATGGCGATCTCCTTATTTACCGCGCATGTTACCCCAAAGCAGCTTGTGGAGTTGCAGCTGGAAACGAACCGGCAAGCCGTCTTCGAGTATCCAGCGCGCCAGCTCGGCGGCCTCGATTTGCCCTTGGGCCGGGGAAAAAAGGATGGGGCAGCATTGCGTGAGTTGTTTTTCCTGCAAAATCTGGCGCGCCCATTCGTAATCAGCGCGTGAGGCAATGACGATCTTGATTTCGTCACGACTATTCAGCAGCTCAAGATTGGCCCAGCAATTTTTAGCACTCTCGCCAGAACCTGGTGCCTTGAGATCCATTATTCGCGCAACGCGCGGGTCGACCGCAGCAATATCAAGTGCGCCGGAGGTTTCCAGCGAAACCTCGTAGCCGGCATCGCACAGGGCGCTCAGCAAGGGCAGGCATTCCTTTTGTGCCAAAGGTTCGCCACCGGTCACGCAAACCTGACGCGCCGGGTACTTGGCGACTTCGGCCAGCACCGATTCAACGCTGGCCGGAGCACCGCCGGTAAAACTGTATTCGGTATCGCACCAGACACAGCGCAGCGGGCAACCGGTCAGGCGCACAAAGACCGTCGGCAGACCAACCCGCGAGGCTTCCCCTTGCAGGGAATAGAAAATTTCAGTGATGCGTAGCGCCAATTACTTCTTCTTCAAACGTTGTTGCGCGCTCTCGGCGGCGGGTGAAGTCGGGTATTTGGCAATCACTGTTTCCAGCGAGCGCTTGGCACCGCTCGGATTACCCATTTCCTGCTGGCAGGTCGCAATCGCCAGCCAGGAATCCGGCGCCTTGGGCGATTCGGCATATTTGGTGGTGACGATGTTTTGCGCTTCAATCGCTCGTTTGCAATCGCGCTGGGCGTACCAGGCATTGCCCAGCCAGTATTGGGCATTGGGTGCCAGCGAACTGTCCGGCGCTTTTTGGACAAAAGCGCTGAAAAGCGCGGCGGCTTCCTTGTACTTGCCGGCCTTGAACTGATTGAGGGCAGCTTCGTATTCCTGGCTTTCCTTGGCCGGGTCGCCAGTCGGCTTTGAATTTTGGGCATTTGCCGGGTCGACCGCAACATTCACGCTCGATTGCCCCTCAAACTTGCGCAGGCGCGTATCGAGGTCGAGGTAGAAATCCTGCTGGCGCTTCTTGGCAGTTTCCAGCTCGTAATTCAGCGTTTCGATCTGGCCGCGCAAGCGGGCATTTTCTTCGGCCTGGCGCTGGATCTGAGTTGCCAGATCCAGCTGGGCCTTGGCTTGCTGGTCGAATCGCGCTTCGCTCTTGATCCTTTGATCAGCGATCATGCGCCGCGCTTCTTCATCATCGAACACGCCGGCCTGGGCACTTGAGGCACCCAGCGCGGCAATCAGAAATGCGATTCGAGCCAGACGCATGATTTAGAACTCGCCGCGACCGTCAGCCGCCTTGTAAAGCATGTCACCACGGCGGTTTTCGGCCCAGGCGCCATCATCGTGACCGGCATTTTTCGGCTTTTCTTCGCCGAGGCTGACCGATTCCAGCTGATCTTCCTTGGCGCCGAGCAGGGTCAGCGAGCGCTTGATTGCTTCGGCACGTTTCTGGCCGAGTGCCAGGTTGTATTCACGGCTGCCGCGTTCGTCGGTATTGCCCTGAATCAGCATCTTGAAAGCGCGATTGGCCACCAGATACTTGGCGTGCGAGGCCACCAGATCCTTGTACTCATCCTTGACTTCGTAGCTGTCGAGGTCGAAGTAGACGCTGCGCTTTGACAGCACGCTCTTCGGGTCGGTCAGTTCTTTCGGCAGACCACGCGAATCAAGGCCGCCAGCGACCACTGGCGCAACGCCGGAATTGGCGCCGCTACGCGACTCAACTGGTGCCCCACCGGTTTCATCAGGAATCGGGGTCGAGCTACAGCCGATAATCAGAGCGGACAGCAGGGCGGGAATGAGCAGTTTTTTCATGAAGTTCTCCGGTGAGGATAGGTTAATTATTGAAAGAAAGGGCCCCAGGCCGGTTCGCGCACATCACCTGCGGCGACCGAGAGGCGTTGTTTGATCCGGCCATCGCTGGAGACAGCCGATAGAACGCCGCGCCCGCCAATTTCTGTGGCGATCAGGATCATGCGGCTATTGGGTGCAAAACTGGGGGATTCGTCTTTGTTGGAGTCGCTCAATACCTGAACCTGACGGCTGGCGAGATCCATTGCGGCAAGCTGGAAACGGCCGTCGCGGCGGGTAATGAAGGCGAGCGTTTTGCCATCCGGCGAGGGCCGTGGCGAGACGTTGTAGCTGCCTTCAAAGGTGACGCGCTGGGCATCGCCACCGCTGGCGCTGACCCGGTAAATCTGCGGGCTGCCGCCGCGATCCGAACTGAAATAGATATTGCCGTCGCTGGAATAGCGCGGTTCGGTATCGATCCCGGCGGATTGGGTAACGCGTTGCAGGCCGCTGCCATCGGCATTGACGCTGTAAATTTGTGAATGGCCGTCCTTGGACAAAACAATGGCCAGGCGACGCCCGTCGGTCGACCAGCCGGGGGCGGAATTGGAGCCTTTGAAATTGGCGACAATATGGCGTTGACCGGAAGAGATTGAATGGACGTAGACAACCGGCTTCTTCTTCTCGAAGGACACGTAGGCCAGGCGGCCACCATCCGGCGACCAGACCGGGGAAATGATCGGCTCGGCAGAAGTCAGCGCGGTAGCGGCGCCCTGCCCGTCGGCATCGGCGATCTGCAGCAGGAACTGGCCACGGGATTTGACGACATAGGCGATGCGGGTCGAGAAGACACCTTTCTCTCCGGTCAGTTTCTCGTAGATTTCGTCAGCAATGCGGTGGCCGGCGGCGCGCAGTTGCTCGTTGCCGGTGACAAAAGCCTTGCCGCCGAGCATCACACTTTTTTGCGTGTCGTAGAGGCGAAAGCGCGCTTCCATGCGGCCATCCGGGCTACGCCCAAGGCTGCCGGCAGCCAGCGCATCGGCGCCCTTGCTTTTCCAGTCGGCATGATTGACCGGGGTGTTTTCATCGAGCGCGGCGCCGGTCGTGTCGATCAGTTTGAATAGCCCGCTGCGGTCGAGGTCGGCACGGATGGTTGCGGTGACAACGCGGGAGGCGCTTGGGTCGCCGCTGAAATCAGCAATCGCAACCGGGATGCGGTTGGCGCCGGCGCCGGTGATTTCGATCGACAGCTGGGCTTGGGCAAGGCTTGCGGTCAACAGCGCAAAAGCCAGGAAAATGCGGCGGGAAATTGGATGCATTGTCTTCATTTTCAATAAGTTCGCGCGATTTTACTCTTCAAACGGTTTGTATTTGATTTCCAAAGAACGTTGGAAAAGAGCTGGGTCATCGGGCTTGGGCAAGGGGGAGGATTTGAGAATGGCGCGTTCAATCGCCTCATCCAGCCCCTTGTTACCGCTCGAACGTTTCAGTTTGACGGCGAGGACTTCGCCGGAGGGCAACTGATCAACTTCGAAAACGGCCTCGGGATTGCCGGTCAGATTCGGCGGTAAAACAATATTGCCGCGAACTTTGCCGCGAATTTTGGCGGCGTAATCCTTCAGGCCTTTTTTGTTGCTCGAGGCGCGCTGCTCGGATTCTGCGGCTGCGGCATTGGCCATTTGCTGGGCGCTGTTATTGGGACGCGGTTTGAGTTCGGAAGTCTCGCGTTTGAGCATGTCGTCGAAATTGGGCACCTTGGGCTTGGGATCCTGCTTCGGCTCCGGCTTTTTGGGTTCGGGCTTTTTCGGCTCAGGTTTCGGCGGCTCGGGCTTGGGTTCGGGTTTCTTTGGCTCCGGCTTCTTTTTCTCTTCCTTGATCGCAATATCCGGCTTTTTTGGTGGCGGCGGTTCGACCTTGGGAATCGGCTTGGGCTCAGGTTTGGTTTCCGGCTTTACTTCCACTTCAGGTGGGGGCGGCGGTGGTTCTTCAACCTGCACCGCCGGCACCGGGCGGCTAGCCCACAATTCAACTTCCATTACCTCGGGCTTGCTGCGTTTCCATTGCACGCCAAAAAAGAGCGCAGCAATCAGCCCGGCGTGCACCATGAAGGTGAACGCCATCGCGTATTTTTTGCCGGGTTCTTTGGGGCGTTCGAGGATCATTTACCGGAGGTCTGGACCAGCAGGCCGACACGTTTGATCTGGGCGCGTTGCAACTCGTCCATGACCATCAGCACGGCTTCGTATTTGACGTTTTTGTCACCGGCAATCAACACCGGCTGATCCGGATTGCGCTGCTGGGCGGCCTGGACCATGCCGAGCAGTTCTTTGCGGTCAACCTTGATTTCCTTGCTATTTCCCGCACGGTCGGTGACTGACAGGCTTTGATCCGCCTTTATCGCCACTTCGAGCGGCGCGGATGGCGCAGCCGGCGCTTTGCCAACCGAGGGCAAATCAATACTGGCGGTCGTCATCATCGGCGTCGTCACCATGAAAATGACGAGCAGCACCAGCATGACGTCGATGTAGGGAACGACGTTGATCTCGTTTTTGAGGCGACGCTGGCGCATGGCTTAACGCATCTGCCGCTGGATGATGTTGGAGAACTCTTCCATGAAGCTCTCGTAACGGATCGAGAGGCGGTCGATGTCGTGCGCAAAGCGGTTGTAGGCGAGCACCGCCGGAATCGCCGCGAAGAGGCCGATGGCGGTGGCGACCAGCGCTTCGGCGATGCCCGGTGCGACGGCGGAAAGCGTCGCCTGGCCGACATTGGCGAGGCCGCGGAAGGAATGCATGATGCCCCAGACGGTGCCGAACAGACCGATGTATGGGCTGACCGAACCGACCGAGGCGAGAAAGGCGAGGTGCGATTCGAGGCCATCGACTTCGCGCTGGTAGGTGGCGCGCATGGCGCGGCGTGAGCCATCGACGACGTCTTTCGGATCAAGGTTTTTCTGGGTCTTGAGCTTGGCGAATTCACGGAAGCCAGCTTCAAAGATGCGTTCCATTGACCCGGCGTGGTGGCGGTCATTGACCGCGCTGTTGTAGAGGCTGTTGAGATCGCCGCCGGACCAGAAATCGCGCTCGAAAACTTCGGTCTTGTTGCGCGCCTGGCGCACCGCAAACCACTTCATCGCGATGTAGTACCAGGACATCATCGAAACCCCGGCGAGGATGGCCATGACGACCTGAACAACCGCACTGGCGTGCAGAATGAGATTGAGGATGGAGAGATCCTGGGTGACGTTCATTTAAGCGTTTCCAGTTTGCTGTGCAGAAAATTGGGAATGGCGGTGGGCGTCATGGTTTCCATATTGACGCAGGCGATTTCGACGGTGCCGGTGACCAGTTCAACGTCGCCACGGCGGACATGCTGGCGAAAGACGACGCGGACACGGGTGAGTTTTTCGACTTCGAGGCCGACAACCAATTCGTCATCAAGACGGGCTGGTTTGAGATATTCGCAACTGGCCTTGCGCGCGACAAAGCCAATCCCGGCCTCAGCGGCCAGTGCGGACTGGTCGTGGCCGGCGAAACGCATCCATTCGGTACGGCAGCGCTCGAAGAATTTGAGGTAATTGGCGTAGTAAACAACGCCGCCGGCATCGGTATCCTCGTAATAAACGCGTACGGGAATCGAAAAGGCGTTGGGCTTGGGCTCGTATTTCATCCCGCGATTTTACCTTGCGATGCAGCATTATTCTGTAACGGGATGTTTCCATGCCAGTTATGGCGTTTTCCCGGCCAGATTGCATCCCATAAGGGCACCAGCGGGGCCAGGCACAACAAAGCCCACAACGCACCATTTGGTCGATAGAAGATGAATTGCCAGCCAAAGGCAACGCCGGCGACCAGAATGACGTGCCAGCGGCGGGCGGCGGGGTGGTCGGGCAAAGTCATTGGGTCGGAAATCATGAAGAAGGCGAACAGCAGCAAGGCGCCGTTGAGCGCCTGATGCGAGAAAATTTCCCAGCCGCGCTCAAGCGGGTAACCCAGTAAAACCAATCTTGTTGCGGTCAACCCCAAAAACACGGCCAAAAACAGCCAGGCAGCATCGTCGCGTCGGGCTTTCTGGACAACCAGCGCGCCGAGCGCGATCAGCCAGACGGCAATTCCCAGATCGTTACCCCATTGCCCCGGCGAAACCCAGGCGCCGGGTAGGGTGAGCAGGGCTAGTCCAACGCCGAAATTGGCTGGATTGAAAACGTGCTTGCCACGGATGCGAATCAGGAATTTGCCACTGATCGCTAGTGCGGCAACCAGCGGGTGTAGCCAGAGCGTATCGGCACGCAAGAGCAGCGAGAGGCCGAAACCGGTGATCAGTGGACTGAGATAGCCGACGGTTTTTAGTTTGAAAACCTTGAGCCAGAAGCCTTGAGTAGCTGTGGCAGAAATGAGGGCCAGCGCCATTTGGGCGGGTAACAGACTGAAATCGCGCAGCAGGACGCCGAGCGTGAGCAGGGTGGCTTGGAAGCTCAGTTGGAAGAGGCGGGCGTCGATGGGTTTCAAGGCCGCCCTCTCCCCCGGCCCCTCTCCCGCAGGCGGGCGAGGGGAGTGTCAGCGCTTGCATTTGGCTCCCCTCGCCCATTTATGGGAGAGGGGTTGGGGGAGAGGGCGGCAGCAAGAATTTGTTCTAAAACTGCCTCAGTCTCGCCCAAAATTTCATTATTCCAAAACCGTAAAACCCGAAATCCCCGCTCGCGCAGCCAATTATCCCTACGCTGATCGTAGGCTTGATTCTCCGCATGCTGCCCGCCATCCGCCTCAACGATCAAGGCATGCTCCATGCAAACAATATCAACGATATACGGCCCGAGCGGCTTCTGGCGTTTGAATTTGAGCCCGCCCAAACGGTTGGCGCGCAAGTGATACCAGAGGCGTTGTTCAGCCTCCGTTTGCTCTGCACGCAGGGTTTTGGCGCGGTCGAGTAAGGTGTCGCCCTCTCCCCCGCCCCTCTCCCGCAGGCGGGCGAGGGGAGTATCCTTGGTTTTGTCTTGCTCCCCTCGCCCATTTATGGGAGAGGGGCCGGGGGAGAGGGCTTTTTTCAAGCCTTTACTTCCACATCCCATCCCACCAAGGCTTCTGCGGTGGTGCCGGTGGCAGTTTCAGTTTGCCGCGAATGGCGTTGATGTCGCCGCCGGTCAGCGTTGCCAGTTGCTGGGCTTCCTGTTCTTGCCGTTTGGCGACACCTTCCAGATAAGGTTTGGCTTCCGGGCAGGCGTTGGCTTCGACTTTGGCTGGGTGGCGCAATACGTAGCGAGTCTGGTAGTTTTGTCTATCCTTGGTTTCCTGGAACATTAAATCTTCCGGGAAGGTTTCCGGCGTGTAGCGGACGTGCAGGCGGGTCAGCATCACCGGTTGGGCACCGCCGCCCATAGTCGGGCGCGGCATGATGCGGCCTTGGCCGGGCGGTGGTGGTGAACTGGCGTCGGCGTTCGGGTTGTTGACCCAGAAGACGCCGGCCTTGCGCAATTCATCGCTGGAAAGCGGGTCAGCGGCGCATGGGTCGCACCAGCCCATATCCCAGAAATATTCGGTAAATACCGCCCGGAAGCCTTCTTTTTTCGCCTGTTCGCCGAACATGCCTTTATAGAAATTACGGAATTCGTCGCCCTGTTTGAGGAAAACCGGCAGATCCATATTGGCCGGCATTTTGACCGTGCGGTAATTGCTGGTTTCAACCCGGCCATTTTTGCTCAACATGTAGGCGATCAAATCCTGCGGACCATTGGCGTTGACCATGCCAAGGCGAATCGGCAGCATGAATTTTTCCGATTCATAGGCAAATTGCAGCGGGCGCAGCATGGTGAAACCGGTTTTGGCCTGTTCCGCCAGGTTGACCTTGGCAACGAAGAATTTCATGTTTTGTCGGATGTAGGGCGTCAGCGCCTTGGCCGAGTTGGCCGGAATGCGGTAGCCGCTTTGCTTGAGCCAGGTTTCGAGGCCATCCGACTGCGTGGCGGAAAGGATAACGATGTCGTATTCGCCAATCGTGTAGCTGGCTTCGACGGTAACGCCAAGCGCCTTGGCTGGTAATGGCGCGGCAGCCGGTGCCGCTGACATCGCGATGTCCTTGCGCATCATCTCCATCCTGGGTCGGTCGCAGGGATTGGGGTCGTAATATTCGGCCAGACGCGGGGCGGAATAGGCGTCGAGGCGATCAAAAATTTTCTTGTCACCGACGTTGATCTGGCCCTTTTGCAGCACGCTGGGCACCGGCACGACGATGGCAAATTCCTTCAGCTCGCCCTTGTAGTCGTTCAACATGCTGACCACGGTTTTGTCGCCGTCGCGGACGACGATGACTTGTGAGGCTTCGTTGAACAGATTGGCATCGGCCTTGCCGACATAAAAGCCGCAAAACGCCTGCGCCGTGCCAATTACTGCGGTCAACGCGCTAAAAGCCAGTATTTTCTTCATCGATTCCTCCGGGGGTGAGCGTATTTAACGCATCATAGCCCGATCCGGAGGACAGCTATTCCGTCGAAAGCAGGTCGCGGATGACTGCGCTGTTCGGTTCGGCAATGCCCATGTGGCGATAGACGGCGGGTGTGGCGATGCGTCCGCGCAGGGTGCGTTGCAAATAGCCTTGCTGGATCAGGTAGGGTTCCAGCACATCCTCAATCGTGTCGCGTGCTTCACCAATTGCGGCGGCGATGTTGTCCACGCCCACCGGCCCACCACCAAATTTGTCGATGATCGCCGAGAGCAGTTTGCGGTCCATGACATCGAGCCCGGCCGAATCGACATCGAGCATGATCAGCGCCTTGTCGGCGACCTGGCGCGTGATGTTGCCGTCGGCCTTGACCTCGGCGTAATCGCGCACGCGGCGCAGCAGGCGGTTGGCGATGCGCGGTGTGCCGCGTGAGCGTTTGGCGATTTCGAGCGCGCCTTCCGGGTCAATCGGCGCGCCGAGCAAGGTCGCCGAGCGCAGGACGATGCTTTGCAATTCTTCCGCCGAATAAAACTCCAGGCGGGCGACGATGCCGAAACGGTCGCGCAGCGGGTTGGTCAGCATGCCGGCGCGGGTCGTCGCGCCAACCAGCGTGAACGGCGGCAAATCGAGCTTGACCGAGCGCGCCGCCGGGCCTTCGCCGATCATGATGTCAATCTGGAAATCTTCCAGCGCCGGGTAGAGGATTTCCTCAACCACCGGGCTTAACCGATGGATTTCATCAATGAACAGTACGTCGTGCGGCTCAAGATTGGTCAGGATGGCGGCCAGATCCCCTGCCCGCTCCAACACCGGGCCGGAAGTCGAGCGCATATTGACGCCCATTTCATGCGCAACGATGTGCGCCAGTGTTGTTTTGCCCAAGCCCGGCGGGCCGAAAAGCAGCACGTGGTCGAGCGATTCGCTGCGCTTTTTGGCCGCCTGAATGAAAATTTCCAGCTGCTCGCGGATTTTGACCTGTCCGGTGTAATCGGCCAGCCGCTTCGGGCGCAGCGCGCGTTCGAGCGCTTCTTCCTGCGCCGATTTGGTTTGTGGGGCAATAATCCGGTCGACCGCGACCAGCTTGTCGGTTTCTATCATGGTGCGTCGTCCTCACGCGTCCAGCGACTTAAAAGCATGTGGCCGAGAGCAAGCAGCACCGGGCCGAGAAAAATGCCGATGAAGCCAAAAACCAGAATGCCGCCGAGTACGCCGAGCGCAATCAGCAGGATGGAAATGCCGGCGCCGCGCGCCATCAGAATCGGCTTGAGGAAATTGTCGATGCTGCTGACCACGACAACGCCCCAGACCACCATGAATATCGTCCAGCCGAGCTGATCCTGGCTGTAAAGCCAAGCAGCCGCGCCACCCCAGATCAAGGGCGGGCCGATCGGGACCATCGACAGGAAAAAAGTGGCGAAGCCGAGCAGTGCGGCCTGCGGTACGCCGGCAATCAGAAAACCGATCATCGCCACGGTGCCTTGGGCGGCGGCGGTGCCAACCAGGCCGAGCATGACGCCAAGTACCGTGCCGCGTGCCTTGTCGAGCATTTCCTCGCCCAGTTCGCCGCCCAGTTTATGGGCGCCGACATAGAGTGCGTGGCTGAGTGATGCGCCATCGCGGTACATGAAGAAAATTACAAAAAGGACCAGCGCCAGTTGCAGCAGCCCATTGGCGGTAAATTTGCCTATGGCCAGTGCCATGTGTTGGGCGGGGGCGATCAATTGGGAGAGCAAGGCGGTGAGTTCGCCGTGATTGGTGGCAACCCGGCGCCAGAATGAAGCAATCTCGCCACCAAAAAATGGCAGGCTGCTCAGCCAGCTTGGCGCAATTCTGGGCAGGCCGCGTTCAATATGCGGCCGGGCAAAATCGACCAGCGTTTCAATGCCGCTGGCGACACTGCCGGCAAGGAAAATCATCGGCAGCAGCATGACCAGAATCAGTAGCGTGGTCATCAAGGCGGCGCCCAAAGTGTTGCGTCCCCCGAGACGCGGCAGCAGTTGTTTGGAATAGGTCGGCCAGGTGCAGATCCAGATCACGAAAGCAAAGAGCACGGCACCGATCATCGGCAGCAAGACTGCGATGCAGCCGACAATCAGCAGCACGATCAGCGCAATTTGCGCCAGACGTTTGGGGTTTTCTTCGCTGAACATCAGACCTTGGAGAGCAATTTGAGCGCCTGCCGGATGCCGTCCGAGGTGCCAATCTCAGCCGGCAGGGACTTCATTGCCGAAGCGGCTTCTTTTTCGTTGTAACCGAGGGCGAGCAGCGCGTTGGAAATATCCTGTTTGGCGTCGTCGACCGCAAGATTTAGCGAAACGCCGGTGGTTTCGGCCAGTTTGCCCTTCAATTCAAGCAACAGGCGCTCAGCCGTTTTCTTGCCAATGCCGGGAATTTTGATCAACCGGCCAAGTTCCTGCTGGGCGATGGCGGCGGCCAGATCACCGACCGATAAACCGGAAAGTACCGACAAGGCGGTGCGCGCGCCGATGCCGGAAACTTTGAGCAACTGGCGAAAGGCAAAACGCTCGGCTTCAGTCAGAAAGCCATAAAGATAATGGCCGTCTTCGCGCACCGCGAAATGGGTCAGCAGCGTGGTTTTCTCGCCGCTCGCCGGCAGGTTGTAAAAGGTGCTCATCGGCACGTCGAGTTCATAGCCGACGCCGCCCACATCGAGCACAATCTGCGGCGGGTTCTTTTCGGCGAGCAGGCCGGTGAGTCTTCCAATCATGGTCGGTCCAGGTACTGTATGTTCAAACAGCTTGTCATCCTATCAGTCGTCCGCCCCGAACGCGATACCCCGTTGTTGAAAGAGCACCCAAACCCTGCCCGCCATGCGCATGGCAAATCGCGCAAGCCAGCGCATCAGCAGCATCGGCAGTGGGTGCACCGGGCAGGTTCAGGAGCCGGATGACCATGTGCTGGACTTGCTCCTTGCTTGCCTTGCCCTGCCCGACCACCGCCTGCTTGATCTGCAAAGCGGTGTATTCGGCCACCGGCAAATCGGCATGAACCAGCGCACTGATTGCCGCGCCGCGCGCCTGGCCGAGCAGCAAGGTGGATTGCGGATTGACGTTCACAAACACCTTTTCGACCGCCGCCTGGGTTGGCTGGTAGGTGGCGATCACTTCGCTGATCCCGGCAAACAGCGTCTTGATCCGCTCCGGCAGCATCAGTTTGTCGTTCGACTTGATGCAGCCGCTCGCCACATAAACCAGATTCTTTCCGTGAATTTCGATCACGCCAAAACCGGTAACGCGCAGGCCGGGGTCGATGCCGAGCAGGCGCGGGACGATCATTTGGGGCGCGCCACGAGATAAACGCCGCTGACGGCGAGCAACATACCGATTGTTGCGGTCAACGTCAGATTTTCACCAAAAATTACGAAGGCGATCAGCGCCGTCATCGGCGGCGTCAGGTAAAACAGGCTCGCCACATTGACTGCGCTGCCACTGCGGATCAGCAGATTGAGCAGGCTGATGGCACCTATCGAAAGAACCAGCACCAGCCAGCCCAGCGCGAAGCTGAATTGCCCGGTCCATTCAATGCGGTAATCCTCAAACAGGGCGACGGCGATGGCGGTAAAAATGGCAGTCGGCACAAATTGAATCACCGCACCGCTGCGCAGATCGAATTTGGCACAAAAACGTTTCTGGTAAAGCGTGCCGGCGGTGATGCCGAGCAAGGCAATCACGGCTGGCAGCAACATCGGCCCGAGCGCACCAGCGTCGCCAAACTTGCCGGAAACAACCAGCGCAACGCCAACAAAACCAAGTGCCAGCCCCGCCCATTGCCGGCGATCGACCTTTTCACCCAGCAACCAGCCGGCGCCAAAAGCCGTCAGCAAAGGTTGCATGCCAACCACCAGCGCCGTAACCCCCGCCGGCAAACCCTGTTTGATCGCGATAAAAACGCCACCGAGATAAACCGCATGAACCAACAAACCGGAAACGCCGATATGCAGCC
Organism: Pseudomonadota bacterium; assembly: GCA_039797825.1. Lineage (GTDB taxonomy): Bacteria > Pseudomonadota > Gammaproteobacteria > Burkholderiales > Rhodocyclaceae > Azonexus. The sequence continues at coordinate 38,352 of JBDKHF010000085.1, read as the reverse complement.
ACTGCATTGGCACTTTTGGCCACGGCGCACGGGTGGCCAGCGCAATCAGCGTCATCAGGCCGATCACAAAGCCGTAACGGGTTAGCAGAAAGGAGAGCGGTTCGGCGTAAGGCAGGCCGTATTTCGCCCCAATGAAGCCGGTGCTCCACAGAAAAACGAAGAGGAAGGGGTAGAAGCGCTGCATTAGCTAGGGGGGCTGATTTATTCAGAAAACCAGGGACAGACCACGTTTTAACGTGAAACAACAGGGTCGGTCGGGCGTGGGTCGGGCTTCAGCCCGACAATGTCGGATTAAAACCCGAGCTACCTACCCAGCTGATTTATTTGATTCTGTCATCCCCGCCTTTAGTCGCAAGTTGCCGTGCAGCTGGCCGGATTGGCCTGGCAAGCCTTTTCGTTATCAATGGCACAGGCGGCTTTGGTACGGTAAGTCAGGCGCACGTTGTTGGCGTAGCTGCAAACCAGCTTGTTCAGCTTGCCCTGGCGCTCAACTGCCATTGTTGCCGTCTTACTTGCTTTCAGCTGGTCAGCCGGTAGAGCGCAAGAGATATAACCGCTGAAAACGCCATCTTTCGATTCCCACAGCGCGAGGTTTTTCATCTCGCGGTAATCCTCGTATTTGATGCAGGAATCCGTCTGGTTGGCGTAGGCCTTGGCCGTGTCGCTGCAAAAACCGTTATAGGTAAATTTCAGCTCTTCCTCGGTCGGGCAGGCGTTGACCTGAACCGCAGCGGCCAGATCCGGGCAGGTCATGGTGCCGGCTGTTGCGCCCAGACTCAGGGTGGCGAGCAGCAGGGCGAGGGGTAAGTGTTTATTCATCAATGACCGCCGTTGTGTAAATTTCCTGCACATCGTCGAGATTTTCCAGCGCGTCGAGCAGTTTCTGCATTTTGACGCCATCTTCCCCGGCAAAAACGTTTTCACTATCCGGTTTCATCGTCACTTCGCCGAATTCCGGCTTGAAACCGGCTGCTTCCAGCGCATCCTTGACCGCCATGAAATCGTTGGGCGGCGTCAATACTTCGATTGAACCGTCGTCATTGGTCGCCACATCATCGGCACCGGCTTCAATCGCCGCATCCATCAGCGCCGCTTCGTCGGTACCGGGGGCGAAAATCAACTGGCCGCAATGCTTGAACTGGAACGCAACGCAACCGTCGGAACCCATGTTGCCACCAAACTTGGAGAAGGCATGGCGCACTTCAGCCACCGTGCGTACCTTGTTGTCGGTCAGGCAATCAACCATGATCGCTGCCCCGCCGAGGCCGTAGCCTTCGTAGCGAATTTCAACGTAATCAACACCTTCCAGCTCGCCAGTGCCCTTCTTGATTGCAGTGTCGATCTTGTCCTTGGGCATATTGACACCCTTGGCCTTGTCGACCGCAACCCGCAGGCGCGGGTTGAAGTTGATGTCGCCGCCGCCCATCTTGGCCGCAACAGTAATTTCCTTGGCGATTTTGGAGAAAGCGGCACCGCGCTTCTCATCCTGACGGCCTTTGCGATGCTGAATATTGGCCCATTTACTATGTCCGGCCATAGCGCGTACCTTTCGCTGAATAATTCAAGTTGACAACAAAGCGCAGGATTTTACTCGACACGGCGGCAGGCGGGGCAATCACGCAACGGGTAATACGTAGCGCTTGCCATGACAGATTCGGCACTGAGTCAAGGACGCGCTAACTGCGGGTTTTAGTCTCTTATGGCTGAAGTCTTTACAAAATATGAGCAGAATTTCCCATTGGCTCCCTCGCCCACTTGTGGGCGAGGGAGAAAACCAGTGCGCCACGTGTTGTATTTGTACAACGCAATTTGCATCGCCTATATATCTAAAGTAATAAATTAAATGGATTTAACAGTTTGTTGGTCAGTTATATTAAGGTTTTTCTAATTTTCCAATTGAGCTGATTGGCCCCCTGTCATACTATTCCGCACTTATCTAAGTGCACTAATGACCCATGCCAAAGCGCATGGGCGCAATGATTCGGGGGGTTCATGAAGACCAGATTCAAACTCAGTGCGGCGGCCTTGTTGGTCGCCCTGGCCACCGGTGCTTGGGCGCAAGGCGCCAAATTCGCCATTTCCAGCTATCAGATTGAGGGCAACACGCTCCTGCCGGAAGCCAAGGTTGAGCAAATTCTCGCAACCTATCTCGGGGCCGAGCGCAGTCTGGATGACATCAACGCCGCTGCCGAAGCGCTGCGCCAAGCCTACGAAGATGCTGGCTACCCGGTGATCAAGGTCTTCCCGCCGCAACAAACCGCCGCTGCCGGGCGCGTTACGCTCAAAGTGATCGAAGGCCAGGTTCAGTCGGTCAAGATCAAGGGCAACGAAGCCTACGACGAAACCAATATTCGCTCCAGCCTGCCGCCACTGCAGGAAAAAACCAAACCCAACGCCAAGCAAATCGTTGCCGCCATCGCTGCCGCCAACGAAAACCCGGCCAAGCAGGTTGCGGTCAACTTCCAGTCAGCCGAAGAAGTCGGCCAGATCGACGCCATCGTGAACGTCACCGAAGACCGCCCGCAGAAATTCATGGCCGGTTACGACAACATGGGCAGCCCCTCGACCGGCGTCAATCGCATCAACTTTGGTTACCAGAACGCCAACCTGTTCAACCGTGACCACATGGCCACCGTGCAATACGCCACCTCGCTCGACTACCCGAGCAAGAGCCAGCAACTATCAGCCGGATACCGTGTTCCCCTCTACGATTACGGCCTGTCTTTTGATTTGATTGGTGCGGTTTCGCGCTCCAAAGCCAATACCAGCGTCGGTTTTGGCGGCGGCACCCAATTCACCGGCGAAGGCTACATGCTCGGTGCTCGTATCAATCAAGCCATGCCCAGCGCCGGCGAATACCGCCATCGCATGATCTACGGTTTTGACTTCAAGGATTTCGACAACACCTGTACCGGCGCTGCTGCCGGTAAGTGCGGCACGGTTACTGCCTTGCCGCTCAGCGTTACTTATTTTGGCGCCTTCAACGCACCCGAAGTTCAAGCCAGCGCCGCGCTCTCCTTCGCCATTAACGTCCCCGGCGGCCCGCACGGCGGCAAGCAGGAATACGCTTTGGCCCGCGCCGGCGCCGAACCCGCCTGGAATGTTTGGCGTGCCAACACCAATGTCCTCGTTCCGTTGCCGGCTGATCTGCAAATTCGTGGCGCCCTCAATGGTCAGCTCTCCATTGATCGCCTCGTCCCTGGCGAACAATTCGGCCTTGGTGGCTCAAGTTCGGTGCGTGGCTACGTTGAGCGTACCGTCAGCGGTGATAGCGGCTATAGCGGTACTCTCGAAGTCTACTCGCCTGATTTTGGCAAATTGATGTCCAGTAACGTCAATGTCCGCGCCCTGCTCTTCCACGACTTTGGCCGCGTTTATTTCACTGATGCCAACAAGTTTGGCGAAAGGCGGCAGCCGCTCACCAGTTTTGGTGCTGGCTTGCGCCTCAATCTTGGCCGCGATCTTGCTGTCAAGTTTGACGTCGGCTTCGCTCAGCAAAAATTCATCGCCGCACCCGGTACCGCAGCCACGCGCGAACAAGGCGCTGGCTATGGCCACGCTGCCATCAACCTTCAGTTTTAAGCCAGTATTCCGGAGAGTCGCGTCATGACACGCCACACAGCAGAATCCGCTCGCCCCAATTTCGCCTTCAAGCCTACCCTTGCCGCACTAGCGGTTGCCACCTGCTTCCTGCAAGCCGGCCTGGTCCAAGCCAACCCGACCGGTGCGCAAGTTGCCGCCGGTAGCGCCCAGTTCAACACCACCGGCAAGACCCTGACGGTCACCAACACGCCCGGCACCATCGTTAACTGGCAACAATTCAATATTCAGGCCGGTGAAACCACCCGCTTTAACCAACAATCCGCTAACTCGGCGATTCTTAATCGCGTTGTCGGCAATGACCTGAGCCGTATCTACGGCACCATGCAATCCAATGGCCAGGTCTTTCTGGTCAACCAGAACGGCATCATCTTTGGCGCGAACGCCATTATTGACGTTAACAAACTGGTTGCCTCTACCCTCAATCTGACCGACGCCAACTTCCTGAACAAGAATTTCAGCTTCTCGGGCGGTGGTTACGGTCAACTGCTCAATCAGGGCAAAATTTCCACCCCGCTCGGCGGCAGCGTTTACCTTATCGGTAGCGATGTGCGTAACGAAGGCGTGATTACGACCCCGCAAGGCACCGTCGTCCTCGCCGCCGGCAACAGCGTCAGCATGACCGACTCGGCTGGCCCGGAACTGACCGTGACGGTTAACGCCAGCGGCAACAAGGCGGTCAACCTCGGCACGATCAGCGCCGCCGGTGGCCAGATCAACATGTTCGGTGCGCTCATCGAACAACAAGGCGTCTTGAGCGCCGACAGTGCCAGCGTTGATGCGCTAGGCCGCATTGTTCTCAAAGCCAGCGATACCGCGACGGTTTCCGGCACGATCAGCGCCACCAACAGCGTTGGCAAGGGTGGCGAGATTCAGGTTTTGGGCAACAATGTGACGTTGACCGGTACGGCCAATCTTGATGCTTCCGGCGCAAGCGGTGGCGGCACGGTATTGGTCGGTGGCGATTGGCAAGGCGCCAACGCCAATGTGCAAAATGCCACCAACACCACCATGCAAGCCGGCGCCGTAATCAAGGCCGATGCGACGCAAAATGGTAATGGCGGCAAGGTTGTGCTGTGGGCTAACAACACCACGGATTTCAAGGGCGCGATCTACGCTCGTGGAGGTGAGTTTGGTGGCAACGGTGGGCAGGTCGAAACCTCGGGCAAGCAAAACCTGCTGCTCGGCGGTTCGGTAAATACGCTGGCGCCTTTGGGTAAGCGCGGTTTTTGGTTACTTGACCCGCAGGCCTATTGTATTGACGACTTGGGGGCATCGTTCTGTACCAGCTACATTGGTGCAACAACCATCACCACCAGCAACCTGGCGACAATGCTCAACAGTTCGGATGTCACGCTGCAAGCCACTGACTTCATCGTGCTCGGGAGCGTAACGCTGAGTAGTTTTGGGTTCACCCGTGTCGGAGCAAGCCTCTCCCTGATTGCCCCATCCGTACAGTTCGTTAACACTTTTGCTCCCGACAAAACCCTCAACCTTTCGGTCAAGGCTGCGGGCACTTCTGCTACTTATGCCAGCAAGTCGGGGCAGGTTGACGTTTTTAACAGTGTCTACACCGAAGGTGGAAAGCTGGTTGTCGAGGCAGAAAAGCGTATCGTCACTGACGGCACTGGGTTATGGATTTCTACCGAGCGCTCCGTAAACCCACCCAGCGACCCGTGGAGTTGGGGAACCAGTGGAGCAATGGTGTTTTCGTCGCCAACTGTCGTCGCACTGGGTAGTTTGCGCTTTCAGAACCGTGGCAACGATACCGAATTCACCACCAACAAAATCAGCGGCGGTGGCGTACTGACGGGGGAAGTTCATAGTCTTATTTTCAATACTTATACGCCCGGATTCAACCTCTATATTGGGCGCAATAACACTGACCCCGCTTGCGGAACCACCGGTCTTTGCATTTCCAACCAGTTCGCCAACCTCACCGGTCGCGAAACCTATTTCCTCGCTGGTCGTTGCCCCTTGCCTGGCAGTGGTGGCTCTAGCGATTGCAACTTTGAAACCGCAAGTATCGACGGCGACATCTTCATCGGGGGCCAAGGGAGCACATGGAGCGTCAATACCGCCCGTGATTATCTCGAATTCATCGGCAAGAACATCACCGTGAACCATGCGATCACGCGTACCGGCGCGAGCAGCCAGCGCCCGGATCAGCATGTGCTCGGCTTCACGGCGACACAGAAGTTCACCAACCTTGCGGGTGCTGGCGCCTTCCCCAATCTCGCGGCCGGCAAGCTGTGGAACATCACCGTTGGCGATTACGCCGGCAGCAACTTCGGTGGCTTGGAGTCACTGGCGCAACGCATTGATTTCGCCACTCGGGCTGAGCGTGATGCTTACGACAGCGGAAACTGGAACAACAGCCGCTTCCCGCGTACAAGCAACGCTATTTTTGTGATCGGTAACCAAACGAACAATAGTACGTTCGATCCTAATAAGCTAAATCCGCCTATCCCACTTCCTTCCCCTTTGTATCAATATTTCAAAGAAGAAAGCCCTTTAACAATTGTCGATGAATTGACTGACGACAAACGTTACGTCGTCAAAGATGAGAAAGATACCAAGGCCCCAGTAGCCAAGCTAACCAACTCCGACAAGAAGAGCACCAAGTCCGACGAAGAAAAATCGGTCGACGAAGTCCGTGCCGAAGCCAAGGACGCCAAAGGCGAAGCTGCCAAGGCCGAAGCCGAAGCCAAACAAGCCGAAGCTGAAGCCAAGCAGGCTGAAGTAGAGGCCAAGTCGGCCAAAACACCGGAACAACGTGCCGCCGCGCAAAACCGTGCTGAAAGCAAGCGTACCCAGGCCGATGTCAAGAAAGCTCAAGCCGAAGCCAAGCGTGCCGAAGCCGATAGCCGCGAAGCACTGGCCGATACCAAGCAGGTGGTAACCGACAGCAAGTCAGCCACCCCGGCTGTCGCCGCGGCTCGCCGTTCCGAGGCTGAAGCCAAGCAAGCGCGTGCTGAAAGCAAGCGGGCAGATGCGCAGGCCAAGCAAGCCGATGCCGAAGCCAAGCAAGCCGCCAGCGAAGCCAAAACAGCCAAGACGCCCGAGCAAAAGGAAGTTGCACAAAAGACAGCTGAAGCCAAGCGGATTGAAGCCGATGCCAAGCGCACCGAGTCGCAATCACGCAAGGCGGAAGGCGAAGCCAAGCAAGCTGAGGCTGAAGCCAAGACGGCGGCCACCCCGCAAGCGCGTGCTGCCGCCGAGAAGAAGGCCGAAACCAAGCGTGTCGAAGCCGATGTGAAGAAATCCGAAGCAGAAAGCAAGCAGGCCGTCGCTGACGGCAAGCAAGCCGAAGCCGGTGCCAAGCAATCCGAGAGCCGCGCCAAGCAGGCCGAAGGTGAAGCCAAGCAAGCTGAAGCTGAAGCACGCAGCGCCAAAACCCCGGAACAGAAGCTTGCTGCCACGCAAAAAGCTGAAGTAAAGAAAACCGAAGCCCAGGCGCACAAGGCTGATAGCGAGGCCAAGCAGACCAAGGCTGAAGGCAAGCAGGTAGAAGCTCAGGCCAAGAAGGCAGAAGGCGAAGCCAAGAAGGCTGAAGCTGACGTCAAGCAAGCCAAGACGCCGGAACAAAAAGCCAAAGCTGAGCAACGCGCTGAGGGCAAAAAGACGGAAGCTGAGGTCAAGAAAACGCAGGCTGAAGCCAAACAGATCGAAGCCGAAGGCAAGCAAGCCAAAGCTGAAGGAAAGCATGCCGAAGCGGAAGCCAAGGCGATGCGCTCACCGGGTAATCGCGCGGTAAGTGAAAAACGCGCAGAAGCCAAAAAAGCAGAAGGCGAGCACAAAGAAGCTGAGTCTCGGGTGAAGAAGTCAGAAGCTGATGAGAAGCGCGCCAAGTCGGAAGAAAAGCAGGCGCGCAACGAAGCCAAGGCTGAAAAGAACCCGCAGAAGAGGGCTGAGGCCGAGAAGAAGGCAAATTCCAAGAAGGAAGAAGCCGAGCAGAAACGTGCCGAAGGCGAGAAGCATAAAGGCGAAGCTGGCAAGAAGAAGGTTGAAGCCGAGAAGAAGGCTGAAGAGCATCGCGTCGCCGAAGGCAAGCGCAAGGAAGAACGCCGTGCCGAATCGGCCAAGGCGTTTGGCAAGGTGGCTACCGCTGGCGCTTCCCGCGAAGGCCTGCAGGCCGTGGTTGGTTTGCGTCACGAGTTGAAGACCGAAGCGCTCAAGCCAGCCTTGAGTGTTCTGGAAAACAATCCGGCTGCCGCTGATTTGCCTCCGTGCGGTGGTTCGGCTGTGCTTTGTATGCCTGAAGGTGTTCAGCCGCTTAGTGTCATGCCACCGCCGCTGATGCCGACGGTTTCCTTCCTGCCGCAAATCCAGCGCAAGGTTGCGTTGGTGGTTGGGGTCAATAAATACGCTGACCCGAATATCCCGTCACTTGAAACCGCCTTGCCGGATGCTCAGGCAGTGGGTCAGCAAATGAAGGACAGTCTGGGTTACGAAGTGCGTGTCGTGCCGGATGCTTCACGTGCCGACATTATCACCAGCCTCAACAAACTGGCGCGCGAAGTTGGCCCGAACGATTCTGTTACGGTCTACTACGCAGGGCACGGTTATTTGAACGAGAAAACCGGCAATGGTTACTGGATTCCTGGCGATGCCAAAGCTTCCAGCCCGGATAACTGGATCTCCAACAACGACATTGCTAAGTTGCTGGCTAATATTCCGGCCAAACAATTGATGCTGGTGTCTGACTCCTGCTATTCCGGCTCGCTGACCAAGCAGCAATGGGTTGGTGCTGGACAGGTTGATCCAAAGGCAATTCTCGCCAAGCGCTCGGTTACTGTGATGTCGTCAGGTGGTGAAGAGCCAGTATCGGATGAAGGAAAAGATGGTCATTCGATCTTTGCCTACAACTTCATCAATGCGGTGAAATCGGTCAAGCAGGTCGAGCCAGCTGGCAAGATGTTTGAAACGATCAAAACGGAAGTGACCAAAGAGTTCCCGCAGCAACCGCAATATGGCGGCTCGGTTTCTGCTGGTCATAACACCGGCGGTGATTACCTCTTTGAGGCGCGTTCGTTCAAATAAGAAAGCTGCAAAAACATCCCTTCGCCCCCTTGTTGGGGAGGAGGGTAAGGTGTAGGGGCGGGAAATCGCTCCTACCCTATTTTGGGCTTTCAAATGCATATTTATACAAGCGTGAAATAGTTGCCTTTTAATCCCTTTGGACTTAATGTAAAACAATGGGGTAAGGCGATGGCATTCAGGCGCCTGGCAAATAAACTAAAACGTAAAGGCTTGACCATGTCCAAGGCGATTCGCGGTTCAACGATTCTTCCTATTCTGCTTTGCGGATACGCCGCAACAGTTGGGGCGCAGAGTGAGTTTGGCAGGGTCAATGATGCAGCGGCGATGGCAACCACCGCCGCAGGGCCTAAAACACCGGCAATCAAGACAGTCACCAGCTTTTCCAGCGCCTTGCGTTGCATGGATGAACTTTTCCTCGCTTACGGCAAAAGCGGCATTGTCCTGACTTCAACCGGTATTCCCGATGAAACCGGCAAGGTGCGCACTGGTACCAAGGAAATGTTGATTACCGCCGTTGCCAAAATGACGGTCAAAAGCAACGCTTTTGAATTTATCGACTTCCACGGTGGTGGCGACGATTTGCAGCGCCTGTTCGACGCCAAGGGCGACCAGAACAGAAAAGTGCCCGATTATTACATTCGCGGTTCGATCACCCAGATGGACGACAACACGGTGCGCAAAAGTAGCGGCGGCGGTATTGCTGCATCCTTTTTCGATTTTGGCGCCACCTCTGACGTTTCATACGATGTGATCAGTATGGACATGAGTATTGGTGATGCGGCAACCCGCAAAATTTTGCCGCAGACCAGTGGCTCCAATACGATGGTTATCATGAAGACCGGCAAGTCAGCTGAAGCTGGTGGCAAATTGGGCAAGATAGGTTTTTCCTTTAATCTGGATTTCAGTCGTTCAGAAGGCCTGGGTGCGACAACCCGCACCATGCTTGAACTGGGCCTGATTGAAACCTTGGGTAAATTCACCCAGGTGCCCTACTGGCGCTGTCTGGATGCTGATGTGACCAATCCGGTGATTCGTGAGCAGGCGTTGGAAACCTTTGATACGCTGAAGGACAGCGAGAAAATCATGTTCGTCCAGCGCAAGCTGGGCGGCAGCATGCAGCGTTACAACGGGCCGCTGGATGGCAAGATGAATGAAGGGTTGAAGGACGCCATTTCCGAGTATCAGGCACAGAACAACCTGATCGCTGATGGCCGGGTTAATTTTGATCTCTACGCCGCCTTGCTCGACGACGTACAAAATGTGCTGGCCTATGTGCCAAGCACGCCTGCAGCGAAAAGCGCAGCACCCAGAGCGCCTTCCGCTGCGCCCGCACCAGCCCCGACTCCTGCGCCAGCGCCATCACAGTCAGCTTCTGCTCCTTCAGGATCTGCTTTCCGGGTCAGTCTGGAGAGTGATCGCGGGGCAAAACCGAGTTACAAGGTCGGTGATTTCCTCAATATGACGCTTTCCCTTTCTGGCGATGGCACGGTTCATTGTTACTACGAAGATACGGGGCGTCAGGTAGCGCGTATTTTCCCCAACCAATTCTTTGGCAACCCAACCTTGCGTGCCGGCAGCACAGTACGTTTGCCAAGCGGCGGCTTCAAGATTCGCTTTGATCAAGCCGGCAAAGAGCGTGTTGCCTGTATTGGTTCTGACCGTGATGTTGTTGTTCCGGGTAATTTGAAAGGCGCCAAGGATTTGAGCCCGTTGCCGGTAACTTCGCTGGATGAGGTGATCTCCCGTTTCCGCCAGGCCAACCCCGCTGCAATCGTCAGCGCCGTTGACGTGACGGTAACTCGCTGACCTGACCTGAGCTGATGTGATGCTGGTTTTTCCATCCGTGCTAAAGCTTGGTTTTCTCGCCGCCCTATTTGTGGTGGCGAGTCAGCCGGTCTTGGCCGAGTTGATTGTTGCCCCGGAGAGTGGGGGTGCAAAGTCCTCTGGTGCGCGTAGCCAGCGTGAGAAAGCTGGTTCTTACCAGAAAGATTCGCCCGTCAATGCCGAGGAGGAGGAATACGGTTTGATGTCACCGCGTGGCGGTTCGCCAGCGGAAGACAAAGCCTACGAAAATCGGATCAAAGCCAGGTCTTATCAACAGGGTGGTGAGTACGCGCCTGCGCCTTTGCCGGCATTGGTGCCCGGTGTCGATGGCAGTCAGGCGCGGGCAACAGAACAAAGAAACCGGGCGCGGGCTTATACGGGGACTGGCAATGGGCAGGATATCGATCTCAGCCACGTTGGCCGGGATGGCGTTCCGCTGGTTACATGCCGTGATGTGGACAACGTTTCGGGGCGTATTGGCGACGATACAACCTCCGGAAGTCTGGTCTATATCGTTCGTCAAGGGCAGCAAGTAAAAGTTCGTTGTCGATGACATGTCCATGTCAACCGAACAAATGTCTGCCGCGTTAATAAGACATGTGTAAAAAGACGGAATTAGTTGCCTAAAATGAAATCACTCGGTACTTTGGCTCTTGTTCTAACGACTTTCAGCAATTGTGCACTAGCGCAGGTTGCCGTTGATGTGTCGGGTGGGGGTGTCAAAGTGCAGGCCGGTAGTGGTAAAGGTTCATCTGTTGCGGTCAACAGCGCAGGAACGATAGATTCTGATGTGCAGATGGAAGGTGTTGCGGTTATTAATGGCGAAGTGTTTGTCGATGGCGAGAAGGTGCCCAAGGGCAAAACTTCATACACCGGCAAAAAATCCGGCAAGACCTATCTGATCAAGTGGGGGAAAGACGGCAATGTTGCAGTTCAGGAAAAATAAGCTAATTGCGCTCCTGATGCTCGGCTTGCTGGCTACTGGCGCGCAGGCAGTGATCGTAGTCGATTACGGTCAAGTCAGTCCTCCGGCAATTGGTTTTGGTAACCGGGCAATGCCGGGCATCGTGATGCAAACCGAGACGCAATATCAAGTGCAACGGGCTCGTGCCTGGCACGGTTATCAGCGTACTGATCCGCGTACCGGTGCGATGTTGGTTTATCCCGTGCGAGCGGGGGCGATTGGTTCGCCGACGTCACAGCGGCAAGTTGAAGTTCGAAACAATATTGCGCGGGCGCATGCGTACCGCCTCGATTATTACAAAAGATAAAAAGCGGGGGAGATAAACGTGGGGTATGGTTTTAAATCGTTGCTTAAGCGTTCACTGGTCGGTGCTGGCTTTCTGCTGACTTTGTCGCAATCGGCTTTTTCTCTCGATCTGGTCAGTGGTGACTTTCAGCAGATTTTGAAAGCACGCTCGGATGCGCTGACCGTCTGGCAATTAACTGACAATCCCAACGTTTATGTTTTTGATTTTCCGGGATTGAATCTTCAGGGACGCAGTTTTAACCGCATTACCCAATTTACCGAGCAGCAAGGTAGCGAACCTTATCCAAAAGTCCTGAATAATCAGGAATTGAATCGCTACTACGAAGCCGCTCGTCGAACTCAGGCCGATTTTGCTTTTGGTCACGATGTCCTGATTTCTGAACTGGTTCAGTTTTTCAACTTTGCATCACGCGACAAGGTGGAGTTGAATCCGGAAGAAATCGCCATGCGCGATTTCCTGATCGAGCAGGGTTTGGTCCGTTTTTGGCGCGGGTTTTACCAAGCGATGAAGCCCGAGGTTGTCGTTCTGGCGGTGCCGCAGGTTCAAGACCGTAAAGCTGGGGAGCCAATGATTACCGAAGGTGCGCGTTATGCCATCCTGTTGCATGAAATGGCGCACGGCGAATACTATTCAAACACGCACTACGCCAAATATTGCCAGCGGTTTTGGTATGAAACATTGACCGAAAATCAACGTGAGGCATTCAAACGATTCCTTAGCGCATTTAATTACTCGGTGACCAACGAAGAGTTGCTAGTCAACGAAATGCAGGCCTACCTGATGTTTACGCATGATCCAAAATCCTTCAGCGCACGCAAACTAGGCGTGCCGGAAGCTGAGTTGCAAGGAATGCGTGAAGCCTTCCGCCGTGGCAAGCCACCCACCCGTTTGCCGCTTTTCCCGTTGGGGGGACTCTGATGAATAAATTGCTTTTATCGTTGATGGCTGCTTCCCTGTTTATGAGTTCAGCCATTGCGCAAAACAGCCAGCGCACAAATATCAAGGGAAACACCGAAATCAACGCGACAACAAAGAATATGACGGCGGTCGCCGCGGGTGACAACAATGTTGCCAAAAACAGGGTTGGTGTGATTCAAGGCGAAAAACGGGGTGATACCAGAATTAACGTCGTCGCAGGAAATGTAACAACCATCGCTGCCGGCCGTAACAAGAAGGCTTGTACCAACATTGGAGGGATTGTCAGCAATGAATGCAAATAAATTGATTTCCGGCTTGCTGCTTGCATCAGCCGTGGCACTCGTTCCGTTCAGCGCCAACGCGGTGCAGGGGCTTGATGCATCGGGACAAACCAAGGTTAATGGCGCTATGGCCAAGCGTTGGTCAGAGCAATCCAAGGCGGATGCGAAGACACCAACCGATGAAAAGCGTCTGGTCAATGTTGGCAGCAAAAAACAGGGCACCTGTAACGTCAATGTCGGCACCGCGCAGCAGCCAACCCGTCCGGGTCAGCGGGCACCGAAGGATATTGTCGTGACAACCAAAGAAGTAATTAACGTTTGTAAGTGAGGGTGGAATGAAAAAGAGTTCAGGAATGATGCTTTCTCGCGTCGCAGCAGCGCTGTTGGTTTCGTTGCTCGGTTTTGGTGTCGCGCAGGCCGCATCGGATGATGACAAGCTCAAGGAGTTGGAGCGGGCGATGAATGCGCCGTCCGAAACCGGCATGGCTAAACCGAAAATGCGTACGCGCGCTATCGTTTTCGATAACCAGCCACAGTCCGGTTCGCAAGCCGCTGAGTCAGCCGCGCCTGCCGTAGCCGGTGCGCGTGATTGCGCAACTTTGTCACCGGATGTGAAGGCCATCGGCGTCGATTTTCCGATTCAGTTTAATGCCGGTAGCGCGACGGTTTCTCCCGCCTCCCAAGCCACCTTGGATCAGATTTCCAAAGTGTTGGCACTGTCGCCTGATCGTTGTGTGATCGTCGAAGGTCACACCGATTCTTCAGGTAATTTTGACAAGAACATGGCGTTGTCTCGTGACCGCGCCGCATCGGTGGTGAATTTCATCTCCACCCGCAATGGAATCGATCGCAAGCGTCTGGTGCCAGTTGGCAAGGGCTCTAGCGATACGGTGCAGAACCTCGACGCGCGCGATCCCAAGAATCGTCGCGTGGTATTCAAGGTAGTAACTGGTTAACTTTCTCGCAGTACCTTTTTTAATTGATACAGGAGACTCACATGCGTTTGATTTCTATCATGATTGCTGCTGCCGTTATTTCTTCACCGGTTTTTGCTCAACAAGCTCAGCGCTCCAGCAACCCGCAGGGCGTTCAGATCCAGGGCAATACCAACATTGCAGCTGAAAACAAGGGCGTTGCTGCCGTTGCTGTTGGCGAAGGTAACGAAGCCAAGAACACGACCGGCGCCATCAAGGGCGGCACGCAGATTCAAGGCAACACCAACATCAAGGCCAAGCAGACCAATGCAACCGCTGTTGCTGTCGGTAAGAACAACACCGCAGCTAACGAAGCTGGCGTCATTGGCGGTAAGTAATTCGCGTTTCACCAGTAGTTCATATCAATAATATCTGGAGGTAATACCTATGCGCGTCAAATTTGCTCTCGTTGCTCTGGCTTCTGCCGTCATCTCCACCGGTGCTTTCGCTCAAGCCTCCCAGGCTAGCCCGAAGGGTGCCATGTCCTCCCCGAATGCTCAGGGCGTTCAGATTCAGGGCAATACCAATATTGCTGCTGAAAACAAAGGCGTTGCTGCGGTTGCTGTTGGCGAAGGTAACACCGCCAAGAACACGACCGGCGCCATCAAGGGCGGTACGCAGATTCAAGGCAACACCAACATCAAAGCCAAGCAGACCAATGCAACTGCCGTTGCTGTTGGTAAGAACAACACCGCAGCTAACGAAGCGGGCGTCATCGGCGGTAAATAATTAACTGATATTTGGCCTTTACAGCCAAAGCAGTTAAAAATAGCGGCTGGTCGGAAATTTTCCGACCAGCCGATTTCATTTCTAGAGCGAAAAATCATGAGCGAACCCCTGTACCTGGCAAAGTCTGAAGATGGCTATCCGGCACTGTTGCCGCAAATGGCGAATCGTCATGGCCTGATCACCGGTGCGACCGGCACTGGCAAGACGGTGACTTTGCAGTCGATGGCCGAACGACTCTCTTTTGCTGGTGTGCCGGTTTTCATGGCAGATGTTAAGGGTGACCTTTCCGGTGCCGGTGCCGCCGGGGTAGTTAGTCCCAAGTTGGAAGCTCGAATCAAGGAACTGGGTCTCGAAGGTTTTCAGCCTTATGCCAACCCGGTTGCTTTCTGGGATGTATTTGGCGCTGGTGGTATTCCGGTGCGTGCCACCATTTCAGACATGGGGCCGTTGCTGCTGGCTCGCCTGCTCAACCTGAACGACACGCAAACCGGCGTTCTCCAACTGGTATTCAAGATTGCTGACGATCAGGGTTTGCTCCTGCTTGACCTCAAGGATCTGCGGGCGATGGTTCAGCACGTTGGCGACAATGCCAAGGAATTCACCACTGAATACGGCAATGTTTCGGCAGCCTCGATTGGCGCGATTCAACGTGGCCTGCTGACGCTGGACGAACAAGGCGGCGATCAGTTCTTCGGTGAGCCGATGCTCAACATCAACGATTTGATGAAAGTTGATGAAAACGGCCGTGGCGTGATCAATATTCTCTCCGCCGAAAAATTGGTGCAGGCGCCAGCGCTCTACTCCACCTTCCTGCTCTGGTTGCTCGCCGAACTCTTCGAGCAATTGCCGGAAGCGGGGGATCTTGAAAAACCCAAGCTCGTTTTCTTCTTCGACGAAGCCCACCTGCTTTTCACCGATGCCCCGCAGGCGCTGACCGACAAGGTTGAACAGGTTGTCCGCCTGATCCGCTCGAAAGGGGTTGGCGTATTTTTCGTCACGCAAAACCCGCTCGATGTGCCGGAGAAAATCCTCGGTCAGCTCGGCAATCGCGTCCAGCACGCCCTGCGTGCCTTTACGCCGCGTGATCAGAAGGCAGTTCAGGCGGCAGCGCAAACCATGCGCGCCAATCCCAAGTTTGATGCGGCGACGGCAATTACCGAACTCGGCGTTGGTGAAGCACTGGTTTCCTTCCTTGATGAAAAAGGCCGCCCCAATGTCGTTGACCGCAGCATCATCTTCCCGCCCGCCTCCCGGCTTGGTCCGCTGACTGCTGATGAACGTAAAGCAATGATTCAGGCCTCGCCTATGCTCGCCGCCTATGGTCTGACGGTCGACCGCGAATCTGCCTATGAAATATTGCGTGGCAAACCGGCAGCCAAGCAGCCAGCACCCGGCGCCATTCCGGCCCCACCCGCCGCTAGCGGCGGACTGAATGCCAACGACTGGGGAAATCACAACGCTCAACCGGCACCAGTACCTCAGCCACGCCAGAGCGCCCCGGTGGCTCAGGAAGCAGGCGGTGGGTTTTTTGACAGCATCGGCGACATGCTGGGTGGCAGCACCGGGCCACGCGGTGGAAAGCGCGAAGGCATGATCGAGGCAGCGGCCAAGAGTGCGGCACGTGGCATGGCCGGGACCGTCGGGCGTGAGCTGGGCAAGCAGATTTTGCGCGGGGTTCTCGGCTCGATCATGGGTGGAAGGCGCTAAGCGTTGGCGGTGATGATCACCGCCAACTTTAAAAATCCCGGCGTAAAATAAGCATTTAATTATTTACATCGGGGTTCGCCATGAAAAAACTACTTTCTGTTGTGCTACTGTTCGCAGCGCTGCCGGCACTGGCTCAGGACCTGGGTGCCCTGACCGCTGACACCAAGAAAACGGTACTCCCGGTTGTCCCCAAAGTGGTCAATGCGATGCAAGAGGCCGTCGCTGAAAAGGGAGTAGCCGGGGCAATTCCGGTTTGCAAGGAACAGGCACCGGCTCTGATCAAGGAAAAGCGCAAGGAAACCGGCTGGGATATTCGTCGGGTTAGCTTGAAGCCGCGCAATGCCGAACGTGGCACGCCGGATTTGTGGGAAGTCCGTCAGTTGGCTGATTTCAATATCCGCGCAGCCTCTGGCGAGAAGCCGGAAACTCTGGAGAAGAGCGAGATTGTCAGCATTAACGGCAAACAGGTTTTTCGCTACATGAAAGCCTTGCCGGTCGCCGATGTTTGTCTCAAGTGTCACGGTTCGGTCGATAGTCTGGATGCCGGACTCAAAGCCAAGCTGACGGAAAGCTACCCGCACGATCTGGCGACTGGCTACGCCAAGGGCGAAATTCGCGGTGCCTTGACGGTCAAGCGTCCGCTCTAATCTGTGCGCCGCCCTTGCTGGCCAGATGGTCAAAGAGGGCGGCGGCACTCAAACTGAGCGCAGCGCGCGAACGGACGCAAAGCTGCAGGTCGCGCGGCGCCCAGGCGTCATTGATTTTTAATGCTTTAAGGCCGTCGACCGCGACAATCGACGAATGCGGCACCATGCCGATGCCGACCCCCGCCGCGACCATGCGACAAACCGCATTGAAGCTGCGTACCTGAATCCGAACGTCGAGATTGCCGCCGAGTTGAGCCGCTGCATTCATCATGAAGGTATGAATGGCGCTGCCGGCATGCAGGCAGACGAAGGGCTGGTTGAGCACTGCGGCAAAATCAAGCGCGTCACGGGTGGTCAATGGGTGATCAGCGGGGACGATCAGCACCAGTCGATCGCGCCGATAGGCTTGGGTTTCCAGCCCGCTCAGGCTGCTCTCGGCAGCAACGACGCCAATTTCAACCTGCCCGGCCGCAACCGCCTGGATAATGGCCGGACTCGGTTGCTCTTCCAGACTGATGCGAATGCGCGGGTGATCGCGCAGAAAATCGCCAAGATCCTCCGGCAAAAAACAATTGATGGCATTGGTGTTGGCAAAAACCGTAACTTGGCTGTTCAGCCCGCTGGCGTAAGGCGCCAGATCCGCGTGCATCTGTTCGAGCTGGGCGAAAACCTGCCGCGCATGGCGCAGTAGCGATTCGCCGGCGGGCGTGGGTTTTAATCCGCGGGGATGACGGACAAACAGCGCGGTGCCCAGCGCGGCTTCAAATTGCGTCAGCCGATGGCTGGCTGAAGAGGGCGCGAGGTGAATGCGCGTCGCGGCACGAGTCAGGCTACCGCTGTCGGCAATTGCGGCGACGAGTCGCAAATCAGGGAGATCGTAATACATGGTTTCGTCCAGGTCGAACGCTGGCTTTCAATATTACCAATTGCCAAGTGGTGATGGGCCGTATTCAATGGACGCCTGGATTTAATTTGACGAGAACGACTTTGGATAAAACGAACGTCTGGAAAGAAAGTGCCGCAACCGGGGCCGCCCTGGCGCTGTTGGCGGCGCTTGGCTTTTCGATGAAAGCAATTTTCGTCAAGCTGGCCTATCCATATGGTGTCGACGCCATCACCTTGCTCGCCTTGCGCATGGGTTTTTCGCTGCCGTTCTTTCTTTGGGTTGGCCTGGCTGAGCAGCGCTCCGGGGCAAGTTTGTCACGCGGTGATTGGGGGCGCTTGTTTTTACTTGGTTGCTTTGGTTACTACGGCGCCAGCATTCTTGATTTTTGGGGGCTGGAATACATCTCAGCCGGACTCGAACGGCTGATTCTATTCACCTACCCAACGCTGACCATCCTGATTGGCGTGCTATTTCAGGGCAAGCCATTTACAAAGCGCGAGGGTATCGCGCTGGTGCTTTGCTACTGCGGTATCGGTTTTGCCTTTATCCACGATCTCGGCTTGGGCGAAGCGCGTCATGTCTGGATCGGGGGGGCATTGGTCTTTGCTTCCAGCGTCTCTTACGCGCTTTATCTTTCGGGTAGCGCAACGATGATAGGCCGGATCGGTGCCATGCGTTTTGCTGCGCTGGCTACTCTGATGTCCGCGGCGGTCACTCTGCTTCATTTTGTCGGCACGCATCCCCTAAGTGCCTTTATCCAGCCAATGCCGGTGTATGGCTGGGGCTTGGCGATGGCGATTTTTTCGACCGTGGTGCCGGTTTTTGCACAATCGGCGGCGATTCGTCGCCTGGGGGCGGGGCGTTCATCCATGTTCACCATGGTCGGGCCCTTGCTAACTATCGGTTTTGGCTGGTGGTTGCTCAATGAGCAGATTTCCCTTGAACAGATGATCGGCGCGGCGCTGGTTGTCCTCGGAATACTCATCGTCAGCCGCAAGTGAGTCCGTGCGCTTCAGGTTAGAATCTGCCGCATGATTGGAATCCTCCTCATTACGCATGGCAGCTACGGCGAAGCGCTGGTTCAAAACGCTTGCCACGTGCTCAACAAACGCCCGATCCAGCTCAATCAACTGGGCGTTGCGGCGCAGGATGACCCGCTCGATTTACTGCCGCTGGCGCGCGCGATGCTCAAGCTGGTCGATAACGGCAAGGGTGTTCTGGTGCTGACCGATATTTTCGGTGCCAGCCCGGCCAATCTGGTGACCAAATTGCTCGAACCGGGGCGTGTTGAAGGGATTGCCGGCGTAAATTTGCCCATGCTCTTGCGCGCGCTCACTTATCGCGAAAAAGGCATGGAAATCTTGCTGACGCGGGCGGTTGCCGGTGGTCGCGATGGCGTATTCAACATGCTGGATCACTGACGGAATTGAAATGCTGACCACAGAAACAGAAATCATCAACAAACTCGGCCTTCATGCCAGGGCATCGGCCAAACTGACCCAGATGGCGGGCAAATTTCAATGTGAAGTCTGGATGTCCAAAGGAGCCCGCCGGATCAACGCCAAAAGCATCATGGGCGTCATGATGCTGGCCGCTGGCAAAGGCTCCAAAGTAACCGTTGAGACTAACGGTGCCGATGAAGCGGCTGCAATGGAGGCTCTGCTGGCCTTGATCGCCGACTATTTTGGTGAAGGAGAATAAAGCACCATGAGCTTTAGCCTGCACGGTCTTGGTGTATCCAGTGGCATTGCCATCGGGCGGGCCCTGCTCATGTCGCACGCGACGCTCGAAGTGTCGCACCTGACCATCTCGCCGAAAATGGTCGACAAGGAACTCGCCCGGCTTGATGCGGCAATCAATGCCGTCAAAGCTGAACTGCTGTTGATGAAAGAAACGACCGAGCACGCGCCGGCAGAACTGGCCGCCTTCATCGACATCCACACCATGTTCCTCGAAGACCCGGAGCTGGTCGAAAAACCGCGTGAAATCATTCGCGAACGCCGCTGCAACGCCGAATGGGCGATGGTTCAGCAAATGGAGCATCTGGTTCATCAGTTCGAGCAATTCGATGACCCTTATCTACGCGAGCGCAAATTTGACGTGGTGCAGGTCGTTGAGCGGGTGATCAAGGAGCTGTTGGGCCACCCCGGTCGCGCCGTGATGAAAACGGCCAAGGGTGTCAAGGAGGAGATGCTGATTGTCGTCGCCCATGATCTGGCGCCGGCGGATGTGATCGCTTTCAAGGATCATCACTTTGCCTCCTTCATTACAGATGTCGGCGGCGCCACTTCACACACGGCGATTCTGGCGCGCAGCATGGCGATACCCAGTATTGTCGGTCTTGAGAATGCCCGTTCGCTGATCCGCGATGGCGAGTTACTGGTTGTCGATGGCACGCGTGGCGTTGTGCTGGTCAACCCGGACCCGCGGGTGCTGGAGGAATACCAGCTCCGCAAGAATCAGATCGAGCTGGAAAAATCCAAGCTCAAACGCCTCAAAAATTCCAAATCGCAGACGATTGATGCGGTCGACGTCCAATTGTTCGCCAATATTGAATTACCGGTCGATGTGCCGGTCGCGCTTGAAGCCGGCGCCGAAGGCATCGGCCTGTTCCGTACTGAATTCCTCTTCCTTGATCGTGGCGATATGCCGGATGAAAAGGAGCAATACGAAGCCTACAAAAAAGTAGTCAAAGGCATGGCCGGGCGACCGGTGACCATCCGCACCTTTGACCTCGGCAACGACAAGGACATCAACCCCGGCAACAATCTAGGCGATCGAGTCAAAACCAACCCGGCGCTTGGTCGGCGGGCAATCCGCCTGTCGCTCTCCGAACCGCGCATGTTTCAGACCCAGTTGCGGGCGATTCTGCGGGCGACCAAACACGGGCCGATCAAGCTGCTGATCCCGATGTTGGCCCATGCCCATGAAATTGATCAAACGTTGGCCGCGCTGGAGCAAGCCAAATCCAGCCTGCGTGGCGAAAAAGTTGCCTTCGACGAAAACATTCAAGTTGGTGGCATGATCGAAATTCCCGCCGCCGCCCTCGCCGTCGGCCTCTTCTTGCGGCGCCTCGATTTCCTTTCGATCGGCACTAACGACCTGATTCAATACACCCTCGCCATCGACCGTTCCGACGAACAAGTTGCCAATCTCTACGACCCGCTGCACCCGGCCGTGCTGATGTTGCTCGCACATACCTTGTCGATGGCCGAAAAAGCCAATATTCCGGTTTCCGTCTGCGGTGAAGTTGCCGGCGACCCGCAACTAACCCGGTTGTTGCTCGGCATGGGGCTGCGCATTTTCTCAATGCATCCGTCGCAGATTCTCGAAGTCAAAAGCAAGGTGCTGAAAGCCAACGTCGGCGAGCTGACCCCCAATGTCCGTCGTATGTTGCGCCTGGATGAACCGGGCAAGTTGCGTGAAGCCTTGGACAAAATCAATACCTGAACGTAGAATCCGGCCTTCATTGCTGCTGCCGATCTGAGGGTGGCAGCAAACGTGGGGCCGACATGGCTTCGACGTGGGTTGCGAATCAGAACAGTGCATACCGAGGACCAGTCACCTCGTAAATACATCTGGAAACTTTACAAACGCCAACGACGAGCAATTCGCACTAGCCGCTTAAGCGGCTGGCGCTGCACCGGTACTCTGATGGACCGGACCAGGCAACTGGAGGCAGTGTCATATACGTCAGATAAGGGTCTGTAATGCCGCGCGGCAGACCTCGAAAATTAAGCGGATCGCCTGAAGCGAGCCTGTTTGGCCGGCGCGCAAAGGTTAAATCCAATTGACCAAACTAAGTATGTAGATCTGCCTGTGTAGGACTTGCGGACGGGGGTTCGATCCCCCCCGGCTCCACCAAACTAATTAAGGCCACCCTTACCCGGTGGCCTTTTCCTATGGTGCGCCGAGTATGGGGTACGCCACCTGAGTAAAATTTTTGGGCTGTTCCGGTCGACACTCGGCTAGTGATTTTTTTGTATTCGCTCCGATGGTGGTGCTAAACGGCAGGGCATCAGTGAGGCGATATCAGTCGCAAAACCCCTTCAACAGTCGTTGCGGCCTGCATTTTGCGTTCCGGCACTGCCGAGTGGCATGTGCCAAAGGGTTGATACCCGATAGCGGAGTGGATCCTGATAATAGGTCACATTCATAACGTCGTAAGAAATGGGCTGCCGTGCACGTGAGGCTATTGGGGGGTAGGGTTTTGGCGGGGCTGGCTGCGCTGTGCCTCTGTGCCTGCACCTCCTTGCCACGTTGGCCGCTGGCTGGTGTGGTAACACCGGCGCCGGATGGAAATGCCATGATGTCCATCCAGTCCACTGCCCTGCCGGACGAGGATGATGTCACGGTAATCGGTGACAAAACGGTGCTCCGCCTGTCTTCCCCGGCGCGCAGTGATCCGCTGCCAGTCTTTCAGGTTGAAGAAGTTTCGCTGGCTTCGGCCTCCATTCACGACGCATTGCGCATGATTGTTGGCCGCAATCGGGTCAGCTACTCGATTGCCCGGGCAATGGATGGCTCGCCCAGCCAGTTTGGCGCAGTCACGGCTTACCAGCTTGGTGGCTCTTTTAGCCAGGTGCTCGAGTCGCTCTCGCGGTCGATGGGGTTTTTCTATACCTATCGTGAAGGGGTGCTCGAAATCAGCCCGGAGGCACAGTTTTTCTTTACCCTGCCGCCAGTGGAGGATGCCTTTGGCGGGATTCAAACCACCCTGCAGGCGATGGGCGCCCGCGGCATCAGTCTCGACAAGGGCGCCCGCGCCGTCAGCTTTCGCGCCAGCCGGCCTGTGGTGGAAGCGATTCGCGGCTATCTCGACTACATCCGCGAGAATCGTGCGATCGTCACCTACGACGCCTGGATCTATGAAGTCATTCTGGCCGATAACAACAGTGGCGGAGTCGCCTGGAACAAGTTTCGGGTTGGTGTCGATAACAACTATGGCGGCAACAGTGCCAGTGTGTCGGGCACCGCCGCGCAGCCAACCGAAGGGCTGGGCGTTAGCCTGGTGTACAACTCGCGTTACTTCAACCTGGATTTATTCGTTAAATTTCTGCGCTCCCAGGGCACCCTGCGCACCCTGTCGCAGCCCAAGTTGGCCCTGCTCTCCGGCACCAAGGGCCAGATCAAGGCCGGGCGCAAGGTGGTGTATGTCTCGCAAGTGGGGCAGACCAATACGGGCATTACCACTTCGACCAGCACGCAGACGGCAGAACTGCAAACGGGGGTTGATATGACCCTCACCACCAACGTTGATGAAGGCACCATCTTTACCGAGGTCAAGCTGAAGGCGGACGAACTTAACCAGTTCAATGTGTTTACTGCATTGGGCACCCAGTTGCAGTTACCGGATACCTCGGCCCGGGAAATTGTCACCACGGTTCGCTCGCGGGCTGGCGATGTCGTTTTGCTCGGCGGCATTACCGTCGCCCGTGAGCAGAATGATCGCTCCGGTTTTCCCCTGTTCGGTGCCGCCAATCTTCTGCCAACCGCCTTCAATGCGTCGATCCAGCGCGCCGAGCTGGTCATTGTCCTGCGTCCGAGGATCATTCGATTTTCCGGGCAGGATGCCGGCAAGCGCCAATACAGTGTAGCTGACCACGGACTGCCGCTGGCGATCGAATCGAATCTCCCGAAGCAGCCGGAACTCCCCGTGCCGCTCGGCGAAAGACGGCAAACATCTCTCTCCGGAAAGACCGGGGAGGGAAGATGAGCCATCGTTTTCTGACCGCGCTGATGCTGCTTGTTGTGCACCTGTCATCTCCCGCAGCAGAGCGCAATCCCTTCCTCAAACCATCATTGCCGGCACTTCCTGCACCTGGCGCGCTGGGCGCCTTGGCGCTGCCCTCGCATACTTTGTCGGCGGCGCCGCTGGCTGACGAAAAAATCTGGGATAGCGTCGATCTGGTCGCTATTTCACGCAGCCTCATTCTCATGCGCCCACAAGGCGGCGGCACCTCTTTGGCGGTGCACCCGGGCACCGCCTTCCGCTTTGCGGGTGAATGGTGGACAGCCATGCTTGAGGCCGATTCAATGGTCAAGATCCACCGCGGCCGGGAAGGCAAAGGCGGGGTGGCGGCCAGTCTTTGGCTGAGCAGTCCGGCTGCCAAAGTTATCGGGGTCGGCGCCGGCTTGCCGGGCATGGGTGGCCAACCCGGTGCGCAACCACTTGGTCAGGCACCGGTGCCGGCAGCGGCAGGAATGGCGCGATGAGTTTGCGCCTTACCGGCGACGTACTGGTCGAACACGGGATACTCACCGGGGTTCAACTCGAACTTTGCCTGCGGGCGCAAGGCGAGGTTGGTACGCGCCGTCGTCTGGGCGAAATTGCCATCGACTTTGGTTTTGCCAATCGCACCGACGTTGAAGTGGCGATTGCCGCCGCTGGTGGCTCGGCCAACGCCCTGGGGGCGGTACGTCTGCCTTACCGCCTGATGAAGCGGCTACGGGTCATGCCACTCGGTATTCGTCACGAAACGCTGAGTGTGGCCGCCGCCGACCTGCTGCGCCCGGAAGATATTGAAGAACTTATGGTCGCCGCTGCCACGGCAACCAATAGCCTGGTTCGTGCCGTCGAAATCGAACCGATGGATCGCCGGCTGGTCTTGCAATCGATCAATGCCCTGATGGAAGTTGATTCAGCCACCGTCGCCGCCGAACTGGCCCGCCTGGGAGAAGACCCAGCCGATGCCGGCAATCTCACCCAACTGATCAACCATATTCTGTCGGACGCCCTGCAATCGCGTGCCTCCGACATCCACATCACCAACACCGAGCGCGCCGACCTCGCCTGGGTCGCCTACCGTGTCGATGGTGAATTGGCCTATCGCTATCTGGTCGCACCGGAAGCGATGGCCGTTATTGCCACCCGCATCAAATCAATGGCCGGCGTCGATTTTACCGACACCAACATGCCGCACGACGGTCGCCTGAGCACCCGCTACGCCGGGCGGGTCATCGACGTCCGGGTGTCCACGCTGCCGGTAGATATTGGTGAAGAAATCGTCATTCGGCTCCTCGATATCGAACAAGTGCCGCCGCTCAGCAAGCTTTTCCGCGACCATGTCGAAGTCGATAACGCGATGCGGCAAATGGCCGATATTCAAGGCAAATCCGGCGGCATCATTCTCGTTACCGGCCCGACTGGCTCAGGAAAATCGACCACCCTGAATGCCATCTTGCGCGCCATGGATCGCTCGCGGATTGCCATCCGCACGGTAGAAGATCCGGTCGAATTGCGCGTACCTCTGGTCGGTCATGTCCAGGTTAATGAACAAGCCGGTCTGACCTACGCCCGCGCCCTGCGCTCCATCCTGCGCCAAGACCCGGATGTGATCATGGTCGGCGAGCTGCGCGATTCCGAAACCGCCGAAATCGCCCTCCAGGCAGCCGATACGGGTCACGCCGTATTGACCACCCTGCATACCGGCTCAGTCGTTGAATCCGTCAGCCGCCTCTCCGGCATGCTCTCTGAAAATTACCGGGCGGTGGGGCGACTTTCCCTCGCCAACACCCTGCGTTGTGTCATCAACCAGCGTCTGGTGCAGCGTCTGTGCGTCTGTGCCGAAACTGCGCCAACCCGCCAGGAACACAAAGACCTGATGGATACCCTGGGTTTGCCGGTTGGTATGCCCGTAGCAGTCCCCAAAGGCTGCAACCGCTGCGCCGGAACCGGCTATTTTGGCCGGGTGATTGTGCCCGAAATGGCCGTTTTCCCGGTCACTGGTGAAGTGCGCGCCGCGATGGAACGGATCATGACCACCGGCACCAGCATTCGCCAGCTCATGGATATTCCGGGCGTGCTCTGGTACTCACAACTGGATGCTGTGCGCAATCTGCTCTGGCGCTACGTCATCGACGTCCGGGTGGCCAGCGGCGCGCTGGGCCGGATGATGCAAGGAGCGGGTAATGGCTAACGCCCTCTACCGTGTTCGCGCCACCTTCAGCAGCCAGCGCCGGATCAGTGAGCGCACCTATTTCACCGCCTCGGTCGCCAGTGCGCGCAGTGCTGCCACTCAGGATGGTGCGCGCGACATCTACCAAATCCGGCTGTATCGCCGCAACTGGCTGACCCAGGAATATCTCGGTCAGGCCTACGCCCTGCAATTCCTGCAAGCCATCCGCTTCCAGATATCAGCCGGCGTCCCCCCCGGCAAGGCCATCGTCTCGGCGATTGAAGCCGACCCCAATCCGGAGCGCCAGGTCCGCCTGCATGGCGCCATCGATGTCCTTGATCGTGGCGGCACGATTGCCGACGCCATGATGGCGACCGGCATGTACGACCACACCGCCTACACCCTGCTCCTCGCCGGTGAAAGAATCGGTGCTCTGCAAGCCGTCACCGGCGCACTAGGCTACCTTGAAGACCGTAAAGGCAGCTGGAAACAGCTGATGGCGATTGCCGGCTTGATGGCTGTTGAACTGTCCACCGCCCTCTCCGTGCCAGTCACCATTGATCGTGTCGCCCTGCCCTGGGTGCGTGACAATCTGCCGCGCACCAACCCCGAAAAACTGGCTGACTACACCCAGCGCCTCGACCACATCGCCTTCCTCAATCAGTGGTGGATGGTCATCTCCTACCTCGGTGCCTTCGCTCTGGTCGGCCTTGTCCTCGCCTGGTTTGCCCACCCCAAAGCCCGCGACTGGCTGGCGCATCGTATCGTCCGGCATATTCCGCTGGTCTCCTCCTGGCTGCTGCACGACGCCCTCGCCCGCTCCGGCGCCATGTTTGCCACCATGCTCGAAAACGGTGTGCGGACCAGTGACGCGGTTGATACCCTGCGCCTGTCCAGCACCAACCCGGTTGTTCAGCGTCTCTGGCAAGGCATTGCCAAGGCCATTGCCGGTGGCGCCGGTATCGGCCAAGCCCTTGCCAACAGCGGCGTGCTGCGCGCCGACGAAGCAATGGCTGCCGCCGCCACCAATGGTGTCAAACAACTCGGCGGCGCCTTCCGCGCCATCGCCCAGAATCGCGAATGGCAAGCCAAGCGTACGGCTGGCCAAATTGTTCAAGCCACGGTCGGCCTCACCGTGGTGTATATCGGCATCAACCTCGCCTTGGTCATGGAACTCTTCAAGCTGTTCAATGAAGGGCTCGATCTCGGCATGGGCGGCATCACCCAGGGCTTTTGACCATGCTGCCGAAAAAACTCCTGCGCGCCCTCGGCCTGCAACGGCCACCGCCACCCGAGACCACGGAAGAGTACACCCCGCGCACCTTCATCACCGGCTATATCCACGTCCCGCCGACCGAAAAGCGCTATCGCGATGCGATTTGGCATGCCGCCGCCGTCGCGCTCGATACCGATGCCGTCCGCCTCATCTGCGAACGCACCGGCGATGGCGTCTACTACCTCGCCGCACCGGCTGCCGATTTCGCCAACCATCCCCTCGCCGTTTCCGTGCTCGCCGCCGCCTTGCCCAACACCCCCGGTCATCAAGGCGACGGCGCCTATTGTTGCGAACTCGGTAGCGGCATTGTCGCCGCCGTCAAAAAAGGCCATGAAAGCCTGGAAAGCTACATCGGCGAACATCGCGATATCGAACGTTTCGTCGGGCCGCTAACCGTTTTCTGGCCCCAGCAAGCCAGCGCCTGGGCCGGCCACCGCGAGATGCAGTCGCGGTCAACCCAGAAAACACTCAATTTTCTCTCGTTGGTTGGCGGCATCCTGGTCATTTGCTTTTTCGCTGCTGGCGTCCTCGCGCGCAGTGCCGCCGCCAATCTCGGTAACGGCGCCGAACTGGCCCGCCAGAATATCCTTCAGGCCCAGGTCAAGGTCGCCACTGAATTACAGGAAATCGCCCCCAACCCCTTTCTCGAATACCACCGCATCAGCGCCGACGTGCTCGCCCGCGATGGCATCCTGCAATATTTCGACGCCGCCGGTGGCAAGCTCGACTACGCCGCCGAGTTGCCCGCCTGGGTCAGCGATTTCGGCGCCCTCACCGGTGCCACCCGCGAAGTTCAGCCGGGTGGTCAAACCATCCTCATCACCCGGGGAGTCAAGCGCAATTGACGCCTACCCGCAGCAACAACCTCTCGCTCGTCGCCCTTGGGCTGGTCGCCATCCTGCTTTTACTCACCGGCTGGTGGGCCGTCACCGGCGTTGATATGTTCATCAAAGCCTATCGCGCGCGCAACGAACTCACCGCCATCGTTCCGGTCATGGTGCGCCAACTCACCCCCTACAGTCGCGCTGACTACCAGACCATGCTGGCCCCGCTACGCCCAGCCGACAACATCCGCATTGAAAACAAGGGCACCCATCTCGTCATCACCGCCACCAGCATGCAGGACGAAGCCCCCTGGCGGGCGACGGTGGCCGAGGTTCTGGCCCTTGATCGCAACCTTCTGGCGAGCCGGATCTGTGGCGGCAACGCCTGTTCCGGTCAACCGCTTTTAGCTGAAGTTATTGGTCGTCGACAACATATCGCAGTTCAGTAAACCAAATTTTTGAAGGCGCCCATATTGAGAAAGGGGAGCCGGAGTTGGGGAAGCGCCCCCCTGCCCATGATCATCATGGGTCGTTCCGGCAAAACATCATGCAAAACATGCGTAAACAGAAAGGCTTTTCCATCCTTGCCGTCATCCTCATTGTCGTCGGCATCGTTGCCCTGCTCGGTGCCTGGGCATTGAGTGGGCAAACCAACAGCCAGTCGGCCTCCGACTCCTCATCCGATGTTCTGGCTTCCGGCCTGGCCCAGGATGCCGCCGCCGTCAAAGCCGTCTTTGACACCATCGCTGTACGCGGCGTTGGCCTCGATGAAATCATCTACGATCTGACAGAGGCGAAAATGAGTGGCCCCGCTTCCACCGTCAATATTTTGAACCCACTGACTGGTATCCAGCGCCCTGTGCCTAATCCGGCGGTTCTTGTTGCCGCGCCGCCAGCTGTCGGCGGAACCGACATTGCGGGTTACTGGATCTACCACAAGGGGCTGAAATTACCAGGAATTGGTACCGCCGCCGGCGCTGACGTCAGCATCGTCCTAAGTGGCCTGCGTAAAGGTGCTTGCCAAAAAATCAACGAGCGCCTTAATAGCGCAGCCAACACTGAGCCACCTGTCGCCACAGGCTTTACCGAAGTGCTGCTGCTCGGTGCCCCGACATTGGCCGCCCCGACCAGCGCCACAGCGGCAGATCTTTCAGCCGTCACCACCTTCACCGGCTGGACCGCCGGCTGTATCGCCACCACCGACTCCCCAGCCAAGTACTTCTTCTTCCGCGTCCTGCGCGCTCAATAATCAACCTCAACCGAGTGCCCCGTGGCGTTTCTCAAGCGCCACGGATCACCCTACCCATGTCCCCTCGTTCAAAACAGCGCGGCTACGCCATCCTGATCTGGGTGCTGATGATCGCCGCCCTCATCGGCCTCATCGGTAGCGCCATGCTGCGTGGGCCGGATCTCGGCGGTGCGCTGATTGCCAACCAGTTCGTCGCCGGCCTCAACACCCAGGCCGCCGTTATCCGCACCCGCATCCTCGCCTGCGCCACCGATTACCCCGAAGGCAACAACCAAACCGCCTACAACCCGCGCTATCCCGCTGCCCTCACCGCCGTTACCGTTTCCACCCTGATCTGCCCCGGCACCAGCCAGGCGCTCTGGAACAACGCCGACGGCATCTCCCTGCCGCCGCGCCTCTCCGGCCTCAGCGATTGGACCTACACCAACGACGCCACCTCGCTGCGCATCAGCATCAGCGCCACCGCCGCCGAGCGCGTCCCCCTGCTCACCAACGCCGCCCTGCAACTCGGCCCGCAAGCCACAGTCGTCGACTCCACCCTGACGTGGACCCTCGCCGCCACCAGTCCATGAACCCAATTCACATCGAAAACTACCCCCTCTCCACCAACTTGTTGGGGGAGAGGGCTGGGGAGAGGGGGCGCCTTGGGGGTTGGGAATGCAAAAATGGCACTGCCATGCTGAACACCCAACGCGGTTTCAGCCTCGCCTGGATTCTCGCCGCCGTCGCTGCCCTCGCCGCCCTCGCCGTCATGGGCAGCACCGTCTACAGCACCGTCATCGGCGGCAACCAGCGCACCAGCCTGATCACCACGGCGGGCCAAATCCTGACTCAGGCCGCCTACACCCTCACCACTGAAGTCGCCTACAACATTCAAGGCATTCCGGTCGCCCCGCCGATTCTCGTTGCCAGTCCGGCCCCCTTCGGCGGCGGCCAAGTGCCGACCACTTCAGCGGCCCCCAAGCGCGACCCCTGGGGCACGCCGCTCGGTTACTGCACCAATGGCGCCGGCCAGCAAGGCGACCCGGTTTTCGCCGTCATTTCCGCCGGCCCCGACAAAACCTTCAACACCCCCTGCAGCCAGGCGCTACTCGGCAATGTGACAGGTGACGACGGCCTGCGCGCCCGCAACGTTGCCAACGTCAAACAAGGCGTTGGCGGCACCGTCTACTTTGGTGATCCGGTTCAAACCAGCGAAGACCTCGGCAACCTCACTTTGGTCAAAGTCGGTGAAATGCGCGTCGTGCGGGCCGACGCCTCAGTCTGGATCAACGTCACCGGCAGCCCCGGCCTTAGCGGCTGGATTCGTGCCACCGCCTACGGTAGCGGTGGCGTCGCCGTCATCGGTAACGCCACCGCCGGCGACAACTGCGCCCTGTTTGGCGAAGGCACCCTCGCCCGCGACATTCAAAGTGGTGATCTCCTGGTTTGTGAAGAAGCCAGCCGGGTCGGCCTTGAAGACATCGACTGCGCCACCAACACCGGCAAACTCACCATCGACAGCATACGGAGGCTCTATGTCTGCGGCTAACTCCCGGCGCAGCTTTATCGGCGCTGCCTTCACCCTCCTCGGTCTCGCCGCCAGCAAAGCCGGCCAGGCAGCGCCGATCTGGAAAGTCATCGGCAACGGTGGCAGCGGCAGCTTCGCCAGCACCTGGAGTGGTGCCGGCAATCTGCTCGTAGCGCGTGCCTACCATGTTGGCTGCGGCTCGCTATCCGCCAGCCTCGCCATCGGCGGCTACGGTGGTGCCAACTACCTCGCCGGTGCCGAGCGCTACGATGGCTCAGCCTGGAGTAGTGCTGGCAACCTGCTCCTCCCGCGTCACGCCCATTCCGGCTGTGGCAGCCCCAGCGCCGCCCTTATCCACGGCGGCGGCAATCCAGACCCCCTCGCCGCCAGCGAAAGCTACAACGGCACCACCTGGAGCGCCGCCGGCAACCTTATTGCCGCCCGCCGTTCCCATGCCGGCAGCGGCACCGCCAGCGCCGCCCTCGCCATCGCCGGGCAAAGTCGCGCCAGCCTGATCGCCGCCAGCGAAAGCTACAACGGCACCGCCTGGGCCACCGCCGGCAATCTCGCCCTCGCCCGCTACCTCCACGCCGCCTGCGGCACCGCCCAACTCGCTCTCGCCATCGCTGGGCACAACGGCAGCCTGCTCGCCAGCACCGAGCAAAGCAACGGCAACAACTGGACTGCCGGCGGCAACCTCAGCGTGCCACGCGCCAGCCCCGCCGCCGCCGGCAATACCGACGCCGGCCTCGCCTTTGGCGGCTACAACGGCCAGCTTCTGACCAGCACCGAACACTACAGCCGTAACGTCTGGAGCGCCGGCGGCAACCTCGGCATCGCCCGCTACCTCCACACCGGCAGCGGCAGCACCAGCGCCGCCCTCGCCTTCGGCGGCTTCGGCGCCGGCGGCTACCTCATTTCGACGGAGAAATACCAATGACCCCAAGCCAGACGAGCCGTAACCAAATCGGGCCAAATGGCGCACCGCTGTTCTCCCTCGCCCACTCGTGGGAGAGGGCCGGGGAGAGGGGCTTTTCATACCAACCGAGGCTTCTAAGATGACCAACTTCCCCGAACTCCCCCTTGGCCTCCTGCAAGAAGAAGAC
This sequence comes from Pseudomonadota bacterium, assembly GCA_039797825.1. Lineage (GTDB taxonomy): Bacteria > Pseudomonadota > Gammaproteobacteria > Burkholderiales > Rhodocyclaceae > Azonexus. Next base: position 6,609 of record JBDKHF010000085.1, on the reverse strand, counting down.
AGCAGCTTCCTGGTCGAAAACGCCCAGCGCATCCGCAGCGACTGGCAAAAACGGCAAATCTTCCGCACCGACAGCGAAGCCCGCGCCTCCGTCCTCAACGACCTGCACCACCCAACGCCGGACGCCAAATACTGGCAAGCCGTGCGCGAACACGCCCTGATGGCCGAACAACTCATTCACATGGGCTTTGACTGGCGCCGTAACGAACTCGCCCTGGCCCGTGCCGAACAACGCATGCAACTCGCCGTCGACCCCTTGGTCGCCAGCGAAGCCGAAATTGACCGTGACGAAGCCCTCTTCAAGCGTATCGCCCTGCGCCAGATCGCCGCCGACCGCGTCCGTGAAATCCGCATGTGGCAAACCCTGCAAGATGAACTCCTGCCCCATGTCATCGACCCCGTGCACATTGACACCCAGCAAGCCATCAGTCTCGCCCGGCGCTGGCTGCTCGCCGCTCGTCACCTCGCCCCCGGCGCCAACCCCGCCGAAACTGAAAACACCCTCGGCCAAGCAATCAGCTTCGCCCGGCTCGCCGCCAGTCGCGGCCAATTACCTGCAGTCCTTGACGGTCTACCGGAAGATACCCGGCAAATCATTGCCCAATTTCTGCCTGAAGCCATCCCGGCATGAACCGCCGCCAACTCATTCTCGGCGCGGCAGGCCTCATCGGCCTCGGCAGCCTGACGCGCAACGCATTCGCCGCCCGCTGGAAACTGATCAGCGAAAACGCCGGCACCAGCATCGGCACCACCGGCGCCAGCTGGAGCGCCGCCGGCAACCTCCTGCTCGCGCGCCAGGCACTAGCCGCTGGGGGCGACCCCGGCAACGCCCTCGTCTGTGGCGGCTACATCACCACCCCGCTCAGCCACAGCGAACGCCACAACGGCACCGCCTGGTCCGCTGCCGCCGCCCTTAACCTCGCCCGCTACCACCACGCCGCCTGTGGTGCCGCCACCGCCACCCTCGCCAGCGGTGGTGTCACCCCCGGCGGCATCACCAACAGTGCCGAACAGCACAATGGCACCACCTGGGCCGTTGCCGGCAATATGAATGAAATCCGCGCCTACCATGCCGCCTGCGGCGCACCGCTCGCCGCCCTCGCCTTCGGTGGCAGCACCTCGCGCCGAACCGAACACTACGACGGCAGCGCCTGGACGCTCGGCGGTAACCTCCTGATCTCGCGCCAAAATCACGGCGGCTGCGGCAACCCCTTTGCCGCCCTCGCCATCGGCGGACAAAACAGCAGCGCCCTCGCCAGCCACGAGCAATACAACGGCACCACCTGGCTAGCCGGAGCCGCCAGCCTCGCCAGCGCCCGCATCACCCCCGGCGCTGCCGGCAACCCCAGCGCCGCGCTCGCCTTCGCCGGGCTCAACGGCACCCCGCTCAGCAGCAGCGAAACCTGGAACGGCAGCAGCTGGTCCGCCGGCCCCAATCTCGCCACTGCCCGCTACGCCCACGCCGGCAGCGGCAGTGGCAATACCGCCCTGGCCAGCGCCGGCTACGGCAACAGCGGCACCCTCGGCAGCAGCGAGAAATACCGCGCCTGAACCATTCCGAACACCCTTCCGCAACCGGACAAACCCATGCCCACCAGTCACCTGACCCTCACCACCATCGGCAACGCCCCACTCTTTGCCGACTTTGTAGCCGCCCGCGCCCTGATCCGGAGAATGCGCGCGCTTGAACAGCAAAAAGCCCTGCGCAGCCTCGCCTGGAGCCTCGTCCCGCACCAACTCCAATGGCTCATCATCAGCGAAGACGACGCCCTGCAACCGATCATCCTCACCCTTGAAATACACGCCATTCAAGCCCTGCAACCCCACGGCTACAAAGGGCCGGTCTGGCAACACCCAACCCCCTCGCGCCTTTTGCATCCCCTCGAAGCCCCGCGCAACATCGCCCGCCACATCCTCGCCGCCCCCTATCGCGCCGGCCTCGTCGAACACCCCGGCGACTACCCCCACTGGGACAGCACCTGGCTCTAACCCGAAATAGTCGAGCTAAAGCTCGACCTCCGCCTCCGTCTTTAAAGGGGTCAGACCCCTTTTAATCAAAAGGGGTCTGACCCCTTTAAAGACGGAGGCGACACAGTGTTAACCCAGGCGCCGCCCATTTGGACAAATAAAGCCATTCATCCTGAGTTGCCTTGCGGTGCAAGGCGTGTCGAAGCATGGACGGGTGCCTGCTGGGGTGATTGGAATAAACCCAAGGCAACTGCGACACAGTGTTAACAGGAAATTGGCCCGCTTTTCAAAACAAGCGCATTAGCCAAAATTGACCGAATGGCACCTGCCTTAGGGTGGATATAAACATCAACCGATGATGCCGATAATAAAAAAACCAAAAATTCTCACATGAGGCAAGAGCATGCATCGGCAACTGAATTTCTCACCACGCACCACCAACAACCCAGCGCCGCAGCGCTGTCGTAACACCGGTTGCAGTGCCACGGATTTGCAATCCTGCTCTCGTCAGCAAGTGAACGGCAAGCCAACCACCGCAAACCACGCTACGCGTGCCTGACCACCGCCAAACAGCGCGCCCCAATTCCCCAACATCGTTAAACCCCCACCGTACGGACACACCATGCCCATAACCAGCGCCTTGCTTCGTTTCCCCGCGCCACGCCTTGTCGCCGCCGTTGCACTGGTGGCCCTGCTCGGTGGCTGCACCAGTTTCCCCGACACCTCACGCCGTAGCGAAACGCCCGGCGCAACAGGCCGCCAGACCGCCCCGGAAAATCCTCAAGTGCAAGCCCTGCTTGGTCAGGTTTACGGTCAGCTGGAATCCGGTGATCTCGCCGGTGCTGAAAACGTCCTCCAGCACGCAGCCCGCATCGAGCCACGCAACCCCTGGGTTGCCCTCAATCTGGGCGTGGTCTACCAGCGCACGGGCCGTACCGCGCAGGCCCGTACTGAATACCGCAAGGTGCTGGCCGCTGATGGCCCGCTGACCAGTGTTGCCCTCGCCTCCGACAACGCCTGGCAAAAATCCAGCCCGGCAGATGTCGCGCGTCACAACCTCAATCTCATGAAGCAGGAAGAAAAAACCGGTCAAGTAGCCCTCAATGGCCGTCCGCTGCCGGTTCCTGTCGCCGTCGTCCGCCCGGTTTCTGAAACCAGCAAATTCCAGCAAAGCGCCGCTGCCAGCGACAAAGAACTGCTCGCCATCCTTGAAACCTGGCGCGCCGCCTGGGCCGCGCGTGACATCAACGCCTACCTCGCGCACTACGCCGACAACTTCCGCCCCACCTCGGGCAATCGCGCCACCTGGGCCGCTGATCGCCGCCGCATTATTGGCGCAGCCGGCACCATCCAGCTTCAGGTCGAAAACCCGCAAGTACGCATCGGTAGCGACAATCAAGCCATCATCGTTTTCCGCCAACGCTATCGCACAGACCGTCTGAATGACGTCGGCACCAAAAAATTAACCCTGCAGCGCAACGGTGAGCGCTGGCTCATCCAGCAAGAAACATTCGCCGCCGAAGCACGCTAGCCCCCACACCCTGAACCGATCCGGCGCCTGAGCGCAACCAGCGCAGCGCCACGCCCAATATTCCCCCAGAAGGAAAAGCCATGACCAAGCCCACCACCACCACCAAAACCGTCAAACTGATCGCCGCAGCCCAGCAGCAACTCGAAAAAAACAACAATCCGGACCACCCGGCAGTTGACCCGCTAATCGCCAAACTCAACAAAAAGAACATTGCGCGGACCGTCGCCAAAGCCCAGCTTGACACCACGGCAAGCGACGCCATCGCCGCCGAACAGTTAAACCAGGACGACCCGGAAGCGCAGATCAGCGCCAGCCTGGCCGCGCTCGAAAGCGCCATCAATGCATCAGTCGAGGATGTCGGCGCCGAACAACCGCTCCAGCTCGCCCAGCGCGACACCGGCACCCGCAGCGACGTCCGTCCGGTTTTTAACGAGCAGCCCATCTATGCCGTTCCCGAAGGCGCCCTCCCCTACGCGCCGCTTGCAGCGGGTGGCAACATTGTCGCCCCGGTAGCCGCCCCGGCTGCCGCCGCAGTCAGCGCGACCAGTGCCGCCGCCGCAGGCGGTATCAGTTTCGCCGACCTCCTGCTACCCCTGCTCGGTGCCGCCGCAGTCGGCGCCGGTGTTGGCTACGCCGCCGGCAACAGCAACGGAGGAGACAACAACAACTCATCAACCACCGCCGCCACGTCCGCCGCCACACCTGTCCCCGCCGCCCCCACGCTCAATGTTGCCAACGCAGCTACCACCGGCATCCTCAACCTCACCGGCAGCGCCGCCGCCGGTTCCACCGTCAATATCTACGACAACGGCACCCTGATCGCCACCACCACCGCCACCAGCGCCGGCACCTACAGCACCACCAACACCACCCCGCTCACCAGCGGCACGCACAACATCACCGCCAGGGCCAGCAACAGCGCTGGCACCAGCAGCGCCAGCGAAAACTGGAACGTCATTGTTGGTTCCGCCTCCGATGGCCCCCTGCAAGGTGCCGCCGTCTACCTCGACGCCAACCACAACAACCAGGTTGATGCTGGCGAACTCCAGGTCGCCACCACCGACGCCAACGGCAACTTCGTCTACGTCACGCAAGTCAGCGTCGCCCTGCTCCAGTTTGTCGGCCTCGCCGGTAGCGAAATCACCACCGGCGCCCCCAACACCCTGACCCTCAATGCCCCGATGGGCTACACCCACCTCAACCCGGTCACCACCCTGATCGCCAAGGTCGCCACCATCGGCAACATCAGTGCCGCCGAAGCCGAAGTTCTCGTTGAAAACGCCCTCAACCTGCCGGTTGGCAACTACGCCAACATCAACGTCGGTGCTGATCTCGATGCCCAAAAACTCGCCGCCAAGCTCGCCGTCGGCGCCCTGCTGCCCAACGACACCGACGGCACAGTCTTCTTCACCAAGCTTGCCGAAAAAGTCCTCGCCCAAACACCGGACAACAACACCGAACCCGCCGTCGACGCCTTCATCAAAGACGCGCTAGCCACTGCCGATACCACCGACGCCGCCGCCAACGCCACCGCCTACGACACCGCCGCCGCCGCCATCAAAGCCGCCACCACCATTCCTCAGGTTGATCAGGCACTCGACGACATCCAGATCAGCGAACTCACCCCGGCCCAGATTGCCGCGCTCACCCCGGCTCAGCTCGCCAAGCTTGACCTCGCTAGCCTAAGCCCGGCCCAAACCGCCGCCCTCACCGCCGCCCAAGCTGCCACCCTCACCCCGGCCCAAGTCAAAACCCTCGCCGATGCCGGCCTGCTTGACGACCTCAGCGACGCTGCCGAAGCTGCGCTACCGGTTGATAGCCTCGACCTGCTCACCCCGGCCCAAATTGCCGCCCTGCCCGTTGAATTTATCGACAGCCTGGCTCCGGCCACCCTTGGCAGCCTGAGCCCAGCCCAAGTTGCTGAGCTAACCCCAACCCAAGTCGCCACCCTCAGCCCGGAACAAGTCAAAGCCCTCGCCGATGCCGGCCTGCTTGACGACCTCACCGACGCCGCCGAAGCCGCCCTCCCCGTCGACAGCCTTGATCTGGTCACCCCAGCCCAAATCGCCGCCCTCCCGGCTGAATTCATCGACAGCCTGACCCCAGCCACCCTCGCCAGCCTCAGCCCCGAGCAAATCGCCGCGCTCACCCCGGCCCAAGCCGCCACCCTCAGCCCGGAACAAGTCAAAGCCCTGGCCGATGCCAACCTGCTTGACGACCTCAGCGACGCCGCCGAAACCGCGCTAATCGCCGAAGCCCTCGACAACCTCACCCCGGCCCAAATCGCCAACCTGCCGGTAGAAGTCATCGACAGCCTCGCCCCGGCCACCCTCGCCAGCCTCAGCCCGGCCCAAATCGCCGCACTCACCGCTGCCCAAGCCGCCACCCTCGATCAAGCCCAACTCAAAGCCCTCGCCGACGCCGGCCTGCTCGACGCCCTCGCCGATGCCGCCGAAACCGCCCTGATCGTCGAAGCCCTCGACCAACTAACCCCGGCCCAAATCGCCGCCCTGCCGGCAGAATTTGTCGACAGCCTGAGCCCAGCCACCCTGGCCAGCCTCAGCCCCGAGCAAATCGCCGCGCTCACCGCCGCCCAAGCCGCCACCCTCAGCCCGGAACAAGTCAAAGCCCTCGCCGATGCCGCATTGCTTGACGACCTCGCCGACGCCGCCGAAGCCGCGCTAGCCGCCGACAGCCTCGACCAACTCAGCCCAACCCAAATCGCCGCCCTGCCGGTTGAAGTCATTGACAGCCTGGCCCCGGCCACGCTAGCCAGCCTTAGCCCCGAGCAAATCGCCGCGCTCACCCCGGCCCAAGCCGCCACCCTCAGCCCTGAGCAAGTCGCCGCCCTCGCTGCTGCCGCATTGCTTGACGACCTGACTGACGCCGCCGAAACCGCCCTGCCAGTTGATAGCCTCGACCAACTCACCCCAACCCAAATCGCTGCGCTGCCGGTTGAAGTCATCGACAGCCTCGCCCCGGCCACGCTAGCCAGCCTCAGCCCGGCCCAAGTTGCCGCCCTCACCGCTGACCAAACCGCCGTCCTCGAAACCCCGCAGATCGACGCCCTCACCGCCGCCAATCTCATCGCCAGCCTCAGCCCAGCCGCCA
>JBDKHF010000084.1:0-26994 GCA_039797825.1 Pseudomonadota bacterium | reverse complement strand
TGATTGAGTAGCGACCAAAGCGTTCGCCACCCTGCACCGATTCGAGCAGGTAGGTGTAGGGCGCGTTGGCCAGTTTGAGGTAGATCGAGAGCGGCGTGTCGAGGTCGGCAAACGTTTCCAGCGTAACGGGAATACGGTTGTAGCCTTGCGCGGCAAGCGCGTTGAATTCAGTTTCAGTCATCGGGAAGCCTCGGGAATGACGGGTTTAAGCGGTCTGGTGCGTTGCGCCATGTGGGCGCGCGAAAGCTGTTCAGGGGCGCCAGTGGCGCCAGCCTTGCCATTCATTCCAGAGTCGTAGAGTCGTCATTTGTTATTGAGGTTTTTGTAAGTGAGGGCTTGCTGGTAGGCAACAAGCAGATCGGATACTAGCGCATCGCAATCTGCACTGTCCACCGGCGCGCCTTCGTTGTAGCCGTAAGGCACGGCGTAGGCCAGGCAGCCAGCGGCGTGCGCGGCATGAATGTCGTTGCTTGAATCACCAATATGCAGGTTGCGCTCCGGGCGCACGCTGAACAGGCGACAGGCGTGCAGGATGGGTTCCGGGTGTGGTTTTTTGTGGGCGGTGGTATCGCCGGAAACGATCACGTCAAAATAGTCGGTCATCCCCATCCGCTCGAGCAAAGCTTCGGTGAACATACCCGGCTTGTTGGTGACCACGCCCATTTTGATGCCACTTGCCTTCCAGGCCTGCAAGCCCTCAATCACGCCCGGATAAATCCGGGTGAATTTGCCGTTGACCGCAACATAGTGACGCTTGAAGGCCTCGATCGCTTGGTGCAACTGTTCGGCGGTCGGCGCTTGTTCATAGGTCAGACAACGCTCAACCAGAACCGCCATGCCCTTGCCGACAAAGCTGTGCACTTCGGCCAGCGTGCGCGGCGGCGCGCCAATTTCATCCAGCATCAAGCGACACGCCTCCGCCAAGTCGGCGATGGTGTCGAGCAGCGTGCCGTCGAGGTCGAAGGTGACGGAATGGAAGAAGCAGTTGTTAGTCATTAGTTGTTAGTCGCTAGTAACGGCAGTGGTTTGAAGGTTTTGCTAATAACTCAAGCCACTAACAACTAATAACTGACTTTCAGCAACTCGGCGCGCAGCGCGCCGATAATCGAGTTGTAGCGTTGCGGATCGCTATCCTTGCCGGCGCCATAAACCGCGGAACCGGCAACGAAGGCATCAACACCGGCGCGGGCAATTTCGGCGATGTTGGCCACATTGACGCCGCCATCGATCTCCAGACGAATCCGCCGACCGCTTTCCTTTTCGTAGGCATCAAGCTTGGCACGCGCCTGCCGCGCCTTGGCCAGCGTGCCGGGTATGAATTTCTGGCCGCCGAAACCGGGGTTGACGCTCATCAGCAGGATGACGTCGATCTTGTCGAGCACGTAATCCATGTAATCGAGCGGCGTCGCCGGGTTAAAGACCAGCCCCCCCTGACAGCCGGCATCGCGAATCAGTGACAGGCTGCGATCGACGTGGTCAGAGGCTTCCGGGTGAAAAGTGATGATATTGGCCCCGGCCTTGGCAAAATCGGGGATGATGCGATCCACCGGTTTGACCATCAGATGGACATCAATCGGTGCTGCGGTGCACGGGCGAATTGCCTCGCAAACCAGCGGCCCGATGGTCAGATTGGGAACATAATGGTTGTCCATCACGTCAAAGTGAATCCAGTCGGCCCCCGAGGCAATAACGTTGGCTACTTCTTCGCCCAATTTGGCAAAGTTGGCTGAAAGAATGCTCGGTGCGATGACAAAATCTTTGGCTGACATGCTGCTTCCCTAAACAAAAAAACAGACGAAATTATCCCATGCCCGACACCAACAAGTACCAAATCGACATTCAACCGATGCCGCAATACATTTCCGACCAATCCGATCCGGACAATGGCCGCTACGTTTTCACCTACACCATGACCATTAAAAATATTGGCGAAATCGCTGCCCAACTGGTTTCGCGGCACTGGATCATCACCGATTCCAATAACGAGGTGCAGGAAGTTCGTGGTCTCGGCGTGGTTGGCAAGCAGCCGCTACTCAAGCCGGGCGAGATTTTTGAATACACCAGCGGTTCGGTACTGACGACACCAATCGGCACGATGAAGGGCAGTTATCAGATGGTGGCAGAAGACGGCACGCACTTCTCCGCCGAGATTCCCGAATTCGTCCTCGCCAGCCCGCGCGCCCTGCATTGAGTCTCAAGCACACCTACACGCTGATCGCCCCGTTTTACGACGCGGCGATTGATCGGGCGACTCAGGCGGCACGCAAGCGCAGCCTGTCGGCCCTGCCGAAAGCGCCGGGCCGCGTTTTGCTCGCCGGCGTCGGCACTGGGCTTGATTTGCCGCACCTGCCGCCGCAACACCATTATGTTGGCCTTGATCTTAACCAGGCCATGCTGCGTCGCGCTCTACCACGGGTCGGCCAGTTTGACTTTCTGGCAGTTCAGGGCGACGCCCAGCGCCTGCCTTTTGCCGACAACAGCTTCGACAGCGCCGTCTTGCATCTGATTCTGGCGGTTGTGCCCAACCCCGCGCACTGCTTCGCAGAGATTGCCCGGGTTTTGAAGCCAGGCGGCGAGGTTTTAGTCTTCGACAAATTCTTGCACCGTGGGCAAACGGCGCTTTTTCGCCGGTTGGCCAACCCACTGATGCGGCGTATCGCCACCCGGCTCGATGTGGTTTTTGAAGACTTGCTTGCTGAAGCACCCAGTTTGAGGTTAGAGCACGATCAGCCGGCGTTAGCGGGCGGCTGGTTCCGCATGATCCGGCTCAGGAAGTTCTGAAGTCGCTTCAACATCGCTGCCCAATTCGTCCTCGATCCAGGCCAGCATCAGCGTGTAAGTCACCGCCAGAACCACCGGCCCGACAAAGATGCCGATCAGGCCGAAGCCGAGCATGCCGCCGATCACGCCAGAGAAGATCAGCAACAGGGGCAAATCAGCGCCGCGCTTGATCAACATGGGCCGCAAAAAATTATCCAGCGTTCCAACGACCAAACTCCAAACCAGCAGGAACGTTGCCCAGCCGTTATCGCCCATCCAGTACATCCAGCCAACCGCCGGCAGCAAGACCAGCATCGGGCCAATCTGGGCGATGCAAAACATCAGCATCAGCGCCGACAGCAGTGAAGCAAAGGGCACGCCGACGATGGCCAGGCCAATACCGCCCAGCACGGTCTGAACAATGGCGGTGACACCAACGCCCAGCGCCACGCCACGAATCGCCTGCCCGGCCAGGATGATCGAATTTTCGCCGCGCTCACCAGCCAGCCGACGTCCGAAGCGCCGCATGAAACGTGCGCCTACCTCACCTGCCGAATAAAGAATGGCGGCAATCAGCACGACCATCAAGAACTGAATCAACATGCCGCCCAGGCCGCCGACCTGACCGAGAACCCATTTGCCGGTATCGGCGGCGTAGGGCGTCACCTTTGAAGCAATTGCAGCAGGCCCACTTGTGGCGAGTTGCGCCCAGCTTGCCGCGACCTTTTCACCGACCAGCGGGACAGTTTTGACCCATTCGGGCGGTTGCGGCAAGCCATTTTCAGCCAATTGTTTGGCGCTTACGGTCAACTGCTCAAAATGCTCGGAAATTGTGTCGATTGCCAGCCAGAGCGGGAGCACCAAGAGCAAGAGCATCGCCACGGTCATCACCGCCACCGCTGGCGCCCGACGATTGCCAAGACGCGCCTGCAATGAAATCAACAAAGGCCAGGTAGCGACAACAATCATCGTCGCCCACACCGTTGCTGCCAAAAATGGCCGCAAAACCCAGACGGAAAGGCCGATCAAACCAAGAATGCAGATGATCGCCAGAGTCGTCCGGGTCAGGTCGCGGCGGATGTCAGCTCCGGTAGTCGGCATTGATCTTGACGTAATCGTAGGAAAAGTCGCAGGTATAAACGCTCGCCTTGGCGGCACCGCGCCCGAGATCAACGCGCACCATGATTTCGGCCTGCGCCATCACCCGCGCACCGTCTTCTTCCTTATAGGAAGCGGCGCGCCCACCTTTCTCGGCAACCAGTACGTCATCCAGCCAAACCTTGACGCCATCGACATCGAGATCGCCAATGCCGGCGTAACCCACTGCGGCCAGAATGCGGCCCAGGTTGGGATCAGAGGCGAAGAAGGCGGTCTTGACCAGCGGTGAGTGACCGATGGCGTAACCGACCTTGCGACACTCCTCGACATCCTTGCCGCCTTCGACCGCGATGGTGATGAACTTGGTCGCACCTTCACCATCACGGACGATGGCCTGCGCCAGTTCAACCGAAACGGCGATGATCGCCGCTTTGACCTCGGCCCAGCCGGCATCACTTTCCGCCGCGAAACTGGCGCCAGACTGGCCGCTGGCGATCATCACATAGGAATCGTTGGTTGAGGTATCGCCATCCACCGTAATGCAGTTGAAGGAAGCATCGGCAGCTTCCTTGACCAGTTGGTCGAGCAAAGGCTGGGCAATGCCGGCATCGGTAGCGAGGAAACCAAGCATCGTTGCCATGTTTGGCCGGATCATGCCAGCGCCTTTGGAAACGCCGGAAATCGTCACTTTTTTGCCGTTGACCGTAACAACTCGCGAAGCCGCCTTGGCCACCGTGTCGGTCGTCATGATGCCGTGCGCGGCAGCGTACCAGTTATCGGCCTTGAGATCGGCCTTGACGGTAGGCAAACCGGCCTTGATGCGGTCAACCGGCAAAAGCTCAAGAATTACACCGGTCGAAAACGGCAAGACTTGCTCAGGCGCAACGCCGAGCAATTGGCCGACTGCCACACAGGTTTCCTGCGCCGCCTGCCGGCCCGGCTCACCGGTCCCGGCATTGGCGATCCCGGTATTGATGATCAGGGCGCGGATTTCCTTGCCGCCGGCCAGGTGTTGGCGACAAATCTGCACCGGCGCCGCGCAAAAACGGTTCTGGGTGAATACCCCGGCCACCGTACACCCGGCGTCCAGCGCAACCAGCGTCAGATCGCGGCGATTTTTCTTGCGGATTTCGGCTTCAGCAACGCCGAGACGAACACCGGCGACAGGAAAAAGTTGCTCAGCGGCAGGCGTGGTGTAATTAACAGGCATCTCAGTAGCTCCAAATGAATAAAGGCACCGCGTGGGTGCCTTGGGAGGAATCAGTAAATATCAGGACAGTTTTCCGTGGCACTGCTTGTATTTCTTCCCGCTTCCGCATGGGCAAGGATCATTACGTCCGATCTTTGGCCCACTTTCGGCAGGTAGTTGCGCAACGGGCGCCGCATCGCCATCACCTTGCTCTTCAGCGAGTTCGCCATGCTGGTACTGGACATTCTGAACCTCAGCGTGCGGTGCAGCCTCTTCCACATCTTCCTGCGAACGGATTTGCACGGTGAATAGCGTCCGTGTCACTTCCTTGCGCACCAGATCAAGCAAGCCCTCGAACAGCTCAAAGGCTTCGCGCTTGTATTCCTGCTTCGGATTCTTCTGGGCATAACCGCGCAGATGGATGCCCTGACGCAGGTGATCCAGCGCTGACAAATGCTCACGCCAGTGCGTATCGAGGCTCTGCAACATCACATTGCGCTCGAACTGGTGGAAGGTTTCGGCCCCAACCAGATCAACCTTGGCCAGATAAGCCTCGTCTGCCCCATGCTGAATGCGCTCAAGGATTTCTTCGTCGGAAATGGTCGGCTCGCTCTTGACCCACTGCGCAACCGGCGCTTCAATTTGCAGCTCGGCAGCCAGCGAACGCTCCAGACCGTTCATATCCCACTGCTCTTCAACCGACTCGGCTGGCACGTGGGCACGGAAAAGCTCATGGATAACACTGTGCCGCATGCCAGTGATGGTTTCGGAAATATCATCGGTTTCCAGCAACTCGTTACGCTGCTGGTAGATCACCTTGCGCTGGTCGTTGGAAACATCATCGTATTCCAGCAACTGCTTGCGAATATCGAAGTTACGCGCTTCCACCTTGCGCTGTGCAGATTCCAGCGAACGCGTGACGAGCGGATGCTCAATCGCTTCGCCTTCCGGCATTTTCAACTTGTCCATGATGGCGCGCAGACGCTCGCCAGCAAAGATGCGCAACAACGGATCATCCAGCGACAAATAGAAACGCGAGGAACCGGCATCGCCCTGACGACCGGCGCGACCACGCAACTGGTTGTCGATGCGCCGCGATTCGTGGCGCTCGGAGCCAATGATGTGCAACCCGCCAGCCTTCAGCACCTGATCGTGCAGCGTTTGCCATTCGGCACGCATCGCCGCGATTTTCGCCTCGCGCTCGGCTTCCGGCAGAGATTCGTCATGCTTGATGGCGGAAGTTGCCTTTTCAATGCTGCCGCCCAGCACGATGTCAGTACCGCGACCTGCCATGTTGGTCGCAATCGTAATCTGTCCCGGTCGACCGGCTTCGATGACAATTTCTGCTTCACGCGCATGTTGCTTGGCGTTCAGTACCGAATGCGGCAGCTTTTCTTTGTCGAGCAAACCGGAAAGCAGCTCGGAGGCTTCAATCGAGGTCGTGCCAACCAGCACCGGCTGACCGCGTTTCGAGCAATCGCGGACATCAGCAATGATCGCCGCGTGTTTTTCGTCCGCCGTCTTGAAGACCAAGTCGTTCATGTCCTTACGCACCATGTCGCGATGCGTCGGGATAACCACGGTTTCCAGGCCGTAAATCTGGTGGAATTCGTAGGCTTCGGTATCCGCCGTACCAGTCATGCCGGCCAGCGTGCCATACATGCGGAAATAATTTTGGAAGGTAATCGAGGCCAGGGTTTGATTCTCGGCCTGGATCTGCACGCCTTCCTTGGCTTCGACCGCCTGATGCAGGCCATCCGACCAACGGCGCCCAGTCATCAAACGCCCGGTAAATTCGTCAACAATGACCACCTCACCGTTCTGCACCACGTAATGCTGGTCTTTGTGGAATAGCGTCATGCCACGTAGAGCGGCATTCAGGTGATGCAACAAGGTGATATTGGCGGCTTCATAAAGGCTGGTGCCTTCCTTGAGCAAGCCATGCTCAGCAAGCAATTGCTCGGCGTGCTCATAACCGGCTTCAGATAAATGAACCTGATGGCCCTTTTCATCAACCCAGTAATCGCCTTCGGCATTCTCTTCCGCGGCACGTGTCAGATTGGGAACGACATCCTTCATGCGCAGGTAGAGATCGGTGTGATCGTCAGCCTGGCCGGAAATAATCAGCGGCGTCCGCGCTTCGTCGATCAGGATTGAATCCACCTCGTCGACGATGGCGAAATTCAGCCCACGCTGGACGCGTTCATTGGCCGTATAGACCATGTTGTCGCGCAGGTAATCGAAACCGAATTCGTTGTTGGTGCCGTAGGTAATATCAGCCGCGTAAGCCGCCTGTTTGGCCTCGTGGTCCATCTGCGACAGATTGACGCCAACGCTCAAGCCGAGGAAACGATGCAAACGCCCCATCCACTCCGAGTCACGCGTCGCCAGGTAATCGTTGACCGTAATAACGTGAACGCCCTTGCCACCAATCGCGTTCAGGTAGGCGGGCAAGGTACCGACCAGGGTTTTGCCTTCACCGGTCCGCATTTCAGCAATTTTGCCGAAATGCAGAACCATGCCGCCGATCATCTGCACGTCAAAATGGCGCATCCCCAATTCGCGCTTACCAGCTTCGCGGACAACAGCGAAAGCTTCCGGTAGCAGATCATCAAGCGTTTCACCATTGGCGTGACGCTGACGAAATTCATCCGTCTTGGCGCGCAATTGCTCATCGTTCAGGGCTTCAAGTGACGGTTCCAGCGCATTGATGCGCTTGACGGTCTGGAAGTATTGTTTGATCAGCCGGTCGTTGCGGCTGCCGAAAATCTTTTTGAGTAGGCCGGAAATCATCTTGATGGTATGTGGGTTGCGCAGTGCAGCAAAGCGGCGATTCTAGCACGCCACCCCTATCCGGGGATTACGACCTAAATCAAGGCTTTAAATGCTCTACCGGCGCTTGAGTTGGGCATACTCATTGCCTTTTTGCAGGAACAAGGCTGGATTTTGTGCGACGCCGAGCATGCGCACTTCAAAATGCAGATGAGAACCGGTTGAACGCCCCGTAGAACCAACCGCACCGATCAACTCACCGCGCTTGACCAGCTGACTGGCCTTGACGTTCATGCGCGAGAGATGGGCGTAGCGGGAGAGCAAGCCATCACCGTGATCGACCTCGATCAAATTGCCGAATTCATTGTGGTAGCTCGCATTGACGACCACACCATCAGCCGCCACAACCACCGGCGTACCGGTTTCCGCATTGAAATCAATCCCTTCATGCATGGCACGCATGCCGGCAATCGGGTCAGAGCGATGGCCATAGGGCGAACCAAGCATGGCCGTTTTGACAGGAAGCGTCGTCGGCATCAATCGTTCTTTAACGCGCTTTTCGAGGAAGCTGGACTCCAGCAAGGCCAATTCATCCGTCTTGTTTTCAAGCTTATGAGCCAAGCGCTCAATCTCGCGCTGCAATTCACCTGCAGTCATCGGCGCCGCAACAAAAGGGCCACCCTGCCCTGGCTTTTCGCGATTCACCATTTCACGCTTGACGCCGGCCACAGTAGATAGCCGATCACCCAAGGTATCGAGTTGCAAGACGCGCGCCTGTAACTCGCCGAGACGGGAGGCCATCATCTGCATGTTGTTGGTGACGTAATCCTGGGTCTTCTGCGACTCTTTGTCCTGAATAGCAGTCAGCACCTTTTCCACCACCGGCAAGCGCAGATGGACGGATAACCAGGAAAAAGCTACCGAGGTAAAAAAAACAGCTGACAGGAACGCAGCAACCGCCACGACCAGATGGCGGGGCATAATAGTGATTGTCCGCGCCGCCTTGAGATGGCGCGATACCAGAATAATCTGCATGGAACCTCCTATGTACAAAGGGCCGGAGCAATACCTCGACAGCGATGCTGCCACCAGCCGGGTGATGGCTCATGCACGACTATTGCTCAAGCTCTCACGGCGCTTCGAAGCGATTGCCCCGGTTGGGTTTCGCCACTTGGCACACGTTGCCAATTTCAAGTCGGGGAAAATCATTATCCACACTGATAATGGTGCGGTCGCTGCCAAAATTCGCCAGATGAGTCAGCGTTTGTGCAGTGAGTTATCAAAAGGCGGGGCGGAGTGTAACGGCATTGAAGTAAAAGTACAACCCTGCCAAAAGTCTTACCAATCAACCACTTCAAGCCAAATGACACTATCTCCAACAGCTTGCGGGGTGTTACGGTCAACTGCGGAATTGCTGCCAAAAGGCCCTTTGCAGGAGGCGCTCGCTAACCTGCTGGCCAGCGCCGCTAAACGGGCATAACGGCAACCCGCTCAATGATCATCAACGCAAAAACGATCAGGGCAAAAACAATTCCGTAGCGAAAAAGTCGCCAGGAAAAGACCAGGTAATTACGATTACCGGTAAGCGCATAAAGCAAAAAACTGGCGCCTATGCTCACCACCAGAATGACTGCCAACAGACGCAGCAGCCACATTACTTTTAAGCCGGCTGATTGAGCCAGCGCGTGACGCCAGCGGGAGCCTGTTCTGCTACCTCAAAGGTAGCAAACTCCCAGGATTCAGGGTGATTCAATAACTCGCGCGCCAGTTGATTATTCATCGCATGGCCGCCTTTGTGCGAGGTGTACGAGGCGAGCAATGGGTTACCGAGCAGATAGAGGTCACCAATCGCATCGAGAATCTTGTGTTTGACGAATTCGTCGCCATAACGCAGGCCGTCCTGATTGAGGACGCGGAATTCGTCGAGAACGATTGCGTTTTCCAGACCGCCACCGAGGGCGAGACCATTTTCGCGCAGGTATTCAACTTCCTGCATGAAGCCAAAGGTGCGCGCACGCGCTACTTCGCGGGTGTAGGACTGTTCAGCAAAATCAATCTCAGCTTTTTGTGCCGATTTATCAATCGCCGGATGATTAAAAACGATGGAGAAAGTCAGACGGTAACCGTCGTAAGGCTCGAAACGCGCCCATTTGTCGCCATCACGAACTTCGATGGGCTGGGTGACGCGAATAAATTTCTTGGCTGCGTTCTGCTCTTCGATGCCGGCGGACTGGATCAGAAAAACAAACGGTGCGGCGGAGCCGTCAAGAATGGGCACTTCCGGCGCATCCAGATCAACCCAGGCGTTATCGATACCCAAACCGGCAAAAGCCGACATCAGGTGTTCGATGGTTCCCACTTTGACACCCTCTTTTTCCAGACAGGAACACATGCGGGTATCGCCAACCATCATTGCCTTGGCGGGTATATCAACCGGCTCAGGCAGATCAACGCGGCGAAAAACAATACCGGTATTCGGTGCCGCGGGACGCAGGGCCATATTGACCTTGACACCACCGTGCAGGCCGACGCCAGAGGCGCGGATAATTGTCTTTAAAGTTCGCTGCTTTAGCATGTAAGTGCTTGAAAATATGGGGAGGCGGCGCATTGTAACACAAGGCGCCGCCAACCTTTTTCAGAGAGGTTATTCCTGAATCAGTCTGCCTGTTTGCGCAGGAAAGCCGGAATATCGTAACGATCAACGCCACTGTTGGCCAGGGCTTCAACGGTGACATTGCGATTGCCTTTACGCACCACAGCAGGGACATCAAGGTGCGAGTAATCAGGCGTCGAGCTGTAGGCAATCGCGTCATGGGTGCCGGTTGCCTGCATCACGGGCGTGTTGATCACTTCAAAAGACTGACGCTTGGCGACCACCTGGCCGAGACCGGTAGCGACCACGGTGACGCGCAAGGAATCGCCCATCAATTCGTCGTAGACCGCACCAAAGATGATGTGTGCGTCATCGGCAGCGAAAGCCTTGACGGTGTTCATCACTTCGTTGACTTCCTTCATTTTCAGGCCACCCTTGGCGGCGGTAATATTGACCAGCACGCCTTTGGCACCGGACAAATTGACGCCTTCGAGCAGCGGCGAAGCAACCGCTTGCTCGGCAGCGATACGGGCGCGATCAACGCCGGCTGCAGCCGAGGAACCCATCATCGCACGACCCATTTCACCCATCACGGTGCGGACGTCTTCAAAGTCGACGTTAACCAGGCCCGGATAGGTAATGATTTCAGCAATCCCGCCGACCGCGTTTTTCAGCACGTCGTCAGCCGCACGGAAGCAATCGTCGACATCGGCGTCGTAGCCCATGACTTCCATCAACTTGTCGTTGAGGATGACGATCAGCGAATCGACGTGCTTGGAGAATTCGGCAATACCGGCTTCGGCGGACTTCATCCGCTTGTTGCCTTCAAAGCTGAACGGCTTGGTTACCACGCCAACAGTCAGAATGCCCATTTCACGAGCAATCTCGGCCACCACGGGCGCCGCGCCAGTCCCTGTGCCACCACCCATGCCGGCGGTGATGAAGGCCATGTGCGCACCTTCCAGGCTGGCGCGAATTTCGTCGCGGTGCGCCTGGGCGGCTTCCTGACCTTTTTCCGGCTTGGCGCCCGCGCCGAGACCGGTTTTACCCAGCGACAGCTTGCTGGAAGCCGCATTGCGGCTCAGCGCCTGCGCATCAGTATTGGCGGCGATAAATTCAACGCCGTTTACCCCTTCGTGAATCATGTGCTCGATGGCATTGCCACCCGCACCGCCCACCCCGAACACCTTGATGATGGTGCCGGATTCTTCCTCTTTCTCGATAATTTCAAACATGACTACCTCCGCTGAAAAAACTGTAATAAATCAAAAATTCTTGGCAAACCACGACTTCATGCCGTCGAAAACATCTTTGGCGCTCTGCTTTTCCTTGATCTTCTGACCGCGCTTGCGTTGTGCCTGCGCTTCAAGCAGCAGGCCGAAGGCGGTGGAAAAACGTGGGCTTTGCACGACATCAGCCAGACTGCCGCTGTATTTCGGGTTACCGAGGCGCACCGGCATTTGGAAGATTTCCTCACCCAACTCGACCATGCCGGGCATGACGCTGGCGCCGCCGGTCAACACGATGCCGGAGGACAAAACCTCCTCGAAACCGGCGCGCCGTAATTCGTTCTGAATCAGCTCATAAAGCTCTTCGACACGCGGCTGAATCACATCGGCCAGAGCGCGACGGCTCAGCTTGCGGCTGGGCCGGTCATCAACGCCGGCCACTTCCATCGTCTCGGCGGCATCAGCCAGTTGCGACAGGGCGCAGCCGTACTTGCACTTGATGTCTTCGGCTTCGCGGGTTGGCGTGCGCAAGGCCATCGCGATATCGTTGGTGATCTGGTCGCCGGCAATCGGGATCACCGAGGTGTGGCGAATCGCCCCTTGCGTCCACACCGCAATGTCAGTTGTCCCGCCGCCGATGTCGATCAGACAAACACCAAGATCCTTTTCGTCTTCCGAAAGCACCGCGTAGCTTGAAGCCAGCGGTTGCAGCACCAGATCATTGACCTCCAGGCCACAGCGGCGGACGCATTTGACGATATTTTGCGCAGCAGAAACAGCACCGGTAACGATGTGCGTTTTGACTTCCAGGCGCATGCCGCTCATGCCAATCGGCTCGCGGATGCCGTCCTGGCCGTCAATCACGAATTCCTGGGTCAGGATATGCAAAATTTCCTGATCGGCCGGAATTGGCATCGCCTTGGCGGTTTCGATAACGCGCTCGACGTCGGTTGGCGTCACTTCCTTGTCCTTGATCGCGACCATGCCGTTCGAGTTGAAGCTCTTGATGTGGCTGCCGGCGATGCCGGTATAGACATCCTTCACCTTGCAGTCGGCCATCAACTCAACCTCTTGCACGACACGGCTGATCGTATGCACGGTCTCTTCGATGTTGACCACGACCCCCTTTTTCAGGCCGCGCGAATCCTGCGAGCCCATGCCGATGATGTTGAGGTGGCCTTCCTGATTGATCTCGGCAACCAGCGCGACGATTTTCGACGTGCCGATATCCAGCCCGACCACCAGATCCTTGTTTTCTCTGCTCATATCTTTACTTCCCCTTCACTTCGCCTGCGACCCGAATCGCAAAGCCATTCGGATACCGCAAATCCACCACCGCCGGTCGCTGCGCACGCTTGGCGACGACCTCTGGATACACTTCGATAAAGCGCTGCAGACGCACGCCCAGCGGCGCCTTGGGCTGCTCGCGCCCCAAATCCACCAACATGCCGCGCTCCAGCTTCAACTGCCAGGCCAGACGGGGCGACAAAGTCACCTGCACCGGCTTTTCGTCCACCGCCTTGAACGAGCCAACCAGCTCGCTGTAACGTTTCAATACCTCTTGCGCAGTCCCGGCCGGGCCAAACAGGAGCGGCAAGGCCGCTGCTTCTTCTTCGACCAAGCTTGCCACGAAGACTTCGCCGTAACTGTTGACCAACTCGCCACGCCCCTCGCCCCAACGCGCTGCCGGGCGATGTTCCTCGACCTTGACTTCGAGCCGCGCCGGCCAGATTCGCCGGACTTCCACCTTGCGCACCCAGGGCAGTTTTTCGAGCGAACCACGCACCATTTCCAGATTCAGGCTGAAAAAATTGCCTTTCAGCGCCGATGGCAAAATCTGTTCCACTTCGAGCCGACGCGTGTGCGGCAGAGCCTCGGCAAAAACCACCTGACGCACCGGCAGCGAAGGCACGCGCACCAGCCAAACCGCACCGGCGGCCAGCAATGCTGCCGCCGCAACCAGGATCAACAGGTCGGCAATGGCGCTCAGCAGGTGCGGTTTGTTCCACATTCACCGTCTCAGTCGTTGCTTGCAAGTTCGAGTACACGCCGCACCAAAGTTGGGTAATCCATGCCATTGACTCGCGCCGCCATCGGCACCAGCGAATGATCGGTCATCCCCGGCGCAGTATTCACTTCAAGAAAATAGTGATTGCCCGCTTCATCCATCAGAAAATCAACGCGCCCCCAACCCCGGCCACCCAGAATGCGAAAGGCTTCCAGCGCGCCCTTGCGAATTTCCATTTCCTTGGCTTCGCTCAGCCCACACGGGCACAGGTAGCGCGTATCGTCGCGGTTGTATTTGGCTTCGTAGTCGTACCAGTCGGTGGCCGGCTCGATCTTGATGATCGGCAAAGCGACCATCTCGTCACCGCGACCGATGATGCCGACCGTGTATTCACCACCCATCACGCCCTTTTCGGCGATGACCAACGGGTCATATTTGGCGGCCTCGGCATAAGCCAGGTGCAGCGTGTTGTGTTCCTTGACCTTGCTGATGCCGATTGACGAGCCTTCATGCGCCGGCTTGACGAAGATCGGCAGGCCCAGTTCTTCTTCAATATCGGCAAAATCGGAATCAGCAGTCAGGATTGCATATTCCGGCACCGGCAAGCCGGCTGCCTGCCACAACAGTTTGGTACGGAATTTGTCCATACCGAGAGCGGAAGCCATGACGCCTGACCCGGTGTAGGGAATGTGCATCAGTTCCAGCGCGCCCTGAATTGTGCCGTCTTCGCCGTGTCGACCGTGCAAGGCGACGAAAGCGCGGTCATAACCCTTGAGCGCATCGAGCGGCTGTTCAGCCGGATCGAAGGCGTGCGCGTCGATGCCCTGCCCTTGCAGCGCGGCCAGCACCCGCGAGCCGCTGTTGAGGGAGACTTCGCGCTCGGCGGATGAACCACCGAAAAGGACTGCGACTTTACCGAATCCGCTCATTTGAATTCCACCACTTTCCCCGGCACGGCACCGATCGAACCGGCGCCCATGCACAAAACCACGTCGCCAGCACGAGCGACATCCATAATCGTTTGCGGCATGGCCGCGATATCCTCGACAAAGACCGGCTCCACCTTGCCGATCACACGCAAGGCGCGGGCCAGCGAACGGCCATCGGCAGCGACAATCGGCGCCTCGCCGGCGGCATAAATTTCTGAGAGCAAAAGCGCGTCGACCGTGGACAGTACTTTGACGAAATCTTCAAAGCAGTCACGGGTGCGGGTGTAGCGATGCGGCTGGAAGGCCAGCACCAGACGCCGATCAGGAAAGGCGCCACGGGCAGCGGCCAGGGTGGCAGCCATTTCAACCGGGTGATGGCCGTAATCATCGACCAGGGTGAAGGAACCCCCAGCCGGCAAGGCAACTTCGCCATAACGCTGGAAGCGCCGGCCAACGCCCTTGAATTCGGCAAGCGCCTTGATGATGGCGACGTCAGAAACGCCAACTTCGGTGGCCACGGCAATCGCCGCCAATGCATTCAGCACATTGTGCAGGCCCGGTGTGTTGAGAGTGATCGACAAACGCGAAATCGAGCCATTGACCCGCACACAAACAAAGCGCATCTGGCCGTTATCGGCAACGATATTTTCAGCGTGGAAATTGCAGTCCGGTGACAGCCCGTAAGTAACGATCTGCTTGGCGACTTGCGGCATGATGGCGCGCACGTTGGCATCGTCACCGCACAGCACGGCAACGCCGTAGAAGGGCAGACGACTGAGAAAATCGACGAAGGCACCTTTGAGTTTCTCAAAATCGTGACCGTAGGTTTCCATGTGGTCAGCATCGATATTGGTGACCACCGAAATGACCGGCGACAAAAAGAGAAACGAGGCATCGGATTCATCGGCCTCGGCGACGATGAAATCGCCGCTACCCAGGCGCGCATTGGCCCCGGCGGCATTCAAGCGACCACCGATGACGAAAGTCGGATCAATGCCGCCTTCGGCCAGAATGCTGGCGACCAGGCTGGTCGTCGTCGTTTTGCCGTGCGTGCCGGCGATGGCGATGCCGCGCTTGAGGCGCATCAACTCGGCCAGCATCTGGGCGCGCGGGACGACGGGAATCTTGCGCTCGCGGGCGGCGATGACTTCCGGGTTGTCGGCTTTAACCGCCGTCGAGGTCACAACGGCATCGGCGCCGGCGGCATTTTCGGCGGCGTGGCCGATCATCACCTTGACGCCTTCGCCTTCAAGACGCCGCGTTGTTGCGCTGGCGGCAATATCCGAACCGCTGACCGTATAGCCGAGATGGACCAGCACTTCGGCAATGCCGCTCATGCCCGAGCCGCCAACGCCGACGAAGTGGATATGTTTAACCTTATGTTTCATTTCGCACTCTCTGCGCAGAGATTGGCCACTTCTGCGGTGGCATCGGGTTTAGCCAGACTGCGTGCCTTTTCGGCCATTTCGAGCAGTTGACCGCGGGAATAGTTACGGATCAGCGCAATCGTTTCCGGCGTCAAATCGGTTTGTGGCAATAGGAAGGCGCCGCCGACGTTGACCAAAAATTTGGCATTGCCGGTCTGGTGGTCATCCACCGCATGCGGGAAGGGCACCAAAATACTCGCCACACCCGCTGCCGCCAACTCGGCTACGGTCAACGCGCCAGAACGGCAAATAACCAGATCGGCCCAAGCATAAGCCCCGGCCATGTCTTCAATAAACGGCACGCAATGGGCCTCGACGCCAACGGCGGCGTAACTCGCCTTGAGCGCCTCGATATGCTTTTCACCCGCTTGGTGCACGATCTGTGGCAGCTCGTTTTCACCCAGTAGCGCCATGCCCTGCGGGACCATTTCATTGAGCGCTTGCGCACCGAGGCTGCCACCAATCACCAGCAAGCGCAGCGCGCCGCTGCGCTCGGCAAAACGCTCAGCCGGCGGAGCAATTTGGGCAATATCCTGACGCACCGGATTACCCACCCAAACGCCCTTGTTGATCACTTCCGGAAAACCGGTGGCGATCCGGTCAGCCACCCCAGCCAAAACCCGATTGGCCAGTCCAGCCACCGAGTTTTGCTCATGGACGACCAAAGGCTTCCCGAGCAGGGAGGCCATCATGCCGCCCGGAAAGGTGATGTAGCCGCCCATGCCGAGCACCACATTGGGCTGCACCTGGCGAATGGCTTTCTGTGCCTGCCAAAAACCCTTGAGCAAATTGAGCGGCAAGAGCAGTTTGCGCAGCAAGCCTTTGCCGCGCAGCGCGGCAAACTTCAGGTTGACCATCTCGAAACCATGCTGCGGCACCAAACGGGCTTCCATTCCATCCGGATTACCGAGCCAGACAACGCGCCAACCGGCATCGCGCAATTTATGTGCGACGGCAAGGGCCGGGAAAATGTGGCCACCGGTACCGCCGGCCATGACCATAATCGTGCGGCTCATAGTTTGCCACCTCTCATCAGTTGCCGATTCTCCCAGTCAACCCGCAACAGAATCGCCAAAGCCACGCAGTTGGCAAATATGCCCGAACCGCCAAAACTCATCAGTGGCAAGGTCAGGCCCTTGGTTGGCAGCAGGCCCATATTCACGCCAATATTGATGAAGGACTGAACGCCAAACCAGATGCCGATGCCCATCGCGACCAAAGCCGGATAAAGGCGACCGAGCGGCACGCATTGCCGGCCAATTGCAAAAGCGCGCTGGACGAGCAGGGCAAACAGGGCGATCACCGCCAACACGCCGAAGAAGCCGAGTTCTTCTGCGATCACCGCCATCAGGAAATCGGTATGCGCTTCCGGCAAATAAAACAGTTTTTCGACACTGGCACCGAGACCGACACCGAACAGCTCGCCGCGCCCGAAAGCAATCAGTGAATGCGATAGCTGGTAGCCACGACCAAAGGCATCCGCCCACGGGTCCATGAAGCCAAAGACACGGTCCCGGCGGTAGGGCGAGACAATGATCATGACCGCGAAGGCAATCAGCAAGCCGACGATCAGCATGGCAAAGAGCCGCGCCTTCAGCCCGCCGAGGAACAGAATGCCCATCGCAATCGAGATGATGACGACGAAAGCACCAAAGTCCGGCTCTTTCAGCAACAGCATGCCGACGATCACCATCGCGCCGAACATCGGCAAAAAGGCCTGCTTCAAATCATGCATGACATTGATTTTGCGCACGGTGTAGTCGGCGGCGTAGAGCACCGCGAACAACTTCATCAATTCGGATGGCTGCAGGTTGGCAAAACCCAGTGGCAGCCAGCGCCGCGCGCCATTGACATCCTTGCCGATACCGGGGATCAGCACAAAAGCCAGCAAGACGACACCGATCATGAACAGGTAGGGCGAATATTTTTGCCACAAACTGAGCGGCACCTGGAAAGCAACTGCCGCCGCGACGATGCCGATGCACATAAAAATGCCGTGGCGCACCAGATAGTAGGCTGGCTGATGACCGGTAAAACGTCCGGCCTCGGCGATGGCGATAGATGACGAATAAACCATCACCAAGCCGGTGAACAACAGAATAAGGACGCTCCAGAGCAGGGCGTAATCGATTTCATCGACTTGGCGGCGCGGCGCATCGAGCGCTTGGATAATCATGCGGCCAGCCCCTTGACCGCTGCGATGAAGGCCTCGGCACGGTGGGCGTAATTGCGGTACATGTCGAGGCTGGCGCAGGCCGGCGAGAGCAACACGCAATCGCCTGCTTGGGCATGGCCAGCCAGCCAACGCACTGCAGCTTCCATATCGCCCAGAATGCGCGTCGGCACGCCACTGCCTTCAAGCGCCATGCCGATTGCCGCCGCATCGCAGCCGATCAGCGCGACAGCGCGACCATGTTTTTCCAGTGCGGGCTTGAGTGGTGAAAAATCCTGCCCCTTGCCTTCACCACCGAGAATGATGGCGACCTGGCGCCCCATACCCTCGATGGCCGCCAGCGTGGCGCCAACATTGGTGCCTTTCGAATCATCAACGTAAAGCACGCCGTCGATTTCGGCCACGGTTTCAACGCGGTGCGGCAAGCCGGCAAACGATTTCAGCGGCTCGACCAATTTGCTGGCAGCAACCCCAATCGCTTCGCACAAAGCCAACGCCGCCATCGCATTAGCCGCATTGTGCAATCCTGACAGTTTCAAGGCGTCGACCGCAACCAGTTGCTCCTTGCCGCGCCAGATAGCCCCG
This sequence comes from Pseudomonadota bacterium, assembly GCA_039797825.1. GTDB lineage: Bacteria > Pseudomonadota > Gammaproteobacteria > Burkholderiales > Rhodocyclaceae > Azonexus. The sequence goes on along the minus strand of JBDKHF010000084.1, from coordinate 8,231 downwards.
GCGGCGTAGCCGTAATCGACAGCACGCGGGGCGGAATCCAGGCCAAAAGTAATCATTTTGCGACCACAGCGACCATTGGCCATCGACCAGTCGTCATCGCGGTTGAGCACCATGACGCCCTTGCCCTGGAAGACACGCGATTTGGCGGCGGCGTAGTCGGCCAGGCTGCCGGCGTAGCGGTCGAGATGATCCTCTGAAATGTTCAGCACCGTAGCGGCTTCAGCATTCAGGTGGTGCGTGGTTTCAAGCTGGAAACTGGAGAGTTCGACGACCCAGACTTGCGGCAAAACGCCGGCATCCTGCGCATCCATCAGCGCATCGAGCGCCGACGGCGAGATGTTGCCGCAGGCGATGGCCGGCACGCCGGCTGCGTTAAGCAGGTGGGCGGTCAGCGCCGTGGTTGTCGTTTTGCCGTTGCTGCCGGTGATGGCGATGATCTTTGAACCGGGCACTTGCTCGCGCACGCCGGCGGCGAACAACTCAATTTCCGAGATCAAAGGCAGGTTGACCGCAGCAATCGCCGGTGTCGCCTTGGCCACACCGGGCGACAAGGCAACCAAGTCAGCGCTGGCAAACGGTGCCGCGACAAATGACCCGGCGATCAATTCAGCCCCCGGCGCGACGCGTTGCAGGGCATCAACGTTCGGCGGGGTATCGCGGGAATCGGCAACCCGGACCAGCGCGCCCTGGCGATGCAGCCATTTGGCCATCGCCAGTCCGGACTCACCGAGCCCGACCACCAGAACGCGTTTGCCCTTGAGTTCCATCAGCGCAACTTCAACGAAGACAGCCCGACCAGCACGAGCATGATGGTGATAATCCAGAAGCGGACGACGACTTGCGTCTCCTTCCAGCCGGTTTGTTCAAAGTGGTGATGCAGCGGCGCCATGCGCAGGATGCGACGGCCCTCGCCAAATTTTTTCTTGGTGTATTTGAAGTAGCCGACTTGCAGCATCACCGAAAGCGTTTCGACGACGAACACGCCACCCATGATCAGCAGCACGATTTCCTGACGCAGAATGACGGCAACGGTGCCGAGCGCGGCACCAAGCGACAAGGCGCCCACATCGCCCATGAAGACTTCCGCCGGATAGGCGTTGAACCAGAGGAAGCCGAGCCCGGCCCCGGCAATCGCCCCGAGCAGGATGCACAACTCACCCGCGCCCGGCACGTAGGGAATGAACAGGTATTTGGCCAGTACGGCGTGGCCGGTAACGTAGGCAAAGATGGCGAATGCGGCGGCAATCATGACCGTTGGCATAATCGCCAGGCCATCCAGGCCATCGGTCAGGTTGACCGCATTGCTGGTGCCGACGATGACAAAGTAGGTCAGCGTGATAAAGCCGACTATCCCGAGCGGATAGGCGATGGTCTTGAAGAAGGGAACAATCAACTCGGTTTGCGCACCGGTCTTGGCCGAAAAGGCGAGAAATAGCGCAGCACCGAGGCCAAGGAGGGATTGCCAGAAATATTTCCAGCCCGCCGAGAGTCCTTTCGGATCGCGGTACACCACTTTTTTCCAGTCGTCGTACCAGCCGACGATACCAAAACCCAAGGTCACAATCAGTACGGTCCACACGTATTTATTGGTCAAATCACCCCAGAGCAGGGTTGTGATGCCAATCGAAATCAGGATCAGCACGCCGCCCATGGTCGGCGTACCGGACTTGACCAAATGGGTTTGCGGGCCATCAGTACGCACCGCCTGGCCGATTTTTTTGGCGGCCAGCCAGCGAATCACGCCGGGGCCTGCCGCAAATGAAATCAACAGCGCCGTCATCGTCGCCAACACTGTGCGCAGCGTGATGTAGTTGAAGACGTTGAAAAAGCGCACGTCCTGAGCAAGCCATTGGGCGAGAGCCAGCAGCATCAGTTTTTCTCCTCAGCGGGGATGGCTGCAGCGAGGGCATCCACCACGCGTTCCATTTTCATAAAACGCGAACCCTTCACCAGCACCGTGGTTTCCGGCCCCAATTCCTTGTTGACCGCAGCAATCAGCTTTTCGATATTGCAGAAATGCCTGGCGCCTTCGCCGAAGTTGCGTACCGCCTGTTGCGCGGCATCGCCGAGGGCGAACAGGCGGTCGACGCCCTGACTCTTGGCATAACCACCGATTTCGTCGTGATACTGGCCGCTGGCTTCACCGATTTCGCCCATATCGCCGAGCACCAGCAATTTGCGGCCTATCGTTGCGGCCAGTACGTCGATCCCGGCGCGTACCGAATCCGGGTTGGCGTTATAGGTGTCGTCAAGAAGTTCAGCGCCCAGTTTGCCGGTACGGCGTTGCAGACGACCCTTGACGCCAGCAAAGGCTTCGAGTCCAGTTGCCACCGCGCTGATTGTTACGCCAGCCGCCAGACAAGCGGCAGCAGCAGCCACTGCGTTGCGTGCATTGTGACGACCCGGAATGTGTAGCGTAATAGCGGCATCGCCTTCGGCGGCAGTCAAATCAATGGCGATTTCAAGACCATGCTGACGAACATTGCCACGCACATCGGCAGCATGATCAATGGCGAAAGTACGTAGCGCATGCTGGCCAGCCATCACCCGCCAGAGATCGGCGTAGCTATCGTCGGCATTGATTACGGCAACGCCGTTCGCCTGCAAACCGGCAAAGATGCTGCCTTTTTCGCGCGCCACTTCATCCATGTCGCCCATACCTTCGAGGTGGGCGCGCTGGGCATTGGTGACCAGCGCCACAGTCGGCGCACCAAGCGGCGCCAAATAGGCGATTTCGCCCGGATGATTCATGCCCATTTCAATCACCGCAGCGCGATGCGAGGCACGCAGACCAAGCAGGGTCAGCGGTAAGCCAATATCGTTATTGAGATTGCCCCGTGTCGACAACACGGCAGCGCCGAACTCGGCCTTGAGAATGGCGGCAATCATTTCCTTGGTCGTAGTTTTGCCGTTTGAGCCGGTGACAGCGATCACCGGTAACTTAAAACTGGCACGCCAGGCAGCCGCAAGACGACCGAGCGCCAAACGGGTGTCATTGACCAGCACCGCCGAGACGCCAGCCGGCAGTTTGCTGGCATCGGAGACCATCAAGGCAGCAGCGGTTTCGGCAGCCGGCGCAAGAAAATCATGAGCATCGAAGCGTTCACCGCACAAGGCAATGAAGAGCTGACCCGCTTCAATTGCCCGGGTATCGGTAGAAACACCGTTGAGCGCCAGATCGGCACCGATCAAGCGGCCATCAACCGCGCTTGCGACTTGCGAAAGCAGCCAGTTCATTCAGCGACCTCCTGGAAATTTTGTTGACGCAGCAGCAAGGCGGCCTGCGCCTGCGCGACATCGGAGAATGGATGGCGGACGCCGGCAATTTCCTGATAGGACTCATGCCCCTTGCCAGCGAGCAGGATCACGTCACGCACATCGGCCTCCAGTACTGCCCGGCGAATTGCAGCCGCTCGATCAACTTCAATATTGGCGCTGGTCATGCCGGCCAAAATGGCGTCAATGATGGCTTGTGGTGCTTCGCTGCGCGGGTTATCGCTAGTGACCAGGACACGATCCGCTTTGGCCGCAGCCAGTTCGCCCATTTGCGGACGCTTGCCCTGATCACGGTCACCGCCGCAACCGAAGACAACCGCTAGCTGGCCGACACGCGCCGCCGCCACAGCACGCAGGGTAGTCAGCGCATTGTCCAAGGCATCCGGTGTATGGCAATAATCGATGATGACCAGCGGTTCGCCGAGGCCGCCCACGCGTTCCATGCGGCCTGGCGGCGCAGTCAACTCGGACAGACGACGTGCTACTTCGCTGGGCTGGACACCGGCATCATGCAAAACCGCCGCGACGGCCAGCAGGTTGGAGATGTTGTAACGACCAATCAGTGCGCTATCAACGGTGGCGCGACCATTCGGCAAGACCAGAGTGAAGCGTTGACCGAACGGGGTGTCGATCAGACCTTCAGCGCGCACCAATGCCGGAAAATCGCGCCTTGCTTCGCCAATCCCGTAACCGAGAACACGCATTGCGCTGGTCTCGCGCATTAATTTCAGCCCGAAATCGTCGTCCAGATTAATGATTGCCGTACGCAAACGCGGCCAGGCAAACAGTTTTTCCTTGGCCGCCGCATAAGCCGCCATGCTGCCGTGGTAATCCAGATGGTCGCGGGTGAAATTGGTGAATACGGCAACATCAACCCGTGCGCCGTTGATCCGGCCTTCTTCGATACCAATCGAACTGGCTTCCAATGCGCAAGCCAGCGCGCCATCCTGACGGAATTTGGCGAGATAGCGCATCAAGGTCGTCGCTTCCGGCGTGGTAAACCCAGTTTCAATCAATCCACCGGGAAAACCGGCGCCCAGTGTCCCGATAATCGCGCACGGTTTCGGATAGGCCTGAGCGATACACTGGCTGATCGTTGTCTTGCCATTCGTGCCGGTCACCGCGATCAGTGACAACGCTTCGCTGGGATGCCCATAAACCGCATGCGCCAGCGGCCCGGCGAGTGGACGCAAAGCCTCAACCGACAGGTTGCTTACGGTCAACGCCGAATTCCACGTAAATTTGCCATCGGGTTGCCACAGCACGGCAAGCGCGCCGCGCTCGATTGCATCGGCAATATATTGCCGGCCATCGGCCAGATCACCGGGGTAAGCCAGAAATACATCACCCGGTTCTACCTGACGGCTGTCATCCGCCACGCCGGTCGGGACCACACCCAAGGTTTCGAGGCGATCCAAAATTTCACGCGGTGATTTCACAAGCGCCCCTTTCCAGCAGCCGCTTCGGCCACCTGCAAAGGAGCATCCGGTGGAATGCCCAAAGTCCGCAAAGCACCGCCGGTAATCTGTGAAAACGCCGGGCCGGCGACATCACCGCCGTAATGCCCGCGACCAGAAGGCTCGTCGATCATCACCGCAACCACCAGACGCGGATCGCTGATCGGCGCAATTCCGACAAACGAGGCAACATATTTTCTGGCGTAAACACCACCCTCAACTTTGTAAGCCGTGCCGGTCTTGCCACCCACCCGATAGCCCGGCACCCGCGCCTTGGGCGCAGTGCCCTCCGGCTGGACCGCCATTTCCAGCATGGCGCGCACTTCGCGCACTGTGTGCGGCGAGAAGACCCTGACCCCACGCACCGGCGTATCGTCCAGACGAGTCAGCGAAAGGGGCATCAATTCGCCATCACGCGCAAACACGGTGTAAGCACGCGCTAACTGAACCAAGCTGACGGCAATGCCATGCCCATAGGACATCGTCGCCTGCTCAATTGGCCGCCAGTTTTTCCAGGGCCGCAGGCGACCATTGACTTCACCAGGAAAGCCAAGATTGGGCGCCTGTCCAAAGCCAATGCTGTCAAACATCTCCCACATCTCCTTGGGGGGAAAACTCAGCGCAATTTTTGCCGTTCCGATGTTTGAAGATTTCTGGATAACCTGTGCCACGGTCAGCGCGCCATGCGGGTGCGCATCGGAAATAGTCGCGCTGCCGATGGTCATCCGACCCGGCGCACAATTGATGATCGTATCGAAGCGGACCTTGCCTTTTTCCAGCGCCAAAGCGGCGGTGAACGGCTTCATCACCGACCCCGGCTCGAACGTATCAGTTAAAGCCCGGTTACGCAGCTGCGCGCCCGAAAGATGCTGGCGATTGTTCGGGTTATAAGTCGGCCAGTTGGCCAGCGCCAGAATTTCACCAGTCCGCGCATCAATCACGATGACCCCGCCAGCCTTCGCGTTATGGGTTTCAACCGCAGCCTTCAAATGGCTATAAGCCAGGTACTGAATTTTCGAATCCAGAGCCAGGCGAACATCCTTGCCGTCCTGCGGCGGCTTGGTTGCCCCGACGTCCTCAACAATGCTGCCGCGCCGGTCACGAATCACGGTACGGCTGCCAACATGGCCGAGCAGGCTTTGCTGAAATGCCAGTTCAACGCCTTCAAGACCTTTGTCATCAACACCAGTAAAGCCAACGATATGCGCAGTCATGTCACCCGTCGGGTAAAAACGGCGATATTCCTGCTCGTTATGCACGCCCGGAAATTTGAGGGCCGCAATCCGATCAACCGTTTCCGGCGGCAGCTGACGCTTGATGAAGACAAAAGTTTTATCCGCAGCAATCTTGCCATCCAGCTCGCGCACCGGCATATCCAGCAGATCGGCCAGTTGTTTCTTCTGGGGCGCCGTCATCGTCCGCGCATCAGCCGGAATCGCCCAGACCGCCTTCATCGGCGTCGACACCGCCAGCATGTCGCCATTGCGATCCATGATCTTGCCACGCGAAGCCGAGACTTCGATATCGCGGAGATAACGCGAATCGCCCTTCTGCTGCAGGAAATCGTTGTTAATCACCTGCAAATAAAAGCCGCGCGCCACCAAGGCCAAAAAAGCGCCCATCAACAACAAGCCCACCGTGCGCGAACGCCAACCCTGCAAAGCCAATTGCAGCACCGGACTTTCCGTAAACCGATGCCCCCGTTGCGGGCGACGACCAACCACCATCAGCGCCCTCCCTTTTTCGGCGCCGGCTTGGCAACCACCACCGGTAGCGGCGTTACAACCCGACCGGTCGCATCCGGCGTCACCATGTGCAAACGGTCACGGGCAATTTTTTCGATGCGTGGATGCGTCGCCCAGGTCGACATTTCAAGTTGCAACTGGCCGTATTCAACATCCAGCTGGCGCACCCGCTCCTGCTCCCCCTCCAAATTCTGGAAAAGCTTGCGCGCGCGATGCTGGGAGGTCACCACACCCAACGCACAAACCACCACAATCAGAAGAAGGATCATATTGAAACGGACCATTACATTTTTTCAGCCACACGCATCACCGCGCTACGCGCCCGGGGATTGGCGCGGATTTCGGCAGCCGATGGCTTGATCTGCTTGCCAACCAGGCGCAGCTTGGGCTTGGGCAACTGATCGGCGCGCAAGGGCAGCCCCTTCGGCATATCGTCAGCCACCGACTCGTTGCGCATGAAGTTTTTGACAATCCGGTCTTCCAGCGAATGAAAGGAAATCACCACCAGTCGGCCACCCGGCTTAAGCAACGCAAGCGCCTGCGGCAGCGCTATCTCCAGCTGGCGGAGCTCTTGATTGATATGAATCCGTAAAGCTTGAAAGCTGCGCGTCGCCGGGTCCTGCCCTGGCTCACGGGTGCGCACGGTCGCGCGTACGATGGCCGCGAACTGGCCTGTTGTGACAATAGGTTGTTCGAGCCGAGCAGCCACAACCTTCTTTGCAATCTGGAAAGCAAACCGTTCTTCGCCATAGTTTCTAATAACCTCCGTTATGTCCCTCACCTCGGCCCGCGCCAGCCACTCGGCCGCCGTCTCGCCCTGCGTCGTATCCATACGCATGTCGAGCGGCGCGTCGTAGCGGAAGCTGAAGCCGCGCTCCCCATCGTCGATTTGCGGCGACGACACCCCTACATCAAACAAAATTCCATCGACACCGGAAATTCCGGCTTCATCGGCCGCCTCGGCCAATTCGCCGAAAGCACGATGCACCAACTGAAAACGGGAATCGCCCAGCGCCTCGCCAGCGGCAATCGCCTGCGGATCGCGATCGAGCGCCACCAGGCGCCCTTGCTCGTTCAGACAGGAAAGAATCCGGCGGCTATGCCCGCCCCGCCCGAAGGTGGCGTCAACGTAGACACCGTCAGCTTTGATCGCCAGGGCCTCCACCGCCTCTTCAAGCAGCACCGTGACGTGGGCGCCGCCCCCGGTCACAGCACGAGATCTCCGAAGCCCGGCGGCAGGTCGCCGGACAGCGCCTCGGCAGCCAGGTCGTTCTGCTTCCGCCAACCGGCCTCGCTCCAGATTTCGAAATGGGTACCCATGCCGACCAGATAGACGGTTTTCTCGAACTGGGCGTATTCGCGCAACTCCGGCGCAATCAGGATGCGCCCGGCCGAATCCGGCTCCTCGGTGCGCGCATTGCCGACCAGCACGCGCTTGATCGACGCCGCCCGCGGATCGAGGCTGGATGCCTTGAGGATCTGGTCACGGATCGGCTGCCAGGCCGGCGACGGGTAGAGCAGCAGGCAGCGATGGGGGTGCGCCGTCAGGACGAGCGAACCCTCGCTGGCGGCGAGCAGGGCTTCGCGATGCCTTGCCGGAATGGCAAGCCGCCCTTTCGCATCCAGATTGAGTGCTGCAGCCCCCTCGAACATCCCTCGTCTCGCTCCCCGTTTACCCACTTTTCAACACGTTTACCCACTTTAAAACAACAAACCCCCTCAGTCAATAGTGGAATCACGATTTTTTTCTTAC
>JBDKHF010000083.1:0-104007 GCA_039797825.1 Pseudomonadota bacterium | reverse complement strand
GGTTGGCGCCGGGGTGACTGAAGTGCAGGTTGGTGATCGCGTTGCCTACGCTGGCGGGCCGATTGGCGCCTATGCCGAAGCGCGCAATATTCCGGCGCATCGCCTGTTGAAATTGCCCGATAGCATTTCTTTTGATACGGCTGCGGCGATGATGCTACAGGGCCTGACCGCCGCCTATTTGCTGCGCAAAACCTACCGCGTGCAACCGGGTGATGCGGTGTTGATTCATGCCGCTGCTGGCGGCGTCGGCTTGATCGCCTGCCAGTGGGCCAAAGCCTTGGGCGCGACGGTGATCGGCACGGTTGGTTCAGCCGCCAAGGGCGAATTGGCCAAGGCGCATGGTTGCGATCATGTGATCAATTACAGCACTGAAAACTTCGTTGACCGTGTCCGTCAAATTACCGGCGGCGAAGGCGTGCCGGTGGTTTACGACGGCGTCGGCAAAGATACCTTCATGGGCTCGCTCGACAGTTTGCGCCCGCTCGGCATGCTGGTTACCTACGGCAATGCCTCCGGCCCGGTGCCGCCGCTTGACTTGCTGCTGCTTTCGCAGAAAGGCTCGCTCTTCGTGACGCGCCCGACCATCGTCAGCTATACCGCCAAGCGTGCCGATCTTGAGGCGCTGGGGGCGGAGTTGTTCGATGTGGTGGCCTCCGGCAAGGTGAAAATTGAAGTGCATCAGCGTTATGCGCTGAAGGATGCGGAGCAGGCCCACCGCGATCTGGAGGCACGCAAGACCACCGGTTCAACGATCCTGATTCCATGATGGCGAAATTCAAGGCGGGATTGCTTTCTCTGCGCGATTTGTTTGCAACTGCGTGGTGGATCATTTTGATCGTCGGCATCGGCTTTGTGATTGCCTATCAGTTTGTCCAGCCCGCGCCGCCCAAGAAAATCACCATCTCCACCGGTGGCGATTCCGGGGCTTATTACCAGTTTGCCAACCGTTACGCGACGATCCTGGCGCGCAACGGTGTCACGCTGGAGGTCAAAACCTCGGCGGGGTCTTTGCAGAATGTCGAGCGCTTGAAAAACGGCGAAGCAGATATTGGTTTCGTTCAGGGCGGCGTGCTTGAGCCGAAAGCGGATCAGGATGATGCCGATGATTTAGGACTGCTTTCGCTCGGCAGCATGTTTTATGAGCCGGTCTGGGTCTTCTATCGCGGCGACAAGCCGCTTGATCGCCTGACTGATCTGCGCGGCAAGAAAATTGCTATCGGCCAGGAAGGCTCCGGTGTGCGTCAGTTGGCGCAGCAATTACTCAAAGCCAATGAGATTTCTGCGGGCGACAATTTACTCTCGCTCTCCGGTCTGAAAGCCGCCGAGGAGTTGCAGCAGGGGCGAATTGATGCGGCATTTATCATTGCCGCAGAAAAAGCGCCAGTGATTCAGGTGCTACTGCGTTCGCCGGGTATCAAGGTGATGAGCTTTGCCCAAGCTGGCGCTTACCAACGGCGCTTTCCTTTCCTGACCAAGCTGACTTTCCCGCATGGCGTCGCCGATTTGGTTCGCGATTTTCCGCCCGAGGATGTCAAATTGCTGGCTCCGACCGCCAACCTGATTGTTCGTGATGACCTGCACCCGGCCTTGCAAAGTCTGCTTCTGCAGGCGGCCAGCGAAGTGCATGGGCAATCCGGCTTTTTCCAGGATGTCGGCGAGTTTCCTTCCTACAAAGACCGCGTCGTCCCCTTGTCGCCCGAAGCGGGACGCTATTTCAAATCTGGTGCGCCTTTCTTGCAGCGTTACTTGCCGTTCTGGCTGGCGGTGTTGATTGACCGACTGTTTGTGCTGCTGATCCCGATCATTGCCTTGCTCATCCCTTTGCTCAAGGTGGCGCCGGCGATTTACAACTGGCGCGTGCGTTCCAAGGTATTTCGCTGCTATGGCGAGCTGAAATTCCTGGAAGATGATCTCAGCCACCATTTCGACCCGGCCAAGCTCGCGGCTTACCGTGACCGGCTCGATGCTCTTGATGAGGAGGCGATCCAGCTCAGCGTGCCGCTTGCCTTTACCGATTTGGTTTACACCCTGCGCGAACACGTCAATCTGGTGCGCCGCATTCTTGATAAGAAAGAGTCTCCGGCATGAAAGCCTTTCTCGTCGCCAATCCCAAAGGGGGTTCAGGCAAAAGCACGCTGGCCACCAATCTGGCCGGCTATTTCGCGTCGAAACGCCATGAGGTGATGCTGGGCGATATTGACCGCCAGCAATCCTCACGCGAATGGCTGGGTATCCGGCCTTTTGAATTGCCCAGCATCGATACCTGGGAAGTCGGTGCCGACAATATTTCGCGGCCACCGAAAGGTGCCACGCATGTCGTGCTTGATACGCCCGCCGGCCTGCACGGCAAGATGCTCGACCGGGTGCTTAAATTGTCGACGCGGATGATCATCCCGGTGCAGCCGTCGATGTTCGACATGTTGGCGACCCGTCATTTTCTACAAGCCTTGCTGGCTGAGAAAACGGTACGCAAGGGAAAAATTGATGTGGCGGTGATCGGCATGCGGGTTGATGCACGGACCCGCGCCGCCGGCGAGTTGGAAAAGTTCTTTGCCAATTTTGATCTGCCGGTGCTGGCCTATCTGCGTGATACCCAGGTTTATGTTCAGGCAAGCGCGGCGGGGATGACGATTTTTGATCTGCCAGCCTCACGCGCCGAGCGTGACCTGGAGCAGTGGCGGACGATTATTGACTGGGTGGAAGAAGAGGGCGAGTAGGTTTGCAATCCAAGGGGCGTCTCGCTGCGTAGGTCGGGTTTTAACCCGACATTGTATGGTCGGGCTGAAGCCCGACCTACGCCCGACTCAGGACTCAGGGCGAACGGAGGGTCTTGTTGCGGTCAACTGCCAAAATCCGCTGATTTTTCCCTACTTCCCGCCATCGCCAACCAGCGCATAGGGTGCCCAGAACAGTGGGTGGGCGTAGGCGAAGCGGAATTTGCCCTCGCCGCCATCTTCGCTCATCACTTTCAGCATCGAACGGCGCAGGGCTTCGGCGCGGATCAGTTGTGGCGTGCTACCAAGTTCGCTGAAAACGCCAACCACCAGTTTCTGCGCCGAGACGGTTTCGACCGGCCAGTGCGTGACCAGCAGCGAGCGGCTGCCGCTGTAAAAGAAACCGCGTCCCAGCCCGGAAATCGCCTCGCCGCCCCGCCCGTCGCCAGCCGCCGTGTTGCAGGCGGAAAGGACGACCCAGTCGGCGTCGAGTTTCAGGGTCAGGATGTCATCGAGCGAGAGCAGGCCGTGCTTGCCGCCGCCGGGGTTGGCGAGCGCCAACGCTGGTTGGTCGACGCCGGGGAATTCACCGGCAATCAGGCCATGCGTGGCAAAGGCGACGATACGGCGCTGTTTCAAATCAGCATTGAGCACGGCTTCGCGGCTGGCACTTTTGCCAAGATAAACGTCCTGCTCCTGATTGGCGTTGAGCGCCTTGGCCAGCGCGAGAATTTCGCTGCGCGTATCGGGCAGGGCGGCAATGCTGCCGTAATCTATTTCGGTAATGCTGCGCGTTGCCGCGAAGGGCGCCGAGCGAAAACGCCGGGTAGTTGCCGCCGGGCTGGCTTTGCCGTCACCACGAAAATCAGGGTCGCCAAAGCCGGCAAAGGCGCTGCGCCTGGCCGAGCCGGGGGCCATCCGGCGCAGGGTGAGCAGTGAAGAGGACGAGGGCAGTTGGCTGATTGCCAGCTGACGAATCAGCCAGGGCCAGTGGCGGTAATAGCTGTTGGGCAGGCTGGCCTGGGGGGGCGTCTCGTTGACTGGTTCGCTGAGCAGCACGGCAAAGGGCAGGCGGGCGAGGGCGCCGTTGGCGGCAATGAAGAGGTGTTGCGCACCCTGCCAGCCGGGGCTAACCGGCGCCAGCAGCGCGGCGTAAAGCTGGTGCGCGATGACCGGGTCGAAGCGCGGCAGGCGGTCGAGGTCGACGCCGCCGGGATCGAGGGCGGCGCGTAATTTGCCGACACTTTCTTCTATCTGGCGGCGACCCAGTGGCGTGGCGGAAAAGCTGGGTTGACCACTGGCCGGGATCGCCCAAATCAGGGTTTGTTCCTCGGTGGTCAGCAGGCTGAGCAAGGCTTCGCCGGGGCGCAGGGCGGATTGAATATCCTTGATTGAAGCCGGTTTGGGGGCGATCAGGTCGGCGTAGGCCGGGAAGCGTTCACGAATCGCCTGCATTGCGCCGCGCTCGCTGCTTTCCAGGTCGGCGGTGCGCTGGCGCATGTTGCTGATGGTTTGCGGCAGCACCTGGTTCGCGGGGCGCGAAAGCAGGTCGGCCAGCACCGTGTAAAGCGCCTGGCGTTCCTGGCGGCTGTCCTGTTCCTGGCGGACCAGTGCGGCCAGGGCCGGCGTGTCGGCGGCGGCACGCACTGATGAGGCGAGCATCGCTTGTTGCACCGCCTGGCCGCGCAAGACGTCAGCGACGACAAAGGCTTCACCGGCGGCATCAATGCCCAGGCTGGTTTCAAGCGGCGTGCCGCGTACGCGAGCCAGCGCTTTGAGATAGCTGCCAATAATGTAATTGAGGCGCGTAAAGCGCAGGCCGGAACGGTCACTTTCCTGCGCGACCAGCGGCATCATGACGCCCAGCGCCTGACGCATGACGGGAATTGCTTCGCCGTCCTGGTTCAGACCGACTTGAATGGCGCCAACGTAGGCCAGAATTTCGGCGGTTTCGTAAGCCGAGTTGCCGAGTCGCTGGCTGAGATTGTTGTGTAGCGTCCGGGCTTTCTCCAAAGCTTCATCCGGGCGCTTGAGTGCCAACAGGGATCTGATCCAGCCGATCGTCGGGGTGCTGAAGCGGGCGCTTAGCTGGTTGTCAGCGGCCACTACCTTGAGTGCAGCTTCGTATTCGGCGAGTGCCTCTTGCCAGCGCCCGAAACCTGTCAGCGAGCCAGCGCGCATGCGATGGGTCTGGGCGAAAAGCACCGAGTCTGGGTTGATGCCGGTACGCTCCAAAATTGCCCGCACCCGATCAAGCAGGGCCAGTGATTCCTCAAATCGCCCCTGCTCAGCCAGCACGCTGGCCAGGGTTTGCAGCATGTTGGCAACCTGAATGCCATCCTGACCGCCACGGCCAATCGCGCCCAAAACCGCCTTGCGCGCATAGGTTTCAGCTTCGGCTAATTTGCCTTGTCGGGATAGGCTCAGTGCCAGCCAGGCAGTCATCCCATCGAGTCGGCTTTCGGCCTGTTCCGGCGTCGCATTGCCATCGCTTTCGATGGTTCTGGCGTTGATCCGTTGACTGTCCTGTTCTTTTAACTCGACGGCGCGGCGCAGGCGTGCTTCGGCCTCAACGTAATGACCGGCACTGAATTCAACGCGGCCCAGTGCATCCTCCAGCTCCGCCTCCCAGGCCAGGTGTTTTTCATCCCAGTTGGGGGAACGACGCAGGCGTTGAATGACATTTTCCGCATCCCGCACCGACTGCCGGGCTTTGTCGAACTCGCCAAGTTGGCGATACATATTGGCCAGCGCGGCATAGTCGCCCGGCAGTTGCCCGGTGCGCTTGGGCGGTGTCAGGCTAATCGCTTGTTGGCGAGCATCGATGGCCAGGCGCAGATTGCCGGCGCTGAATTCGGCACTACTCAATTCTTTCCAGGCACGAGACGGATTGATGCCGCCACCCAGTTCAATAACGCGGTGCAACTCGCTGATGCGGCGCTGGGCCAGCCCCAGTTCCTGAGCGGCGCGGGCCTTACCCAGATGGCTGTTGGCCAATTCGGCATTGCTCGCGCCGGCAGGCAAGGGCGCATTCAAAACCTGCTGCGCCACCGCATGCTTGAGCTGATTGACTGGATGTTGATCGAGCGCCGCCATGATTTCCTGCACCGAGCGCGAGCGCACCGGGTCGGCCTGAACGGTGGTGGGCAGCAGCAAAAGAATCAGTAAAAGAGGTTGCCAGTTCATTCTTGTATCCGGGACAGAATGTAATTGTTGATTATTTTAAAGCGTTGCACCCCAGGGGTATTTCCTGCGGGGCGCGGTCAACGCCTGAATTTGCTCATTTTTCTCCAGCTCGGCGAGAAACCAGGCGAGTGCCTTGCCGACATTACGGCTGCGCCAGGCGATATGACAGGGCATCGCCTGACGGGGTTCGGCGAGTTCCTTTTGCACCAGCCGGCCAGCGGCAATTTCCGGGTCGGCCAGCCAGTGCGGCAGGTGGCCGATACCGAGGCCGGCAACCTGGGCGCTGGCTTTGGCCGCCATGTTGGGGACGAGCAACGTGTCCTGTCCTTCAAGCAGGCCAATGGTGCGCGCGGTCAGTTCCTGCGAGGTGTCAGCGATAACAATGGCGCGATGGCGGCGCAGTTCGCTGTTGGGGATCGGCCCGTTATACGCAGCGAGCGGGTGGTTTGGTGAAATCGCAAAGATCAGTTGCGAGTCACCGAGCAGGCGACTCTGCAGGCCACTGCGTGCCGGCATGTCGCCCGGGGCACCGATCACCAGATCGGCCCGACCGGTCGCCAGCGCATCCCAACTACCGCCGAGCACTTCATAAGTCAGGCGAATCCGGGTGCCGTGGCCAATCGCGTAAAAGCGCTCAAGCAACGGGTACAGGCGCTCAACCGGAATCACCATGTCGATGGCGATGCGCAGTTCGGCCTCCCAGCCATTGGCGATGCGCTGCACGCGACGTTCCAGTTCATCGGCAGCGCGCAGTAAATGGCGCCCTTCATCGAGCAAGGTTTGCCCGGCTTCATTAAGCGTCGCCCGGCGGCCTTCCCGGATAAAAAGCTGCACATCGAGTTCACCTTCGAGCTTGGCGATCGCGTGCGACAGCGCCGAAGGGACGCGGTGCAATGCGCTGGCGGCTGCCGTAAAACTGCCGTGGCGGTCGATGGCGTCAAGAATGTGGAGAAGATCGAGGGAGATTTTCATGTGAATTTAATTGAACGATATGTCCACAATTATTCGCTGGAATGCTTTGAACTGTACGCCTAGTATGGCAACTAAGCTAGATCGATAATTCACAAGGAGTTCCCATGATCACCCTGCGCCCCTCCGCTGAACGCGGCTATGCCGACCACGGCTGGCTCAAGGCTCGCCACAGCTTTTCGTTTGCCAATTATTACGACCCGGCTGAAATGGGCTGGGGGGCATTGCGCGTGATTAACGAAGACCGCGTCGCACCCGGCCAGGGTTTTGGCACGCACGGTCATCGCGACATGGAAATCGTTACCTATATTTTGTCCGGTGCGCTGGAGCACAAAGACAGCCTGGGGAGCGGTGGCATCATCCAGCGTGGTGAGGTGCAGCGCATGAGCGCCGGCAAGGGCGTCATGCACAGCGAGTTCAATCCGTCGCCCAGCGAGGAAACGCATTTGCTGCAAATCTGGATCGCACCAGCCCAGCGCGGCACGGCGGCGAGTTATGAGCAGCAAGTGCTGGCCCTTGAACCGGGTATCTGGCGCTTGATCGCTTCGCCCGATGGCGTCGACGGCAGCACGACGATCGGCCAGGATGCGCGAATTCTGGCAACTGTGCTGGGTGTTGGCGAACAGATCAATCATCGTGTGAGCGCTGGCCGCTTGGCTTACGTGCAGATCGTTCGCGGTCAACTCGATTTAAACGGCAAAAAAATGAGCGCTGGTGACGGCGCCAAGATTGCCGATGAAAGCGAACTTCAATTTATGGCTGGGGAAGAAACGGAATTCCTGCTTTTCGACCTGCCACCGCAAGCCTGATTTTTAATTAAAGGAAAACACCATGAGCAAAACCATCGTTGTATTTCACTCCGGCTACGGCCACACCCAACGTGTTGCCGAGTTTGTCGCTGAAGGTGCCGGCGGCGAATTGCTGGCGATTGATGCCGAAGGTAATCTGCCGGAAGGCGGCTGGGAAAAGCTGGCCGCCGCCGACGCCATCATTTTCGGTACGCCAACCTACATGGGTGGCCCGAGCTGGCAATTCAAGAAATTTGCCGACGCTTCCTCCAAGCCCTGGTATGGCCGCACCTGGCAGGACAAGGTGTTCGGTGGTTTCACCAATAGCGCCAGCCCGGTCGGCGACAAGGGCGCGACGTTGGTCCAGTTGCAAACGCTGGCCTCGCAACACGGCGGCATTTGGGTCAGCCTCGGCCTGCTACCGGCTAATACCAAGGCGGCAACCCATGCCGACATCAATCACCTCGGCGGTTCGGTTGGCCTGCTCGTCCGTTCGCCCTCCGATGCCGGTGTCGATGAAATTCCGCAAGGCGATCTTGATACCGCCAAGCGTTATGGCCAGCGGGTTGCTGAAGTGGCGGCCAAGCTGCACGGCTAAACACAGCGCTGTTATAGTGCGGTCATTCCCCGCTTTTGGAGTGACCGCATGGCCCTCACCACCTCGCTCGCCGACCTTTCTGTTTTATTGGTTGAACCTTCCCACATGCAGGCCAATCTGGTCACGCGCATGCTGCAACACCAGGGCGTGCGCCAGGTCACCGCATTGGAAAACGGCAAAGCCGCACTGGAAATGATGAAGTCCGGTAGCAGCGGTCTGCTGGTGATCAGCAGCCTTTACTTGCCCGATATGGCCGGTATCGATCTGGTCGCTGCAATGCGTGCCGATCCCGATCTCGAAACCGTGCCCTTTATCCTGATTTCCAGCGAAACACGGCCGCAGGTGCTTGATCCGGTGCGTCAATCCGGCGCCTGCAGCATCGTCAGCAAGCCCTTCAACGAACAGCAATTGTCGCGCGCGCTCTACGCTGCTGCCGATTACCTGAATCCGCCGGAAGATCTGGATGTCGCGGAAATCGAAACCCTGCGCGTGCTGCTGGTTGACGACAGCAAAATGTCCCGCCGCCACCTGCGTCGTTTGCTCGAAGAACTGGGCATCGAGCGGATTACCGAGGCGGAAGATGGCAAGCAGGCGGTTGAGTTGTTGCAGAACACGATGGTCGATCTGGTCATCACCGACTACAACATGCCGGAAATGGATGGCCGTGAACTGACCGAATACATCCGTACCCAAAGCTGGCAAAACACCGTACCGGTGCTGATGGTGACCAGCGAGCAGAATCAGGGGCGGTTGGCGGCGGTCGAGCGGGCCGGCGTTTCCGCGATTTGCGACAAGCCGTTTGAAGCAGGCAGTATTCGCAAGCTGATTAGCGAATCCCTGACCCGCTAAGGCGTGTTTAACCGACAAAATTTGCCGGTTTTTGGCGTCGACCGTAACAACTTGAGCAATGGCTGATCCAGATCAAGGATGATTCAAATTTGTCGGCCAATCCGCTGGTCGACCTAAGTTCCCTGTGGCATAGTGAATAAAAATGTTGCGTCGCAACAATAATTCTATGTCTCAAGGGGAACATCATGTTTGATTTCTGGATCCAGTTTGCGCTGGTTTTGACCGCTATTTTGATTGGCATCCGCCGTGGCGGGGTTGCTCTCGGGCTAATCGGCGGTTTAGGTGTCGCGGTACTGACATTCGGTTTCCGCGTTGCACCATCCGAGCCACCGATCACCGTCATGCTGATCATCCTCGCCGTGGTCACCGCCTCGGCCACCTTGCAAGTCGCCGGCGGCCTCGATTTTCTGGTCCAGCAGGCTGAGCGCCTGATGCGCAAACATCCGCAGCAAATCACCCTGCTCGCGCCACTCTCCACCTTTTTGCTGACCGTCTGCGTCGGCACCGGCCACGCGGTTTACTCGCTGCTGCCGGTGATCGCCGATGTGGCGCTAAAAACCAAAATTCGCCCGGAGCGGCCAATGGCGATTGCCAGCGTTGCCTCGCAAATGGGCATCACCGCCAGCCCGGTCGCCGCCGCTGTCACCACCTTTCTGGCGTTGACCGCAAAAACCGGCACGCCAGTAACGCTCGGTCAAATTCTGATGGTCACCTTGCCCGCCGGCCTGATTGGCGTGATTGCTGCGGCGCTATGGAGCATGAGTCGTGGCCTCGATCTCGACAAAGACCCGGAATTCATCGAACGCATGAAAGACCCGGCCTTCCGCGCTTCCGTTGAAATGTCGGTGACCACGCTCGACAAGCAACTGCCGCGCGCGGCCAAGCTGTCGGTCATCATCTTTTTCTCCGGCATCCTGAGTATCGTTGCCCTGGCGCTCTTCCCGCAGTTGCTGCCGCTGGTCAAGGGCAAACCGATGCCAATGACAACAGTGGTGCAGGTCGTCATGCTCGCCTTCGGCGCCTTCATCCTCTTTGCCGCCGACGTCAAGGCAGCCGCCATCGCCAAGTCCGAAGTGTTCACCGCCGGCATGATCGCTGTCGTTTCCATCTTCGGCATCGCCTGGATGAGCGACACCTTCGTCAAGGCCAACGAAACCTTCCTTGTCGACAACATCAAATCAATGGTTGAGTACGCCCCGTGGACCTTCGCCATCGCCATGTTCGCCGTCTCCGCCTTCGTCAAAAGCCAGGCCGCAACCCTCACCATCATGCTGCCCTTCGGCCTCGCCCTCGGCTTATCACCGCAATTGCTGCTCGGCCTGATGCCCTCCTGCTACGCCTACTTTTTCTTCGCCTTCTACCCGAGCGACCTGGCGGCGATCAACATGGACCGCAGCGGCACGACCCGGATCGGCAAATACCTGCTCAACCACAGCTTCATGATCCCCGGCTGGATCGGCGTGATCACCTCAACCATTGTTGCTTACGGGTTGGCGCAGGTGTATTTCTGATCTTTGGCTGAAGCGTTAGCAGCCGTTGTTTCGGCGATTCACGCTTCCCTAAGCCGAACGAGCCGCCAAAAAATAAAGCCTCGATTTTCCCTATCCGTTGCAGCAATCCAGTCCCCTCGCCCCGCCTGCGGGGAGAGGGTTAGGGAGAGGGGCGGTTTTTTCCGTTTCAACGCTGCCTATTTCGCCAAATGCGATAAATAACCTCAACATCCACCACGTTAATGTCTTTCGGACGTGGTTTCCCCATGCAAAAAGATAATCCGGTGAATCCATTAGGCATATGGTGCTCAGGCCCGTTAGCTGTAATGCTTCGCGCCTGGTTGATTTCGTCGCTGACAAAGCTGTTTTTTGGAGCGAAGGAATAGACGGTGTGTTGCCAGAGATAATATTTGTCCATGAGCCACGAAAAACTATGAAGGTATCTGTTTGTTTCGGGTTGAGTACAATGCGCCGGCAGGGTCTGTGGCCGATTTTGGTATTTGCTAAATGTTGGGCGTCTTGTCTGCATATTCACCAATGGAACTAATTGCGCTCGTACTATCAAGTTTTTCCGTTGTCGGGTTTGTTGTTGCCGGGCTACTTCTTCGCGGTTACTTGCCTTCCTACGTCGCGGAGAAGGCCAAGAACTCGGCATCGAAGGAAGACATTGCCCACCTCACCGATCTTGTGGAAAGCGTCAAATCTCTCCACACATCCGAGCTAGAGCGCCTCAAAGCGGATCTTCTCGTTGAGGGCCAAATTACCGAGCGGCGTCGCCGTGTCTACGAAGATATGTGTATTGCCCTACGTGTTTTTATTTCTGGGCATGGCGGAACACCGGAGATGAAAGAACGCTTTCATACCGCTTACGCCGCTGCATGGTTGTGGGCTTCGGACAGCGTACTCGTTGCACTCAATCATTTCATCGCGTTACAGGTTCAGCGCGTTGCGGATCCAGCATCAGTTAACCAGCCAAACTTGAAGATTGCGTATACCGCTATCGTCGTTGAAATGCGCAAAGACGTTGGCTTTTATGACACGGCTGCGTCGGGGTCAGACTACCAGTTTGTCCAGTTTTGACATGTGCCGGGTTTTAGATGGCGCACCCCTGATAGCCATCTCAATAGTGAAACCGCAACTGCGCAATCAGCAAGGCATCGCCTTCAACGCGGTATACCATGCGGTGCTCGTCGGTCAGGCGGCGGGACCAAAAGCAGGATAGCGCATGCTTCAGGGCCTTGGACTTTCCAATACCTTGAAAAGGTTCGCGTTGTGTTTCATTGATCCGCTTGTTGATCCGGTCGACCATTCGCCCGTCCTGCTTTTGCCAGTACAGGCAATCTTCCCAGGCGTCCTCGGCAAAAATCAGCTTCACTTTGCCAATTCCCGCTCTGTACCTTTCTCTGCGTTCAATTGGGTTACCGCCGAGAGCAGCCGTTTGGCGTTGGCTGGTGTGCGCAAGAGATAAGCCGTTTCTTCCAGCGCTTTGTAATCTTCAAGCGAAAGCATCACTACTGCTTGTTTGCCGTTGCGCGTGATGATCAAGGCTTCGTGGTCGTTGAAACCCGATCCATGGTGCTGGCAAGGTTGGCGCGAACTGAGGTGTAAGTCATGGCATCCATTTTTTGCCTCTAGATAAGTAGGTTTTGCTGTGCATTTCTAGCCGAAATTTTGTCCAGCTAAAGCGAAATCCCGCGCCAGATTCTGATGCTCATGGCTTGAGTAGTGTCAGGGTTTGACGTTTGTAATCCCATACGCTGATGTAATTTTTCAAAAAATGGAAACCAAGTCCGAGTCGATTTTTGGTTCCGGTTTTGAAGGACAGGTTTTGGGCGTCATGGAGCGAATCCGGGCCATAACGGAGATCCTTCAGGTGGGCGCGGGTATTGGTTTGATGCATTCCGTAGGCGTATTCGCTCGATAAAAGACTCAAGTGCCCACTCTTTTCGAGTGAGTTTCTGGTTGTCTCGGTCAGTTCCAGGCTGCCCTGATTGCCTGTATCAAAAAATGTGGTGATGGCCTGATTTGCGACGAGTATTTCAACCCCCGGCATTTTTCCATCTACGCCTGTGGGGGTGAATTTGAAGGCTGTTACCACGCGCGCAGGATCGATAATGCGGGCAAGAACACTTTCGTCTTCGCTTTGGGCGTGGAAAACGATTGTTTGCGCATCGTAGTCAATTACAAAAAGATAATTCTGATTGAAACCGTGGCCGATGCTGCCAAGAAAACCGGGGATGCTGTATGCCTCTTCCAAAAAACGCCAGTCGGTATGTATTTGTGCCGTCAGATTTTCGAAACGGATCTGGTTGGCAATTTCTACCTTTAAAACAGGCGTTTCTTGCCTGTAAAGCACCATTTCTTGCCCCGATCCGGCATGTCCGCGCCCGATGAGCCGATCTTTTGACAGTGCCAGGGCGTGGTTGTTGAGAAAGAACGGAAACTCGGTTCCCGTATCGAACAAGAACTTCCCGGCTGTGCCATTCACGCTGCCATCAATCAGCATATGGCCGTTGAGCAAATGAAACGGCAGCGTGAACTGTGGCTGGCTGACCAGATATTGATTGAGGGCGAAACGAGATTTTGGAGCAGCGTTCTCTGCATTGCTGGTTCGACTGCCGGCATGATCGCTGGCGGATGATATTGCTGCGTGGAAGAGCAGCACGCTTGTTGCCATTGCCAAAAATGGCGCTCTAAAGCAGCCGGGAGTCATCAGTTTCCTTTTTTTGTTGGGCCATGTTGGGCGGCGTAAGCATAAATTTGCCGCGTGACGCCGATTTTCTAGCTAAAGCACAATCCCCCGCCGGGTAAGGCAATCCGGGCAGACGCCATAAACTACTTTAAGGGTGCTGGTCCCCGCTTCCAGCCGGTTGGCGTCGAGCGCTTCGTCGATTTCGTTCCAGACGCCCTGGGTTTCGATGCGGTTGCACAAACTGCAGCGCTTGTGGAAAGTGCCGCTTGATCCCTTGGGTGCAACAATCAGGGGGATTTTTTGCGCGAGCGGTTCGTGGTGCAATTCACGATGGATTACTTCAACCATGCCATCTTCACGTGGCAGGATGGTCATTTCCATGAAGCGCTTATCCTTTGACGAGTCGCAACGGTAGGGCCGATAGATCGGGCGCTTCAGGGTGCGTGCCGACATGATCATGGTCCGTACGAACATCCGTGTCGCATCGCCATTGATGAATTGATCGAGCTTGCGCCCAATGACTGCGCTGGCTAATAGTTTTTCACCCCCGTTTTCGCGGGCAAAAGCATCCCACTGGCCGCTGACGGCAACAATCGTATCGGTCCTGTCCACGGTGTAGCCGACGATATCCGTGCGCTGCGCCGGCTTGCTCACCGGGTTTGGCAGTTTTTCTTCGGAGACGGCGGCGGACTCGGGGTTGATTTTGGTTTCAGGCGCGCTCGCCATCGCTTTTAGCCTTCGGCTCGATACATTAGCCAGTCGGCAAAGGCGTCTGCCGGCATCGGGCGGGCGTAAAAGTAGCCTTGGCCGTGGCCGCAGCCCAAGCCATTCAGCTCGCTATGCTGATTACTGAGTTCGACGCCTTCGGCCACCACTTTCATATCAAGGTTGGCGGCCAGGGCGATGATTGCGGAAGAGATCGCCCGGTCGTCATTATCGGTAACAATGCCATCGATAAAGCTGCGGTCGATCTTGAGTTCGTGAATCGGAAAGCGCTTGAGATAGGACAGCGAACTGAAGCCGGTGCCAAAATCATCGACGCTGATATGCACGCCAAAGGCGACCAGTTCTTCGAGCATGCGCTGGGCGCGCTCGGTATCCATCAAGACCCCTTCGGTAATCTCGATGCACAAACGATGCGGGGCAACGCGGTGCTCGCTGATGATGCGGATGACGTCCGCGACCATGTCGGATTTGCGGAAATGACGCGCTGAAAAATTAACGCTGATCCGAATTTCCGGCAGATTGGCCGCGTTCCAGGCAGTGATCTGACGACATGCCTGGTCAATCACCCATTCATCGATGGCGACGATCAGGTGGCTTTGCTCGGCAATCGGGATAAATTCGGCGGGTGAAACAACTTTCTCGCCATGTTGCCAGCGCACCAGCGCCTCGGCACCGACGATGGCGTTGCTGACCAGATCAACCTGCGGCTGATATTCAAGAAACAGTTCACCATTCTCGATGGCGTGGCGCAAGCCGGTTTCCATGCTCATGCGCTGATTGGCCAGTTCGGCCAGTTCCGAGGTGAAAAACTGGAAGGAATTTTTGCCTTGATCCTTGGCGCGGTACATCGCCGCATCGGCGTTGCGCATCAAACCATTCGGGTCGCTGGCATCTTCCGGGAACATGCTGATGCCGATGCTAGCGCTGATAAAGCATTCATGCTCGCCGAGCAGGTAACTCTTGGAAAGGGCGCGAATCAGGCGTTCTGCGCTCATTGCTGCTTCGTGGCGCTCGGTCGCCTCAAGCAGCAAGACGAACTCGTCGCCGCCCAAACGGGCAACCGTGTCTTCGGCGCGTACACATTCGAGTAGGCGAGCCGCGGCTTGTTTGAGCAGCTTGTCGCCAAATTCATGCCCCAAAGTGTCGTTGACCACCTTGAAGTTGTCGAGATCAAGAAAAATCACCGCCAGGTTTTCACGCGAGCGGCCAGCGCGCGCTAAAGCCAAGCGCAAGCGATCATTGAATAGCGTGCGATTCGGCAGGCCGGTCAGGTCGTCATGGGTGGCGAGGAATTCGACGCGATGCTGCGATTCGCGGACCAGCGTGATGTCGCTGAACATCGCTACGTAATTGACGACTTTGCCTTCCTGGTCCTTGACGGTGTTGATCGACAGCCATTCCAGATAAAGATCGCCATTTTTCTTGCGATTCCAGATTTCGCCCTGCCACCAGCCTTGAGCATCGATTTTTTCCCACATGTCGATGTAAAACTGGGCGTTGTGCTTGCCGGAGTTGAGGACGCGCGGTGTCTGGCCAACCACCTCTTCACGGCTGAAACCGGTCACGTTGGCGAACGCATCATTGACGGTCAGGATGCGCTGATTGATGTCGGTGACGACCACCCCTTCTGCCGCCCGATCAAAAACGCGGGCGGCCAGGCGCAGTTGTTCCTCGGCATGTTTGCGCTCGGTGATGTCAGTCGCCTGGAAACAAACGCCGGTAATCGCGCCATCGTCATCGAAGAGCGGAAAACGCACGACGAGAAAATGCCGGTCGACGCCGCCGAGACGGATGGTTTCTTCACGCTCAATATCCTTGCGCAGGCGCATCGCCTCAAGCTCGGCTTCGCGGAAGAGATCGGAAACATTGGGCGGGAAAACCTGAAAATCGGTTTTGCCGACGATCTGGCCGGTGGCAAAACCAAAGCTGCGCTCAAATTTTGGATTGGCGAACTGGTAGCGTCCGGTGGCGTCCTTGACCGCCATCATTGATACCGAGTTGTTCATCACCGCCAGCAGGCGTTCCTGATTTTCACGGGCGCCGCGTTCAATTTCGTAGAGATTGGTGTTGTCGGCAAAAAGCAGAATGGCGCCCGCTACATGGCTCTGTTCCCTCAGCAAGGGGGCAATGTGCAGGGCGAAGTGGCGTTTGTTGGCATTGACGATTTGGCGATCCATCGCCGTCTGACTTTCAATCACCTTTTGGACATCATCACCCAGATCCGGCATGCCGGCAGGCAAGCCAAGGTTACGAATGTTGCGCCCGACTTGCGGAATGCCCAGTTTGAACAGGTGAATCGCGGCGCGGTTGTAGCGCACTAACGCCTGATTCTGGTCGAGGACGAGGAGCGGGTAATCGACGCTGTTCTGGATGTTTTCCAGATCAATATTCAGCTCCTGCGTTTCGGCGGTTTTTATCTGTAATTCTTCGTTGACCGTAGCCAGCTCTTCGTTGGTCGATTGCAGTTCTTCATTGGAGGCTTCGAGTTCTTCATTGGAGGCCTGCATCTCCTCATTGGAGGCCTGAATCTCCTCGTTGAGTGCCTGCATTTCCTCGTTCGAGGTTTCCAGTTCTTCAACCAGCGTCTGCAAATGCTCGCGGGTTGCGGCGAGTTCGTCTTCCAGTTCGCGGTCAGTGATTGAACCCGCAGCGTCAGAATCCAGAGTTTTGAGGCCGAGCGACTGTATCCATTCGATACAAACCATGAACAAGGAGTCGTGCCCGGAATCGGGTAGCGGGTGTACGGAAATACGCACGCCGCGCAAAGGGTCGAGCGCCTTGATGTGCCGTGGCCGGCCATGCGCAACAATGTGTTTGACCTGGGCCTGGCGCAGCAAAACCTGGATCTCGGTGCGGAATTCGCGGCGGATCAGCGAAATCAGGTCAAAAGCCGGCTTGCCCGGTGCAATATTGAGAAAACGGCTGGCGTCGCCATGAATGTGGCGAATCTCGAATTTGCCATTGATCAGGATGGTGAGCGGAATAAAGTGGCGGCCCGCCGCTTCCATCAAAATATGTTCAAAGCCACTGCTGCTCGGCGGTTTGCTGGCTTCCTGATGCTGGTTCAGCCCGGCCGGTGCGTAGCTCGTATCGGGGCGGAACAAGGGCAGGCGAGCGGCCATGCCACTGCGTTTAAACAAGCGTGCGTCTTTGTCGTAGGTCTCGAACAGGCCTTCCTGCTGGAAAACGCTTTCCGACTTGCCGAGGAACATGTAGCCGCCGGGATTGAGCGCGTAATGAAATACCGCAAGCAGGCGCGCCTGCAATTCACTCTGGAAATAGATCAGGACATTGCGGCAAGTGACCAGATCGAGACGCAGGAAAGGTGGGTCTTGCACCAGATCCTGGCGCGCAAAAATTACCACGTCGCGCAGGTTTTTATTGATCTCGTAACGGTCGCCATGCGGCGTGAAGTGCGCCCTGATCCGGTCTCGATCCATGTGCGCCAGACTGGTTGCGGCAAAAACGCCACGCCGCGCACGGCCCATCGCTTCAAGATCAATGTCGGTGGCGAAAATCTGGATGCGGTATTGGTCGAAGGCGCTACCGAGGCGCTCGGCGAACAGGATGGCCAGCGAATAGGCTTCTTCGCCAGTCGCACAACCGGCAACCCAGATGCGGATGTCTTCACCCGGCTGCTTGCCGGAAAGGATGGAGGCGACGACTTTTTCCAGCCCGGCAAAGGCTTCGGTATCGCGGAAAAAGGAGGTGACCGAAATCAGGATGTCCTTGCACAGCTTGTCGAGTTCGGCCGGGTGCTCGTCGGCCAGGGCCAGATAATCCGGCAAGGTGCCGACGTGGTTGGCCGCCATGCGGCGCTCGATGCGGCGCCACAAGGTGGGTTCCTTGTATTGCGAGAAATCGACTTTGGTCCGCCCGCGCACACGGGCGAGCAAGGTTTTCAGCGTGGCCGGGGCATTGGCGGCCTGGGTGGCCATCGGAATCCGGCCATGATTCTGGACGATCAGGGCAATTTCGTTGCCCATGTTTTCTGGCGGCAAGATCCAGTCGACGCTGCCGGTGTCGATGGCTGACTGCGGCATGCCGTTATATTTGGCGGTAGTTGGGTCTTGCGAGAAAGTGAAGCCACCGGCTGCCTTGATGGCGTGGATGCCGTGCGCGCCATCCGAGCCGGTGCCGGAGAGAATGATGCCGATGCAAGATTCGGCTGCCTCTTCGGCAAGTGAGGCAAAGAACAAATTGACCGATGGCTTGGGCAAGGATTCCTTGGCTGGTACCACCAGGCGGAAGATGCCGCCATTCAAGGTGACGTTGCGGTTGGGCGGGGTGATGTAAACCGTGTTGGGTTCCGGCTTGGTGCCATCTTCAATATCGCTGACCAGCATGGTCGTTTCGCGACTCAACAACTGCGCCATCATGCTGCGGTAAGTCGGTGACAGGTGCTGCACGACGACGTAAGTCAGTCCGAGGTTTTTGGGTAGATTCGGGAAAAGTTGGCTGAGTGCCTCCAGCCCGCCTGCCGAGGCACCGATGCCGACGATAAACGGGCGTTCATCGGCGCGCGGTGTTGGGGCCTGTGTTGGATCTTGGGTTTCCGGGGTTGCTTCCGTAGCGAGTGCAGCCTTCTTGGATGAGGCGCGTCTCTTTTTGATCGGTTCCATTTTCCCCCCCAGCTTGCGGCTGGCCTTTTGTTCGAAGAAGTCTAATAAGTTGATTCAACTATGTTTTTGATTTTGTTTGTCGCGCCATAGTGTTTCAAAAAATCGCCGCCAAGTATATAAGACCTGAATAGTCGGGGGGGATATTTCAGCTTGCTCAGCGCTGTCTTGCGCTGATGATTCGCCGCAGCAAGCGATGGCTCACCATCGCCAGGGCCAGCAAAAATAGGAGCGGGTCAAGCAGGGCGTCCCACAGATTGGCAAACAGGCCGCTGGCGTAACCGGCAAGGTCGAGGGCGAGGATGGTCAGCCAGGTATTCTGGCGTCGCCAAAAAAGCATGCCGGCGAGCGGGATCAGGGCGGCGAGCAGCGGCCACGGCTGGTAGCCGAGGGCATAAGGATCAAATGGCCCCCAGCCGAGAGCGCTCGGGTAAAACAGCAGGCCAAACACAACTAGCCCAAGTGCCGGACGCGGGCTGAATGGCGATGGCGTCTGGTTGACCAGTTGCAGAACGGCCAGTTGCAGCAGGGTTAGCGATGGGGTGCCGAAGGTGCCGTGCAGCATCGGCGCAATCCCGGCAACCAGCGCCAGGCCGGTGGCGAGCAGTGCGGCGCGGGCGCGCAGTTCGCCGAGCGGCAGCAGGCTGACCAGCGCACCAAAAATTAGGCCGTGGGCGAGTAGACCGTAAGCGGCTAATGCATTCATGGTTTTGCCTCGTCGAGCCAGGCTTCGCTGAAGGCGGCGTGTTTGATGCCCTGGCGGCGCCAGGTGTAAGCAAGGTGAATCAGGCCGTCACGGTCGAGCAGCAGGGCCGGGTAGGAGAATTCGGCGCCGCCATCCGGGGCGCTTTCGACGCTGCGGCTGGCTTGCCAGGTTTGGCCCTGGTCAGCGGAAATCCACAACAACATGGCTTCGCGGCCATTTTGTGGATTGCCGGCCAAGAGCAGCCTGCCGCTGCGCAGGCGAAGCAGGGCCACCGATGAATTCGGATTGGGTACGGCGAGCGCCGCGCCGGCTTGCCAGGTCTGGCCGGCATTTTGTGTGCTGGCGACTTGCACTTTGCCGGGGCCGGGGCCGGCGTCGCGCAGCAGGGCGATGGCGTGTTGTTCGTCAAGCGCGGCGACGGCGGGTTGCAGGGTGCGTACGGCGTGCGTCATGCGGGTTTTATCGAGAATTTGGCCGGTTGCTGAGAGACGCAACCACTCGCCATGTTTGGCGATAAATTCGTGATAAATCGGCAGGCCGAGGCCGCCATCGGCCAGCGGAATCGGTGGCGTGCGTACCAGGGTGCTGATGCTGGCGAGCGGTGAGGTTTGCAACTTGGTCGGTTTGAACCAGCTGGCCCCAGCATCGGTGGATACGCTGTGGTTGATCGAGCTGCCGGCCCAGCCGCCGACGGCAACGCTGACATACCAAAGGTGCAGCCAGCTACCCTCGGCGTAAAGCACCGGGTTGCCCAGCTTGCGCACGTGGGCAAAGGTGCCGCCGGCGGTGCTTTCGCGGTTGGCAATCGGCTGCGCCTTGCTCCAGCCGTCTTTGTCGCGCAGGCTGAACCAGATCGCAACATCGTCGGCACCTTCCTTGCTGCCGGCAAACCAGGCGGCAGCGATGCGCCCGTCGGGCAATTGGGCGAGGCTGGCGGCGTGGGCTGATTCAGCGGCCTTGGGTAGTTGCTCGGCGCTGAAAATGGCGGGTAATTGTGATGCGCTGGCCGCGGGCGGTGGCGAAAATGCCGGTGCTGGCGGCGTTGGCATGCGCCAATACGCGGCGCTTAGCGCGCTGCTAAAGAGGATGACGGAGAGCCAGCGTATGGCTTTGGGGGTGAGCCGGATCACGGCTGGCTGATTTCAAACCAGAAGACGGTGGTCAGCAACGGGGCCAGCGAGCGGCTGGCAAAAGCGGCTTTCCAGTCGTCGCTGGTGGCACCTACCCGGGCGAAGCGCAGGCCGGAGCCGTGCGAAGCCAGCGTTTGGTAGCTGCCGAGTTGGTTTGCCTGATGGTTACTTGCGGTCAACGCGGTTTTGAAGCGGGAAATATCTTTATTTTCGACAAAAACCGGGGTCTTGCTGGCGGCCAGTTCGCTCAGGTCGAACTTGTCCAGCTTCCCGTAATGGCGATGCGCCTGGCCGCTGAGGATCGGCAGCATGGCGGGTTGCGGGCCGTCGTACATGGCGACTGACTGGCTGCGGCCCAGCTCAATGATCGATGTCGGCACGGCATTGATGCCCAGTGCCGGGAAGACGCCAGCGAGCAGCGCCATCCAGAAAATGGCCGGCGCCGCCAAGGTGTGAGCGAGCGCACGCTCTTGCCACCAGGCCCACGCCAAATAGAGTGCCGGCAGAATCAGCCAATACCAGCCGCCCAACTGAAACCAGAAGGCGAAGCCGGCCAGGGCGCCGCCCAGCCCCAACGCGAGCGCCATGCCGAGGCGGAAAGGCCAGCGCACCTGCACCTGCGGCAGGCTGATGGCGAGGAAAATGGACATCGGCACCAGCGAGCCAATCAGGTAACGGTCGAAACTTTTAATCAACAAAAATGGCAGAAAGGTGGCGAGAAACCAGAACAGCAGCAGTCGCGTTTCCCATCTGCGGGTGCGCTGCTGCCAGGCGGCAACGGCAAAGACAAAAACCCAGGGCAAGGCGACGTTGAGCAGGCCGAAGAGAATGCCGGGTGACGGGTTGAAAAACTGGCGCGATTCCAGCTCATCTGCCAGCACCAGCTTGGTCGCTTCCGGGTAGAGCGCCCGGACGACAAAAAACCAGGGCAGGGCGAGCAGCGCCCAGAGTAGCCCGTGGCCGAGCAGGGCTTTCCAGTGCCGGGCAAGCTGCCTGTCGCGCAGTTGGCCACTCAAAAACAAGGCCAGCAAGCCGCCGCCAAAGACCAGCGCAACTATCGGCCCCTTGGTCAGGAAACCGGCTGCCAGCAACAGGGTGCTTACGGTCAACTGGAAAAAACGGCCAGTTTTTAGCCAGATCAGCAGTGACCAGAAGGCAGCGCTGGATAAGGCTGCCACCGGCATGTCGAGCATGAAACGTCGGCCCTCGGTGGCGATCCCAAGGCAGCCAAGCAGAATGCAGCCGGCCACCCAGCCGGCTTCCCTTTTTTCCGAAAGCTGTCGGGCAATGCCCGCCGCCGAGATGATCAGCAAGGCTGCGGCGAGTACGCCGACTATCCGTGCGCTGACCAGCGAAATCCCGAAAATCTCAAAACTGGCGCGGCCCGTCCAGTAAAGCATCGGTGGTTTGCGGATGCGCGGCGCGCCGTCGAGGAAAGGAACCAGCCAGTGCTGGCCAGCGATCATTTCCATTGGCGTGCGCAGGCCGAGGAAAAACTCATCCTTGCCGGTCAAGCCGGTCACTTCCCAAATGCCGGGGGCCAATACGGCAAGGGCCAGCAGAAAGAGCAGCAGGGTTTGGCGAGCGGGGGAAAGGGCGAGCATGGGGCGGGATTTTAACCCGCTTAAGCTCTAAACCCTGCAGGTGTGGCGGAGGTTTTGGCGTGACGCCCCGCCAGGGCGGAACCTCAGCCGGGCAGCCGTTCACAACCGAAGTTGGCGGAGATTTTTGTGCCTTGTATTGGCTGGGGGTTTCGCCTGCGGCTCAAACAACGCCAGCCGACTTCCCCCTGACAGCCTGCGTTGCTCAGTGCCTTCCACGGGGGCCAGAAAAACGGGGTGGCTGAACCTGTATCACCAAGATGATTTGTTGTGGTCGACCGGGGAAAAGGCCGAAAAAAGCCGAAAAATTGTATCCCCCGTCAAACCACTGATCTCTTTTAACAACCCTTGTATTCAGGCTTGCGCTTCTGCATGAAGGCATCGATGCCTTCGCCGGCATCTTCACTCATCATGTTGCAGGCCATCACTTCGCCTGCGTAGTCGTAGGCTTCGCTGAGGCCCATTTCCAGTTGTTTATAGAACATGCCCTTGCCGATGCGAATGGCGACGGCGCTCTTGGCGAGAATGCTGCCGGCCAGGCGTTCGATTTCGGCATCCAGCGCATCTGCCGGTACCACGCGATTGACCAGGCCTTTGGCCTTGGCCTCAAGCGCATCGATGAATTCGCCGGTGAGCAGCATTTCCAGTGCCGCCTTACGGCCCAGGTTACGAGCCAGGCCAACCGCCGGCGTTGAGCAAAACAAGCCGACGTTGATCCCGGAGACGGCAAATTTGGCCACATCAGCTGCCACCGCCAGATCGCACATCGAGACCAGCTGGCAGCCGGCTGCCGTGGCGATGCCGTGCACGCGGGCGATCACCGGTTGCGGCATTTGCGTGATGCTCAGCATCAATTGGCCACATTGCTTGAACAGCGCCTGCATGAATTCCTTGCTATGGTTGCCGCGCATTTCCTTGAGGTCATGGCCGGCACAAAAGGCCTTGCCGGCACCCGCAATGACAACAACGCGCACCGCTGGGCTGGCGGCGATGGCGTCAAGTTCGGCCTGGATTGCGGTCAGCATGTCTTTTGACAAGGAATTGAATTGACCAGGGCGATTCAGGGTCAGGGTGGTCAGGCCATCGGCGCGGTCGGTGCGAAGGACGAGGGGTTCTACGGTGTTCATTAACTGTCTCCTGATTGGAATTATTCGAGTCGGCTAATTTAATCGATGCCGCGCAAATTGCAATCGGAAGCCGGTGGCTGGGGCGGTAAAATTGCGCCCATGACCTCCCCGCGCTACGTCCACCTCCGCCTCCATTCCGAATATTCAGTGACCGACGGCATTGTCCGCATCGGTGACGCCGTCAAGCGGGCCGCTGCCGATGGCATGCCCGCCCTGGCGGTGACTGACCTGTGCAACCTGTTTGGCCTGGTCAAGTTTTACACCGGCGCGCGCGGCAAAGGAGTTAAACCGATCGTTGGCGCCGATGTCTGGATCGCCAATCCGGAAGCACCCGATGCCGCCTATCGTTTGCTGTTGCTGGCGCGCAATCGGGTTGGCTACCAGCAATTGTGCGAATTGCTGACCAAGGCTTATCTGGCCGAAGGGCGCCGTGACCGCGCTGAAATTCGCCGTGAATGGTTTACTCAACTTGGTTGTGATGGCCTGCTTGCCCTCTCCGGCGGGCATTTGGGCGATGTTGGCGACGCCTTGATCAACGGTAATTTTGATCTGGCGGGTGAGCGGGCGAGTGCCTGGGAGGTGATTTTCCCCGGCGCCTTTTACCTCGAAGTGCAGCGCTACGGCCAACCGCAACAGGAAGCGATTGTTCAGCAAACGGCTGATCTGGCCGGCGATCTGGGCTTGCCGCTAGTCGCAACGCATCCGATCCAGTTCATGAAGCCGGATGACTTTCAGGCGCATGAAGCCCGCGTCTGCATTGCCGAAGGTTACGTATTGGGTGACCACCGGCGGCCAAAAATTTACACCGCCGAGCAATATTTCAAGACGCAGGATGAAATGGCAACGCTGTTTGCCGACCTGCCGGAAGCGCTGGCCAATTCGCTGGAAATCGCCAAGCGCTGCAATATCGAAATGACCCTGGGCAAAAACTTCCTGCCCAACTTCCCGACGCCGCCGGGCATGACGCTGGATGACTTTCTGGTCGCCGAAGCCAAGGCCGGTCTCGAAGTGCGTCTGGTCGAACTTTATCCCGATCCGGAAGTGCGCCTCAAGCGCCGCCCTGAATACGACGAGCGGATGATTTTTGAGTGCAACACCATCGTCCAGATGGGTTTTCCCGGCTACTTCCTGATCGTTGCCGACTTTATCAACTGGGCCAAGAACAATGGCGTGCCGGTCGGGCCGGGCCGGGGTTCAGGTGCCGGTTCGCTGGTTGCTTACTCGCTACGGATTACCGACCTCGATCCGCTCGCTTACGCCCTGCTGTTCGAGCGCTTCCTCAATCCAGAGCGGGTTTCAATGCCCGACTTCGATATCGACTTCTGCCAGGACAACCGCTGGCGGGTCATCGAATATGTCCGCGGTCATTACGGTGCCGATGCGGTGAGCCAGATCGCCACCTTCGGCACCATGTCGTCGAAAGCGGTGATTCGCGATGTCGGCCGCGTCTTCGGCCTGCCTTACTCAATGTGCGACCGGATTTCAAAACTGATACCGGTTGTCCAGAACAAGCCGGTATCGCTCGCCGAGGCGCTGGAGCAGGAACCGCAGCTCAAGGAGATGATGCAGGGTGACGGCGATGGCGAAACTGTGCGCGAACTCTTCGATCTCGCCGGTCGACTCGAAGATTTGATCAGAAATGTCGGTATGCACGCCGGCGGTGTGTTGATCGCGCCGGGCAAGATTACCGATTTTTGCCCGATCTACCAGGCCACCGGCAGCGATGCCTCGCCGGTTTCGCAGTTTGACAAGGATGACGTCGAGAAGGCCGGGCTGGTCAAGTTCGACTTTCTTGGCCTGCGAAATCTGACGATTATCGAGCTGGCCGTTGAGTACATCCGCCGCATGACCGGCGAGAAGCTTGATTTGATGTCGCTCGGTTTCACCGATCCCGCCGCTTACCAGATTCTGAAAGATGCCAATACGACGGCGATCTTCCAGGTTGAATCGGAGGGCATGAAGAAGCTGCTCAAGAAGCTGGCGCCCGACCGTTTTGAAGACATCATTGCTGTGCTGGCACTCTATCGTCCCGGCCCGCTGGGTTCGGGCATGGTCGACGACTTTATTCTGCGGAAAAAGGGTCAGCAGAAGATCGACTATTTCCACCCTGATTTGACCGCCTGCCTGTCGCCAACCTACGGCGTCATCGTCTACCAGGAACAGGTGATGCAGATCTCGCAGATCATCGGCGGTTACACGCTCGGTGGTGCCGACATGCTGCGCCGGGCGATGGGTAAAAAGAAGGCCGAGGAAATGGCTGAACACCGGGCGACGATTGCCGCCGGTGCCAAGCTGAAAGGTTACGACCCGGCCCTCGCCGAGCAGTTGTTCGACCTGATGACCAAGTTTGCCGAATACGGCTTCAACAAGTCGCACACCGCCGCCTACGCCGTCGTTACCTACCACACCGCCTGGCTCAAGGCGCACCACTGCGCGGCCTTCATGGCGGCGACGATGTCCTCCGATCTTGATAACACCGACTCGGTGAAGATCTTTTACGAAGACACCATCGCCAACAAAATCAAGGTGCTCGGGCCCGATGTCAATGTCTCAAATTACCGCTTTGAGCCGGTTGACCGCAGCACGATACGCTATGGCCTCGGCGCAGTTAAAGGAACCGGTGAGCAGGCAGTTAATGTGATTTTGAAGTCGCGTGCAGCCGATGGCCCGTTCAAGGATTTGTTCGATTTCTGCCAGCGCTGCGACAAACGCATGGTCAACCGGCGGACGACGGAAGCGCTGATCAAGGCCGGCGCTTTTGACAGTATCGACCCCAACCGCTACAAGCTTTTGGCCTCGGTCGGTGTGGCGATGGACTTTGCCGAGCAGGCCGAGCGCAATGCCATGCAGAGCAGCCTGTTCGACATGGGCGCTTCGGCTGAGGAGCATGCGCCGCAGTACATCGCGGTCAAACCCTGGGATGAAAAAGAGCAGTTGATGCAGGAGAAGGCTGCGCTCGGTTTCTTCTTCTCCGGCCATCCTTACAGCAGTTTCAAGAAAGAATTGTCACGCTTCATTCGGCGGCCGCTTAATCAACTTGCGCCAGCCAAGGAGTTGACCATGCTGGCTGGGCTGGTGGTCGGCGTACGCACGCAGATGACACGCCGTGGCAAGATGCTCTTCGTTCAACTCGACGACGGCACAGGGATGATCGAGGTCACGGTTTTCAGCGAATTGTTTGAAGCCGAGCGTGCCAAAATCGTTACTGATGAGGTCCTGATCATCGAAGGTAAGGTTCGTTTCGACGAGTTCTCCGGCAGCAATAGCGTTGTGGCTGAAAAACTGATGACCCTTGGCGAGGCACGTGCTCGTTTTGCCAAGCACCTGTTGTTGCGGATGAACAGCGCCGCCGATGCACGCAAACTGAAATCCCTGCTCATGCCCTTTGTGCCGGGCACCGCCCAGGTGCGTATCCGTTATTGCAACGCCACTGCCGAGTGCGAACTGGTGCTCGGTGAAAAAGTGCGGGTGCGGCTGGATGATCTCCTGCTTGAAGCGCTGACCGATTGGCTGAAGCCGGAAAACGTCGAGATCGTTTACAACTAAAAGTTTTGGCACCCGCAGGTGCCAAAACTAGCTCAAAAACGGTGTTGACCGCGCCGGTCTTAGCCCACCATGTCCGTCTTGAAACCAATCCGCACGGCACCCCAATGACGGCCATTGATTGTGACAGGCATTGAAAGATCGTTGAGGATTTCCCCGGTATCACGGACGTAAGTCTGGAATAGCGAGGTTTTCTGATTTTTGGCCAGCTTGAGGCCGACCGGATCATTGAAAATACGTTTGTGGCGGCATTTGGCCAGATCGATCACCGGGTCGCCGCTTGGTGCGTTGGAAAACACCCCGTTGTGCGCAGGCGCATAGCCATTGGTGTCGACTGATAGCGAATAGGTCAGGCCCGGTACGTCGTGCAGCAGATCGTCGTACATGCGGGTCAGTTCGGCATCGCACTGGCCGTCGTAAGCGGTGGTGAAACGTTTCGGGTTGGAGCCGGGAATGTCTTTGTATTGCTGATCGAAAATATTAACGCCGCGATCATTCATCTTTTGCAGCACGGCAGCGACCTGGTCACGGAACTGGGTGCATTTGTCGTGCAAGGTGTCAAACATGCTGTTGCCGGTGCGGAAATCAGCCAGTGTGCATTGCAGATCTTCAGTCGATTCACGCAGGGTTTTTGCTGAATCGAGGCACTGTTTCATCCGGCCTGAAATATCGACCGAGTGGTCGCGGATTTCCTCAACTTCGCCGTGGATGGTCTGATTGCTCTCACGCAGATTGCCGATGGCGGTGGAAATTGTTGCCAATTGTTCGGTGGTGCGCTTGAAGTCGCCAACCATCGTCGTCAAATCGGCGGCAGAGGTTTCGACGTAACCGCTGGCCTTGGTGACTTCGGCAACGATGGTTTGGGTTTTGGCCGAGGTGTCGGCGACCAGATTGATCATGGACTGAGTGTTTTGGCCGATGACCTGAGTGGCGGTCTTGACCTTCTCGGCCAGTTTGCGCACCTCGTCGGCAACCACCGCAAAACCGCGCCCGGCCTCGCCCGCGCGGGCGGCTTCAATCGCGGCATTGAGTGCCAGGAGATTGGTTTGATCGGAAATGTCGTTGATCAGCGAAACGATTTCGTTGATCTTCATCGAACTGGTGTGCAGTTCGCCAACTGTCGTCGAGAAGTGCTCAATGTGCTGGTTGGTCGAGCGCATCGTCATGGCGACAGTTTCCATCTGTTCCAGCGAGCGTTGCGCCAGATTCAGATTGTTCAGGGTCGACCCCTGAATTGCCTCGGAATTGAGGGCGACGGCGCCAACTGCCTGATTGACCCGGTTGCTTGACTGAAACACGTCGCCGGCCAGTGCTTCCTGGCGGCGTACTGCATCGCCGGTCAGTTGCACCAGATGATTCATGCGGGCGGCGTCCGAGGCAATGCTGACGCTGCGCTCGCGGGCATGCGAAATCAGGTCGCGCACGCGGCTGAAGAAACGATTGATGTTGCCCGAAACCCGACCCGCCGCATCACTACCGGTGGTGCCTACGTTGTGTGAAAGATCAGCGCTGCCATCGGCAATCGCGGCAATGTCGCGGTCAATTTTGTCGAGCGCCGCATTGTTTCCAAAAAATCCCATACAGAGTCTCCTAGCCTTAGTTTTTG
Source organism: Pseudomonadota bacterium (assembly GCA_039797825.1). GTDB lineage: Bacteria > Pseudomonadota > Gammaproteobacteria > Burkholderiales > Rhodocyclaceae > Azonexus. Next base: position 75,663 of record JBDKHF010000083.1, on the reverse strand, counting down.
TCGTTTGCCAGGATGGGGCGGCAAATCTTCGCAGATCATACGCCGTGCGCTTATTGCTTGTCACTCAAGGATTTAGGGAATTTTCACAAATTTTTACAGAGCAATAAAAAAGCCGCCTAGCGGCGGCTTTGGCAGCGATTAAAACTGATTACAGCTTTTTGGCGTTCTTGGCCAGGTAAGCGGCAACACCTTCGGTGGAGGCGGTCATGCCGGGCTTGCCCTTGCTCCAGCCAGCTGGGCAAACTTCGCCGTGCTCTTCGAAGAATTGCAGGGAATCAACCATGCGCAGCATTTCGTCGATGTTGCGGCCGAGCGGCAGCATATTGACGACCTGGTGCATGACGACACCGTTCTTGTCGATCAGGAAAGAGCCACGCAGGGCAACGCCAGCACCTTCGAGTTCAACGTCGTAAGCGCGGCAGATGTCGTGCTTGATGTCGGCAACCAGCGGGTAACCAACCTGGCCGATACCGCCGTCCTTGATCGCGGTGTTTTTCCAGGCCAGGTGGGTGAATTGCGAGTCGATCGAGACGCCAATCACTTCAACGCCACGCTGGGCGAATTCTTCCAGACGGTGATCGAAAGCGATCAGCTCGGACGGGCAAACGAAGGTGAAGTCGAGCGGGTAAAAGAAAAGAACAACCGGCTTGCCCTTGAAATCGGACAGTTTCAGTTCCTTGATTTCATTGTTGCCATAGACAGCGGTTGCGGTGAAGTCAGGGGCTTGCTTGCCAACGAGAACGGCCATAGTGAATTCCTTATGATGATTTGATCTGTTTGGGGGGAGTCGGGAATTTAGCGAAGTGGGCTGGCGCTGTCAAACCGGCACTACGGGTGTCCTGGTATTTTGTTCTCTTATTTTGCCGCCAAGCCCTTTTCAAGGATGGCGGCGTTGATTACCCCGGAGATTTTTTCTTTGCCGCCCTTGCCGTTAAATAGGTAGCTGCGTGGCAGTTCGCCGGCCCAGTTGGGGTCAATGGCGTAAGCAATCGCCTCCGGATTATCGCTGCCATAGGCGTAGCGCGGGCCGGGTAATGGGTAGCGATCAAGGAGTGGGCCGAGATCGCTACTGGCTTGCTCGGCGGCCAGGGTAATGATGCGCACGCGCTTGTTGGTTTTGGCGTGCCCCGACAGGAATTGCAGATTTTTCTTGCAGTGGCTGCAATCGGATGACCACAGGGTGACGATGGTTGGTTCCCGGTAAGTGTCGGCGTTCAACAACTGGCTGGCGGCGACCCGGTCAAGCGGCGTGAACCCGGCGGCGTGGAGGGGGCTGGCGAGGATCAGGAGCAGACTGAACAGTAATTTTTTCATGGTAGCGGAAAGAGCCTGAAGCCTTCTTTTTCGGTGCGCCAGAAGACAAAAAGCTTGTCCTGACGGCGAATGATGCGCGCCTGATCGGAGGCGCCCTCGGTTGTCGCCAGGGTCAGTTCGCTAAATTGCTGGCCGCCGTCGCTCGAAACCATGCCGCGCAGTTGCGTGCGTTCGCCGTCAAATTCCTTCCAGGCGATGCCCAGTTTGTCGCCGGCCAAACCGAGGTCGGCGTGGGCGGCACGCGGTCCGCCGATGGTGCGCTGGCCTTCGATCTGATTTTCTGCCCCTTTCGGCAGTCGACCGTAATGAACCCGCCCTTCGCCATCCTTGTGGTTAAACCAGACCGCATGGCGGGTGCCTTGTTCATCGATTACCAGCGACGGCCCGTGATGCGGGCAGCCATCGACTTTCCAGCGATCAAAAGTGGCGCGCTGTACTTCTTCCGGGCGGCCATCCGCTTTCAGGCGGACGATGGCGTGGTCGCGCTCGTTGGGCGCAAAGACATGACGCCACATGAAAACCGGTGCGCCGTCGCGGTCGACCGCGCTAGTCAGGCGGCAACATTCGCAGGAGTGGTCGGCGAGCTTGTATTCCGGCTGAAAACTGCGCCCGCCATCGCTTGACAGGGCGGCGTAGATGGCGGCGCCGCGATACGGGGTTTTGCTGGCTTTGGCCGCTTCGAGGTCGCGCTTGTCGATCCAGGCCAGGATGACCCGGTTGTCCGGCAGGGTGAGCAGTGACTCGAAGCGGTGGGTGATGATGGCGGTGTCTTGATGCACGGTTATGGGCGGCGAAAAATGCACGCCGTCATCAGCCCGCGCCAAGCGTACGGCGCCGGTATTGGGTTTGGGAAAAGGGTGAGTCCACGAAACCAGCAGGCCGCCGTCGGCAGCCAGTGCAATTTTGGGCCGGTTTTCGCCATCGGCAGAAATCGCCTCGGGTTGGGCGTTGACCGCAACCGGTGCCGACCAGCTTTTGCCCTCGTCGCTACTGCGGTAAATCATCACGTGCTCGCCCTGTTTGGCGGCAACGAGCAGCGTGCCATCCTTGGCGAATAAGGCGGATGAGCCAAGTTCCGGGCGTGGCGTGCTTTTGCCCATCGCCGGCATGGCATCGGCAGCTTGCGCGTTTAAGCTGGCGGCGAGTGCGCTGAGGGCGGCGATGCTCAGTGCGATCATGCGTAGCATCCTGTGGCTGGCTGAATTTAGCCGTGGAAATTGAGCGTGATCGCTACTGAGTTTTGTCATCGTGTTGCCCAATAATTAAAGATCAAACTTCACACCGGCAAAGAACGTCCGCTGCGCGTAAGGGTAAAGCGTGTAGTACTTGACGTTGGTCAGGTTGTCGATACCGATCGAGGCCGACCATTGCTTGGTAACTTTGTAGAGCACTTTGGCATCGAAAATACTGAAGCTGCTGCGCCCACCGTAGGTATTGGGATTCGGATCGGGATATTGCTGCGTTGCTGTGTTGTACAGGCCACTGTGCTGCTTGCCACTGTAACGCCAGCCCAGGCTGTAGGAGAGTGCATCCGACTGGTGGTACACGCCGAGCAGGGCGGCGCGCCATTCCGGGATCAGTGGCAATTGCGTTCCTTCCAGCCCCGGGTTGACGACGTCTTCCTTGATTCGGGTATGGACGTAGCCAACGCTGCCCATCAGGTCGAAGCCGCGAATCAGCAGGTCATTGCTTTGCAGTGAGGTTTCAATTCCGTAGCTACGCACCTTGTCGATATTTTGAACGCTGCTGATGCTGTAGCCGGGCAGGGTGGTGATGTCGGACTGCGAAATCAGGGCATCCTTCTTTTCTTCCCCGAATACTGAGGTTCGCCACAAACCGTTGGGCAGGAAGCGTTCGACGGCAAATTCCCAGGAATCGGCGGTTTCCGGTTTGAGGTTGGGGTTGTTGCTTAGTGTGGCGGCGTTATAGGGCGCGGGGAATCCGGCTCTTTGTCCTGCATTGAGCGTTACGCCGCCGCTCTGGATGCCGATATTCTTGAATAGCTCATTGACCGTCGGGAAGCGTACGCCGCGACCATATGAACCGCGCAGCGCCCATAGATCGGATGCCTGATAGGAAAGTGAAGCCTTGGGCGAGAAGGCTGTGACGGTTTTGTCTTTGTAAGTGACATTCGTCTTGTCGGCAAAGTTGCTGCCGTTTGAAGCCTCCCACCTTTCTTCACGCCCACCGACAACCAGTTTCCATTCCGGTGAGATTTGCCAGGCATCCTGCACATAAATTGCATCGGTTGAGGTAACGCCACGGGAGTTGGTGCTCAGTGCGCCGGCGCTGCTAGTTTGCCAGTTGCCAGTAGTGGCCAGTGTGTATTGATCCGATTTCGTCGTGTAGGTATCGGTGTGGAAGCCAAAACTGACTTGGTGTGCGCTTTTTCGGTTGCCCTCTGATCGCCAGTCGCCACGCAAGTCAAGATTTTTCCAGCCGGTGCCATCGAGTATGGTCAGCGTGCCAGCGGTTGCGTCGCCGCTCGATTTTGTGCCGAAGTTGCCTGAGGACTGACGGGTCACGTCTTTGTTCTGGTCGAAGTAGCTGGCCGCCAGTTCCCAGGCCCAAGTACCGCCCGCATCAGATTTAACCGACAAGCCATGCATCAAGTATTCGGCTTCGGAATGGCTCTGGTATGGTGCCGTGACCGAATAGTCTTTGCCGTCGATGCGTAGATAGCGGTAAGGGCCTGCGGTCGTGCTGGAGCCGTAGATCGTGTTGCCAGCGCTGTCCCGCAGGTAGCTGTCCACTTTTTTGTCGGAGGTGTTCTGCCAGACGTTGAAGGTGTAGATAGCGCGAATTGACGGGGAAAAGTCATAGCCCAGCTTGAAGGTAGCGTCATCTTTTACCGTGTGGTCGGCGTTGTACGAGGCGGTTGTTACCCGCTTGTTATTGGCAATATCCGTATCGTAATGCGCACCAGTGACAACCGTGTATTGTCCTTTTGCTGCGGCAGTGCCGGTTTTGGCAGTGGCCGCGGTGAAATCAGTTGGATGGCTGTAGTTGTCCAGGCGGTCGGCACTTAACGAGAATGACCAGTCCCCCAGTTTGTTGCCGACCATGGCTGAGACATGGTTGCCGACAAAGTTTTTGTCGGTGCCGTACAGTTTGAAGTTTTCCCCAAAGGTATCGAACTGGGCGTGAGCTTCCAGCTTGGTCGGCATGTGGGTGCTCATCAGCACCACGCCGCCGACCGAGTTGCCCGGATAGAGCGCCGAGAAAGGGCCGTACATGACATCGACGCGGTCGATTGCATGCTGTGATACCAAGCCCCAGCGTGGGCCAGGGCAGCAGTTATTGCTCAGGAAATTGGAGAGCAACAGGCCATCGGCATAGACGATGGTTTCGGCGCTGGAATTGACGCCGTACATGCGCATGGCAAGGCCGCCATTCACATCGCCGATAAAACGTTCGCGGACATGGACGCTGGGCAGGTACTGCAAGACGCCGGCTGAAGATACGGAGTTGACGCTTTCGGCAACTTGTTTGGCGGTAAAGCTTTCAGTAATTGAGGGAACGTTGGCCGGCACGGCTGGTTTGGCGCTTTTGATCACCATTTCACCGAGCTGTTTGTCTTCATTCTGGTCGGCGGCCAAGGCTGGCGTGGCTTGTGAAAAGGCGACGAGCAGCGCCAGGGAAAGACGATTAAGTCTAAAAAGTTGTTGTGCCAATTGTGAACCCCTCAAATAGTCTCCCTGTCTGCGGGGAGTCGAAAATAGCGGCGTCTAACGCGCCGCTTCGGTAAGAAACGCGATCTTGACGATGCTGGCGCGCTGCGCAGCGGCCATCACATCGGCCACTTTTTCGTAGATCACCTTGCGGTCGGCGCGCAGATGAAGTTCCGGCTGGCGTGTGCTGGCAGCAGCAAAACGGGCATCGAGTTCAGCGCGTGGCAGAGCTTCGCCATTCCAGAATATTTGGCCTTCGGCATCAAGCGCCAACTGGATGACTTCCGGCTTGTCGTCGAGCTTGGTGGCGGTGACTTGTGGCAGATCAATCGGCACCGCCTGATGAAAGAGCGGCGCGGTGATGATGAAAATAACCAGCAGCACCAGCATCACGTCGACCAGCGGCGTTGTGTTGATCTCGGCCATCGGCTGGCTGACGCCGGCTTCGTCAAAGCTTCCGAAAGCCATGATCAGGCCTGCCGATTGGCGCGGGCGGCGCCGATGTCGACCAGATTGACGTTACCGCCAACCCGTACGCCGGTCGTCAGGTAGGCGTGCAGATCATGGGCAAAACCGTCGAGTTGAACCGCTACCAGACGATTGGCGCGGGTCAGGGCGTTATAGGCAAGGACGGCGGGAATCGCGACGAAGAGGCCGGCGGCGGTCATGATTAGCGCTTCGCCAACCGGGCCGGCGACTTTGTCGAGCACCACCTGCGTTGCGCCGGAAAGACCGACCAGCGCGTGGTAGATACCCCAAACCGTGCCGAAGAGGCCGATAAAGGGTGCGGTCGACCCGACGGAGGCAAGGAAAGTCAGTCCCTGTTCGATGCGCGCTTGGCTGTTAACCATGTGCGAACGCATTGAGCGAGTGACGAATTCGCTGGCATTGACGCCGGCACCGATGCCGCGTGCCGCATTTTGCTGATGCGCCTGGGCGGAGTGGGCACCGGTCAGGGCGAGGCCGGCAAAAATTCCTGATCGATCTTCGCGGCGCAACACTTCGAGTGCTTCGGGTAGCGAATTGGCACTCCAAAAACTGTTTAGCGCTTTTTCCTGCGAACGCGAGGCGCGCCAGGTCGACATCATTTTGCTGAGGATGACGGTCCATGAAGCCAATGAGAGCAGGGCCAGAATGATGGCCGTGGTATGGGTGACCAGGTCGCCCTGACTCCAGAAGTGGGCAAGGCCCATTTGCGATTCCATGTATTACCTTTCTCTACTCAAGTGCAAAGGTGATCGGAACAATCACCGAAGAATCAACGGTTTCGTCACCGCGTTTGGCCGGGACGAAACGCCAGTGCGTGACCGCATCAATCGCCGCGCTATCAAGCCGGGGAAAGCCGCTTGATCTCGAGATGGCGACCTCCAGCGCATTGCCCTGGGCGCTGACCCGGACTTTTAGCAAGACCTTGCCTTCCTCGCTCTGGCGGCGTGAAAGTGCCGGATAAACCGGCTTCGGGTTGTGCAGGTAGTCGGCATCAAAGCGTGCCGCAATCAATGGTGCCGGCGGGGCGGGTGGGGCGGCGATGGGTTGTGATGGCGGGGCTGGTGCTTGCGCGGCGACAACAAAACTACTGCTGCTTGCTGCCGTGCTGGCAACGGCCAGTACGGGTTGTGGCTGAGCTTGCGGTCGACGGATTTGTGGCACCGGTTTTGGCGGCGGTGGCTTGGGGGCTTCGATCTTTTTTTCTTCGGCGAGCGGCAGGAGGCGGACGCTGATGCTGGGTGGTAGCTGAATCAGGTCATTTTTGACCGAAATGTAGAGTACAGCGTAGAGCAGCAGGGCGTGGATCAGGATAGCCAGCCCCCAGTTGAGCAGGCGCTCGCCCAGCGTTGGCTGATTCCTGATGATGCAAAACGGAGGTAGCTCGGGCTGCGCCAGGCTAGGGCTGAAACTGGACAAATGGTCACCGGATTCGGGAATGTAAGAATCTACTGATTTTGTGATTTGATAATTATCAAAAACACAATTTAATCAATGTGTTGCGAGGGTGGATTGTAATTGCTCAGCTTGCCTTCGACGTGCGACATGATGTCGCACGTGGCATCTGAAGATTGCCCGGTTTATTTACCGGCTGGGCTCAACAATCGATCTGCTTTGGATCAAGAAAGTCAGCGGCGTAGCGATGGTGAACGTCGGCATTGACAAATATTGCGTGCAAGTCCGGGTCAATGTGGCCGTTGTTTTTGAAGTTTTCGAGAATGCTTAAGGCTTGTGAGAGTTTCATGCCGTCTTTGTAGGGCCGGTCTTTCGCGGTCAACGCTTCAAAGATGTCGGAAATCCCCATCATCCGGGCCTGCCAGCTCATTTCTTCGCGCTTGAGTCCTTTCGGGTAGCCTTTGCCATCCATGCGTTCATGGTGGCCGCCGGCGTATTCAGGAACTTTGGCCAGGTGTTTTGGCCACGGCAGTTGCTCGAGCATTTTGATCGTGGCAACAATGTGGTGGTTGATCGTTTCGCGCTCCGGGCCGGTGAGCGTACCGGCACGAATGCTTAGATTTTCCAGTTCGTTGTCGGAGAGAAAGGCGGCTTGTTCGCCTTGCACGTTGCGCCACTGGTATTGGGTGCCAATCTGTTTGATGCGCTCGATGTCTTCATCACGCATGCGCTCGCCGCCGATATTGGCTTTGCGCAGAAATTCACGGTCGAGGTCGCATTGTTGAGTGAAGGCGACAAATTCTTTTTCGGCAGTATCCGCACTCTCGCCATTGGCAATTTTTTGCCATTTTTGGACTTCGGCATCGCGCTTGAGTACTTCAAAGCGGGTGTCGACGAGATGGATGCGGTCATAAATGGTTTGCAGTTTGGTGGCTTTGTCGACGACATGCACCGGCGTCGTGACTTTGCCGCAATCGTGCATGAGTGAGGCAATGCGCAGTTCGTAGCGGTCTTTGTCGGTCAGTTTGAAATCAGCCAATGGTCCTTCACTGGTGGCATTGACCGCCTCGGCGAGCATCATCGTCAGTTCCGGCACGCGCTGGCAGTGGCCGCCGGTGTAGGGGGATTTTTCGTCAATCGCCAAGTTGATCATCTTGATGAAGGACTCGAAGAGTTCTTCGAGTTGCTGCACTAATTGGCGATTGGTCAGGGCAATGGCGGCCTGCGAGGCCAGCGATTCAGCCAGCCGCTGATCGGCGGTGCTGAAGGAGTGAACCTGATTGTTGGTACCCAGCGCATTGATCAGTTGCAGAACACCGATGATTTCGCCTTCGTGATTCTGCATCGGTACGGTAAGGAAGGACTGGGAGCGGTAGCCGGTGCGTTCGTCAAACTTGCGCGTGCCGGAAAAGTCGAAGCCTTCCGCCGTATAGGCGTCGGCGATGTTGACGGTTTTTCCGGTAATTGCGGCGTAGACCGCAACCATCGTGTTGTTGGGTTCGCCGGCAGCGTTGTAGAGCGCCAGATCCGGGAATTTGCCGGAAGTCGGCTGGCCGCTGCTGCCGCCAAAGGCGATCTTGAGCGAGTCGGTACGCACGATCTGAAAATGCAGGCGCTGCTTGTCTTCTGAAACCAGATAGAGGGTTCCGCCATCGGCCCGGGTAATTGCTTTGGCGGCGAGCAGAATTTTTTCTAGCAGGCGGTCGAGATCGCGTTCGTTGGAGAGCGAGGTGCCAATGTCGTTGAGTTGCTCAAGGCGGCGGAAGAGATCGTCCAGGGTTTCCATGATGCGTCCTATTTGATGCAGACTGCCCGCACCTGTTTGATGTCGGTGATGCCTTGCATCACTTTTTCGATACCGTCCATCTTCAGCGTGCGCATGCCTTCGTTGAGGGCGCAGGCGAGAATTTCGGCAACGCGGGCTTTTTCCTGAATCAGTTTTTTCACGGGATCGCTGCCAACCAGCAGTTCATGCAGGCCGACGCGGCCTTTGTAGCCGGTGTCGCTGCACGTTGGGCAACCTTTGGCGCGGTAGAGGGTGAATTTGCCATCCTTGCTGTAGCGGCTGTTCCATTCGTTCTGAATCGCCGCCAGTGAGCCTTGCGGGTCTTTTTTCCAGGCCACGGTGTTGGTTAGCTCTTCGCTATATTCGTGCTGCAACTGCTGCACTTCCTCCGTGCTCGGCTCGTAGGCCTCCTTGCATTCCTTGCACAGTCTTTTGCCCAGACGTTGCGCCAGAATGCCGAGCAAGGCATCGGCAAAATTGAAGGGGTCCATGCCCATGTCGAGCAGGCGGATGATCGATTCGGTCGCCGAATTGGTGTGCAGGGTGGCGAACACCAGGTGGCCGGTCAGCGAGGCTTCGATGCCGATACCGGTGGTTTCCGGGTCGCGCATCTCGCCAACCATGATGATGTCCGGGTCGGCACGCAGAAAGGCTTTCATCACCGTCGCGAAATCAAGCCCGGCCTTCTTATTGACCTGCACCTGACGCAGGCCCTTTTGGGTAATTTCGACCGGATCTTCAGCGGTCCAGATTTTGGTTTCCGGGCGATTCAGGTAGCCCAGCACAGAATGCAGCGTGGTGGTTTTGCCGGAACCAGTCGGGCCGCAAACGAAGAACAGGCCGTAAGGCTTTTCGACACACTTGATCAGGTTTTCGTGGTTACGCGGTGCCAGGCCGAGTTGGTCGAGCTTGATCGGCTCGCCGGCAGCCAGGATCCGCATCACGACATCTTCAACCCCGCCGGCGGTGGGAATCGTGGCGACGCGTAGTTCGATATCGAGCGGGCCATATTTTTTGAACTTGATCTTGCCATCCTGTGGCCGGCGCTTTTCCGAAATGTCGAGATCGCACATGATCTTGAGTCGGGTGATCAGCGAGGAGCGGTAGGAAGCGGGGATTTCGATGTAATTGACCAGCGAACCGTCCTTGCGGAAGCGGATCATGGTCTTGTCCTTGCCTGGCCGTGGCTCGATGTGAATATCCGAGGCGCCCTGCTGATAGGCCTCAACGATGATTTTATTGACCAGTCGGACCAGTTCGTTATCGGAGGCGGCGCTGATGTCTTCGCCAACCTCGCTTCCCTCGTCGCTTTCGCCCATGCCGGAGAGCAGGTCATCGACCGAACCCATGTCGGAAATGGCGCCAAAAAACTGGTCGACCGTGGCAGCGAACTCACGCAGCGTTGTCACGCGGTAGGCAATTTTGGCTTTGGGAAAAATGTTATTAACGATGCGCGAACTACGTAGCCGCTCCGGGTCGGGCGACATGACCAGCAAACCTTCGCTCGATTCTTCGAGTGGTAGCCAGGAGCTTTCATCAACGAATTCACGCTTGATGTTGCGTAATAGATCAACTGGCTTGAGGCGTTCAGGTTTGAATGGTTCGTAGGGAACAGAGAAAAAACGGGCAAGCGCGGCGCCGATGGCGGCTGGTTTAACCGTGAATTCGTTGATCAAAACCTCTTCCAGATCGCGCCCTTTTTGCCGGGCGGCGCGTTGTGCCAGTTCCATTTCTTCACTGGCCAACACGGCATCGGCGATCAGATAGTCGTATTTTGAACGGGCAACAAAAGCCGCTGGTTTCTGGCGCTGGGTGAAGGCAATCGCCAGGGTTTTAGCCAGTTCTCCGGCGCCTTCGATTGCAAAGTCAGAAAATGGGGTGTCGGTTTTGTGGTTGATCAACTGCACAACGCCGAGCAATTCGCCATTCGTGCCATCAAGCACCGGTGTTACCAGCATTTGTTTTGAACGATAGCCGGTACGTTTATCGACTTCCTTCAAAAAATGCATGTTCGGACTGTATTTCTGAAGCTCCTGCTGATCGTAAACATCGCGCAGATTGACGACTGACTTGGTGCTGGCGACGTAACCGGCAACGCTTTGCTCGGAAATCGGCAGCTTGATGTCCTTGAACGAATTGAGGCCGGTTTTGACTTTGGAAACCACCGACTGTTTGTCTTCGCCCATCGCGTAGATGGTCAGGCGGTCTGCGTTGAACAGGTTGCAGATGTCCTGCGACAAGGCCAGCATGATCTCGTCGATGTCGTTTGTCGCGTGGATCTTGTTGGTCACTTCCTGAAGGTTTTTCAGAAAGACCAGACGGCTGGCGACATCGCTCATGTTTCGACTTTCTCCGCAACCAGTCCATCACGCAGCCAAAAGGCTTTAAGGCCGTGCTGGGCGAGCAGGAAAGCGGCAGCTGAGCTGCGCCGGCCACTGTGGCAATAAACGATGTATTCCTTGCTCTTGTCGAGCAAATCGAAGGCGCTGCGAATTTCGTTGAGCGGAATATTGAGTGCACCGGGCAAACCATCCTGCCCGAACTCGGCGGCATAACGGACATCCAGCCAAAGCGCCTGGCCGCTGGCCACCCGCCGTTCCGCGTCATCCCGCTCGACGGCGTGGAGGAGTGGGGCGCGCAGCAATTCGATGAAGTCCGGTTTGGTCAGGCGCAGCAAGGTGCCATCGGTTTTCATCGTCACCGTCGCGTTGCGGCTGGTTTCCGAGACCAGTGCCTCTTCGCCAAAACTGTCGCCGGCGCGCAATTGGGCCAGCACGACCTGAGCGCCACCGACCATTTTGCTGACTTCACAGCGCCCGGATTCGATCATGTAATAGCTGTCGCCTAACTCGCCATCGTGAATCAGCACCTGGCCGCGCTTGGTTTTAATCCGCTCGAAGCGCTGCAGCAATTCGTGTATGTGCGCCATCGGCAACTGGGCAAGGCAGCCGGAAGTCAGCGCCTGGGCGTTGAAGGCGCCGGTCATCGTGCCCCAGTCGGCGGGTTCATTGCCCGCTGTGGGTGGCTTTCTGCTACTCACCGAGGTGAGTTCGTCCCAGGTCATCATGATGTCGAGCAGGTCAAAATCAACGCGGACGACTTCGATTTCTGTAATCGCCTTGCTGCTCACCGGTAACACGGTTTTGTAGCCGATTGGCCAGTTGGCTTCATCGCACCCGCCGACCATGACGCGCCGACTGCCATCGCTCAACAGCGTGCCGAGTTCACCTTTGACCAGATAAAAAAATTGCCCGTATTTCGAGGTTGACCGTAATGGATCAGCGCCAATCGGGAATTTTTCAGGGCGGCACAAATTGGCCAGTTCAATCAGCCGGAGCTCAGACAATCCGCGGATCGGTTCAAGCTGGCTGAAGATATTGCCTTGGTTAGTCATCTCAAAACTCGAATAACTGATTGTTCTGCAACATTTTGGGCTTGAACTCGCCAAGGCAGCTTTCAATTTCTTCCATCGTCAGCTCAATCTGCCCCGGCTTGAGGTGGGTGATGTGTATTTCACAGTCGTGTTCGAGTTTTTGTAATTCCGCAGCCAGCATGCTGGGGCACAAATGCTTTGAAACAACGGCGAGGCGTTCTTCGCGATTGGAAAAAGCACATTCAATGATCAGGTGGCGCAGATTGGGAATCCGATTGACCGCTTTCCAGAAGGCGTTGCAACAGCCGGTATCGCCGGAAAAAACCAGGCTCGCCTCGCCAGAATCGATGCGGTAGCCGACCGCCGGCACGGTGTGCTCAACCGGCAGCGCGGTAATGGTTCGCCCGGCCAGCGTGACTGGTTCCTGAACCGCAATCGTCTGGTAACGCATGAAGGGTTTCTCGGGACTGGGCACCTCCGAAAAATCGGGCCAGATTGCCCAGTTGAAAATGTGATTGCGCAGGATGGTAATCACTGCCTCGGTCGCATACACCGTCAGCGGCTTGCTGCGCCGGTCGGCGACGGTATCAAGCAAAAGGGGCAAGGCGGCAATATGATCGAGATGGGTGTGGGTGATAAAAACGTGGTCGATCATCGCCAGCTCGGCAATCGAGAGATCGGTCACGCCGGTGCCCGCATCAATCAGAATGTCGTGATCAAGCAACATCGAGGTGGTGCGCAAATGGCGCCCGCCGATACCGCCGCTACAGCCGAGTATTCTCAGTTTCATCGTTACTTGGTCTCGAAGGTGGTCACGCCATCCCAGTCGGCACCTGGCGGGTTTTTGCGCCAAATCGCCAGTCGTTCAAGGTAGAGCTGATAAAGCTTGAATTCGGGTGCTTGTCGCGACAAATTGAGCAGTTGCAACTCCGCCTGATCCCAATCCTGTGCCCGATACAGGCGCAAGGCATGTTGCCATAATTTCAACTGGCCCAGCGTTTCGTCCGCTACCTCATCAACCAGGCCGAGCGGCTCGTAAATCGTTACCGGTTCATCCTTGCCCTTGACGCGCACCCGGTCTATTTCGCGGAAAACAAAGCCCTCGAGTCGTTCGCGCGTTAATGGGCCGACAATAACTTCGACCCCGTATTGCTTGGTGATGCTTTCGAGGCGCGAACCGAGGTTGACCGCGTCACCCATCACCGTATAAGCCTTGCGCACCGGCGAACCCATGTCGCCAACCGTCATCATCCCGGTATTCACCCCGACGCCGATATGCAATTCCGGCCAGCCTTTCTGGCGGAAGGGCTCGGCCAGTTTTTTCAATTCTTTTTGCATGGCTAGCGCGGTCAACACGGCATGGCGCGCATTTTCCGGATCGGCGACCGGCGCCCCCCAAAATGCCATGATCGCATCGCCCATGTATTTATCGAGGGTGCCACGATTTTTGCGGATGACTTCGGTCATCGCCCCCAGATAAGCGTTCATCAGGTGGGACAGTTCTTGCGGATCAAGTCCTTCAGAAATATTGGTAAAGCCGCGCACGTCGGAGAACAAAACCGTTAGCTCGACATTGCGTCCTTCCATGCTGTAGGCCTGCGGATCGCGGGCCATTTCATCGACCAGTTCGGGCGGTACATACTGGCCAAACAGCTCGGTGAATTGCCGCTTGGTGCGCGACTCAACAAAGTAGCCCCAGGACATGTTGACGCCAAACAAGAGCAGGATCATCAGCAGGCTACCGGCAAGCGGCAGGACGAGATTGGCCGATGTCCAGAGCGCAAGATTCAGCGCTAGGGTCAGGATGACAGCGAACCCGGTCAACAGGGAGGCGCGAATTGGCGAGACAAGCGGCAATAACAAGGCCAGCAAGCCGCCAATCAGGAGGATCTGGAGCACATCAACGCCGAGGATGTAACCTGGTTTTTCCTTGATTTTGCCATCAAGGATGCCGGCAATCAGATTGGCATGAACTTCAACCCCCGGATAAGTTGCCCCCACCGGCGTTGACCGCAAATCCATCAAACCGGGCGCCGTCGTGCCGACCAGGATGATGCGACCAGCAAGCTGCGCCGGATCGGTACGGCCTTTGAGAATATCAACCGCTGAAATATAGGGAAAACTGCGTTCGCGCCCACGATAAGGGATCAATGCCGCCACCGAGTCATCGACCGGTATCCTGATTTCCTTATCCGGCGCCTGCACTGTCAGCCATTCCATGCCGCCCTCTTGATCGGGGTAGCCAGGTTGCAATTTGGCCTGGCCCAACAGGGTGCGTACCACCGCCAGCGAGAGTGCTTCGTAATAGGCGCCGCCGTGCTCGACGATCATTGGTACACGTCGCGAATTGCCGTCAAAATCGACGATCGGGTTGAAATGCCCCGCACTCGCCGCAGTGTCCTGCAACAGCTTCAAATTGGCGCCAAAGCCTTTCCATGTAACGGCTTGCACAGGCCGCCCCTGGAAACTGCCTGGTTCAAAAATTGGTGCTGGTAGTGCGCCGCTCTTTGCTGCGTTGGTTAGACTGGAAAAATAATAGCCGAGGACGACCGGTCGACCGCGCAAGGTATCGGCAAATAGCTGATCGTAATTCAGGCTGCTGCGCAAGCCTTGCAAGGCTTGCTGATAACCGACTTCGCCGCGCAACTGCTTGCGTCCAATGGCCTCAAGAACGCGCAGACCAGAACTCTCATCCGGCTCGGCAAAAACCACGTCGAAACCAATTACCGAGACTTTGTAATCATCGACCAGACGGCGCACCAGTTCGGCCAACGTGTTGCGTCCCCAAGGCCAGCGCCCGACTTCCGCCAGACTTTTCTCATCGAGATCAACGACCACCACTCGGTCGTCTACCGTGTCTGGCATGGTTATCCGTAACCGGGCATCGTAAAGATAGGCATCCATGACTGAGACGAAGGGTATCTCCCAGACGTGCCCGGCATGCCCAAGAAACGCAATGACGCAGAGCGCGCCGAGTATGAATCGAGTCAGGTGCTTTTTCATGGCTCCGGCACCGAAAGCCCTAGGCTTTCAGGAAAAATTCCATTTTGATACCGGCGATTTCAATTACGTCGTGGTCCTTGAGCAAATGCGCCTGCGCATCAAGCGATTCGCCATTGACGACAGGAAACTGGCTTCCTTCGACATGCGTAATGAAATACCCGTGCGGCCGCTTGGCAATGACGGCAACCTGAATGCCGGGTTTGCCTAGCGTGGTCAGGGTTTTGGTCAATTCAAGCTCTTTGCCGGCATTGCCGCCATTGAGCAACTGAATGGCGGCAGATGCCGAAGCGATGGGCGCTGCTGGCGCTTTGCTCAGCCCGGTTTGGGTGTCGGTAAAACTGCGCTTTTGTTCGGGCAGACGATTGATGCCTGGGCGCAAAATCATCGTTTTTTCGCTATCACCTTGGGCCGATCCTGCAACATCGCTCATGTATTTGAGTTTGTATTTGCCCAGTTCAACCACATCCATATTGCGCAAAAAATGTTTCTTGATCGCCTGGCCATTGACCAACGTGCCATTGGTGCTGTTCATGTCTTCCAGGAATGAATCAGTGAGGATGGTAACAATTGCCGCATGCTCTCCGGAAATGGCCAGGTTGTCGATCTGGATATCGTTATGCGGCTTACGCCCGATGGTGATGCGCTCTTTGTTGAGCGGAATCTCTTTAAGCACCAGCCCATCCATCGAAAGAATCAGTTTTGCCATGTTGCCTTCCTTACCTCACTTGAGCCAAGCCAACAGCTTGCGCCACCAGCTTTGCGGCGCAGAATAATCACCCCGGATTTTGACCAGAATTACCGAGACATTATCACGTCCACCATTGTCATTTGCCATCTGCACCAGTTGATCGGCGGCCAGTGCGAGATTTGAGCCGAGAGTTTGCAGGGTTAGACCAATTTCTTGATCTTCTACCATGTCGTTCAAACCATCGGAGCAGAGCAGGTAAATGTCACCTGCCTGAGCAACATAGTCCTGAATTTCCGGCTCGACAACAGGATCAACCCCCAAAGCACGTGTCACCAGATTCTTGTTTTGCGAGTAGCGAGCCTCAGCGGCAGTAATCATGCCGCTGTCCAGTTGCTCTTGTAAAAGCGAATGGTCGCGGGTGATTTGCTCAAATTTATCACCACGTAAACGATAAAGCCGGGAATCGCCAACATGGGCGACGCTCAGTAAATTGTCATGGAACCAGG
Source organism: Pseudomonadota bacterium (assembly GCA_039797825.1). Lineage (GTDB taxonomy): Bacteria > Pseudomonadota > Gammaproteobacteria > Burkholderiales > Rhodocyclaceae > Azonexus. Next base: position 59,441 of record JBDKHF010000083.1, on the reverse strand, counting down.
CAAAAACCAGCGTTGTTCCCATTCCGGCATACTGCGGCTGGCTCTCGGCGGCATTGAAAATAGCCGAATTGGTATCTGATATTTGCTCAATAAAAAGCCGGTGGGCCTGAGTCTCGCCGCCAGCTTCACGCAATTGCGGTTGGCTGGTGGGTACGATTTGGGAAAAATTGGTCGCCAGCAAGGTGGTGGCCATCCCACTCGCCACTTCACCCGCGTTGTAGCCCCCCATGCCATCGGCCAAAATGGCCAGACCAAGCGCGGCATCAGCAAAAACGGCATCTTCGTTGTGCGAACGAATCATGCCGGGGTCGGTTCGGGCAACGACTTCTAATGCATGCGACAGATTCATTCCCTATTCCCTCACCCCAGACTGGCGCGTAAATCCGCCGCCAATTCCGAACCGCGTTGATAACGCTTGGCAACATCCTTGAGTAGCAACTTCTCGATCACCAGGACCAGTTTTTCGGGCAACTCCGGGTTGATTTTCCGGATATCCGGCTGTACTTCATTGGTAATCTTGAACATCAGTTGCGCCATTGATTCGCCGACAAATGGCAGTTGACCGCAACACATCTGATAAAGCGTAACGCCCAGCGAGAAAAGGTCGGAACGACCATCAATTTTCTTGCCAGCGAGTTGTTCGGGCGACATATAAGAAGGCGTACCGAGCACCATGCCGGTTTTTGTTTTTGACGAATCAGTAATTCGTGCAATACCAAAATCAGTCACCTTGACCTGATCTTCAGTCGGTTCGTACATGATGTTGGCCGGTTTGATATCGCGGTGTACCACATTGTGCTGGTGCGCGTAATCAAGCGCATCAGCCGCCCGGGCAACAATCGAAACCACCTGCGCCACCGGTAGCAAGCCCGCCGGCTTGGTTTGCGGCAGCAGATCACGACCTTTGAGGAACTCCATCGCAATGTAGGCCAGATCATGCTCTTCACCGGCATCGTACATGGTGACGATATTGGGATGGTTCAAGCGCCCAGCCGTCTCCGCCTCACGGTAAAAGCGTTCCTTGACCTCAACCAGCTCTTCGTCATCAAACTCTTGCGCCAGCGCCATGGTTTTGATCGCCACAACCCGATTTATTTTGGGATCCCGTCCTAAATAAACGACGCCCATCGCCCCCTTGCCCAGCTCTTTTTCAAGCTGATAGCGACCCAGCATCGGTTTTTCGATCTCCGTGTCGCCGAGAATTATCGTCCCGCCACCGGTTTGCGCGCCGCCCAGCATGATGGTTTCTGACATTTGCTTGGCGCGGCTGACACGTTTCAGGACATCCCGAAAATCCGGATTGAAGTCCGCGACATAGCGAAAGACCGCTTCGGCCTTGTTGAACTGGCGCTTGCGCTCGTAGTCCAGCGCCAGGTTGTAAAGATTCTCCATCAAGCCATTGTCTGGCGGGCATTTACGGAATTTATCGAAGGCCATATCGAGCTGACCCTGCCCCTGAAAGGCGAGACCCAGCATGCGGTTGGATTCGGCTGATTCGAGATCAGATTTTTCCTTGCCGCGCTCGGTAATAAGGAAGCGCTTGGTGGTCAGCATCAAATGCCCAACCAGCAACAGGCTGGCCGCGCCCATCAGTTGTATCCACAACCCGGCCCCGAGCATCAAGCCAAAATGAGCGCCGATCAGAATCACTAGCAAACCCAAGGTCAGGGCTGCAGCAACGGCTGCACTCAAGCGCGGGAGCAGCAAAATCAGGTAGAGCGCAATCAGGAAAAAAACCCCCAGACTGGCCCAGTTTGCCCAAGCTGGCGTCACGAAAAAGTGCTCTTGCAGGATACTGGATACGGTATGCGCCAAAGTCAGCACCGGTGCCATCGCCGGTGAAACCGGCGTTACCTGCGCAGCGCCAACACCGGTTGCCGTTGCCCCGATCAGGACAATCTTGCCAGCATACTTGCTCGCCTGAATTTTGCCGCTCAGCACGTCATAAAACGAATCAACCTGAAATGCCGGGCGCGCTTCGCTACTTTTGTAAAAGAAGGTGTTCATCCGCGTCGCCGAATCGGTCGGAATCCGCAACTTGCCCAAACGAACCTCATGCCCGAGACTGACTTTTGTGTCGTCCGGCCCCAGATTGATACTGCGCGCGGCAACCATCAAAGCGAAGGAGGGGTAGAACTGATCGAAATATTGAATAACCAGCGGCTCACTACGTACCGCGCCATCCACATCAAGGCTGCTGTTCAAGTGCCCCAGCGCCAACGCCTTGCTGCCAATCAGTTCAATTGGTGCTTGTAGCGCAAACGCCGGCAGGGCAAGCCCTGCGCCGGCAGCAAGCTGCGTCAGCCGGTTTTGCGAGACAAAATTTGGCAAGGGTTTATCCGGTTGACCGTGCGCCTCGCCTAATTCAAAGACCAGAGGCAACAGCACATTTCCCGCTTTGCCATAACTATCGGCGAGCGTGCGATCCGTATTCAAGGCTGCTTCAGCCTCGGCAAGGACGCCGGCAATTTTTTCCATTTCAGCTGAGGGGGTAGCGCCTTCAGCGAGCGGCTGATTGATCAGTTCAATCAACTTGGTGACATAAGCATAGCCTGGGTCAAGTTGCGGCTCTGAGAACAGCACGGTGTTGCCGATCACCTTGACCTTGGCGCCGGCGAGCAGGTCGGTCATCCGGGCATGAAGCTCGCGCGGCCACGGCCAACGACCGAGATTGGCAATACTCTGGTCGTCGATGGCGATCACGGCGATGCGCTCGGATGGCGTGCGGCTGGAGGCTTGAACGGCCACGTCATAAGCCTTGCGCTCAAGACTCTGCAACAGATCAGAGGCGCTGGCGACGAGCATCAACAGGGTGACAAGTACCCCGAGCAGCCAGTCAGACTTCCAAAATCCTGCTTTCGCCATACCCCCCGCTTTCTCTTATCGATGCACTCGCGTGCCTTTGATTATTTGGCTAGCAGGCATTCTCACGCGCTGGCTGACCGCCGTCAAACTTTATGGCATCGGCAAGTCAACGCCAAGGCCGCGTTCACGTGCAGCGGCCAGCAGTCGAACCCCCAGCGCGAGATCCTGAATGGCCATGCCCTGCGATTCAAAGAGCGTAATTTCACTGGCGTTCTGGCGGCCCGGGCGACGCTCGATAATCACATCGCCCAGCTCGACCAATTGGCGGGCATGTAGCCGCCCCTTCTCCAGCAAGGGCAACAGATCACCCGCTTCAGCCAATGCCGTCGGAACGGAATCAACACAAACCAGGGTGCAACGCCTGATTGCCGCCTCCGATAACTCCTGGCGGATCAGCGCATTCGACCCCGCTGCATTGATATGCGTCCCCGCTTCCAGCCATGCAGCATCGAATAGTGGCAATGTCGCGGTCGTTACCGTACCGATCAAGTCGCTGCCACGTACCGTCACTTCAGGCGACATCGTGGGGACCATCTCAACGCCAGTCATCTCCTGCAAACGTGCACAAAATGCCTGCAATTTTTCCGGCTGCCGTCCACAAACCTTGACCTGCTGCAAAGGCAAGGCAGCGCAGATTGCGCGCACATGCCCCTCGGCCTGCCAGCCCGAACCAAATACGCCTGCTACCTGACTCTCGGGGCGGGCCAAATATTTGGCGGCAACGGCACTGGCGGCGCCGGTACGTACCATGCCGAGAAAATCAGCTTCAATAATCGCCTGCAATACACCTGTCGCCGAGTCAAAGAGGTGAAGCAGAAAACGGTTACCGCTACGATTCGTCGTATAAGCCTTGTAGCCAATCACCCCTTGCGCCGGCAAGGCGCCCTGCAGCATGTGCAGAACCGTTTGCGGCAAACGGGTTCGGGCACGTGGTGTGTCTTGCGCCAAACCGTTGGCCAGGTCGCGATGCGCCGACTCAACGGCTTCCAGCGCCATGGTTACGGTCAACAGCTGTTTTACATCATTTTCTGCAAGAAAAATCGCCACGCCTGGTCCTCCTTAAACGATGGTGACATCCTGCCGAGCCAGTATGCGCTGCTCCAGCCAACGTCCGACCGCAACTACCAAAACTGCACCGATGGCACCGGCCACCTTATCGATCCACTTCGGCATTTCGGGTAACAAGCCAAGTACGCCAGGGTCGGTGAAAATCATTTGTCCGGCAACGTAACCCAGCAAACCGGCGCCCAACAGAATGATCACTGGCCAGCGCTCCATCCAGTGCAGGATCAACTGGCTTGACCAGACAATCAGCGGAATGCTGACCGCCAAACCAAACAACAGTAGCGCCAAACTGCCATGCGCCGCTCCCGCCACCGCGATAACGTTATCGAGGCTCATGACAAAGTCGGCAACGATAATCGTCTTCACCGCACCCCAAAGGTTTGCCGAGGCCTTGATGTCATGACCTTCTTGCTCTTCCGGCAACATCAGCTTGACGGCTATCCAGATCAGCAGCAAACCACCAACCAGTTTCAGCCAGGGCAGGCCCATCACCATCGCGGCAAAAACCGTGAGCACGACGCGCAGGCTGATTGCCCCGGCAACGCCCCAAAAAATACCGGTTTTACGTTGTTCGGGTGTCAAATTACGACAAGCCAGCGCAATCACCACGGCGTTATCGCCCGAAAGGACGATGTCGATCAAAATAATCTGGCCAACGGCAATCCAGAAAAGGCTAGAAGTCAGGTCAAGTTCCATAAATCCACGGCGTAAAAAAAGCGGGCACCAAGCCCGCTTTTTGGTTGAGCAAGGCTCGGATTTTACAGCAATGCCTTGAGCAGCTTGGCCATTTCTGACGGGTTGCGCGTCACGGTAAAGCCACAGGCTTCCATGATTTCCAGCTTGGCATCAGCCGTATCAGCACCGCCTGAAATCAACGCACCAGCGTGACCCATACGTTTGCCGGCTGGCGCGGTTACGCCAGCGATGAAGCCAACGATCGGCTTCTTCATGTTTGCCTTGCACCACATGGCAGCTTCAGCTTCGTCAGGACCGCCGATTTCGCCAATCATGATGACCGCATCGGTATCCGGATCGTCGTTGAAAGCCTTCATGACGTCGATGTGCTTCAGACCATTGATCGGGTCACCACCGATACCGACGGCAGATGACTGGCCGAGACCGATTTCGGTCAACTGGCCGACGGCTTCGTAAGTAAGGGTGCCGGAGCGGGAAACCACACCGATGCGACCCTTGCGGTGAATGTGACCCGGCATGATGCCGATCTTCACTTCGTCCGGGGTGATCAGGCCAGGGCAGTTCGGACCGAGCAGCAGGGTCTTCTTGCCGCCGGCCGCTTCCTTGGCCAGCATTTTGTTGCGCAGGATCAGCATGTCGCGAACAGGAATGCCTTCGGTAATACAAATCGCCAGATCCAGATCGGCTTCAACGGCTTCCCAGATCGCGGCAGCAGCGCCCGGGGGCGGCACGTAGATGACGGAAACGGTTGCGCCAGTTTCGGCTGCAGCTTCTTTAACCGAACCAAAGATAGGAATATTGAAGATCGACTCGCCGGCCTTCTTCGGGTTCACGCCAGCAACGAAGCACTCTTTGCCGTTTGCGTATTCCTGGCACTTTTCCGTATGGAACTGGCCGGTCTTGCCGGTGATGCCCTGGGTAATGATGCGGGTGTTTTTATTGATGAAAATGGACATTCAATAGCTCCTTACTTGACCGCAGCAACGATCTTGGTGGCGGCTTCTGCCATTGAATCGGCAGAGATGATGGGCAGACCGGATTCCTGGAGAATCTTTTTACCGAGATCCTCGTTGGTGCCCTTCATGCGCACAACCAACGGCACGCTGAGTTGGGTTTCCTTGGCTGCAGCAACCACACCGGCAGCAATCGTGTCGCACTTCATGATGCCGCCGAAGATGTTGACCAGAATGCCCTTGACCTTGGTGTTCTTGAGCATGATCTTGAACGCTTCGGTAACCTTCTCGGTCGTGGCACCGCCACCGACGTCGAGGAAGTTGGCCGGCTCGGCGCCGAACAGCTTGATGGTATCCATCGTCGCCATTGCCAGACCGGCACCATTCACCAGGCAGCCGATGTTGCCGTCGAGGGAGATGTAGGCCAGATCAAACTTGGAGGCTTCAACTTCGTCAGCATCTTCTTCGTCCAGATCGCGGAAAGCGACGATTTCTTGCTGGCGGTAAAGCGCGTTGGAGTCAAAGTTGAACTTGGCGTCGAGTGCCTTGATGTTGCCATTGCCTTCGAGAATCAACGGATTGATTTCGGCCAGGGAAGCATCAGTTTCCATGTAGCAGGTGTACAAGCCCTTCAGCGCTTCAACGGCTTGCGCCTGTGAAGCAGCCGGAATGCCGATACCGGCAACCAGGGTCATGGCTTGCTCGTCGGTCAGGCCAACCAGCGGGTTAATGAAAACCTTGAGAATTTTTTCCGGGGTCTTGTGGGCAACTTCTTCGATGTCCATACCGCCTTCGGAGGAGGCCATCATCGCGACGGACTGCGTGGCGCGATCAGTCAGCGCAGCAACGTAGTATTCGTGCTTGATGTCAGCGCCTTCTTCGATCAGCAGGCGGCGAACCTTCTGGCCTTCTGGGCCAGTCTGGTGCGTGACCAGTTGCATGCCAAGAATCTGGCCGGCGTACTCGCGCACTTGCTCGAGCGATTTTGCGACTTTAACGCCACCACCCTTGCCACGGCCACCGGCGTGAATCTGGGCCTTGACCACCCAGACACTGCCGCCCAGGGTTTCTGCTGCCTTGACCGCTTCATCAACGGAGAGACAGAAGACACCGCGTGGAACCGTAACGCCGAATTTCTTCAGGAGTTGTTTGCCCTGATATTCGTGAATTTTCATGCGCTTTCCTTGCGTTTAGTTAAGTTGCGAGCGAAGAGCGGTGGCCGAAAAATCCCCTGACCCCACCCGGTTATACCGTCATTGGAACCGAAAATATTACCACAAGATGTAAAGCAATTTAAGCCCGAAATTCATAATTACGGCGCCGGGCAAGCCGCTTTTGGCCTCTATCAAGTGTTCTGGACAACGATATTCGGGAATTTTGAGGTCATGTCCTTGGCCTTCTCGGCCACCTTGACCGCCACGCGACGGGCAATGCCACGGTAAATTTCGGCAGTCCGTGAATCCGGCGCACCAACTACGGTCGGCTTGCCGCCATCGGCCATTTCGCGGATCGCCATCTCCAGCGGCAAACTACCAAGGAATTCAACGCCATAATCCTTGCACATCAGTTCACCACCACCGGTGCCGAAGATGTGTTCTTCGTGGCCACATTTCGAGCAAATGTGAATACTCATGTTCTCGACAATGCCGAGAATTGGGATATTCACCTTCTCGAACATTTTCAAACCCTTGCGTGCATCAATCAGGGCAATATCCTGCGGTGTGGTGACAATGACCGCGCCGGTTACCGGCACTTTCTGTGACAGGGAAAGCTGGATGTCACCTGTTCCTGGCGGCATATCAACAATCAGATAATCAATGTCTTTCCAGTTGGTCTGGCTGAGCATTTGGTCAAGTGCTTGCGCCACCATTGGGCCGCGCCAGACCATCGGTGTTTCGACATCGACCATGAAACCAATCGACATCGCCTGCAAGCCATAAGCCTCGAGCGGCTCCATGCTGGCGCCGTCTTTTGACTCCGGTTGTTGGCCGGCCAGGCCGAGCATTTGCGGCTGCGACGGGCCATAGATGTCCGCGTCAAGAATGCCAACGCTTGCGCCTTCCTGAGCCAGCGCCAGCGCCAGATTGACGGCCGTCGTACTCTTGCCGACGCCGCCTTTGCCGGAGGCCACGGCAATGATATTTTTGACACCGGACATCAGCTTGACGCCCATCTGTACGGAATGCGCAACGATTTTGCTGTAAACATTTGCGGACACATTGCCAATGCCGGGAATAACACGCACGGCAGCGATCACCTGTTTGCGAATCGCGTCAATCTGGGTTTTGGCCGGGTAGCCCAACTCGATGTCGAAAGCGACATCGGCGCCATCAATCTTGATGTTTTTGACCGCTTTGCCAGCAACAAAATCCTTGCCAGTATTGGGGTCGACCGCAACAGCCAGGGCGGTCTTGATCTGCTGTTCTGTAAGACTCATGAAAACTCCGGTTTGGGTTGAACTGACGGGAATACCCGAGTGATTCAGTCCAGTATACCCGAAACCGGGTTGGGCGGAATCAGCCCTGCGAAACCGGGTCCAGACGATAGCCCTGACCATATACCGAGGTCAGCACCATGCCACTTTCGCCCGACAACCCCAGCTTTTTGCGCAAACGACTGGCGTGGGTATCCACCGTGCGCGTATCCACTTCGGTGTCACGCGCCCAAATTTTGAGCATCAACTCTTCACGTGGCAAAACGCGCCCGATGTTTTTAAGAAACACCACGGCCAGATCGAACTCGCGCTGCGTCAAATCAATTTCGTTACCCGACAAACGAATGCGGCGCCCTTCAGGATCGACTTCGATGGCGCCGTAACGCAATTGGGTTGGCGCAACGCCCTGGCGCCGGCGCAACAAACCCTGAACCCGCGCCATGAATTCCATGTAGCGGATTGGTTTGGTCATGTAATCGTCGGCACCCAGACGCAAAATATCGGCGGCGTCGTCTTCATTGGTGCGCGAGGTACAGAAAATTACTGGCACATCCCAACCCACGGTTTCGCGAATGTGCTTGAGCACTTCATCGCCACCCATGTCGGGCAAGACCCAATCAAGGACAAAGAAATCGAAGGACTTTGTTTTTAATGCGCCAATACATGAGGCGCCATCAGAAAAAACCTCAACCTGATGTCCTTCACTCTTCAAAATCGCCTTAAGCACTTCTGCCTGGCTACGGCTATCTTCGATTACTGCAAAATTCATGTTGGCCTCTTGGTCGTAGAGCCATTCTGCCTTTGCGAGTGAGGCTGCGCAATACGACCTTTGGGTAAATGTGCGATGTTCACACAATAATTTACGATTGCGACACATGGTTTCACGAAACGTCATTCTCGATACTTGGCAGGAGAAAAAGTCGAGAATGCAGCCTCGCACGGTAAAATCACGTTTTATTTCTCGCTCCCGTGCCCTCCATGCCGCGCAAAATCCTCGTTACTTCCGCCTTGCCTTACGCCAACGGAGCCATTCACCTTGGTCATCTGGTTGAATACATTCAGACCGATATCTGGGTGCGTTTTCAAAAAATGCTCGGCAACGAATGTTGGTACGTTTGCGCTGATGACACGCACGGTACGCCGATCATGCTGCGCGCCGAGAAGGAAGGGATTACGCCGGAACAGTTGATCGCGCGCGTTCATGGCGAACATGCCCGAGATTTTGCCGGCTTTCACGTCGGCTTTGATAATTATCACAGCACCCATTCGCCGGAAAATCGCGAATGTGCCAACACCATTTATACCCGCTTGCGCGACGCCGGCTTGATTGAAACGCGGACCATTGAGCAATATTACGACCCGGTCAAACAACTTTTCCTGCCTGACCGTTTCATCAAGGGCGAGTGCCCGAAGTGTCACGCCAAGGAACAATATGGCGACAACTGCGAAGTCTGCGGCGCCGCCTATGCGCCCACCGATCTGATCGAGCCGTTCTCGGCTATTTCCGGTGCCAAGCCGGAATTACGCACGTCCGAACATTATTTTTTCAAGCTATCTGACCCACGTTGCGAAGCTTTCCTGCGCCAGTACACCAGCCGCGACAACGGCGTGCTGCAGGCGGAAGCGGCCAACAAGATGCAGGAATGGCTGGGTTCGCCAGGTGAAAACAAGCTCACTGACTGGGATATTTCGCGTGACGCGCCTTATTTCGGCTTCGAAATCCCCGATGCACCGGGCAAGTATTTCTACGTCTGGCTTGATGCGCCGATCGGCTACATGGGCTCCTTCAATAATCTGTGCGGCAAGAATGGCCTCGATTTTGATGAATATTTCAAGCCGGATTCCAAAACTGAGCTTTACCATTTCATCGGCAAGGACATTCTTTATTTCCACGCCTTGTTCTGGCCGGCGGAACTGGCCCATGCCGGCTTCCGTACACCGACCAAGATTTTTGCGCACGGCTTCCTTACGGTCGACGGCGCCAAGATGTCGAAATCACGTGGCACCTTCATTACCGCGCAAAGTTATCTCGACACTGGCCTCAATCCGGAATGGTTGCGCTATTACTACGCCGCCAAGTTGTCGGCCACGATGGAAGATATTGACCTCAACCTCGAGGATTTTGCTGCCCGCGTCAATTCCGATCTAGTCGGCAAATACGTCAATATTGCCAGCCGCTCCGCCGGCTTCATTGCCAAGCGCTTCAATGGCCAGCTAGCACCGGCAACTGCGGATTTGCCGGCGCTCAAAGCGATTCAGGAAGCCGCCGGACGCGTCGCTGAACTCTATGAAGCCCGTGAATTCGGCAAAGCGATGCGCGAAATCATGCTGCTGACCGATGCCGCCAACCAGTACGTTGATAGTGTCAAGCCGTGGGAACTGGCCAAACAGGAGGGCAAGGAAGTTGAGTTACACGTTGCCTGCAGCAATGCGCTCAACCTGTTCCGCCTGCTCACCGTGATGTTGAAGCCGATCCTGCCGGTGCTTGCCGCCCGAGTCGAAACCTTCCTCCATATTGCACCGCTCAACTGGAGCGATGCGCAGAGCCTGCTCGCCGCCGGGCATGGCATAAACGCCTATGAACACCTGATGACCCGCGTTGATACCAAGCTGATCGAGAAGCTGGTTGAAGCGAATAAGGAATCGCTGGCACCGACGCCGGAGCAAATTTCACCGCAGCGCCACGCCGAACATCAGCAAAAGGAAATCCAGCCGGAAAGCCCGTGGGAGCCGTTCTGCAATATTGATGACTTCATGAAGGTCGATCTGCGCATCGTCCGCATTGCCAATGCCGAACATGTGGAAGGCGCAGACAAACTGGTGCGTCTGACGCTGGATGTCGGCAATAACGAAACGCGTAATGTTTTTGCCGGCATCAAGTCCGCTTACGATCCAGCGCAACTGATTGGCCGTCTGACCGTCATGGTCGCCAACCTGGCGCCGCGCAAAATGAAATTTGGGATGTCTGAAGGCATGGTGCTTGCCGCCTCAGATACAGAAGGCAAAAGCCCGGGCATCTTCCTGCTGGCGCCAGATTCCGGCGCTCAACCGGGAATGCGAGTCAAATAAATTTGGCCTACTTCAAAACAGCCTGCACGCCAGGCTGTTTTTTATTGCGGCGCAGCATTTTGGCGCCGAAGCTCATGTAACACTTTAAGTTAGCGCTTCAATTAACCATACTGTTTCAGGGTTTTCCATCTATCCACAAAATCTGTGGATAAGTCTGTGAATTAATCTGGGGTAACGCTGCTAAGTGACCGTTCCACAAGGCTTTTCCCTACGCTGCCCGGAACTTGAGCAACTTTATAAGCTGTTGATTTTATTGTGTTTAAGTCTTTGTCAACTTAAATCGACGTCATCTACAGTCAACTTAAGAATAATTTTTAAATCTTGGAGATTCTGTGAACAAGTCAAGTCTTGACAAGCATTTTTTCCACTCTTTTATAAGACTCTGTCACCTATGAAGCGAAGAAGTCTGCTCGGCGGCCTGGTCGGACTTGCCAGTCTCTCCGTCAGCCCGCGCCTGCTGGCCTCAAAGGCAGCTACTGGCCGGGTTTTGATCATTGGCGGCGGCTGGGGCGGGCTGGCTACCGCCAAGGAATTGCGGGCCAGTGCGCCGCAGTTGGATGTCACCTTGATCGAACGCCAGGATAGTTTCTGGTCGCAGCCGATTTCCAACCGCTGGCTGGTTGATCTGGCTGACTCCGCCTTATTGCGGCACAGCTATGAAGCTGCCGCGCGTCGTCACGGCTATCGCTTTGTCCGCGCCGAAGTGGGCGCGATTGATCGCAGTCGGCATACGGTTTTAACCAGCGACGGCGAATTCGCATACGACTGGCTGATTATTGCCGCCGGCATTCGTGAAGATTTTTCGGCCTGGTTTGGCGTTGACCGCAACAGTATCGATTTTTGCCGCAAACACTATGCGTCAGCCTTCAGTGATGCGACGCAGCACGCCGTACTTAAAAATCGCCTGCAGCGCTTTGCTGGTGGCGATTTGGTGATGACCATCCCGCCCATGCCTTACCGCTGCCCGCCAGCCCCCTACGAACGCGCCGGGCTGATTGCCTGGTGGATGAAAAGCAAGCAAATCAAGGGCCGCTTGATTGTGCTTGACCCCAACCCGGCGGTGATGAGTTTCGACCGCATCTTCCGCGACACTTACCGCGACCAGATCACGTACATGCCGCAGGCCAAGGTGAAATCGGTTGATCCTTTCAAGAAACAGATCGTCACTGATTTTGACACCATCGACTTTGCTGACGCCATCCTCATGCCGCCGCAGCAAGCTGCTGATCTCCTTTGGCAAAACGGCCTGATCGGCCAGGGCAATGACGGGAAAGCCAGCGGCTGGGCGAGCGTCGACCCCGTCAGCCTGAATATTCCGGGCGATGAGCAGGTGTTTATCGTTGGCGATGCCATCGACAAGGTTTCACAGCTATTTGGCCATTACCCCAAAACCGGGCAACTCGCTGCTCGACTGGGCCGTATTGCCGCGCACCAGATTGCGGCACGGGCCAGTGGGCGGGCACCGGAAAAACAGCTACCCGAGAGCACTTGCTATGTGCTGAGTCGGGCTGAACCGATGGAGTTGGCGCGGATCAATACCAGTTTCCGCTTTCGTGGCGATGGCTTGATTCAGCAAACCGTGCGCCAGACTTACGATGCCCAGGCTCGTGATGAAGACCTGGCCTGGGCGAGCGGGATGTTTGGTGAACTGGGGTTTTGAAGCGGCTTAGTGCCGCGCCCAGATGCTGGTTGAGCCATCCGGCTTGACCAGCACGGTATTAAACAGGTCGCGCTGAATATCCCGCACACCGCTCGTGTTATCCAGCGTCGTGCAGGCTGTTTCACACGTTGGATTGGACAACTCGCGACCCGGTGCGCCACGCGGTAGGCCGGGAACAGCAATACCACGCGCCTTGGGTTTGTCGCGTAGCAGCTCGTGGATATCCTCGGCGTAGGCGTGGCCTTCGACAAAGTAGCCAGCAACCACCGCCGTATGGACCGACTCGAGTTCTTTTGGCACTTTGAGCCGGCGTTTCAAAGCCGCCATCTCTGCCGTATTCTTTTCCTTGTAGCTCACCTTAAAGCCCTTGTCGCTCAGGTAAGAACCCCAGTCGATACAGGCTAGGCAGGGGGAGGGCATGTAAATTTCGACCAGCGGAGCTTCCTCCGCACGCAATCCGACGCAGGTGAAGAGAAACAGGCAAAGCAGAAGTTGGCGCAGCATGATCAATCCTTATGGTGAAGCTATTTATCGTTTTTGACCGTCATCATCACGCAAAGCTAGCTGAAACTCGGGCGTGCCAACTTTGGCTTTCTCCAGAAAATCCGCCGGCTATCAGCAACCCGGCGACTAGGGATAACCCGGACAAACGCGGCATGGCGAACTCTCTTGGGGCAAAATACAACTTTTGCGGATTATAGCGGCCCACCATGATTTCAATGAATCGCCCCCCACGCCCCGAACTCACCGGGCGCATCGCGCTCTACGGCCTGGCCGATGTCTTCGGCCTGTCTTGTGTCGGCATCGGAGCCAGCTGGTTTGCGGCAGGCAAGGGAGCCATTTTGGCCAATTTTCCGACGTCGACCGCAGAAGCCGTCGCCTGCTCCCTCGGCGGCGCGGCGGTCATGATCTGGTCGGTGGCGCGCATCCTGCGTGAAATTTCCAAACAGGCACCGCAAATGCAAGCCAAGTATGAAGCCTATATTGGCGCCAATCACCCGGACAAAATGCCGCAGAAACCGGCGCCGGCCGACGACTGAAACTATTCGCCAGTCTTGCCGGCCACTTTCAACCAGTCCGGTAGCTCACGCCCAGCCGCGTTGTCGAGGATGTACTGACGGATCAATTTACGCACTACCTGCGATGGCGTCAGGTCATGGGCGCTGCAAATTTCTTCAAAAATCTGTTTCTTTTGCGGGTCGATCAACAGGGTCAGGCGGGCGGTTCGCTTTTCCATAGCGGCCTCCAATCATTCGGATCGCATCATATTAACATGTGATTAACATTGACGAATAATCAGGCGCTCATATAATCATGCGCTTCGCCCCCGAGCCAGCGCCATGAAAATCAACTTCCATCCCAAGCTGCTGGACTGCCTGCCGACCTACACCAAAGCACAGTTCGGCAAGGATCTTGCCTCGGGGATAACGGTTGGCGTTTTGGCCCTGCCTTTGGCAATGGCTTTTGCCATCGCTTCGGGGTGTTCGCCCGCTGCCGGCATCTGGACCGCGATCATCGCCGGCCTGATTACCTCGCTTTTTGGCGGTTCCCGCGTGCAGATCGGCGGTCCGACCGGCGCCTTCATTCCCATCGTGTACGGCATTGTCGCCATCCACGGCTTTGCCAATCTGATGGGGGCCACCATGCTTGCCGGCGTGTTTTTGCTGGCGATGGGGCTGGCGCGCATGGGGCAACTGATCCGTTTCATTCCGGTGACCGTCGTCATCGGTTTTACCAATGGCATAGCCGTGGTGATTTTTCTGGCCCAGATAAAAGATTTTTTCGGCCTGCAAATCGAAAACCTACCGGCTGAATTTTTTGGCCGGATCAAAACCCTGGCCGCCAACGCCCATACGGTTGATCTGCCAACTTTGGCGCTCGCCTCAGTCTGTTTCATCTTTCTGCTCTCCTACAATCGCCTGGCCCTGCGCTTTGCCTTCATGCGCCGGGCGCCGGGGCCGCTGGTTGTGCTGATTATCGGTACGCTGGTTTCCTTTCTCTTCAATCTGCCGGTCGAAACCATCGGCAGCCGCTTCAACGGCATCCCGCAGGAGCTGCCCAATATCGGCTTTCCCAGCCTCTCGATCCACGATTTCGGCAAGCTGATTTCACCGGCCATCACCATTGCCCTGCTCGGCGCCATTGAGTCGCTGCTTTCAGCGCGCGTTGCCGACAGCCAGATTGATGACCGCCACGACCCGAATCAGGAACTAATCGCCCAGGGCCTGTCCAATATCGCCGCCCCGCTCTTTGGCGGTTTTGCCGCCACCGGCGCGATTGCGCGGACCACGACCAACGTCAAAACCGGCGGACGGACGCCAATTGCCGGCATCATCCATGCGCTGGTGCTGCTCGGCATCGTCCTGATCGCTGCGCCGCTGGCTTCCTACGTGCCGCTTGCCACCTTGTCGGCGATCGTTATGGTGGTTGCGGTCAACATGGGTGAGTGGCACCATTTTCTCGAATTGCGCCGCTACTCCTACAACTACCGCGTGATCCTGCTCGTTACTTTTTTCGTCACCGTGGTTTTCGATCTGACCATCGCCGTCGAACTTGGCATGGTGCTGGCCAGCCTGTTTTTCATCTATCGCATGTCGGAACTGACCCGCATTGAGCGCCTGCCATTGACCGAGGAAGCAGATGAGCCGCAGTTTCTCTACCCGGATGGCAGCATGCGCGTTGCCGCCTGGCAGCTATTTGGTTCGCTGTTTTTTGGCGCGGTGAACAAGCTGGAAGAATTGCTCGACCCATCTGCCGGCCATCCGGAAGTCGTCATTCTCGACATGGCGCGCCTGATCCAGCTCGACACGACCGGCCTCGAAGGCCTCGAAAGCCTGCGCGACAAGTTGCAAAAACGCGGCTGCACGCTGCTTGTCTGCGGCCTCAATTCACAGCCCGGCTCGTTGCTCTATCGTTCGGGCTTCATTGATCACCTGGGCGACGACAATGTTTGCGTCGACCTGACCAGCGCCCTCCAGCGCGCCTATATTTTGTTGCCCAGCCTGATGGGTGGCAGTGACGAAGATTATTAAAAAGGAAACAGCATGAGCGCTTTACCCAACTGTCCGGCCTGCAAGTCGGAATACACCTACGAGCAGGGCAACATGTACGTTTGCCCGGAATGCGCTCATGAATGGAGCAAGGATGGCGCGACCGAAAATGTCGAACAAGCGCGCGTCTGGAAAGATTCCAATGGCAATGTTTTGCAGGACGGCGACAGTGTGACGGTGATCAAGGATCTCAAAATCAAGGGTTCCTCATCGGTCGTCAAGGTTGGTACCAAGGTCAAGAACATTCGCCTGATCGACGGCGATCACGACATCGACTGCAAGATTGACGGCATAGGCGCCATGCAGTTGAAATCGGAGTTCGTCAAAAAACTTTGACCCTAACGCCGCGCCAGTAGCAAGGAGCCTTTTTCAAGCGGATCGAGATCAATCCGCTCGATTGAGGCAAAGCCGGCGGCACTTAGCCACTCAGCGTAATCCTCCGGGCGATGGGTTTGGGTGCCGGTTTCAAAAAGCAAAGTCAGGCGGAATGCGGCCTGAAATGCGTTGAGTGGTCTTTCGGCCAGGTATTCATGGATGACCAGCAAGCCGCCGGGCCTGAGCGATTCAGCAATGCGCTGAATCACCCGGCGATTGTCTTCTGCCGTGTGGTTGTGCGCGACCGAGAGATAGAAGACCAGATCATGCTCGCGGCCCCAGTCATGTTCGAGCAGATCGCCCGGACTCAAGCTGATCCGCTCTGACATTTGCGCCTGAGCAATGCTGGCCGGGGTTTGCATCAAGGCACTGGGCAAATCGACAATTTGCGCGCTGAGCTGCGGATAGTGCTGGCAAAACCGAATCGAATGCAGGCCGTGCGAACCACCCAGGTCGAGCAAGCGGGTTTGTTCGGGGGCGACCGGCACATGCTGGATCAAATCCGGCCCGAGATCCTGCGCGAAAGCGGCCATATACGAGGCGAAGAGATGGCCGAGTTGCGGTTTTTCAACCATCGCTTGCCACAGCGTTTTCTCCGGCGTGCCACTGCGCACCGCAGCACCGAGCGCGCCCATCATTGGCCAGGCTTCGTTCGTCCATAGCAGGCCGGGCGTGTAATCGACCTGGCCCTGGCTGGTAAACCAACGCTGCGTGCTGGGCGTGTTGGTAAACAGCTCGCCCTGTTTTTCCAGATAACCTAGCGTTACCAGAAAATCAGCCAGGGCGACGGTGCCTTGAGCGCTGGACTGGATTTTTTCGGCTAAGGAGGAAAGCGCTAGCGGGCCATTGGCCAGCGCCTCAAACAAGCCAAGTTGCCCGGCGGAGATGATCGCTGCCGATTTCATCATCGGCATGTACACATCGAGCATGGCCAACTCGGCTGAACCGGTGGCCTGGCAAACATCGGGTTTGCGGGGGAAAGTCATGGCTGAGTGATCCTTTTTGTTGGTTTGCTGTTTTCCCAGGAGATGAACCACTCAGTCAGCGGCTTGCTTTCGCCCAGCCCCTTGAGTTGCTGATCGATTGCATCGTGATTGCCCCAGACGACATCCGCCAAAGCGCCAGTGGCAACCTGAGTTTCAATCTCGTGGCAATAAAGCCCCAGTTCGCGCTGGGTGTAAAAACCGTAAGTCCGGCAGGCAATCGGGCGCTGGGCATAAACCGGGCAGGCGCCGGTGGATTGTTCAAGCAGGGGGCAAACGATGGGTCGCGTGCTTAGTCTGGCTAGCGCGGCGATGCCACAACTGATTTCACCAAGCCGCTCGGGAGGCAGGGCTTCCAGCCCGGAGCGCAACAAATCCCACTCGGCCGCCGTTAGTTGCGGGATTTCGGCAAGGCGCTTGCAACAACTGTCGCAACCTTTGCCGCAGAGCCAGTCGGGGCGATTTTGGCGGATGCTGTCGACACGTTGGTCAATCGTACGCTGTAGTTCAAATAGTGGATTCATGAATTCCTGTGTGGCTGATTGTTTTTCTCCCTCTCCCCCAACCCCTCTCCCACTCGTGGGCGAGGGGAGCGCATGGGGAACTCAGCTCATGCTTTATAAAGACTTTAGCCATAAGAGCTTAACGCACCAGCCCGGCAGCCCAGGCCTCTGCCGAGGGGCGGACGATTTCCAGCCAGGGAATCGGGTAGAGACCAATGCTGGCGACCAGCGCGATGACGATGATCAGCACCGCCCATTCACGTGGCCGTAAATCACGGGCATCGGCCACTTCGCGGTGGATGACCGGGCCGAAAAAGGCTTTGCGGTAGAGCGAGAGAAAGCCGCCTGCGGCAATCGAAAGGCCGAACAAGGCGGCCATGCCGGCACCGGTATGGGTTTGCAGGGCGGCCAGAATGAGCAGGAATTCGCCGGGGAAGCTGCTGGTTCCCGGCATCCCGACCCCGGCCATGCCGCAAACAAACAAGCCGCTGGCCAGCAAGGGCATGGTTTTGGCGGCCCCGCCCAGGCTGTGCACATCGGTCGAGCCGGTGCGCTGGCGGAGGAATTCGAGCAGCAACAAGGCGCCGCCGGTGGCAACGGCAAAACTGAGCAACAAGGCCACCGCGCCCTGCACCGCCTGCGCCGTAAAAGCGGCCAGCCCAAGCACGGCGAGGCCAACGTGGCAGATGCTGGCGTAGGCGAGGACAACGCGCAGATTGGACTGAGCGAGCATGCCGACCGCGCCGTAAATCAGGGTCAGCGTACCGAGGCCGGCGAGCAACCAGTGCAGATCCTGCGCCGCATCCGGTGCCAGCGGAATGGCGAAGCGGATCAAACCGTAGGCGCCCAATTTGAGGCCAACCAGCAGCGCGGTCAGCGAACCAGGCGCGGCCAGCGCAAACTGCGGCAACCAGGTATGCAGGGGGACCAGCGGCACCTTGACGGCAAAGCCGATCAGGCACAGCAGAAAGACGGCGGTCTGGGTGCCACGCGGCAAAGGCGCGGCGAGCAAGGTGATCAAATCAAAGGTCGGCAGCGGCTGGCTGGCAGCCAGAATGACGAAGGCAACCAACAAGGGCAGGCCGGCGCTCAACATGATCAAGACGTAACGCGCCGCAACGCGCTGGCAGCCGCTGACCACCCCCCAGCGCCCGAGCAGGAAGTAGAGCGGGATCAGGGTCAGTTCCCAGAAGAAGAAAAAGAGGATGCTGTCGAGGGCGCAGAAAATCCCCAGCGTGCAACTCAGCAGCAGCAAAAGCAGGCTGTAATGAAAACGCGGCGCATCGGCTACCGAGTTCCAGCTGGCAACCAGCGAGCCGAGAAAAAGCAGCGCCGTAGCCGGCAAAAAGAGCAGCGAAAGGCCGTCGACCGCAACCAGATAATGCACATTGAGGCTGGCGATCCACGATACCCGTTCCAGCAACTGGAAGCGCGTGCCAGCCGGGTCATAAGCCACGATGACCGCCGAGGCGGCTGAAAGTGTGAGCAGCATGGCCGCTGCCGTCACATAGCGGGCACTGCGCACCGGTAGCAGCCAGAGCAGGGCGGCGCCGGCCAGCGGGGTGAAGATCAGCAAGGAAAGCAGTGGAAAGTTCATCGCACAAACCTCGCCGCCATCGCTTGGCTGGCCGTTTCGGTCAGGTAGAGCCAGGGTTCGGTGAAAAAGCCGATGGTCAGCATGGCGGCCAGGGCAATCCCGCAGACGACGTATTCCATCGGCAGCGTCTGATCAACATCATGCCCGCCCTGACGTGCCTGGCTGAGAAAGGCGCGCTGAAAAGCCCAAAGCAGAAAGCCGGCAGCGGCGACGTTGCCGAGTGCGGTGGCAACCGTTGGCAAGGCACCGAAACTGTCAATGGAGCCTTCAAGTATCAGGTGCGCCGCATCGAAGCCCGGCGTGCCGGGCATGCCGACAATCGCCAAACCGAAACTGAGAAAGGCGATGGCGAGAAAAGGGATGCGCTCGAAGAGGCCGGAGAGTTCGTTCAACTCGGTGGTGCCGGTGCGCCGGAAAACGAAGCCGACGATGAACCACATGCCGGTCACCGCCAGCCCGAAGTTGGCGGCGAGTAAAACCGCCCCTTGTATCCCGGACTCATGCAAACTGAAAACGCCAATCACCAGCAAACTGGTGTGGCTGACCACGGCAAAGGCGAGCAGGCGACGCAGGTTGGTTTGCTGGAAAGCCAGCACCGCAGTAAAGAAAACGCCGGCCATGGCAAAACCAACCACATAGGGCTGCCAGTATTGAACGGCATCCGGCGTCAGCGGCAGCACAAAACGCAACATGCCGTAAATGCCAACCTTGACGCCGACCATCAGCGCCGGCGCAACCGCAATCAGCCCGTGCTGCGCCATGTTGGGCAACCAGCCATGCAGCGGGAAAAGCGGCGTACGCACCGCCAGGCCGTAGAACAGCAGGTAAAAGGCCGCCGTCTGGTATTTGCCGGTCGTCAGGTGCGCCGCCAGATCGAAGAGATCAAAACTCCAATGGCCGCCGGTGGCATCGGCATGCCCCCAGCCGAGGACCAGACAACCGGCGCAAAAAAGCCCCCAGCCAAATGCCTGATATTGGACAAAGCGGGCGAGCGCCTGAATTTCGGCACGCGACGAGGCCCAGCGCCGCAGCAAGAAAGTTACCGCCCATAATTCGAGCGCCGAAAACGCGGCAAACCAGGCAATATTGACCGTCACCAGCATGCCAACCAAGCCGGCCTCGGCGACCAGCAACACGGCAAACAGACGGCCCGGTGAGATCATGCCGCGACTCATGCCGTACAGCGTCATCAAAAAAGTCAGCAAAGCGGTGAGCAATAAAAAGACCAGGCTTAAGCCGTCGACCGCAACATGGTAGGCCAGCGGTTCAAAACGCTCGGCCAGTTGCAGGGCCGGCAAGGTTGGATTGATCCGGCTCAGCGCGAAGATGCCGAGCAACAGCTCGGCCAGCGCAAAAACCTTGCCGACCAGCACGGCGCTCAGCCGCTCGCCCAGGGCCAGGACCAGCGCCGCGCCAAGCAGCGGCAGCACCTGCAGGAGCAGCAACAGCGGCATGCTGGTTTGCTCGTTCCAGAAAATTTCTGATAAACCGCCCATCAGAGGATCACCACAAAAGTTGCCATCACCGCCATCATCAAATAGCGCGGCTGTTCAAGAAGGTTTTCAACAATCCGCAGATAGTTGCCGAGCCGGTGCAGCATTTGCTCAGCCGCCCCGCCCCGGCCGCGCAGCAGCAGGCGATTTTCCAGCCGCTCAAGGAGTTCCGAGACGCTGGCCAGTGCCCGACCGGGCAGGCCATCGGCCATGATCAGCGGGCGCTCGGCATGCACCGGTTTGCCGCGTCCGGGGTCGCCGAGCAGGCGGTCGATGAAATTTTCCTCCAGCCCCCGCGCATCCTGCGCAAACGACTGGGTCGGCTTGACCAGCAGATCAACCGCCAGCTTGTCGAGCCAGAAACGCTGCAAGGCGGCGGTGTAAAGCCATTGACGCTGACGCAGCCAGGCCGGGGCGGGGGCTGGACGGCCACGAGTCAAAACCAGCCATGAAGGCGCCAGCAAAAATTGCCAGCTGCGCCACGCAGCATGCAGGCCGAGATGCACCTCCGCCAATGTCGTCCAGCCCAAGCCTATGGCCATGATCATCAAGGCCACCTGAAAAACGGTGGCAAAAATCAGCGCCGATTTGACATCGGTCTGCACCAAACCGCAGAGCCAGGCATAGATCGCGGTCAACAAGCCGACGGCCACCAAACCCAGCATGACATCCGGCACCTGAGCGAGCAGTGGCGACAGGCGCAGCAGCAAATAAACGCCGGCATGGACCATCACCGCACCGTAGAAAATCGCCGATGACGGGGTTGGCCCTTCCAGCGCCCGGCTGATCCACGGCGTGAACGGCAGTTGTGCCGACTTGGCCAGCGCGGCGATGACAAAACCGAGCACCAGCAAGCGGGCGTTGACCAGCGACAGCGTGCCCGGTTGATTGATCACCGCCCAGTCAAAACTGCCCAGCCAGCTTGCCGCCAGCCCCAACGCAAGGAGAAAGCCGGCATCGCCGCCGCGATTGGTGACAAAGGCAAAGAGCGCATTGCCGGTCGCCACCGGTCGTTGCCAGGCGTAGCCAATGAGCAGGAAGGAAGACATGCCGCACATTTCCCAGCCAACGAAAGCCAGCAGGCCGTTACCGGCGAGCAGCACGAGTTGAATGCCGGCCAGGAAAAAAGACAGGATGATAAAGAAACGATGGAAACCGGCCTCGCGGTGCAGGTAATTAGCCGAAAAGCGCATCACCAGCCAGCCAATCAACGCCACCAGCGTGGCCAGGCTGAGCGAAAGCGCATCCATCAAATAGGAAAAAGTCCCCTGCCAGTTGCTGCCGGAGAACCAGTAGGCCAGTAGGCGATGGCCGGGCACGCCATCAAGCAGCGCCAGCAGATCGAGCGCCAGCAAAAACAGCAGGCTACCCAATGCGGCCAGCGAACAAAGGCGGGCAGTCAGCGGCTCGGCAGCATCGCCGCTGGTCCAGCCGAGCAGTGCGCGTAAGCCGGTAATACTCAGCGCCAGCAAGGGCAAGCCCGGCACCAGCCAGACCCAGTCGGGAAGATGGCGTAATACGTCGACGATCATGCCGCCCCCAACAACATGGCCGGGGCCAGCGGCTCGCTACTGCCGGCAAACCAGTCACGTGAACGCGCCACCTGCGGCAGTACGGAGCTGCCGGACCACGGTAACCAGCCGCGGCGCGGGCAATATTGCTCGATTGTTGCGGTCAACGGGTCTTTTGCCGCCAAGATTATCCAGGCATTGTTGATCAATTCCTGCAAAGCAGGCTGGCGGGAGAGGATTTCAGTCAGCAGCGCTGTCGTTTGCTCAACCACGACCAGCAAACGCATCGGCTCGTGGATTTCGACCATCTGCCAGGGCAGGCCGGTACGCAGGTCGGAATCGGCGCCCTCCATAACCCCGAACAGGCCAGTGATGTTGTGGGTGATCTTCGAGCCACAGCCGAAATGCTCGTTATCAACTGTCGAAAAATAGTATTCAAGGGCGATCCCGGCACCAACCGGGCCAACCGAGAGCAGAACGCTCTCGATAATTTGCCCGCTCAAATCGGCCAGCGGGTCATAGGAAACCAGAAAAACCCGGCGATCCAGAAAGAGGCCGCGGCTCATCGCCCGGCGCCCGATAAAGGCGGCGGCATTGGTCGCATGGCCGAGTTCCGGTCGCGCCTGCGAAATGTCGTTGGCGCGCCCGCGCACATGTTCAAACCCTTGCCAGGGCGACACCCCCGGTGGCGCCGAAGCCAGGCGGCGGCAGCGCTCGGCGGCATGGGCGCGACAGGCTTCCGCCAGTTGGCCGACCAGCGTATCGAGCGCGCTTTCAAATTCCGGCGGCACCAGATCAAGGTCATACCACTCAACGCTGTCATCACAGGTATTGTGTTCGGCGGCGATAAACCAGCACGATGCGGGAATTTCCAGCCCACGCGCCAGCAAGCCGGCGCGCACTTCAGGGCGGTTGGCCATCGCTGCAAAAACCCGGCCATTCGGGCCACCGTGCCGGCCAGAACAGGCGCCGCAATCGTAAGCCGAGAGATGCGGGTTGTTGCGGCTACCCGAACCGTGGCCCAGGAAAAGCACCAGCGGTGCAAAATCCTGGGTCAGACCAATGCTGCGTAAAAACGCTTCAACGCGGTCAACTTGTTCCTGATCGTCAAAACCATCACGCGGTACAGCGGCGCTCGCCGGCGCGGCATTCGCCTCGGCAGTCAGTTGTAAACGGGTCGCGACGGGACGCTCATATTGACCACGCCAGCGGCGCACGGCGTCACCGATCCAGACGGGGGCCAGCGTATTGGCGAGCAACGCGGCCAGCGCACCGGGTGCAGCCAGTGCGGTCAACGCCGGCGCGGCCCAAATACTGTTGCGGGTTCCCTGATACAGACGTTCACGCCAGCGCAGGCGGTTTTCACGCCGTTGCGCGTGCTGTTCGCCAAGCGCGGCATCGCGTGCCGATTCGCGCACCAGATGTTCAGGGCGCACGACAACCGGGCAAAGCGCAGTGCGCTGCGCATCATCCAGCCCCTGCCAGTACATCGCCACGCCAAAAAACCCCGCCGCGCCGTAAGTGACTATCGTCGGTGCAATTTCTTCGAGATGGCGGCGCGTGCCTTCTTCGCGATCATCCATGCACAGGATGACCTGCGCCGATACGCTAGCGGGCGGCGGATGCCGGCCATGATTGGCGCTCAGCGCACCGAACAATTCTTCACGATAGTGGCGTTCATAAGCTTGCAACCAGAGTTGCCCACGGGCCAGTGGATCGAGGCTGGCGGCGATTTCCAGCAGCGTTTGCGCATCATCGGTCGTCAAGGAGGCCGTATCGCCCTCGCTGAATTCCAAACCGCGCAGCAATTCGTAAAGCGCAACAGCGCGCTGCCGTTTGCCGGCCACGGCTTGTTGCTGCCAGATTTCTTCAGCCAGCAACTGCCAGTCGTCATCAACCGCCAAAATCCCCTCGCCCGAGGCCAGCAAATGCGTGGCACGGTGCTGCAGATCTTCGCTCAAGGGCGCGCCTTGCAAGGCATCGCGAACATAAAATTCGGCCAGGTTGGAGGCAAAATAGCCGCGCAACTCGTCAAACTCCAGCGGCGCGCCGGTTAGGCGACGAATCAGGTCGGCACACAACAGGCGTTCGAGCAGGACACGCACCGCCAGATAATCGAGCATATTGACCGGCGTCCCGTCACCGCGTGCCGGATTGCGGTCACGCCAGAGGAACATGCCGGACCAACCCGGCAACTCAAGCGCCAGACGCTCAAGATAGCCCGGCCATAAATCCTCATCCGGGATCAACTGGCCCAGTTCACTGATCAGCACATCCAACGGATCAGCCGGCAGGCAGGCAATTTCATCATGGACGCCGGGCAACTCATCCAGCTCCCACGCCAGATCAAGCCCGGCACTGGCCCGCCAGGCGGAAAAAAAGCCTTGCGCCTGCGCCGGATTGCGCCAGGCGGCAACGCCGAGATCAAGATGTGCCGCCATGTGGCGCTGGAGGATGGTGCGCACACGCTCCAGCACATCCTCGCCGCTCAAATGTTCGAGCAGGCTGCGCAGCGTCCATTGATTTCCGACCCGCGCACAGAGCGCCAGCCAGCGCTGCAGCGCACTTTCCTGCCAGGTTTCGGCTGGAATATCATTGCTTGCGGTCAACACGCTACAACGGGCAAAAACTGCATCATTCGCCAGCAAGCCTTCGCGCTGATTCCAATCCAGTCGCCGCTCACCCTGCGCCGCCGGCAGCAACAGGCTGGCGAGCAGTACATCCCGCCGGGTCAGGGCGCGCAGGATGGGTTGATCAAGTTGCTCAAGCGTCGAGTCGGTGAATGCCTGCAGCAAATCATCCCGCGTAATCCGCCCGGCAGCATAAGCCGCCTGAAAGCGCGCTTCCGGCCAATACGTTGCCGCGCCGGTCAGCCGATGCGCCGCCGCCAGCGCCTCCGGGAAAGGCAAATACTGGAAACCGTGCAGGGTGTTGTGGTGCACAAAATCACGAATCGGCGCCTGCGCCGGCAAAACATGGGTCAAATGCTCAACCCAATGTTGCAGACGTTGGCGGATGGGCAGGTCGTTGGCGGCAGCGCCCATCTCAGGCTCCGAACAAACCGGCAATGCGCCCGACGCTACCAGCGATCAGATCAAGCAACGGCGCCGGCCAAACGCCGAGTGCGACAATCGCCAACGCCAGTATCGCCGCTGCCGAGGTTTCGGTGCGCGTCATGTCGCTGATCGTCATCGGCTCGCCCTTGCCACAGAGCCGGCCGATCACCCGCAAGCCATAAGCGGCACCGATCAGCATACCCAGGCAGACCACCAGCCCCCAGCCCCCCCAACGCCCGAAACCACCAACCAGGACATGCAGTTCGGCAACAAAACCGGCGCTGCCCGGCAAGCCAATCGCCGCGAGCAGGCCAAAGGCAATAAAGAAGGCGAAGCGCGGCGCGCGACCAAGCAGCGAGCCGTAATCGGCCAGATCGCGGCTATGTGTGCGCTGGTAGAGCAGGCCGACGATCAGGAACAAGGTGGCCGCAGTCAGGCCATGCGCCACCATCTGCATCACCGCCCCGTTCAGCCCGGTCACATTCAGCGTGGCAATCCCAAGCAGCACAACGCCCATGTGCGAAATTGAGGAATAGGCAACCATCGCCTTCAAATCCTGCTGCCGCCAGGCAAGGATGCCGCCGTAAAGCAGGCTGATCAGGGCAATCACCATTAGCCAGTCCTGCGTCGCCAGCAAGGCCGCCGGCAGCGTTTCAACGGCGCGAATCAGCCCGTAAGCACCCATTTTGAGCAGCACGCCGGAAAGCAAAATAGAGACCGGGCTCGGCGCTTCAACGTGGGCCAGCGGTAACCAGCCATGCAAGGGAAAAACCGGCATCTTGACGCCGAAACCGATGAACAGGCCGGCGAAGATCAGTAACTGGGTATTCAGTGGCAACTCACGCCCACCGGCGGCCATATCGCCCATCGCAAAACTATGGCCGGGTGCCGCGTCATACAAAAAAAGCAGGGCAACCAGCATGAAAACCGAGCCACCCAGGGTGTAAAGAAAGAAATTGAGGGCCGCCCGCTGCCGATTGGGGCCACCCAGGCGCTCAATCAGGAAGAAAAGCGGGAGCAAGGTGGCTTCCCAGAAAACGTAGAACAGGGACCAATCGCGGGCGGTGAATACCCCGAACATCGCTGACTCAAGGAGCAGGATCAAGGAGAAATAGAGCCGCCGACCCGCCTCCATACGGCGCGACATCAACACGGCGATCATCGTCAGCAGCGCGGTCAACAGCACCATCGCCAGCGAAATACCATCAATGCCCAGCGCAAAGTAGGAGCCGAGGCGAACATTCCAGGGTCGGCTTTCGTGCATCTGAATCGCCGGGCCTAGCGGGTCGAAATGTGCCGCCAGCCAGAACGAATAGCCCAGCGCCGCCAGGGCAAACAGCAAGGCCAGACGCCACAACCAGCCGGCAAAACGGCCAGGCAGGATAGCGACCAGCCCGGCACCCAGCACCGGCATAAATACCAATGCCTTCAGCACATCTCCGCCCTTTGCTGATTGGCTGCTGCCATGATTTTTTTCATCCCGCAATTATGCCAGCGCCGCCCGGCATTCCACTGCGGAAGGGCGCAATCAAAAAAGCTTGGCGATACGGAAATCGATTATTAACCCGGCAACCAAATCAAGGAAAGCATGAAGCGGAACACGGCTCGAAGGTTGATGCCGCTACCAATCTGGTCAAAGTACCGAAAGGCGGTGTCTGGTTGTTGGCGCAGTAGCAACGGATGGTTAAGCGGGTTGGAATATCTTGAAGGCAATAAAAAAGGGAGCCGAAGCTCCCTTTTAAGTTCTAAATGACGATTAAGTCAGATTAGAAAGAGTGATTGACACCGAAGCCAACCGTCGTGCCATTGCCGCCACCGTTGATCGCGTTTGCAGTATTCTGCGCGCTAACGACGCTGGCTGCAGCTGAGGCACCTGCGGCACCTAGGGCATAGGAAGGAGCTGCAGAGCGGCCAGCCAGATCGGTGTAATTAACAGCGGTGTACAGCGTGGTGCGCTTGGACAGACCGTAGGTGTAGGCAACTGCATAGCTTTGACCGGCGCCAGAAGCACCGTTCTTGCGGTCATTGCCGTTCAGGTCAAGGTAGCCGTAGTTAGCGTGGAGGTTGCCCTTGCCAACCGGAACGATTGCACCCAAGGTGTACAACTCAACTGAGCTGCGACCATCCAGGCCACGGCCCTGATTTTCCGCAAATTGAGCGGAAGCCATGATCTTCATGACTTTGGCGTCAAACGTTGCGCCAATGAAATGCTCGTCACGGATTGCGCCGGTGTCTGGCGTAGAGTTAACAAACTGTCCGTATAGATTGCCACCATTAGAGCCGGAAGCAGAACCATCGGTGTGGTGGAAAACGTAGTTGACAGCAACCGGGCCGCCAGCATAGGCAAGGCCAAGGCCGTAGCCTTCGTTGGAGGCAAAGTCATTGCTTGCTTCGCCAGCGCGATAAATGGCTTCAGCTTGGAAACCGCCCATAACCGGGGTAGCGTACTTGATGGAGTTGTTCCAACGAGCATTGCTGTTGCCAGCGATGGTGTTAGCTGCTGCAGTGTTCAAGGTCATGCCAGCAGACAACAAAGCACCAGCCAGAGCGTCATGCTTCAGGAAGGCAGCGTAGCCCGGTGCGTATTGACGACCAAGGGACACGGTACCTGCATTAGAAGACAGGCCAACCCAAGCTTGACGCTGGAAGGTCTGGCCAGTGGTGCTGGTGTTCGAGCCATCATCAAGGTTAAAGCCTTGCTCAAGCAGGAAAACAGCTTTCAGGCCATTGCCTAGGTCTTCCGTACCTTTGAAACCCAGACGGTTGCCAGCCAGAACGCCTGACTGAACGGCCATGCCATCACGACCTTGGCTGTTGTTAACGTAAGCGATTGCAGCGTCAACGACACCGTAGATCTGAACGTTGGTTTGTGCGAAAGCAGCGGTAGAAGCCAGGCCAGCGATGGCCAGAGCGATAATTTTCTTTTGCATCTTGAAAATCTCCTTAGTGGTTAGTTTTTAATCTGTTCTTGCGAGCCGATTAAGCTTTACCTCTCGGATTGAGAAGTTGAATGGATTGTCGCAAAGAGGGAGAGGGCTGGGCAATCAATGTTTGCGATTCGAGTGTTGTTTATTTGGCGCGTGTTGCGTTGATGCAACAACTCTTTGCTTTTGCCCTGTTGGGGAAGCGGCGTTTAGTGAAAGTTCAATCTGGATTCCCGCCTGCGCGGGAATGACCGATGTGTTGCATAATTCATTGCCACCTTAATTAACTAATTGTCAGGAGTTTTCATGGGAACCGCTCAGCTTGCTTATCTGTCAGTGGCCGACTATCTGGCTGGTGAGGATTTGCCCGGTCCGCGCCATGAGTATGTGGATGGCGAAATTTTTGCTATGGCTGGCGCTTCCAAGTCGCACGGAACCATTGCCGGGAACCTGTTTTTGTCGTTGCGCAATCACCTGCGGGGCAAGCCTTGTCGTACTTGGCAATCGGACATGAAGGTTCAGGTATCGCCAGCCAGTGCTTATTACTATCCTGATGTAGTGGTGACTTGCGCACCTGAGGATTTACGCGCTGATTCGCCGCAGAATTTTGTCAGTGCACCTGCGCTGGTGGTTGAGGTGCTTTCGCCGAGTACCGCGAAGCTGGATCGCCGTGAAAAGTGGTTTGCCTATCGCCAGTTGGGCAATTTGCAGGAGTACGTTCTGGTCGACCAGGAGCGGCAGTGGGTCGAGGTTTTCCGCCGCCATGAAGGTGGCTGGATGCAGGAGATAGCGGCGGTTGGCGAATCCGTTACGTTGCAGAGTGTTGGGCTGACTTTGTCACTTGCTGCAATTTACGAGGATTCGGATGTGCCTGAATTGGGCGTGGGTAGCGCAGATCAGGCTTAAAGGTCTTCAAATACTTCGGCCAGGGTTGCATGAAAATCGAGGCTTTTGAGGCGTAGACCGTGAGCGGCTTCGCTGGCGGCGAGTAGCCAGTCGTTTTCTGGCATGCGGCGATAGGCATCAATATGCTTGGTGTCCGGGTCGATCAGTACATATTCTTGCAGGCTCTCGATTTGACGGTAGGCGGCAAATTTTTCGCCACGATCATAGGCGGCAGTGTTGGGCGAGAGTATTTCGATAATCACCAGTGGGTTGCGCATGACGAGGTCGGCTTTGAGGTCGTCCGGGTCGCAGGTGACGAGAATGTCGGGGTAAAAAACGTTTTCGGCAGCCTGGATGCGCATGTCGGTCATGAGCGCCCTGCACCCTGATCCGCGTACGTGGGCTTTCAAAAGGGTGAATATATTTCCGGTGGTTTGAACGTGAATCTGTCGCGCGCCAGTCATCGCAAAAACTTCGCCGTTGTAGAACTCCTGCTTTTCCGCCTGAGTGGCTTCCCAGTCGAGAAATTCAGCTACGGTCTTGAAGCGGTTTTCAAGTAGCAATCCCATGATTAGCTCCGGCAATGTTGTATATGTTGAGGTTAGCTGATGTTTGGTTTCAAGGGGCTGTAGCAAACCCGCATTGCCGCCATGCTTCATAAACTGTGACTGCCACAGCATTGCTCAGGTTGAGGCTGCGCTGCTCGGGCAGCATGGGCAGGCGTAATCGTTGTTCCGCGGCGAACTGGTTCATTACCTCTGGCGGCAGGCCGCTGGTTTCGCGGCCAAAGATAAAGACGTCATCTTCTTTTAGTTCGGTGGTGAACGGGCTGGCTTTGCCTTTGGTGGTAATGGCAAACATTCGGCGTCCGCTTAGTGCCGTCTTGCAGGCTGACCAATCGGCGTGGCGAATGATGCGGGCGGTGTCGTGGTAGTCAAGCCCGGCACGGCGCAGGGCTTTGTCGTTGAAATTGAAGCCAAGCGGTTCGACTAAATGGAGTTCGGCGCCGGTGTTGGCGCAGAGGCGGATGACGTTGCCGGTGTTGGGCGGGATTTCTGGCTGGTAGAGGACGACGGCGATCATGTGGTTTTGTGTTTTTTAATGTTTGTAGGCACGGGCAATTACGGCGACATCGATATGCAAGGCGCCGTGCAGCTTGATAACGCGCGATGCTTCGCGCAGGGTGGCGCCGGTGGTCATGACGTCATCGATCAGCAGGATACGTTTACCGCTCAAATCGACACTGCATTCAAAGGCGCCACGCACGTTGCGGGTTCTTTCTTTCATCGGTAATTCTGCCTGGGGTGGCGTCGCGCGACAGCGGGTGAGTGATTCACTATTGAGCGCTTGGCCGGTTTGGTGGGCGATGCGCCGGGCAATTTCGGCAGATTGATTGAAGCCGCGCTGACGCAGGCGGTCCGGGTGGAGAGGCATGGGGATCAGTAAGTCGTAGGAATTGTTGTTTAGCTGCCGGGTGATGATTTGAGCGGCCCAGTTGGTGACGGCGAGTTGATGGCCGTATTTGAAGGCATGAATGATACGGTCAACCGGGAATTCGTAACGAAAACCGGCAATGGTTCGCTCAAAAGCGGGCGGGTCTTTGAGGCAGGCGCCGCAGCGCTCGCCGTGCGTGGTTTGTTCGCTGCATTGCGGGCAGCGGTTTTCCGGTAAGGGCGGCAAGTCGTTGCTGCAATCCGCGCATAAAAGTTGATTGGCGCTGTCAGCCCCACAGAGCAGGCAACTCCCCGGCAAAAGCTTGGTTTGTAGTTGCTTGAGAGCAAGCTGTAGCGGCTGGGGTAAAATTGACAGCACTAGTAGCGTCCTTGATAATTCATAATTACGAGTGCGTTTAACACCCTGTTTTTGACCAATTCCCCGATTTTCTCACGCAAGGTTCTCCATGCAACAAGCCATTTCTAGCGCCAACGTCGCCCCCCTTCCGCAATCCAGCTCGCCGCGTCGGTGGAGCATTGACGAAGTGTTGGCTATTTACGACATGCCGTTGATGGATTTGATCTGGCGCGCTCAGGGCGTACATCGTGAGCATTTTGATCCGAATGCGGTGCAGCGCTCGGCATTGCTTTCGGTTAAAACCGGTGGCTGTTCTGAAGATTGCAGTTATTGCTCGCAGTCGGCGCGCTATGACACGGATACTGAGCGCGAACGCCTGATGCCGTTGAACGAAGTGGTGGCAGCCGCGCAAGCCGCCAAGGATAAAGGCGCTTCGCGCTTCTGTATGGGTGCGGCCTGGAAGGGGCCGAAAGATAACGACCTCGACCGCGTGCTGGAGATGGTGCGTGAAGTGAAGGCGCTCGGCATGCAAACCTGCGTCACGCTGGGTATGTTGAAGGATGGCCAGGCGGCAAAGTTGAAGGATGCCGGGCTGGATTATTACAACCACAATCTTGATACCGACAAGGAGTTTTACGGTCAGGTGATCAAGACGCATACCCATGATGACCGTCTGGATACGCTGGATCAGGTGCGCGAGGCGGGGATCAATGTCTGTTCGGGCGGCATTATCGGTATGGGCGAGTCGCGCAAGAATCGTGCGGGCTTGATCGTTCAGTTGGCCAACCTGCCGAAGCCGCCGGAATCTGTGCCGATCAATAATCTGGTGCCGATTCCCGGTACGCCGATGGCAGATAACGCGCGCATTGATCCATTTGAGTTTGTACGGACGATTGCAGCGGCGCGGATCACCATGCCGACTTCCTGGGTTCGCCTCTCGGCTGGACGTCAGGAAATGAATGATGAATTGCAGGCGCTTTGCTTCCTGGCCGGTGCCAATTCGATGTTTTATGGCGAGCGTTTGCTGACCACGGGCAACCCGGATGTCGAGCGTGATGAAGCTCTGTTTGCACGTCTTGGCCTGAAAGCGGTGTGAGCGCAGCGCCGCAGTTTGTTGATTGCCGGCAAGTCCGGCAATCGTTTTCCCGCATTGCAGGGCGTTATGGCGAGGGTGATTTTTTCGCCCGTGAAATAGACCGCCGCATGATGGAGCGACTGGATTACGTGCGGGTTGAACCAAGGCGCGTACTTGATCTGGGCTGTAGTCGGGGTGCCAGCTTGCCGGATTTGGCGCTGCGTTATCCGACTGCGCAGCAACTGGCGCTTGATCTGGTGCCGGAAATGCTCGCCGGGCTGCGTACTGAACGACCGGCCTGGCAACGCTGGATAGGTGTTGGCGCGGCGAGTGGCGTCATGCCGCTGGCGGCGGATGCAACGAAATTACCCCTTCTGTCGCGGTCGACCGATTTAATCTGGTCAAATTTGTTATTGCACTGGCTGGATGATCCACTGCCGGCCTTGGCCGAGGCGCATCGCGTACTCGACGTTGGCGGGCTGTTGATGTTTTCGACCTTGGGGCCGGATTCGCTAAAGGAATTGCGCTCGTCGTTTGCTGACGGTTATGCCCATACCCAGCGCTTTATTGATATGCATGATCTAGGCGACATGCTGGTTGGCTGCGGTTTTGCCGATCCGGTGATGGATATGGAAGTGGTCAAACTGACTTACGACAGTTTTGATGACTTGTTGCGCGAATTGCAGGCGGCCGGTTCAAATTGTGCGATGAAGGCGCGCCGGCATGGTTTGACCGGGCGGGCAGCTTGGGCAAAGGCAAGAGCTGTCTATGAAACCTTGCGCGAAAATGGCAAGCTGCCGGCCAGCTTCGAGGTGGTTTATGGTCATGCCTGGAAGGTGGCGCCGAAGCAGGCGGCGGATGGTCGTGCCATCATCCACTTTGATGCGCCGCGCAAGAAAAAAATCTAATCGGGCTTTTGTTTATAAAACCGTAAGGGTTTGGCATCTGGCGCTTGGGGCACCGGTATCGCTTTGCGCTTGCGTTCACGAATTCGCCAGCGCAGTAGCAGGCCTAGAATCACCGAATAGGCCACCGGCCACATCAGGTTTTCCGCCTTACTCAGCCAGAAATAATGCAGACAGCCCAAAATGGCGATCAGATAAATGCTGCGGTGAATTTCCTGCCAGCGCTTGCCACCCAGTTGGCGGATCGCAAACTGATTCGACGTGGCGGCCAGTGGAATCATGATCAGGAAGGCGGCAAAGCCGACGATGACATAAGGGCGCTTAAAAATGTCGCGGGCAATTTCACTTAACTCAAAGTGGTGATCGAGGCCGATGAACGATAGGAAATGTAGCAGCGCATAGGCAAAGGTGAATAAGCCCAGCATGCGGCGCAGGCGCAGTATCCAGTGCCATTGTGTGATCGCCCGCAAGGGGGAAATGCAGAGGGTAAGCAGCAGGAAGTTCAGAGTCCAAGTGCCGGTCCAGCGCTGCGCAAGCTCAATAAAATCTGAGCCAAAATCGCCGTTGACCGCGCCAGGTAGGAAGTCCCCTTGGGGAACATCCAAGGCGAGTCGCCAAAGCGGTAGCAGCGCCAGGAGAAAAATGGCGGCCTTAATCAGAGAGAGTTGGCTGGAGCTGGGTTGATTCATTGTTTTCCTGGCGGCTTATGCCGCAATAACACAGGCGGTGGCTTCAAACAGCGAGCGCGGCGCGTAATTCGGCAATATCTTCTTCGGCTTCTGCGACCAGATCGGCATAGCGCTCGCTGTCGGCTGTGCGCAGAGTGGCTTCCTGTTCATCGATTGGGGCTGGCGACCAGCTGGCATCCCAGCCAGCGAGCAGGTTGGCGAAGTAGAGCACGTCGCCTAGCGAGTTGGGGGTTTCTATGTTTTGCAGGCGGTCGTGGTCGCGAACGGCATCGGTTATCTGTTCAGGTAGCCCGAGAATGTGCAGCAGACTTTCGCCGATGCCTTCGTGCCAGCCGCTGACCAATTCGACGATGGCTTTTGGATCGCTGAGATACGCCGGGTATTCAGCAGCGCGGTAGAGTAGGTAAAAAATGCCGATATCGTGAACCAGCCCGGCGAGCATGGCTTCGTCCGGGTTGATCCGGCCAATACGGCGGGCCAAGACGCGTGCAATGGCGGCAACGCGCAGCGAATGCTCCCAGGCGCTGCGCGAAATATCATCAAAGGCGGTGAGATTTCGTGATTTGAGCATCTGGTCCATTGCCACGGCCAGCGAAGTGGTACGTACTGCTTCAAAACCGAGGCGGCTGATGGCTGGGGAAAGTTCAGAAATCGACTTGCCGGAAGGATTGAATGCCACTGAATTGGCCAGCTTGAGCAATTTGCTTGAAATTAGCGGCTCAACACCGATGACCTGAACGACGCGGTTCAGATTGGCATAGGGGTCACGCAGGGTGTTGCGAACCAGTATGGCGGCATCCATGCAGGTAGGGAAATTGACATCGCCCGAGAGATCCCGGGCGATGTCTTGAAGAATCTGGAAGTGCGGACTGCTGGTCGGCATTGTCTTAGCCGGCGATGTAACGTTCCAACTCGGCAATCAGGAATTGCTGGCTGCTGATCGTTTCTTTGACCAAGTCACCAATGGAGACCATGCCAGCAACCGAGCCGTCTTCATTGAGTACGGGCAGGTGACGGAAATGCTTTTCGGTCATCAGTGCACGACATTCGTCGAGCGTTGCGCTCGGGGTGACGTAGGCTACTTTGTCGCTCATGATTTCGCGAACCAGCGTTTCCTTGGAGGTCTTCCCTTGCAGGATGATCTTGCGGGCATAGTCGCGCTCGGAAAAGATACCGACAAGTTGTTCGCCATCAAGAACCAGCAAGGCGCCAACATTGTTTGCTGCCATGATGGAAAGGGCGTGGAATACCGTGTCACATGGGGCTACTACTGCTAACTGACTATCTTTGCCTGACAACATCTGTTTAAGAGTCTTCATGTTTTCTCCTCTGCGGGGGTGGGCGCAATCATGCAAATCAGTCTAGCCTTGAGCTGCGTCTATGCCAAGTGCCAAAGCGTGATAAAAACAAAAAAGGCAGCCGAAGCTGCCTTTTTCCGGGACTTAATTGCTTAGCGCAGACCGGCTGCGTACTCAGCAACTGCCTTGATCTCAACATCAGAGAGTTTGGCGGCAATCATACGCATCATTTTTTCCGGGTCATTGGCTCGCTCTTCAATGCGGAATGACTTCAGCTGAGATTCCGTGTATTCCGGGAACTGACCAGCCAGTTGCGGGTACTGAGCCGGTAGGCCTGCACCTGCCGGGCCGTGGCAGCCGGCGCAGGCGGGAACGCCTTTCTTGAAATCACCTTGGCGCCAGAGCTTTTGTCCAAGAGCAATCTTGCTTTCGTCCTTGGCGGCTGCGGGCTTGGTTTTCTGGCTGGCGAACCAGGCGGCAACGTTCTTCATGTCGTCATCGGACAGTGGTGCCGCCATGCCGCCCATGATGGCGTTGTTGCGCGCGGCTGGTTTGCCATCAACCGCCTTGAAGTTTTTCAATTGCTTATAAATATATTGCTCAACCTGACCTGCCAGATTGGGATTGGCCGAGGTCGCGCTGTTGCCATCGGCGCCATGGCAGGCGACACAAACGGTTTCGGCGATGACTTTGCCTTTGGCAGGGTCAGCCTTGGCGTGCGCTTGTTCAGATGCGTGAGCGATAAAACTGGTGGCAAGAAGGATTGCCATTGCCGTGGTGCGAATCATTTCTGAGCTCCTTGTACGCGTTTGTGGGCGCTTTGGCCGGAACGGAAGTTTCAAACCTGCTATTCTATATTAGTTCACCGCCCCCTTGGCGGGTCTTCCGAGTTTTTTATGCCACTGTTCCAACAGGCCGTTTTCTTGACGACCGTCGCCAATCTGCGTGATATGCCGCAGGATTCTGTTCGTGAAGTTGCTTTTGCCGGACGTTCCAACGCGGGTAAATCTTCCGCCATCAACACGCTTGCGGGCCGTGTTCGCCTGGCTTATGTCAGCAAAACGCCGGGTCGCACGCAACATCTGAATTACTTTACTTTGGCTGCCGGCAAATATTTTGTCGACTTGCCCGGTTATGGCTACGCCAAGGCGCCAGAGGCGATTCGCGCGCAATGGGAGGGGCTGATCGGCCCTTATCTGAACCAGCGCGAGCAACTCGCCGGGTTGGTCGTTATCATGGATATCCGGCGGCCAATGACCGATCTTGATTTGCGCCTGATCGACTGGTTTCGTCCTACCGGGCGACCGATTCACATCATGTTGTCGAAGGCGGATAAATTGAGTCGTCAGGAGCAAACCAAGTCTTTGCGCTCAGTGAAGGCTGAGGTGGCAACCTGGGGTGATGCGGCACTTTATACCGTGCAACTTTTTTCCAGCCTCAAGAAAACTGGTGTTGAGGAATGCGAAGGCGTGCTTTCCGGTTGGCTGGATATTGAAATCAAGAAACGTGAAAATAAAATGCCCCCGGATAAGGGGGGTCCGGGGGCGAAAGGGCCTTAACTTTGGTCAAGGCACCCGCTCAGGGAGGTGAAGCGGGAGATAGCGCGTGCCATCTGCAGACTCTGACGTGAGTCAAAGTCAAAAGTTCCTGGCTGGTTGAGAATTTTTTAATAAATATTTTTTGAGGTTGAAGCATGACTGCCACCGGTAATTTTCCAGGAACCCGTATGCGCCGGATGCGGCGGGATGATTTTTCGCGCCGTTTGATGCGCGAGTCAATTGTTACGGTCGACGACTTTATTTACCCGGTTTTTGTGCTGGAAGGTGAAGGCCGGATCGAAAAGGTTGGTTCAATGCCGGGCGTTGAGCGGCAGTCGCTGGATGTTTTGCTGAAAACGGCTGAACGAGCGGCTAATTTGGGTATTCCTGCGCTGGCCTTGTTTCCGGTGATTGATTCTTCCCTGAAAACACTGGGGGCGGAAGAGGCGTTCAACGATAAGGGGCTGGTTCCGCGTGTCGTTAGTATGCTGAAGCGTGAGTTTCCGCAGCTGGGCGTGATTACCGATGTTGCGCTTGATCCTTACACCAGTCATGGTCAGGATGGTTTGATCGACGCGACGGGCTATGTGTTGAACGATGAAACGCTGGAGGTGCTGGCCAAACAGGCGTTGTGTCATGCCCAGGCGGGTGCTGATGTGGTGGCGCCCTCGGATATGATGGATGGCCGTATCGGGCGCATTCGTTCGGAGTTGAATCAGGCGGGGCAGATTTATACGCGGATTCTGGCTTATTCAGCCAAGTATGCTTCGGCCTTTTACGGACCTTTCCGCGATGCGGTTGGTTCGGCGGGCAACTTGGGTAAGGGCAACAAATACACTTACCAGATGGACCCGGCCAATACCGACGAGGCGCTGAAAGAGGTTGCGCTGGATCTGGCCGAGGGCGCTGACATGGTCATGGTCAAGCCCGGTATGCCGTATCTGGACATTGTTCGGCGGGTCAAGGATGAGTTCAAGGTGCCGACCTACGCTTACCAAGTGAGCGGCGAATACGCGATGCTCAAGGCTGCCGCGCAGAATGGCTGGCTCGATGAGAAGGCTTGTGTGCTGGAGAGCTTGCTGGCTTTCAAGCGGGCCGGCGCTGACGGCATTCTGACCTACTTTGCACTGGATGCTGCGGAGTATCTGGCTGCTAGTCGTTAGTCAGTAGTTATTAGTCGTTAGCGAAGTTTGAGGGGCGCGGTGGCGCCCCTGCTTTTGCTAACAACTAATGACTAATAGCTAACAACTGCCTTTCAGAAACTGCCTGGCGTGCCGGATTGCGACAGGCAGGCAAAATACAGCATCGGCCACTGCTGTTGCCACTGGGTCAGCGGTTCGCGGGTAAAGCCGCTGCGCGCATATTGCTCCCAGCGGCCCATCGCGTAACAGCGCAGCAGATTGGCGAGGGCGCCGAAATCGGCATCGGCTTTCAGATTTTCCTGTGTCGCGGCAATTCGCAAGGCTTGCTTGAGCGCCGCTTCAACCTTGTCGAGCAAGGTGTTGATCCGGGTTTGCAGGCGCTCATTTTCGTTGACCAGCGCGTCGCCGATCAGGACGCGGGTCATGCCGCGATTTTTCTGAGCAAAGCGTAGCAGCAGGCCGATGATTTGCTCGACCTGTTTGAGGCCCTCGGTTTCTTCCGAGGTGATCTGATTAATGACGCCGAATAAACTTTGTTCAATGAATTCGATTAGCCCATCAAACATCTGCGCTTTACTGGCAAAGTGGCGGTAAAGCGCAGCTTCGGAACAATCAAGTTTGGCAGCCAGGGCGGCGGTGGTGATTTTTTCGCCTTTGGGTGTTTCCAGCATGCTGGCCAGGGTTTGCAGGATTTGTAGACGGCGTTCGCCCGGTTTGGTAGCCATGATTGTCCCCTTGAAATTATTGGCTAAATTATAGTTGACCGTAACGTTTTGGTAATTCAAGAACCGATGTGATTTTGGCGTCAACATAGGGTGGTTGGCGGTAGCCAGTACTCACCCACACGGTTTTCATCCCAAGTTTTTTTGCGCTAAGCAGATTGGGCAGGCTGTCCTCAACCATGATGCAGTTGCGCGCTTTGATCTGCTCGGCATTGAGCAATGTGCGAAAACCGGAGAGCATCGGTTTCGGTTGAAATTTGACGTTTTCTACCGAGTAGACCGCATCAAAACAGCGACCGAGACCGGTGATGTCAAGGATCGCCTCAGCATAGTGGCGTGGGGCATTTGAAAAAATAATTTTGCGTCCGGGTAGGCGGCGCAAGGCGTGAATGATTGCTTTGTCAAAAACAACCATAGGCTTGAGGTCGGGAAACTGATGTGTCTCGCGGAGAAAGTGTCGCGGGTCGGTGCTGTGATGGCGCACCATGCCGAGCAGGGTGGCGCCGTATCGTACCCAGTAATCCTGGCGGATCTGCGTTGCTTCTGCTTCACCAACGCCAAGATGGCGTTCGATGTATGCGCACATCGCACGATTGATGTGCGGAAAAATATGCGGGGTCGCGTTGTGTAGCGTGTTGTCGAGGTCGAACAACCAAACGCGACCCTGCTTGCTCATCAGTGTGACTTGATCATCGTGCCAACACCGTGGTCGGTGAGAATTTCCAGCAGCAAAGCATGTTCAACGCGGCCATCGATAATGTGCACGCCCTTGACGCCATTGCGTGCGGCATCGAGTGCCGAGGAGATTTTAGGCAACATGCCGCCGGAAAGCGTCCCATCATCAACCATTTCGTCGATTTGCTTGGGCGTGATGCCAGTAATCAAATTACCGGCCTTGTCCAGCACGCCGGGCGTGTTGGTCAGCAGGACAAGTTTTTCAGCCTTAAGCACTTCGGCAATTTTGCCAGCGACGACGTCGGCGTTGATATTGTAGGTTTCGCCATCCTTGCCGACACCGATTGGGGCAATGACCGGGATGAAGGAGCCTTTGTCGAGGTGGTCGATCAGCGAGGGGTCGATTGAGGTGATTTCACCCACCTGGCCGACGTCGATCAGGTCGCCAGGGTGATCCTTGTTTTCAAGCATCAATTTTTTGGCGCGGATGAAATTGCCGTCCTTGCCGGTCAGGCCAACCGCCTTGCCACCATGTTGGTTGATCAGGTTAACGATGTCTTTGTTAACCTGCCCACCAAGGACCATTTCGACGAGTTCCATCGTTTCGCCATCGGTCACGCGCATGCCCTGTATGAATTCCCCTTTTTTGCCGACACGAGCCAGCAGGGTTTCAATTTGCGGGCCGCCACCATGCACCACAACAATGTTGAAGCCAACCAGTTCGAGCAGTACAACATCGCGTGCGAAACAGCTTTTCAGGTGCTCGTCTGTCATCGCGTTGCCGCCGTATTTGACGACGATGGTCT
Source organism: Pseudomonadota bacterium (assembly GCA_039797825.1). Classification (GTDB taxonomy): domain Bacteria; phylum Pseudomonadota; class Gammaproteobacteria; order Burkholderiales; family Rhodocyclaceae; genus Azonexus. The sequence goes on along the minus strand of JBDKHF010000083.1, from coordinate 19,681 downwards.
TGCCGTGAAAGCGCTTGATATAAGGCAGGGCTTCAGCGAGAACGGAGGCTTTGAGGCCGGGGGTGAGGTTTTCGAGGCTCATGGTGTGCTCCAAGTGAAATCGCCGCAGATTCTACAAAGAAAAACCTTATTGCGGGTTGTGGTTCTGCTTGGCGAGGCGTGCCGGAAGCTCAAGAATTGCTTCGCGGTTGCTTGATGAGAAACAGGCTTCAGCTGCTTCTTGCCAGTTGGCCCAACGTGATTGGCGATGTTCTTCAGGCGAAATGGTGATGGGTTGGCGTTGGGGCAAGCGTAGTCCAAACACGTGTTCAGTGTTTTCGCTAACGCCCGGTGCGTAGCGGTGACGCCACTCGGCGAAGATTTCGTAGTGATTGGTCTTGTGCCAATCGCTTAGCTCGAATTGGCTAACGTCCAGGCCGGTTTCTTCACCAACTTCACGAGCGGCGGTTGCCAGCATGGATTCGCTACCTTCACGGCTGCCCGTAACCGATTGCCAGAAGCCTGGGTGGGCGGCGCGTTCAAGGAGAAGTACGTCAAGCGCCGCTGTGTAGATGACGACCAGAACCGACACGGGTTGCTTGTGAACGGTCATGCCTCGGGTAGTGAAGCAATGCCGTGGGCCGGTGTGTCGAGGAGCACCCAGAGGGGGAAGCCAATCTCTCGCCTGGCTTCGGCAGCGGCTTGCAGAACTTCAACTAATATTGCGAAATTGTCCGGACTATCAACGCGCAGGCTGTCGATGCCTTTGAGCAGGATGACATGGCCTTTGGCGGGATACCAGTCCGGGTCCGTTAGGCAGTCGAAAAGGGCGTCGAAGTTGGCGCCAAACCAGACCGGAAAATGCAAGGCGCTGCCCAATTGACGCAGCGTCGTTTCAATTTTCTGATGAACGCCGATATCAGCAGTCAGAATTGGGAAATGCAGTTTCTTTGCTGCCGCTTCAAGTGCCGTGCGGCGTAGCGGCGGGAGGTGATAAACACCAGCCTGTGTCGCATTTTTCAGGAGTTTGTCGGTCATCGCTTACTCCTGAATACGCCGAAAGCTGCGGTAGTGATCGTCGGTGTAGTAAAACTCGCTTTCGCGGCCAGTAATGATGCGCCGGGCACCCCGGTTACGGCTACCCTGTGTTTTGACGGTGTATTCGTGGTAATAGCCTCGTTGGCGTAAGGGCAATATTTTCTCGTAGTTGCCAAAAGTGACGCCATCGCGATCATAGGGAAATGGCCCGTCCTGCTTGATCAGTGCCACGGTGCGCTGGGCTTCAATTGGCAAATTTGCCAATAAAACCCAGTCGACCGTAACATTTTCACGCGCAAGGCCAAGGGATGCGCCAATCGCAAGCCAGGCAAGCAGCAGGAAGCGAAACCAGGCTTGCATGGTGGTTTAAGCCTTGCCTAAATCAGCGGGGCCACCGCTTTGGACTTCTGCTTTCTGACGGAGGCGAATATGCAGTTCGCGCAGTTGCTTTTCATCGACCGGAGAAGGTGCGTCGGTCAGCAAACACTGAGCACGCTGGGTTTTCGGGAAGGCAATTACGTCGCGGATTGATTCGGCACCGGTCATCATGGTGACAATACGGTCCAGGCCAAAGGCCAGGCCGCCGTGCGGTGGTGCACCGTATTTCAGGGCGTCAAGCAGGAAGCCGAACTTGGCTTGTTGTTCTTCGGGGCCGATGTTGAGCGCGGAGAAAACCTTTTCCTGTACTTCGGAGCGGTGGATACGAACCGATCCGCCCCCAAGTTCCCAGCCGTTCAATGCCAGGTCATATGCTTTAGCCAGACACTTGCCTGGGTCGGTTTCCAGAAATTCGAGATGCTCGTCCTTCGGGCTGGTGAACGGGTGGTGGCAGGCAGACCAGCGTTTGTTCTCGTCGTCGTATTCGAACATCGGGAAATCGATGACCCACAGCGGCGCCCACTTGGCGCCGGTGAGGAAACCTTTTTCGTGGCCAATCTTGACGCGCAGCGCACCGAGGGCGTCGTTGACAATTTTGGCCTTGTCCGCGCCAAAGAAAATCAGGTCGCCTGACTGAGCGCCAGTGCGCTCAATGACGGCCTTCAGTGATTCTGCAGAGAGGTTCTTGACGATCGGTGACTGCAGGCCGGTTTCATTGATCTGGGTAACGTCATTGACCTTGATGTAAGCCAAGCCGCGTGCGCCGTAGATGCCGACGAACTGGGTGTAGGCGTCGATCTCGCCGCGGGTCAGTGTGGCGCCACCCGGAATGCGCATGGCGGCGATACGACCGCCTTCGCTGTTGGCAACGCCGGCGAAGACTTTGAAGGCGACATCCTTGAAGGCGTCGGTGACTTCGGTCAGTTCCAGTGTCACGCGCAGGTCCGGCTTGTCAGAGCCGAAACGGTGCATGGCTTCGGCGTAGGTCATGCGCGGGAAGTCCGGCAGATCGACGTCGATGGCGTCCTTGAATACAGTACGAATCAGCTTTTCTGTAAGCGCAATGATTTGGGCCTCGCTCATGAACGAGGTTTCGATATCGACCTGAGTGAATTCCGGCTGGCGGTCAGCGCGCAGGTCTTCGTCGCGGAAACATTTGACGATCTGGTAATAGCGGTCGTAGCCAGCAACCATCAGCAACTGCTTGAACAACTGGGGTGATTGCGGCAAGGCAAAAAACTGACCATCGTGGACGCGGGAGGGGACGAGGTAATCTCGTGCGCCTTCCGGGGTTGATTTGGTCAACATCGGTGTTTCGATGTCGATGAAGCCGTTATCGTCGAGGAAGCGGCGGAAGGCACGCGCCGTCTTGTAGCGCAGCATCAGGTTGTTCTGCATCTGCGGACGGCGCAGGTCGATGACGCGGTGAGTTAGCCGGACGTTTTCGGTAAGGTTTTCGTCATCAAGCTGGAACGGCGGGGTAACCGACGGGTTTAGAACTTCGATTTCATGGCAGAGGATTTCAATTTCGCCTGAAGCCAGATTTGTATTGGTTGTGCCGGCAGGACGTGGTCGCACCTTTCCCGTGATTTTCAGACAGAACTCGTTACGTACTGATTCGGCAATCTTGAAGGCATCAACGCGATCTGGGTCACAAACGACTTGAGCCAGACCTTCGCGGTCACGTAAGTCGATGAATATAACGCCGCCGTGGTCGCGGCGGCGATGAGCCCAGCCGCACAAAGTGACTATCTGGCCGTCCAGTGTGGCATTCAGCTGCCCGCAATAATGAGTACGCATGAAACTTTCCGTTGAGTTTTTAAGTATTGATATTGACGCGAGTGTGCGGTGGCGGTGCCACGACACCCATTGATATGATGTATTTGAGGGCTTCGTCGACGGTCATGTCGAGTTCAATCACTTTGTTTGCCGGCAGCATCAGGAAAAAACCGGATGTCGGATTGGGCGTGGTTGGTACGTAGACGCTGACATGTTCGCCAACCAGGTGATTGATGACATCGCCACCGGGTTGACCGGTAAGAAAGGCAATGGTCCAGCTTTCCTGGTGTGGGTAATTGATCAGTACGGCTTTGCGGAAGGCGTTACCGTTGGGCGAAAAGATAGTGTCGGAAACTTGCTTGACGCTGTTGTAGACCGTGTTCACCACAGGAATTCGCGCCAACAGCTTTTCCCACCATCCGACTAGTTTCTGGCCGATAAAATTCGCGGCGAGCAGGCCGGTGAGAAAAATCATCAGCAGGGTCAGAACGGCGCCCGCTCCGGGAACTGCAAAACCCAATAAGCGTTGCGGATGAATTGATTCCGGCAACAAATGCAGCGATTGGTCCAGTGTGCCTACGATCAGGGAAAGGACCCAGAAAGTAATCGACAAAGGGACCCAGATGAGAAGCCCGGTGATGAAATAGCGTTTGATTAGCTGGCCGCGCACGGAGTACATGCTCCTGAACCGCCCTGGCAGGGTGGGGTACTTTCGGTTTTTGGTGCGGGCTTGCTGCCTCCTTTGAAGTCGGTCGCATACCAGCCGCTACCCTTGAGTTGGAAACCAGCAGCCGTAAGCATTTTGCTGTAACTTTCCTTGCCGCAGGCCGGGCAAGTGCTTAGTTGCGGGTCACTCATCTTTTGCAAGTGTTCTTTCTGGGAACCGCAGGAATTGCAGCGATATTCGTAAATCGGCATCAGAGTCCTCCAAAACCTTAAATTATAACTGATAGGGTCAATGACCTATATTGTCATCATCGAGGATTTTTCAACCCAGCAAGCCGAGATACGTCTTCGTCAGTTCCTGCCCCCAAAACAGCGCAATGATCCCGGATGCCGCCAGATAAGGGCCAAAAGGTATTGGTGTGTTTCGACCATGTCGCGCAAAAGCAATAAGTGCGATGCCAACGACTGCGCCGACCACCGACGACAAAAGAATAATGACAGGAAGCATTTGCCAGCCCAGCCAGGCACCTAGTGCGGCTAATAGTTTGAAGTCTCCATAGCCCATGCCTTCTTTTCCAGTGGCTAGTTTGAATGCCCAGAAAACACTCCATAAAGCGAGGTATCCCACCATTGCGCCGACGACGGCGGAAGACAGGTCCGTCATGGTGCTACTCAAGTTAAAAGCCAAGCCAGTCCACAGCAAAGGCAGAGTGATTGAGTCGGGTAGTAACTGGGTATCAAAGTCAATGGCGGCAAGTGTGATCAATGACCAAACCAATATCAACGCACCAAGTGCCGGCCAAGCAAAGCCAAAATGCCATACAGCAAAAGCCGATATGGCTCCTGTCGTTAGTTCAATAAGTGGGTAGCGTAGTGAAATCGCGATCCCGCATCCGGAGCATCGTCCGCGCAAAAATAAAAAGCTGATAACCGGTATGTTTTCGAGAGCTGTAATTTGATGTCCGCAGACGGGGCAGCGCGAACGAGGTTGCGACAGGTTTAGGGGCGGAGCGGAGTCAAGTTCTTTTCCGTGAAGTTCCGCGCATTGCTCATTCCATTCCCGTTCCATCATCTTTGGAAGGCGATAGATGACTACATTAAGGAAGCTGCCGATGCATAAACCGACAATTAACGCAGCGACTATCTCTATCGTCATTAAATCAAAAAGCATCAGACAACCGCACCTAACTTGAAAATCGGCAGATACATAGCAACAACCATGCCGCCGATCAATGTTCCAAGAACAACCATGATGATGGGTTCCATTAAACTCGACATTGCGTCAACCGCATCGTCAACCTCTTGTTCGAAGAAATCAGCAACTTTTGACAGCATCGAATCCAGCGCCCCTGATTCTTCACCGATGGCTACCATCTGGGTCACCATGTTTGGAAACAGGTTGGTGTTTTGCATGGCGGTGGTTAAGTTTGTGCCGGAGGACACCTCACTCTGGATTTGCTGCGTGCCTATTTTGTACACGAAATTGCCTGCCGCTCCTCCAACCGAGTCAAGGGATTCAACCAGAGGCACCCCAGCGGCAAACATGGTCGCTAAGGTTCTGGTCCAGCGGGCGATAACAGATTTGCGAATGATGTTTCCGAAAACCGGGGCACGTAATAAAAGTCGGTCCATCGCCATCTGAACTTTTTCGGAGCGCTTCCATGCCTCCACGAAACTGTAAATTGCACCACCTAAAAGACCAAATATCGCCCACCAGTAGGCAACAAAGAAATCGGAGATCGCCATGACAATTAGGGTTGGTGCAGGAAGATCAGCCCCGAAACTGGTAAATACTTGTTTGAAAGCGGGAATTACAAAAATCATGATGACTGCGGTAATTACGAAAGCGACAACTAAAATTGATATGGGGTAGAAAAGTGCTGATTTGATCTTGCTCTTAATTGCGATCATCTTTTCTTTATAGGTCGCAAGTCGATCCAGTAGGGTATCCAGGATGCCGGCTTGTTCTCCCGCTGCGACTAGATTGCAATAAAGCACGTCAAATTGCAGCGGGTATTTACGGAAGGCTTGTGACAGCGAGCTGCCCGTTTCGACGTCTGCTTTGATATCAAGTAGCAATTTACCCACAGCCGGGTTGGAGTGACCGCGGCCAACAATATCAAATGCCTGTAAAAGCGGCACGCCGGATTTCATCATGGTGGCAAGTTGGCGTGTAAAGAGTGCAATATCCTTATCGGTGATTTTGCCGCCAGATTTGAATCGCTGCTTGCTGACTTTTGCATTGATAACGCCTTGGCGTCTCAGTGTGGATTGAACGACTGCTTCGCTGGCTGCGCGCATTTCACCACGCAAAATTTTTCCATCGCGGTTTTTTCCTTCCCAAAGAAATGAGCTTTCTTTGACTTTGTGGGTTTTGTGCTTTAGCGCCGTAGCCATCTTGTTCCTTACAAGTTTGTTGTGCTCAAAATCTCGTCAAGCGAGGTGAGGCCTTGTTTAACTTTGAGCAAGCCGGAAGCGCGCAAATCTTTAACCCCTTCTTTTTTTGCTTGAACGGCAAGATCTAGTGCGGTGGCACCAGCCATGATAAGTCGCTGCATGGTTTCAGTGACCGGCATGACTTGATAAATGCCAACTCGCCCTTTGTATCCGCTACCTTTGCAGCGTTCGCAGCTTCCCGGGCCGTAAAGCCTCCATGAGCCATCAAGCTCTTCCTCAGCATAGCCAGCTTCGAGCAATGCTTCGTGAGGGACTGTAATCGGTTGTTTGCAATTGCAGAGGCGTCGAGCCAAGCGCTGGGCGGTAATCAACAAAATACTTGAGGCTATGTTAAATGTGGGAACCCCCATGTTCATCAGGCGGGTTAGTGTTTGTGGCGCATCGTTCGTATGTAGGGTTGATAACACCATGTGACCGGTCTGAGCCGCTTTAATTGCAATTTCTGCTGTTTCCAGATCGCGGATTTCGCCAACCATGATGATGTCCGGATCCTGGCGCAGGAATGCTTTGAGGGCGACAGGAAAAGTCAGCCCGGCCTTGTCGTCAACATTTACCTGATTGACGCCCGGCAAGTTGATTTCAGCAGGATCTTCCGCTGTCGATATGTTGACACCGTCCTTGTTCAGGATATTCAAGCATGTATAAAGTGAAACCGTTTTTCCGGAACCGGTTGGGCCTGTCACCAAAACCATGCCGTAAGGGCGATTAATCGCATCGAGCAGCGCTGCTTTTTGTTCAGGTTCATAGCCCAGTGCTTCAATGCCCAGTGTTGCTGAAGAGGGGTCAAGAATCCGCATGACGATTTTTTCGCCTTGCAGTGTGGGTAGGGTGCTGACCCGGAAATCGATGGCACGGGTTTTCGACAAAACAAGACGCATCCGCCCATCTTGCGGGACACGCTTTTCAGCAATGTTCAGTCTGGATATGACTTTTATTCGAGAGGCCAGTTTTTCCTTGATGGCAAGCGGCGGAGTCGCTACTTCGCGCAGGATGCCATCGACTCGAAAGCGAATCCGGTAGACTTTTTCATAGGGCTCAAAGTGAATGTCGGATGCGCCATCGTTGATCGCGTCCATCAGCATTTTTTGAAGAAACTTAACGACTGGGGCGTCGTCAATATCTTGTACCGTAGCTTCGTCAGACTTTGATTCTGCCTCTTCATCGAGAAAGTCGAGATTGATGTCATCTCCACCCAAGTTCTTGAGCGTCTCTGCCGCAGACTCCGAGTGTTTGGCGACGAGCGGTATTAATTTGCTGTGTTCAACAACAATGGGGTCAACTGCCAATCCGGTCTGAAAGCGAATTTTATCTAGTGCGCGGAGATTGGTTGGGTCGGCAATCGCGACGGACAGGCGGTTGCCGCGTTTGTTCAGCGGTATAACTTTGTGTGTTGCAATTAGTTTGCGGTCAATGGCGCTGACCGGAATGTGTTGCTCATCAAATGATTCGAGATCAAGTAGCGGATAACCAAAGGTCTCTGCTACAAAGCGCGCCATATCCAGTGCGCTGGCTTTTTTGCTGATGATGATTTGTTCAATCAGCGAAATTTTGCTTTGATTCGCCTGCGTAAACAGCTGCTCGGCTTCGGCTTCTTTTAGGCGACCGGCCTGAACCAGTGCTCGGGCGAGTCCGCTGAGAGAGCTTGCTTGTGGGGTGGCTGCCATTGATGCAAATCGGGTGTCTTATGATCAGTCCATGATGCTACGTAGGCCTTGGTTTGTAAAGACTTCAGCTGTTTTCCGGCCGGAATATGCGGGTGGTGACGACGCTGCGATCTTGCGTGTGCACAATTTCTACGAGAATCCCGGTTAATTTGATGCTGACACCAGATTCGGGGATGTCTTGGAAATGCTCGAGAATCAGCCCATTCAGTGTTTTGGGGCCATCCAGCGGAAAATCAAGACCAAGCATTCGGTTAATGTCGCGCAGTTGGCGCGAGCCTTCGACCATGGTGCTACCGTCGCTCTCCCAGCGCAGTGAGTTACCAAGGCCTGGAAGTGAGGTTGTGAAATCGCCGACAAGCTCCTCGATGATGTCTTCCAGTGTCAATAGTCCAAGAATTTCGCCGTATTCATCAACAACAAATCCAATCCGTTGGTGGTTTTCCTGAAAAAAAGCCAATTGAGAAAAAACGGCTGTACCAGCGGGTATGTAATATGGCGGTTGCAAATGGCTGATCAGCCCTGCCTCGTCAAAATCTTCATCACGAAGTGGCCCGATCAGGCGACGTGCTTGAAGGACGCCTAGCAATTGATCAAGCGAGCCGCGGCAAACGGGCAAGCGGCTGTGGTGGCTTGTTCCTAGCTGAATTAACACCTCATCCCAGTGGCAGTCTACGTCGAGAATCTCGATGCTTCCGCGCGGTGTCATCAGATCTTCAACCGTAATGCTGTTGAGTTCAAAAAGGCTGCTGAGAATTGTTCTGTGTTTCTGAGGGATCAGGTGTGCTGATTCAAGAACTAGGCTGCGCAGTTCTTCTGGGGAAAGTTTGGCTTCTTCTGCACCGGGTTTAGGCGAAAGCCGCATCAGGTGAAGCAGGCCGCTGGCGAAAAGATTGATAAACCAGACGACAGGATAGAAGAGTCGCAGTAGCGGGGTTAGCAAGTAACCAAGATAAAGCGCAAGTTTGTCGGCATGGGTTGCGCCTATGATCTTTGGCGTGATTTCGGCAAAGACCAGAATGGCAAAGGTAACTGCCAGTGTGCCAATGCCAAGCGCCCATTTGTCGTCACCAAAAAGCTCAATGGCGATCACGCTGACCAGTGTTGCCGCTGCAGAGTTCACCAGATTGTTGCCCAGCAGAATAACACCGAGCATTTTGTCGGTTCGATTCAATAGCGCGAGTGCTTTGGCGGCGCCGTGGTGCCCGGATTGCGCTAGGTGACGAAGCCGGAAACGGTTGGAGGCCATCATCGCGGTTTCGCTGAGGGAGAAGAAACCGGAGACTGCCAGCAAAACGATCAGCGTTACCGAAAGCGCTGAAAGCGGGATTTCTTCCATTTTCTAGATGCGTCCGAGAACGACTTCGGCAACAAAGCGGCTGCCAATATAGGCCAGAATAAGTAGCGCAAAGCCCGCTAGCGTCCAGCGCAAAGCTCGTTTGCCACGCCAACCCCAAGCGTGTCGTCCAACCAGCAAAGTTGCGAAGATGCCCCAAGAGGCAAAAGCAAACAGGGTTTTGTGGTCTACCGTTAAAGGTTTGCCGAACAGCTCTTCAGAGAACATGACTCCGCTACCTACGGTCAGGCTTAGTAGCATAAAGCCGAGTAGTAGCATGCGGAATAGCAGTGACTCCATCGTTAATAAGGGGGGCAGGCTGGTCAGGCTGCGGTTGAGCGAACGCTTGTGTAAGGCATTTTCGGTGAAGCCCATGAAAATTGCGTGTAGAGCGGACAATGTCAACAGGCTGTAGGCTAGCATCGCTGCCAGAAAATGCAGTTTGAAGCCAATTGTGCTGGCGTGCGCAACGACGTGTACGTTGGGGAACATGACGGGCAGGATGGCGCATAGTGCGGCAAGCGGCAGCACCATCGGCTGCATGCCTTCCATGCGCGACATAAAGCTTTCCAGCCAGTAGATTAATACGGCGAGCCACATCATTAGCGATAGCGCAAAGCTGAATGAAAAACGCATGCCAGCTTCAGAGAATAGGGCGTTGTACAGGCCGACTGCGTGAATAATTAGTGCGGCAGCAATAGTTGCGCGCTCCCAGCTTTGCATGGGGCAGCCAACGCATTGGTGCTCACGCTCACGCCAGCGAGTGTTCCAGAAGTGGAAGCCGAGGCCGCCGTAGAGAAGCGCCGCGAGAATGTGGGGCAGAAGCTGAATTACAATGTCGAACATTCCTGAATTCTACTAGAAGCCTATAGCCCATGCTTGATAACCTGACCAATCGCCTTGCCCGCGTCATGAAGACGCTGAAGGGCGAAGCTCGCCTGACCGAGTCCAATATTTCGGATGCCATGCGCGAAGTGCGTATGGCGCTGCTGGAGGCTGATGTGGCCTTGCCGGTGGTCAAAAACTTCATTGCTGCCGTCAAGGAAAAAGCGGTCGGCGAAGAGGTGATCGGCTCGTTGAGCCCAGGTCAGGCGCTGGTTGGCGTGGTTCATCGCGAACTGACCCGGATTATGGGTGGAGCCAATGAGGGCATAAATTTCAATACCCAGCCGCCAGCAATTATCCTGATGGCAGGCTTGCAAGGTGCTGGCAAGACTACAACAGTCGGCAAACTGGGTAAGTTTCTCAAGGAAAACCACAAGAAGAAAGTACTGGTCGTCTCATGTGACGTTTACCGTCCGGCGGCTATTGAGCAGTTGAAGTCAGTCGCAGGGCAGGCTGGTGTTGATTTTTTCCCATCGACCATTGGTGAGAAGCCAGAAGCTATTGCCTTGGCGGCTCTTGATTGGGCAAAACGTCATTACCACGATGTGCTTTTGGTCGATACCGCCGGACGTCTTGCGGTCGACGAAGAAATGATGGCGGAAATTAAACGCCTGCACAGCGCGATCAACCCAATTGAAACTTTGTTTGTTGTTGATGCCATGCTGGGTCAGGATGCGGTCAATACTGCGAAATCCTTTAATGAGGCCTTGCCACTGACCGGAGTCGTTCTGACTAAGCTGGATGGCGATGCGCGCGGTGGTGCCGCGCTTTCAGTTCGTCATGTCACCGGCAAACCGATCAAGTTTTCCGGTGTTGGTGAAAAACTGACCGGGCTGGAGGCTTTTCACCCGGAGCGGATGGCTTCGCGCATTCTGGGTATGGGCGACGTTCTGTCCCTTATCGAAGATGCCAAAAAAGGGATGGATGAGGACAAGGCGATTGCCTTTGCCAAAAAGCTCAAGTCAGGCAAGGGCTTTGATCTGAATGATTTTAAAGAGCAGATCGGTCAGATGCGCAGTATGGGAGGGCTCTCGGCGCTGATGGACAAGATGCCGGCGCAGATTGCCCAAATGGCGGGTCAGATGCCAGCGGGAGCTGAGAACAAGATGGTGGGGCGAGTCGAGGGCATCATCAATTCAATGACGCCAACCGAGCGCGCCAAGCCGGAAATCATCAAGGCCAGTCGTAAGCGTCGGATTGCTGCGGGGGCGGGGGTGCAGGTGCAGGAGGTCAATCGCCTGCTGAATCAGTTTGAGCAGTCGCAAAAAATGATGAAGCAACTAACCAAGGGCGGTATGGGCAAACTGATGCGCGGCATGAAAGGCATGTTGCCCGGGATGGGGCGTTAATTAACGCTCGGCCTGGGCAAGCCGGGCCGGTTTTTCGTAGCTCCACTGGTTGTGCCAGGCGGCACGAACCATATTCGGGTATTCCGGTTTGCCTAGACTGCCGTTGTAGCGGCCAAGGGCGCGGAATAAATCGCCCTTTTCGATGTCCAGATAGTGCCGCATGATGGTGCAGCCGTAGCGCAGGTTGGTGCGTAGATCAAACAGACTGTCCTCGGGGCGGCCCAGCAGTCTCAGCCAAAAGGGCATGACTTGCATGTAGCCACGTGCGCCGGCCGAGGAGACTGCATATTTGCGGAAGCCCGACTCGACTTGCATGAGGCCGAGAACTAATTGCGGATCCAATCCGGCGCGAGTCGCCTCGTAATGTACGCTGCGCAATAAATCCAGTCGGTATTCCTGGCTGGGGATGCGTTTTTCGAGGCGGCGGGACATTTCAGAAAGCCAGTCGACGGCTTCCATTGAGTTGCGGAATGAACTGGTGGGCGGCTTTGAATCAGAAACGGCCTTGTGCAACGCACCTTGAACATTGTGCGAAAGTGGTTCATTTTTTTGCGCACCGGCGTAGGCCGCCGATGCGCAAATCAAGACAATTGCACCAATCAGCCAGCGCACAGTTTCGCTTTGATTGAGTTAATGATGTCAGCTTGGGCGATCATGCTCGCTTCTGCTTCAAGGCGCCCTTTGTACTCAAACTGACCTTCCTTGAGCCCACGCTCGCCAATCACGACGCGATGCGGGATGCCGATCAGTTCCATATCGGCGAACATGACGCCTGGGCGCTCATTGCGGTCATCGAGAACGACATCAATGCCTTCGGCTTTTAGCTCAGCGTAGAGCTTGTCGGTGGCTGATTTGACCGCTTCGCTCTTTTGGTAGCCCATCGGCACGATACAAACGGCAAAGGGGGCAATCGACGGTGGGAGAAAAATCCCTTTTTCGTCATTGCCTTGCTCAATGGCGGCGCCGACGATACGCGAGACGCCGATGCCATAGCAGCCCATCTCCATGATCTGGCTTTTGCCATTCTCGTCGAGATAGTTGCAGTTCAGTGCAGCAGCGTATTTTTGGCGCAACTGAAAAATATGGCCGACTTCGATGCCGCGGCAGATTTCCAGTTTTCCCTTGCCGTCTGGCGAGGCATCGCCTGCGACAACGTTGCGCAAATCGGCAACTTGCGGTTCGGGCAGATCGCGGCCAAAATTGACGCCCGTCAGGTGAAAGCCGACTTCATTGGCGCCACAGACAAAATCACTCATTGCCGCAACCGAGCGGTCGGCAAAAATCAGGGCTTTTTTGCTGTCGACCGTAACCGGTCCGATATAGCCCGGTTTGCAGCCTAGGTGTTCTTGAACTTCGCCTTCTGTAGCGAAGCGGAATGAACCCAGCGCAGGAATTTTGGAAGCTTTGATTTCATTCAGTTCATGGTCGGCACGGATGAGCAATAGCGCGAAAGTATTGTTTCCCTCTTCCTCGCTCATGACCGCAATCGATTTGACGATTTTATCGAGGGGGGTCATCAGGAATTCGCTGACATCGTTGCAGGCCATTTTGCCGGGCGTTGCAACTTTCCCTAGTTCTAGCTTTGCCGTGGCACGAGGCGCTGACGGTGTAACAGCCTCGGCTAGTTCGACATTGGCGGCGTAATCAGAGTTCGGGCAAAAGGCGATGTCATCTTCACCTGAGTCCGCCAGCACATGAAACTCATGCGAACCAGTGCCACCAATCGAGCCGGTGTCAGCGGCCACTGCACGAAATTTCAGGCCAAGGCGGGTGAATATCTTGGTGTAAGTGGCATGCATAGTGCTGTATTCACGCACTAGGTCATCAAAGGAGGAGTGGAAGGAATAACCGTCCTTCATCAAAAATTCGCGGCCACGCATGACGCCAAAGCGAGGACGGATTTCGTCGCGGAACTTGGTCTGGATTTGATACAGGTGAATTGGTAATTGGCGATAACTTTTAACATCGCGTCGTACAACATCGGTAATGACTTCTTCGTGCGTCGGTCCGATAACGAACTCACGTTGGTGGCGGTCCTTGAAGCGCAACAGTTCCGGGCCGTACTGTTCCCAGCGACCAGATTCTTGCCAAAGTTCGGCGGGCTGGACGGCAGGCATCAGCAACTCCAGTGCGCCAGCATTGTTCATCTCTTCGCGAACAATATTTTCGACCTTACGCAGCACGCGCAGGCCGAGTGGCATCCAGGTATAAATGCCAGTGGCGGTGCGCTTGATGTATCCAGCACGCAGCATCATTTTCTGGCTAATGACTTCAGCGTCGGCGGGGGCTTCTTTCTGGGTATTAAAAAAGAACTGCGATGTGCGCATGGGATGCTCTTGAATTCGTTGCAAAAAGACAATTTTACACGTTGCCCGTCCTTTGCATGGGCCAGCCTTTGTGAAAGAATCGGGGTAACCGATAATTTTGCAGGATTTCTATGCTCGACCGTGAAGGCTACCGCCCGAACGTCGGCATCATTCTTTGTAACGCCAAGAACGAGGTTTTCTGGGGCAAGCGCATACGTGAACATTCGTGGCAGTTTCCGCAAGGTGGCATCAAGCGCGGCGAAACGCCGGAGCAGGCCATGTTCCGCGAACTGCATGAAGAAGTCGGGCTACTTCCCGAGCACGTCCGCATCCTTGGGCGAACCAAAGGCTGGTTGCGTTATGAAGTGCCGACACACTGGATCAAGCGCGAATGGCGCGGATCTTATAAAGGACAGAAACAGATATGGTTTTTGTTGCGTCTTGTCGGACGCGACAATGACATCTGTTTGCGCGCGACCAATAAACCTGAGTTTGATGCCTGGCGCTGGAATGAATATTGGATTCCTCTGGATTCAGTCATTGAGTTTAAGCGGACAGTGTATGAGCAAGCCTTGAATGAACTGGTGCGCTACCTTGATCTTGCGCGGCGGGTCAAATTGCGTAATGCGTCAGACGAAAATGATTCAACTTCTTTCGAGATGGAAGGTTAGGGTTTTGTACTGCATTAAACGAATCATTTCTGGTGTCTTGGCATGCGTTACGCTTGTTTCATTTGTGGCCAGTGCTGCTGATTTTGATGAGGAGTACGACGTAAAGCAATGGCAGGAAATAGCTGTTTTGATGCCTGGTGCGCCGAGCAAAGAGGCGCTCATCCCGTTTTATGTCAGTGCTGCGACGGAAAATAAATTTTTCATTGATGGCGCCACGCTCTCGGTTGGTGAGGATGGTGTGGTTCGTTATGTTTTGATTGTCCAGACGGCAGGCGGCGCAATAAATACCAGTTTTGACGGTATGCGCTGCGAATCGAGGGAACGCAGAATTTACGCATCAGGCCGACTTGATGGCAGTTGGTCGAAATCGCGCAATAACGAATGGGTACGGATAAGGGATGCGGGAGCCAACGGCTACTACGCTGTGCTTTTTCTTGAATATTTTTGTCCGGGTGGTGTCATCGTGCGTAATGCAGAGGAGGCGCGTAATGCACTAAAGACAGGTTCGCACCCGAGTAATCGACGGTAGTTTACATGTCAGTTGATCGCATTATTATCGAGCTTGACCATGCACTTCGCACCGTATTTGCGAGCGCACGCAGTCAGCGCCCCTCTCCTGCCATCGGCTTGGACGACGTTGTAATGAGCGACGAAGAAAAATTTCATGCATGTAGCTTGATGCGCGTAAATCATTGCGGTGAAATCTGTGCTCAAGCGCTTTATCAAGGGCAGGCATTGGCTTCATATGATCCCGGTGTGCGTGATGCGTTGTGTGGTGCCGCTGATGAAGAGACTGAACATCTGGCCTGGACCGAGCAGCGTATTGCAGAGTTGGGTGGGCGCAAAAGCTTGCTTAACCCGATCTTGTACTTTGGGTCGTTGAGTCTGGGTTTGATCGCTGGGCGCTTGGGGGATCGATGGAGTCTCGGTTTTCTGGCGGAAACCGAGCGCCAGGTTGAGGCTCACCTCGATGGGCATCTCATCTCTTTGCCGGAGCAGGATATGCGCTCCAGAAAAATCGTTGATCAAATGCGTCTTGATGAAATACAACATGCGGCAACCGCCGTTCGTTTGGGTGCAGCAGAATTGCCAGTGGCAGCCAAATTCGCAATGAAAATGGCCGCCAAGCTGATGACCGTAACGGTCTATCGGGTGTAATCCGTTTTCTGCACTAGCTCAGGCTGCCTCGATGATTTCAAAGTCATGCGTAATCTCTGCTGACTTGGCAATCATTATTGATGCTGAGCAATATTTTTCCTTGGATAGCTCAATAGCACGGGCGACGACCTCTGGCTTAAGATTTTTGCCTTTTACTCGGTAGTGAAAGTGGATGTGCGTAAATATTTTTGGGTCACTCGCGGCTCTTTCGGCTTTTAAGCTGACTTCGCAGCCGCTTACGTTGTGACGTCCCTTTTTCAAAATTAATACGATATCAAAAGCGGTGCAGCCACCGGTGCCTGCCAATACCATTTCCATGGGGCGCGGACCAAGATTCCGCCCGCCTGCATCGGGGGCGCCATCCATCACAAATGCGTGTCCGCTACCAGTTTCGGCAACAAACGACATGCCGGCATCTTGGCCGGTCCATCTAACAGTGCATTCCATTGAAAGCTCTCCAAAAAGGGTTAGTGAATTTTAGCGGAGATGCTGGGATCGGTGCGGTTGTTGACGAAATGCTGCGGTGCAGCATTGCTCTGTTGCAAAAAGCCGAGCAGTGGTGGGTGTGTATGGTTAATCAATTAAATAATCGTACCCTAAAAAACAGTTAAACTAATGTTAATCAATTAGTTGGTTTTTATAAAAAATATAAATTAATAAATTCAAAATAAAATGCTGCGGCGCACAAGAATGTCTTGCTATTGGTTTTGCTGAGGCGCAGAATACAAAGCGTTGGAGCCGCACAAATTAATGGGTTTTAGTGTGTGTGGTTCAGATTTGTCTCCTCCACCCTCCTCCTTTGGTGTGGATTTAGCGCGGCTCATTTGAGTCGCGTTTTTTTTGTCCGGGATTTGCTGCATCCTGGATTTTGTTTGACAAGGCTCTACTAAGTCGAGTAGAATCCTCCGCTTTCTCCAATCCGCGCCCATTTTTCAGGACGGCATATATACATGAAAACGTTTTCCGCCAAGCCACATGAGGTTAAGCGCGAGTGGTTTGTGGTAGACGCCACAGACAAAGTTCTCGGTCGCCTCGCTACCGAGATTGCTCGCCGTCTGCGTGGCAAGCACAAGGCTATTTACACTCCTCACGTTGATACCGGTGACTTCATCGTTATCACCAATGTTGATAAAATCGTCGTTACCGGCAACAAAGCTGAAGATAAGAAGTACTTCCGCCATTCCGGTTACCCTGGTGGTATCTACGAAACCAATTTTAAGAAGATGCAGCAGCGTTTCCCTGGGCGTGCCCTGGAAAAGGCGGTAAAAGGTATGCTGCCGAAGGGACCGCTGGGCTATGCCATGCTCAAAAAGCTTAAGTGCTATGCAGGCGATCAGCATCCTCACACCGCCCAGCAGCCTAAGGCTCTGGTAATTTAAGGGGTTATTATGGCTGAAAGTTATTTTTACGGTACAGGTCGTCGCAAGAGTGCAATTGCTCGTGTTTTTATGAAGCGTGGTTCAGGTGTAATTGTTGTTAACGGCAAACCGGTTGATCAGTTCTTCTCCCGCGAAACGGGGCGTATGATTGTCCGTCAGCCTTTGGCTCTCATTGAACAATTAAATGGATTTGATATCAAGGTCAATGTGATTGGTGGCGGTGAGTCAGGTCAGGCGGGCGCTGTTCGCCACGGTATTACCCGTGCGTTGATTGAATTCGATGCGGATCTAAAGCCAGCTCTGTCCAGGGCTGGTTTCGTAACCCGCGATGCTCGTGAAGTCGAGCGTAAAAAGGTTGGTTTCCATAAAGCACGTCGCCGCAAGCAGTTTTCTAAGCGTTAATTTGCTATTTTTTTTAGAAAAAGCCGCCAAGTTTGGTGGCTTTTTTTTGGCATATTCAATTCTGCTGCTTTTTGGGCGGAAAAGCCTGCCTCCTCTATCAAAATGCTACGGTTTTTTGATGGGCTGCTTCTGGTGGGGGGGGTAGGTGTGCCGCAACGCGAAAGGGCTTGCGCATAAAACAAGGGGAAGTTACGTGGTTGGTGGTTCTTCTCATCTTTTGCAATTGTTTAAGGCAGGGGCCTTGTCGGGATCTTTTGTTTTAAACGGTGTCTCTGGGGAATGTGATCGATCGCTGATAGAAGATTTAATGATCGTATCCCGTGCCGATGTCTGAAGTTGCCTTGAGGCTCAGGAAAATTAGACGGCGCTTCGGTATCGCAGCACCTAGCGTTGTGGTGCGCCGCCATGTTTCTTGGCGGTGGTATTTTGCGGCGGCTACGTTATGTCTTGCGATTGCAGGTTCCGCGATTTGGTTTGTTTTGCCGCGGAGTGAAGTGGGTTTTGTCAATGCCGAGCTCGAATCATTGCGTTTTAGAGTGAGGGTGCTTGATGACGAATTGCTTCGACTGCGGTCAACCGTTGGAACAGAGCAAAATTTGGCGCTGTTGGAGCTCTCGACACAAAACCGGCTGCTGGAGCGCTTGAAAATACTTGAGGCTGAAAACTCTGCGCTTAAAGAGGATATGTCGCTTTTTGAGCGGCTCATGCCGCTGCCTGGTGAAGAGGCTGTGGTGCGTATTGAAAGTTTCTTGTTGAGCAGGGATACCGAGACGCGCTTCCGCTATCGCCTTCTAATTGCTTTTCAGCCAGGTAGGCAAGCGCCAGACTTTAAAGGTCGCTTGCAATTGGTGTTTGTGTATATGGTTGGTGAAAACGAAATTCAGGTAACCCTTCCGAATAAAAAAAGTGGAGCGGCCGATTTCGCCGTTGATACAAAACATTTTTGGCGTAAAGAGGGGGGGGGGGAGCTACCTGTTGGCGCGCAGTTGGTGCGCGCCGAGGCTCGTTTGTTTCAAGGTGATACACTCAAGTCTAAGCGAATGGCTCAATTGTAAGGGGTGCTATGTTTGGAAAAAAAACTGAAAGCAAGCGGTCGGGGCAAATCGATAGTTTGATTGGCGCGGGGGCTCGTGTTGATGGAAATCTCTGTTTTGCCGGTGGTTTACGTATTGATGGCGAGGTCAAAGGCAGTATAGAGGCTGCGGATGGTGCAAGTTCTTCAACGCTTGTATTGAGCGAGCATGGTCGTGTTGAGGGGGCTGTTGCCGTTGGTCATTTAATACTTAATGGAACGATTGTGGGGGCGGTGACTGTGACGGAGTCGCTGGAAATGCAGTCGAAGGCAAGGATAGTTGGAGATGTCGACTACGCCCTTATTGAAATGCACCAAGGGGCGGTCATAGAGGGGCGTCTGGTGCACCGTGGAAAATCCGTGGAACTAAAGCTTGCTGCTTCCAACTAAATGAGTTTACTCGAGTCACGTCGGCTCACATAATTTTGTACGATTTTTACAGGAGTATTTGATATGAATGTTGTCGCAGAGTTGGTATCTCCTTTACTGTTTACCGATAGTGCTGCTGGCAAGGTAAAGGAGTTAATCGAGGAAGAGGGTAATCCTGCGCTTAAATTGCGTGTTTTTGTTACTGGTGGTGGCTGTTCTGGATTTCAGTACGGTTTCACGTTTGACGAAGAGGTGGGTGAGGACGACACTACCTTGGAAAAGAATGGTGTGATGCTTCTTATTGACCCAATGAGTTATCAGTATCTTGTGGGGGCCGAAATTGACTACTCTGAAAGTTTGGAGGGCTCTCAATTTGTCATCCGCAATCCAAATGCGCAATCCACTTGCGGTTGCGGATCTTCTTTCTCTGCCTGAAATCGGTGAGGGCAGGATGTTGCGAGTACAGTCCTTATTGTTTGTGGGGAAGCGTGGATTGATGTGTTCTTTGGTGGTTAATGCCCAAGCCTCTTCTGCATCTGCATCTGCATCTGCATCTGCATCTGCATCTGCATCTGCATCTGCATCTGGTTGACAGCTGTGGATATATCCGTACAATGCGGACCTCTCTGATGAGGTGATCTACTCGGAGGAGTTGAAAGAAGTTTGGTTTGAGATTTTCTTCGAAAAGTCTTGACGAGTTAGAAGAATTGGTTCATAATCTCGCTTCTCTGCTGCTGACGAATTTAACGAGACGGCGCAGTAAGTGGTTCTTTAAAAATTTGGACAACCGATAGGT
>JBDKHF010000082.1:0-3747 GCA_039797825.1 Pseudomonadota bacterium | reverse complement strand
CGATACGCCGAGGGCATCAGCCTCGGCCTTGCGCTCGGCATGGCGACGCTCTTCCTGCAATAGAAAGACCATCAGGCAGGCTACGGCAAGCCAGGTCAGCAGCGAAAACAGCACAAGGCGCACCGGCGACGAGCGACAAAGTCGCCACAACGTGTGCGCAAGGGCCTCTTTTTCCATCAGGAACAGCCTTTCGGGCAGCCCCGCAGGGGTTTGCCGCACACACTATCGAGCGCGCGGCAGCCAGCCATGCTTACTTGACCTGATTCAGCTTCTGCTCGATGCGAGCCAGAGGAACAGCCCCCGGCACACGCTCGCCGTCACCGAAGAACATGGTCGGTGTTCCGGAGATATTCAGCTTGCGACCGAACTCCTGGTTTTTGGTCACTGCCGAGGTATCGCAATCCTCACGCCCCGCCGGGGCCTTGCCGTCGATCATCCAGTCATTCCACGCCTTGGACCGGTCGGCAGCGCACCAGATCTGCTTGGACTTGCGCACCGAGTCTTCAGAAAGAATCGGATAAAGGAAGACATAAACGGTGACGTTATCCAGCTTCAGCAGTTCCTTGGCCAGGCGCTTGCAATAACCGCAATTGGGATCTTCAAAGGTCGCCAATACGCGTTTGCCATCGCCCCGCACCTGCTTGATGGCGCGATCCAGCGGCAGATCGCTGAAGCGAATGGCCGTCAGCTTCTTCATGCGCTCGTCGGTCACATTCTTCATGCTCTTGGCGTCAATCATCTGACCACCGACGACAATGGCCGACACCTTGTCGTCGGTGTAGAAAATCGCACCGTCGGCATACACCTCGTACAAACCCAGATAACCGGACTTGCTGACAGACTCGACCTTGGCCCCCAGCCTGGCTTCCATGGCTTTCTTGATATCGGCCTCGTCAGCCACGGCAAGCGAAGCGAAGGCTGCAGCCAACGTCAAGGACAACATCTTTTTAAGCATGGATTTCTCCTAAAGCGCCCCAAGTGCGTAGCGCACCAGGACATTCTTAACAAAAGGCAGCGCATTGGTCAGACTCAGGCCCCAATTGCGCAACGGTCGCAAACCAGGGGGCGACTCGCGAAACAGGCGACGCAGGCTATCGGTAGTTATCTGCAGCATGGCCGTCTCTTCACGCCGCGCCCGCTGATAACGCTGCAGCAAGCGCTCGTCGCCGATGTCCTGCCAGGGTTGGGTTTCCGCCAGCAAGGCGGCCAGCACCCTGGCGTCCTGGAACCCCAGGTTGATACCGTGCCCCGACAACGGATGAATGCCATGCGCCGCATCGCCCACCAGGGCCAGGCGCGGCGCAACAGTCTGCGGCACACGCATCAGGCGCAAGGGGAAAGCCGCCGGTGGCGTCAAGCACGTCAGATGTCCAAGCACCTGGTCGCCGGCTTCGCCAACCCGGTCGCAAAACAACTCGGCGGGAAGTGCGCACAAGGCGTCGGCATGGGCATCGGGCGTCGACCACACGATGGAGATTCGATTCCCCGGAAGCGGCAGGTAGGCCAGCACGCCATCATCCCGGAACCACTGGAAGGCACGGTTCCGGTGCGGTCTTTCGGTAGCAAAGTTGGCCACGACCCCCTTCTCGCCGTACGGAGTATTGACCGCCGCAAGACCAGCCGACTCACGCACCCAGGAATCGCGCCCGTCCGCACCAACGAGTAATGGCGCGGTCAGCACCCCACCATCGTCGAGGCGCAGTACGGCTGCATCATGGCGAAACTCGAGCGCTGCAGGCCGAGCCGGACAAAACAGCGTGAGGTTGCTCTGACGCTTGGCGCTCTCCCAGAATTCGCAAGCCATCAGCGAGGATTCGAGGATATACCCCAGTTCGGGCACCCCGGTTTCATAAGCCGAAAACGCCAGCTTGCCGCCGCTATCGCCATGAACCTCCATGGCCCGAATCGGCACCATCCGCTCGGCATCGAGGTGGCGCCAGGCACCTATGCTGTCGAGGAACTCAATATTTGCCGGGCTGATGGCATAAATGCGCGCATCCCAGCCCTCAGGGCGACGGGGGGGCTGGCTTTCCACCAAGGCAATCCGCAACCGGGTGTTGCGTAGCGCCAACGCCAGACTGGCGCCGGCCAGACCGCCGCCAACGATGATCAGATCAAACTGCTGCATATCGGCAATTATGCCGGTTCGCGAGACTGAAACAAACCGTCAGGCCTGATTGCCGCCACCACCGGACTGCGGCTTGTTCTGACGCGGCCGGCGATTGTTGTTGGTGCGCGGCCGATGCTTTTTCTGTTGTTGCCCGCCGCCGCCACCACTACCCGGCTTGCCATGCTGCTGGCCGCTGCGTCCCTGGTTGGCGCTACCGGGCTGCTCGTTACCGGAGACACGGTTGCCTGGTGCGAGCTGGATTTCCAGCTCGATGATTTCGTCCCACTGCTCGTCGGTACGGTCACGTTCGGGCGTTGACAGCAATTCACGCAAGCGGCGCCGTGCATCGAACTGCGGCGCAGGCGCGGGTTGGCTCTCAACAGGAGTCTCGGGGATGTTTTCTGGAGTGGAATCGTTCATTGGAAACTAAAAAGCGGAGCCCGCCATAGGCGAACCCCGCATGCAATAAATCGCCGAAATTACTTTTTCTTGGCAGCGGTCTTTTTGGCGGCAACAGACGCCTTGAAAGCCGTACCAGCGGTAAATTTCGGCACCGTAGTAGCGGGAATCTTGAGCGTGGCGCCGGTCTTGGGATTCTTGCCGGTGCGCGCTGCGCGCTTTGCGGACTTGAAAGTTCCGAAACCCACGAGAGTGACGGATTCACCCTTGGTTACGGTCTTGACTACCGCGCCGATGATGGCAGACAACGCCTTGTCAGCAGCGGCCTTGGTGATACCAGCTTCTTTTGCAGCAACTTCGACCAGCTCGGATTTATTCATCTAAGTGCCTCCTGTTACCTTCTAACGTTTAAGAAAACTGGCCGTATTGACGGCAGCGCAATAAAAGTAGCATACCTTTTCCATAAAGTGTTGGCCCAGCGCGGCTTTTCACCGGTTTCCAGACGAAATTTTGCATATAACACAGCAATATTTCGGGCCTATCAAAACAGAACCCCGGCACAAGACCGGGGTTCCTTTTTCGACTGGTCAAGCAGGCCTATTTTTTCTCGGCGTTTTCTTCTGCAGCCTTGGGCTGGTCGCCGTGATTGATTTCAAGCGCCCCCTCGTTCTGCTTGCCGATGTGCTGATCGATCTGCGGCAACTGGTGAGCAATACCCTTGTGGCAGTCGATACAGGTCTTGCCTTCGTCGAACGCCTTCGGGTGCATGCGGGCCGGACGGTCACCCTGCTCGGTGTAGTCCATATAAGCGTAATTGTGGCAGTTGCGGCATTCACGGGAATCGCTCTTCTTCATGCGATCCCATTCGTGCTGCGCCAGTTCATGACGCTTCTTGTTGAACTTCTCCGGGGTATCGATGGTGCCCAGGATCTTGTGCAGCACCTCGTTGGAGGCCTGGATCTTGCGGATCATCTTCGGCCCCCATTCCTTTGGCACGTGACAATCCGGACAGGTCGCACGGACACCGGTACGGTTGGTGTAGTGCACCGTGTTCTGATATTCCCGGAACACGTTCTCTTCCATTTCGTGACAGGAGATACAGAAGGACTCCTTGTTGGTTGCTTCCAGCGCCCAGTTGAAACCGCCCCAGAAAACGATACCGCCAACAAACAGCAGCAATGCCGTCGTCACGCCAATGCGCTTAACCCAGGCGGGCATAAGATTCTTCAGACTCATCA
>JBDKHF010000081.1:0-9391 GCA_039797825.1 Pseudomonadota bacterium | reverse complement strand
CGCGAACTGGTCAGGGCAATGGGCGGCAGTGTGTCGCTCCTGAGCAGCCAATATGGGGCGCATTTTTGTGTGGAAATACCGGATGAACAGTAAATTTAGTCAAGTGCTTGCCGTATCGATTGTCTGCCTGCTCACTGCTTGTGCCGGTATCCCGCCTGGCGAGCATATGCCGATCAGCGTTGATCTACCGGGGGTTGTGCCTGTTTTGGCTTATTACCAGTCCCTGCAACGAATGTCGTTGGCGGAAATGACGCGTGAGCGGACGGCGCTTGGCGCGCATCCTGTGGTGCCGGCCAATCAACTACGCCTGGCCATGTTGCTCGGTCATCCGCGCGCGGCGCAAGATCTACATCGTGCCCTGGGGTTGCTTGATAGCGTCATGAAATCGCCTGATCCCACGGCGCAATCCCTGTCGCCTCTGGCTCGCCTGCTGGCCGATAATTACAACGAACGTCTAAGGATTGACACGCAAGCAGAAAAGCAGGGTGCCCAATTGAAGGAACAACTCAAGGAAAGTCAGCGCAAAACCCTTGAGCTGCAAGAAAAACTCAATGGTTTGGCTGATATCGAACGGACTCTGCCACCGCGTGCGCGAACGACGCGCCCGGCACCTATAGCGGGGGGTAAGTGAGCAAATTATCTGCCGCACACGGTGCGCACATTCTGGTGGTTGATGACGATGAAGACATCCTTCGTCTGCTGACCATGCGTCTGCATGCCCGTGGCTTTCGCGTGACATCAGTGGCTTCGGCCGAGCAGGCGCTGGCTCACTTGGCGGTTGATCCGCCGCGGGTCGTGATCAGCGATATTCGCTTGCCGGGGCGCGATGGTTTGTCATTGTTTGAGGAGGTGCGCAGCACGCGACCGACCCTGCCGGTTATTCTTCTGACCGCGCACGGCAACATACCTGATGCGGTCGACGCGACTTCGCGGGGTGTTTTTGGTTACCTGACCAAGCCTTTTGATAGCCAGGTATTGCTCGAAAAAATAGATCAGGCGCTGCAATTGTCCGCCCCCAGTTTGCCGCGTGATGAATCGGCAATTCCGGCGCCAGCAGGCAAACTGGACGATGCCTGGCAGGCGGGCATGGTCTACCGCAGCAGTTGCATGGCCGATCTGATGAACGAAGCTCGTATGGTCGCCGTCTCTGACGCTAGCGTGTTGATTCGTGGCGAGAGCGGTAGCGGCAAGGAAGTGCTGGCGCGCGCCATTCACCTGGCCAGCCCGCGTGCCCGTGGGCCTTTTATTGCCATCAACTGCGGCGCGATTCCCGAAGCCTTGCTCGAATCCGAACTCTTCGGGCACATCAAGGGCGCCTTTACCGGTGCCGGCAACGCGCGCGGCGGTTTGTTTCAGGCGGCCAACGGCGGCACCCTGTTTCTTGATGAAATCGGCGATATGCCGCTCGCGCTACAGGTCAAACTGCTACGTGTGCTACAGGAACGGATGGTGCGGCCAGTTGGCGCAACCCAGGCGCAGGCCGTTGATGTGCGTCTGCTCTCGGCGACCCATCGTGATCTCGATGCGGCAATGGTCGCGGGACAGTTTCGCGAAGATCTCTACTATCGGCTCGATGTCGTGTCGCTAACCTTGCCGCGCCTTGATCAACGCCGCGA
This sequence comes from Pseudomonadota bacterium, assembly GCA_039797825.1. Taxonomy (GTDB): domain Bacteria; phylum Pseudomonadota; class Gammaproteobacteria; order Burkholderiales; family Rhodocyclaceae; genus Azonexus. The sequence goes on along the minus strand of JBDKHF010000081.1, from coordinate 7,775 downwards.
GGATATTCCGCTGCTCGCCACGCATTTTATCCAGCTGATCGCCGGTAAATACGGCAAAACCATTAGTGGTTTTGCCCCCGATGCACTTGAAGCACTGAGTACCGCTGCCTGGCCCGGCAATGTGCGGCAACTCTACAACGTGGTTGAACAAAGCTGCGCGCTGACTTCTACCCCGTTGATTCCACTGGGGTTGGTGCAGCGTGCCTTGCGCGTGCCAACGCTGGAAGCCCTTACCTACGCCGAGGCCCGGCAGCGCTTTGAACGCAATTATCTGGTCCAACTGCTCAAATTAACTGATGGCAATGTCGCCGATGCGGCACGAATCGCCGATCGAAACCGTACCGAGTTTTATCGTTTGCTGCAAAAACACGACCTTACCCCAGCCATGTTTCGCAGCGAAGCCGAAAGGGTAGTTGGTCAGTAATTGATAAAAAACTGTCGCCGCAAGACGACGTGCTGCGCTTGGTAAATGTTGCGGTCAACCCGTTAAATCCATGATATTTAACAAGTAATTTAGCCTGGCACGGAACTCGCAATACCTCATTGGCCCTCAAATGAAACAGGAGTTACCAATGATTAATCGCAAAGTTTTCGTCACCATCAGCGCCGCCGTGCTCATTTCAGGTATTGGACTCACGGCCTCCGCCATCGACCATCCCAATCGCCCAACCTCAAGCACGCTTGGCGCAGCGCAAAACGCCGATATTGCGTTGAACGAGCGCATTGAAAACCTGCTGCGCACTGACATCGGCCTGACCGGAAGCCGTTTTCGAATTCAAACTCAAAGTGGCGTGGTTACCTTGGGTGGCGGCGTGCCGGATGAACACTCGCTGCAGCGCGCGCTTGAGTTGGCCGCTTCAGTAAAAGGCGTACGCGAGGTACGCAACGAACTGGAGATCGAATTCCCAAAGTAGTCGCGGGGGCCACACAGATTGTGTGGTGGCCGGCGCTGGTCAAATGGATTCCAGCGTTACCAGGGGTGCTCCAGCATCAACTGTATCGCCCTCTGTGACATGAATCGTGACAATACGACCGGCCTTGGGCGAGGGGATATCAAGTGCCACCTTGCCCGTTTCCAATACCAAAATGGTCTCATCAAACTGCAACAAATCACCCGGTTTGACCAAAATTTCCAGAATGAAAACATTGCCGCTCGCACAAGAACCGCAGCTTTCCCAGCAGTCCGGGTATTTCGGCATATAGACGGTGGTCAGGGCGCTCATCAAAAAAACTTTAAAAGTTTCCGAAAGGACTTGCATTCTATGCTGGAATCTATACAATGCAGCGCTCTTGCAGTGCGCCCATAGCTCAGCTGGATAGAGTACTTGGCTACGAACCAAGGGGTCGGGCGTTCGAATCGCTCTGGGCGCACCAGCAAAAAATCAACTAGGTCAATCTTCGGATTGGCCTTTTTGTTTTGTGTTTTTGGCGTTCTTTCGCCTTGTGTGGGGAATTGCCTATCTGGCACTGAAGCGCGCGGGGGGATTACGGTGACGCCAGCGTGAAGCTTGATGGCGTCAGCCTACATGGTGACTACACTCTGGTTGCCATCCTGGGCGCGCCTCAACTTGAGGTTAGCACCCTTGAATTATTAGCCACTCGCGCGCCGTGATCGATGTTAAAAGACAGCGGATGCGGAAAGGCCGACAACGTTTGCCTTGTAAGGAAGTCTGGATATATTGCTCGACCGTTCTTCATGGAGGAGAAAGCTATCAACCACAACGGTGCGGGTAGGGCGCCAAGCCAGGGCAAGTTGGGTCGAATATATTTTGTCTTCGCGCAACTCAGAAACCGGGACAACTGCCCCTTCAAATTTGTTTTTATACCAATCCAGCTTCAGACGCAGTGTTGTTTTGTCGGAAATTAACCACGCTGGCGTAAAGTTTACAAAGTTTGAAGCGTAATAACTGTTGTTATTCTCTTGATACGCCAGCAAATCACGTCCTGCCGTTAGTGTGAACTGCAACTTGCCGGTGGGCGTCCATAGGTAGCTGATAGCACCAACGGCGCCTGAGAAATCGCGCTCTGAATAGTTTTCATAGGTGCGATCTCGGTAACCAATCCGGGTATCCAGTCGTGAATGCCCCGTCACTTGGTAAATTGCGCGTAATTCAGTGTCGCTTTGGTCGTAGCGGTTATCCAGTTTGCTAACCGGATTTATTGCTCGATCAATATATTCACCGCGCGCCTGACGTTGAACCAGGGCGAGTGAGTTGTTGGCAGTAGAAACGTACTTAACGCCAGCTTCTGCCGTGTCCTGAACAAAATTACCAAAGGATGTCAGTTCTGTGCTGTCCGTCTTTGAGCGCAGTCGGTAAGCGCCGCCGGTTAGGTGCCAGCCACCATCGACCAGCCAGTCACCAAGCAATCCCTGGTTTTCGACGGTTCGCTGGTTGGACGTGCTGATATTTTGCAGGTTGGTATAGCTGGTGACCTGTGAGGTTTTGTCGGCGAACAAACTTCCGGTCAGACGGGGTGAAATTGCCCACAGCCAGGCCGCCCGATAGTCGAGTGCCGTGAAATTCAGATAATCATTGTTGCGGTAATTGTAGGAGGTGGCAGTGACGTCCAACTGGATGCGCTGCAAATCATAGGTACGATCAAAGCGAATGCCGGCATAGGTTGTGAAGAGCGTGTCCGACTTGGCAGAAGCGCCATTCGGTGTCGGCGCGCTATCAGCTAAACGGAATAAGTTGTCTTCATAACGTGCCGAAATGCCGGCTGCAAAATTGAAGCTGTCTGCCGCGTCAGCCAGCGCAAGGCCGGGGGCAAGACCGGCAAAAACAATAGCCCAGGTAATACCTGACAATTTATATCTGGATTCCTGATCGGGCTTTTTGCGTGTTTGCATATTTTTTGTCATATTTCTGTGAGTAATCGAAAATATCAAAATTGTTTGGATTATGAATTATTTTGGGTTCTCTGGTGATTGATTAGAGGCTGACAAGCAGCGAATCTCCAGCGTTATGTTGCATTCCTTCAACGAGAGCGGGAATGCTTACGTGATGTGGCGCGAATTCTTACAAATCTTATGAGATTTGATGACGTTGGCTTGCCATGTTTGGCTCTACAATTTCAATCATTACCCAATGAAAATAATTCTGGCGAAAATAACAGGGATTCGATGAGATGATCAAAATACTGGTAGTAGATGATCACGCCGTCGTGCGCATAGGAATCAGGGAGTTTCTGGCTACGGTGGCCGATTTTGATGTGGTCGCAGAGGCTGCAACTGGTGCTGCAGCACTTTCTATTATTGAGACGACTGAACTCGATGTTGTTTTGCTTGATATCTCATTGCCGGACATCAGTGGCCTGGAAGTTTTGAGAAGGACCAAGCAACTGCACGCAAATCTTCCGGTGCTGTTGTTCAGTAGTTATCCGGAGGAGGAGCTGGCAACACACGCCTATGATTTGGGCGTCTCCGGCTATCTAAATAAGGCTGGTCCACCGATGGAGGTTGTGGCAGCGATCAAAAAAGTAACCAGCGGCCTGCGTTACCTTAGCCCGGCGTTTACCGAAAAATTGCTTTCTGAAACCACCGAAGTAGGAAGGGATAGTCCTCATGCCGCATTATCGCGGCGTGAAATGGAGGTTTTATTACACTTGAGCAATGGAGTATCTCTGACCAGGATTGCCGAGCAGTTGAATCTCAGTGTAAAAACAGTCGGGACTTATCGTAGCCGTATTCTTGAAAAACTGGTCATGCGCTCCAATGCTGAGCTGACTCGCTACGTCATGGAAAAAAAACTCGGCTAACGTTGGTGATTGTCGGGAAATCTGCGGGCAATGTAATATTTCACGGTACTCATTGAACAGAAGTGAAAGTTATTTGACATGGTCTCCAAAAAGAAATCATACCCGGACAAAGCCAATGCTCAAGTGAGCCAGGATGAGGCTGAGCCGACTGTGGCTCACAAATCAGGCTTTCCGATTGTCGGTCTTGGTGCGTCAGCGGGTGGGCTGGAGGCTTTTGAGGCTTTCTTTCTTAATTTGAAACCTGATTGCGGCATGGCGTTTGTGCTGGTGCCGCACCTTGATCCCAGTCACGTCAGCATTCTTGACGAAATTTTGCAGCGCATCACCAAGCTGCCGGTCAGCGAGGCAAAAGACCAGACGCTGGTATTGCCGAACCACATTTACATTATTCCGCCCAATCGTGACATGGCGATCCTCAATGGTGAATTGCAGTTGAGCGTACCCGAGTTGCCGCGCGGCATGCGCTTGCCGATCGACTGCTTTTTGCGCTCACTAGCCGAAGATCAAGCCGAAAAAGCGATTGGTATCATCCTCTCCGGTACTGGCGCTGACGGCACGCTTGGGCTGCGCGCCATTCACAGTGCCGGTGGGCTATGTCTGGTTCAGGATCCGGATACGGCAAAATATGATGGTATGCCACGCAGCGCGATCCAGGCGGGCTACGCCACCCATATTTTGTCGGTTGAGGAAATGCCACACCTGCTCATGGATATTGTTAACCATCGCCCAACACCTGTTGCGGCGCTTGTTCAGCATCCGATTGAGTTGGGTCATCTGAAGCAGATTCTTTTGTTATTGCGCAGCACCACCGGTCACGATTTCTCGCAATATAAAAAGAGCACGCTCAGTCGTCGGATTGAGCGTCGCATGGTTCAGAACAATATTCAGGACATGGCCGCTTACCTGCGCTTCCTCAAGGAAAACAAGGCAGAGCCTAAAACGCTCTTTAAAGAGCTGCTGATTAATGTCACCAGCTTTTTTCGTGATCCTGAAGCCTTTATTGTCCTCAAGCAGGAAATTTTGCCGCTTATGTTGGCCAACAAGCCGCCAGACTATGAATTCCGTATCTGGGTGGCTGCTTGTGCCACTGGTGAAGAGGCATTTTCGATCGCGATTCTGCTGCGCGAACTGATGGAGGAGGGCTGTCATGGATTGAGGGTGCAAATTTATGCGACCGATCTTTCCGATGAGGCCATTAGGGTGGCACGTGCCGGACGTTATGGGCCACATATTGAACAGGACATCACGGTCGAGCGGCTACAGCGCTTCTTTGTGAAAGAAGATGATGGTTTTTATCGCGTCAAAAAAGAAATTCGCGAAATGGTCATCTTTGCCATACAAAGCGTGATTAAGGATCCACCCTTCAGCAAACTTGACTTGCTCAGTTGCCGGAATTTGCTGATTTATCTTGAACCCGAACTCCAGGACCGCCTGCTTTTAACTTTTCATTCAGCTCTCAAGCCGAACGGCGTCCTCTTCTTGTCTAGTTCAGAGAACATTACCCTTCATCCCGAATTGTTTCCGTCGATTAATCGCAAATGGAAATTCTTTCGCGCACTCCACACCGTTGCCTCTGCTCAAACCAAGTTGGCGGGGAATCTGGTGAGCTGGGCAGCTGCGGCTAACAACAAACCACACGAAAGCGCCGCTCAAGCTAAAACCAAACCAGTCAATTTTGCAGAGCTGACCAACCGGGTGCTGCTCCAAAGCTATGCGCCGGCGGCCGTGCTGACTGATTTACAAGGCAATATTCTCTTCATTAATGGTGACACCGGGCGCTATCTGCGTCCGGCGCCGGGGAATGCGACGCTTAACGTTATCGAAATGGCCCGTGAGGGCTTACAACTGGCGTTGCGTAATGCAATTCTTGCAGCCGTGGCGGAGGGTGCACCAACGCAGGGTAGCGATGTGACGATCAAAAGCGATAGCAGCTATGCGATGGTTAGATTCAGCCTGCGCACGCTACCCGTGCAAGTGAGTGGCGAGCGTCTTTTGCTCATTACGTTTGAGGATATGCCGCCGCCCGCCAAGACCAAACGCCGGACGCGTGCTGCGACACCGGAAGAAATGACTCATGAGGCGCAACGGAATCAAGAGTTGGAGCGCGAATTGAGCTACAGCCGGCAAACCTTGCAATCAACCGTTGCGGAGCAACAGGCGACAAATGAAGAGTTGAAATCGACCAACGAGGAGATGCAATCGACTAATGAGGAGCTTCAGTCATCGAATGAGGAGCTTGAAACCTCCAAGGAGGAGTTGCAATCACTTAATGAAGAGTTGGTTACGGTCAACGCCGAATTGCAGGCAAAAATTGAGCAATTAGGTGATGTGAAAAGTGATCTGAAAAATCTCCTGGACAACGTCAATGTGGCAACGATTTTTCTTGATGAACAGTTGCGTATCCGCCGTTTCACGCGTGATGCGCTCAAGCTTTTCCGTTTGATGAGCAGCGATGTCGGACGTCCGCTGGAACACATAAAATCAAGCCTGAAAGCTGAAAATTTGCTGGAAAATGCACAAAAGGTATTGGATACGCTGGTTGTTTTTGAAAGTGAATTTCAAACCGAGGACGGCGATCATTATCTGACGCGCATTCTGCCGTATCGCACCGTGCACAACATGATCGATGGGGTGGTGATTACATTTACCGACATCAGCCAGCGCGTTGCCGCTGAGCTGGCTTTTCAGCAAGCCCGCAGAGCTGCCGATGGGATTGTTGAAACGGTGCGCGAGCCACTGCTGGTATTGGATGGAAAACTTAATGTCATTCTCGCCAGCCGGTCGTTTTACCGGGCATTTTCTGTCGTGCGGGAAGCGACGATTGGCCAATGTATTTTCGATCTGGGCAATCGTCAGTGGGACATCCCTAAGCTGCACAAATTGCTTGAGAATATTTTGCCGGAGAACGAGTCTTTTGATGATTACGTTGTAGAGCATGACTTTCCTGGTATCGGATTGCAGCGGGTTGTATTGAATGCGCGCTGTATTTCTGACGAACGCGGTGATCCGCAACTGATTTTGCTGGCCATGACATTTGAAGACCAACATTTGGTGAGCTAATGGAACTGCGGCCTGAAGACAATCTGTTGCCAGATCTGAGAGCGATTGCCGAGCAACGGCTTGGAACGCAAGGGCTTGAGATAAAACACGCTACTGAGCGATTGCAGCATGAATTGCACGTCCATCAAATCGAGCTGGAGGTGCAAAACGAAGCCTTGCGCCGTGCTCAGGTTGCCCTGCTCGAATCCCGCGATCGTTACCTTGATCTTTATGACTTTGCGCCCGTTGGTTATCTGACGACATCGAGTAGCGGGATTATCGAAGGGTTTAACCTGACTTTTGCCCAATACCTTGGCGTGGGGCGCGCTGCACTGATCGGGAAACCCCTGTCTTTGTATGTGCAAAGCGAGCACAGGGATCGCTGGTATTTGATACTGAAGAATAATCGCCAGCTTGAACGGCAAGAGGTTGCCGAAATAGGCTTTCAGCGCGCTGACAGCAGCCGGTTTTATGCCCGGCTGGATTGCTTGTTTTGCAAGGGCAAGGATGGCACCACACCAACGATACGAATTTCAGTGGTTGATCTTGGCGCAATGTCCGCTGCACAAAAAAACCTGATCAAGGATGAGAGCAGGTATCGCTTGCTCTATGAAAGCATGCGGGATGCGTTTGCATTGGTTGACATGTCTGGCAAGCTGATTCGTTTCAATCAGGCTTACCAGGAATTGTTGGGATACAGCGCCGAGGAGCTGAAAGGCAAATCCTACAGTGATCTGACACCAAAAAAATGGCATTTATTTGAAGCCCGGATTATCGAGCAAGAAGTGTTTTGTGACGGTGAATCATCGGTTTATGAAAAAGAATATATCCATAAGGATGGAACGGTATTCCCCGTCAGGGCCTCCGCACTCGAACATCATAACGGGGTAAGCCCCAGAAACCGCATGCGCAGATCATCATCCCAGGCCGCTCTTTTACGCTTCAGCCGCAGGCTGGATTTGACCGTGTCAGTCGTA
>JBDKHF010000080.1:0-43685 GCA_039797825.1 Pseudomonadota bacterium | reverse complement strand
CCGGCGACAGGTGAGGTGCGTCCATGAAGCGGAAAATGAGGGGTAAAACCTCAGATTCTTACGGTCAACGGGTCAAATTCGCTCTTTTTTCAACCGTTTTATGACAAGCCGTCCGGAAAACGTGGCTTGTTCAGATAATCCCTAAAGAGAAAAAGGAACGTACTCCGGTTGCTGCAAAATATCGCCACCCACAGCACGCTGACATGCAATGGACAGGTCGTGGTCGTCAGCCTAAATGGATAGTCGAATTTATCGCACAGGGCGGCACGCTGGAACAGTTGAGTATTTGAAATTAAAGGGGCTGCGATCAGGCCCCTCCTCATTTTGTAGCCCTTTTCTTGATTCCTGGCCAAACAAACCACTGAGAGATTGAAGCAAATGGAACGTTGCCCTTGGTGTGAAGGCTTTGACCTTTACCGTCAGTATCATGATGCCGAGTGGGGCGTACCGCTGTACGACGACCGCGCATTATTTGAACTGCTCATACTGGAAGGCGCCCAGGCGGGCCTATCCTGGGCAACGGTTCTCAAAAAACGGGCACATTACCGACTCGTGTTTGATGATTTCAATCCGGAACTAATTGCTCGCTACGATGACCAGAAGGTTGCTGAATTATTAGCGGACCCCGGCATCATCCGGAATCGAGCCAAGGTGGCTGCCACCATTCAAAATGCCAAAGCTTTTCTCGCTATCAAAGCGGATGGTCAAACCTTCAGCGATTTTCTCTGGCATTTTGTCGATAGCAAGCCCATTCAAAACAACAGGCAATCAATGGCGGAGGTGCCGTCAAAGACAGCTCAGTCGGATGCAATGAGCAAAGCCTTGGCTCGCGCGGGTTTCAAATTTGTCGGTTCAACAATTTGCTATGCCTTTATGCAGGCTTCAGGGATGGTTAACGACCACCTGCTTTCTTGCCCGCGACATGCTGAAATCGTCGCCGGGAGTTGCAGCGTAAAGCTCGCCACTCTTGCCAATGGCCTTCATGTAACAAGCTGATACAAAACGTTGCAATGCCAATAATGTCAGGATCAACATTTGGTGTGAAGATAGCCAATACAAATTTAGTATGATTATTCACGTAACAAGCACACAGGAGATTTGGCAGAATGAAAATGAAGTCTTCAATCGAACGTGGCGCAGATTATCTCTGCACCAAGCTGGGTGATGTCGTAACCGCCATCGAGCAAGTCGCCGTGGTCAAAGGTTTGGCCATGTGGGAAGTCGAACGCAAAATAAACGCAGGGATCAGGAAACGACTGATTGTGTCGGAACGCCAGCTGGTTTCGCTTCAGCTATCCCCTGCTGGAGCATAGTTTCAAGAGTCCAAATTGACTCGAATTAAAGACGGCCAGCAAAACACGCCGCCAAAATCTTAAAAAGCCTTGATTCGTCAGGGCTTTTTTATAAATTCACGAAACATTGCCCTGCTTGGATAACAACCCGGTCACAAGTCGAGAGCTGTTTCGCCAAGCTCAAATGGCCTGAATAACTGCAATTAGCGAAATTTTTGTTTGAAATTTATGGGATCAAGCCCATGCCGAGCCAATAGCTTGTAGAACTCAGTCCGATTGCGCTGAGCCACTCTGGCCGCTTGCGAAACATTGCCGGCAGTTATCTGAAGCAAGCGGACAAGATAATCTCGCTCGAATTCGCGGCGAGCATCATCAAAAGCAGCGAGGTCTTCCTCTTCAAGATCTCGCATCACTCGGCGAATTGAAGCTTCGGTGATGATCGGTGTCAGGTTCATTTCGGAAACCTGTTCCAAAACGTTCTTCAATTGCCGCACGTTTCCAGGCCAACGCCCATCGAGCAAGGCAGTCAGGGCTTCCGGGGCAAGGGAGAGATTTGCATTGGTTTGGATTTGAGACAGGAAATGTGTCGCAAGCAAAGGGATATCTTGACTGCGTTCGCTCAATGGTGGAATTAACAGGGTCATCCGACTTAACAGATAAAAGAGATCGCTGCGAAATCCCCCCTCAGCAACAGCCGAATCAAGCGGCCTGGGGCTTGAAGCAATTATTTGCACATTCGGCGCGCAGCTCTGTTGTGCCATCGATTTAAGACGACCCAAAGGATCTTTGGCCTGCATTTGAGCGAACAGTACAGAAAACAGGCGAGCTTGCGCGATGAGAGACAGGGCGCCGATATCCTGTAGATATAGAACGCCACTCGTTGACTGGCTATAGGCATTGTCAGCACTGGTCGGCGAGAGCATTTCAACGAGCGTTGCTGCCGGAAAATCGGTGCACGACAAACAGAAAAAGGGTCCGCTCGCTCGGTGGCTAGCCTGATGAATCGCCCGCGCCAGGGTGTTCTTGCCTGATCCTTTGGGCCCGACCAGGAGCGCACTGCTGCTCTCTTCGCTGACGCGTAAAGCCTGACGCAGCAAGTCTTCCATACGCACATTGGCGGTAATTAAATCTTTTCGCCAATGTGCAGAAACCTGCTCGGGGTCGAGCGTTGGTGAAAGACGGATGGCATCGGCGACACGCCGCATGAGTTCCTGACCATCAAACGGTTTGGTCAAAAAACTGAAAACACCTCGTCGGGTTGCAGCAACCGCATCCGGTATCGTGCCGTGAGCGGTCAGAATGATCACCGGCATGGTCGGCGCTACGGCCTGCAGATGCTCGAATAACGCCAACCCGTCCATTTCGCCCATGCGCAAGTCAGTGACAACCACTTGCGGACGATTGCCGTGAAAACTGATTAATGCGGCTTCACCTGATTCTGCCGTACTAACCTGATAGCCGGCCGCGCTGAGCCGCACCCCCATCAGGTGCAACATATCTTGATCGTCATCGACAATCAGGATTTTCGCGCCATTACTCATTTAGTCACTTTTGACCGACTACGCAGTTCTCGGTCAATTGCCAAGAGCGAATCAAGTTTTTTCTGTAATTCATCACTCTGTTTCTGGTTGTCTTTCAGGGCAAGCTCTAAACGACGTTTCTCTGCCTGGCAGTGACGTTGTCGCTCGGCTAGTTGCTTTTCCAACTCACCAATTTTTTGGACATCAAGCGTCGAACGCGGATTGGTCGGTAGTGGCTCAAAAACGATAAGCTCATCGGCCTGCTTGCTGCTGTATGAAGCACAAGCGTTCAAGGCTAAAACAGTGACCAATAAAATGAGTTTTTTTAACATGGCAAAGACTCAAACATTAGATTGAATTCTCAAATAGGGCGCGGATAAAGGCAAAACGACTCGAAAATGCGCGCCGGCCGGTGAATCAATAAGCAAAAGTTCACCGCGTTGGGCCAGTACAAATTCGCGAGCAATCGCCAGGCCAAGGCCGATACCGGCGATGTGACGAGAAGCAGAACTACGGTAAAACGGTTCAAATATTTGCAATTTATCGAGATCGGGAACGCCCGGCCCCTGATCTATCACATCGAGCATCACCTTGTCGCCATCCTGAACAAGTGTGATGCAAACGCACCCACCATCGGGGGAGAATTTAATCGCGTTTGAGAGCAAATTATGGATGATGGTCATCAGTGCTTCGCGCCCGGCAACGATCTTGGTTTCAGAAAGCACGCACTGAAACTGAATGCGCCGCTCACTGGCAATCAGGCGGCAGGTTTCAAGTACCTGTTCGATCAATAGATCAAAACGAATCACTTCAAAACCAATGCGCTCCGCTGCATGGCCGGCCTGTTGCAGGCGAAGCAATCCTTCGATGAGATCCTGTAAACGCCTGGCGTTGCTCTGCAAGATGCTGACAATCCGCCTTTGGTCAGCGCTTAGTGGGCCTGAGACCTCTTCAGCAAGTAAGGATGCCCCCTCGTGCATGGCGGCCAACGGCGTTTTTAATTCATGAGAAACATGCTGCAAGACCTGAGCGCGATCTTTTTCAAGTGAAAGCAGGCGCTTTCTCAGCCATTCCAGCCAGCGGCCTAACCAACGCAAATCACCCGGTCCATCAAGTTCGATCATTTGCTGCAAATCACCTTTGCCGAGTCGAAGCAATGCTCGCTCAAAACGCCCGATCAAGCGCGCCAGCAATTTCCTGATCGCCCACAGACAACACAAAGCGATCAGAACTGAACTGCCAGCGGCAAGCATGAGGCGAGTACTTAAAACCTCAGAGTCCTTAAGAAATTGCTCCTGTTCGCGATCCAGAATCAGCTTGGCCTCATCCAGCGAGTTCTGCGAACGCAGCTTGAGTTCATCGATAGCCACTTGCAGGGGTTGAGCATTACCCGTGTCTTTGAGTACGAGGTAAGCGTCATTTTCCAGTGCTAACTGGGCCTGCATTTCTTTGAGCATTTGTTCGGGCAGCGGCGAGAGTTTGGCAAACGCACCCACATGCCTTTGCCACTCAGTGCGTACCGTCACGTAATCATTCAGTGACTCGACATCCTTCAGCACCAAATAACGGCGCAGGTTGCGCTCCATGTGCAGCAGGTCCTCTTCCAGTTCGCCGCTCAAACGCGATGAAATTGAAGCGTGTTCGATGGCCGCCCGGTAATGGCTGTTGAGGACTTGCAGCGTAAAAAAAACATAGCCCGAGGCAACCAACAAGGGGAGCGCAAACAGGATATGGCCGATGGTGATCAGCTGTAGAAAGGAGCGTGGATAGCGTTTCATGGCCGCCATCGTATGCCAGACCAGGCGCCAACAAAAGTGTCGGGGGTAGACGACAGCTGTCAGGAATATTGCAAACGACGAATATTCGGCCTGCGGGTCCGGCCAGGAACCTTGCAAAGGCAGTCAATCAATCCTTGAAACAACTTCGGAGGTTCATCATGAATCGAAAAATATCGCGCTTGCGGGCCTTGCTCTGGCTCCCGATCGCCCTGGCCAGCACCTGTGTTGCTGCGCAAACCGTAACAACTGCCCCGCCAGCAGGACGCCTATTGGCTTCGAACTGCTTTCAGTGTCATGGCTTCAACGGCAAATCCAGTATCGGCTTTGAGCGACTCGCCGGCGAGTCGTCCAATGAAATCTACAAAGAGTTACGCGAGATGCGCACCAAGTCCCGCCCGGACATCATGGACATGCACGCACGTGGCTACAGCGACGCCCAAATCCGCCTGATCGCGGACTACCTGTCCAAACAACGTTAATCGAGAGCAAGGAGCCACATCATGAATCGTCGTGATTTTTTCCGTCTGGCCAGCATGGCCGGCGCAGGGGTTTCCGCCGCAGGCCTCTCAGGGCTGGTACGCGCAGCAACACCCGCCCAGTTGGGCACCGTTCCCACCAACACCGGCATTAGCGGCCGCGTCGTCGTTATCGGCGGCGGCATGGCGGGCGCCACTGTCGCCAAATATCTTCGACTCTGGGGCGGCACCGGCGTTGCTGTGACCCTGGTCGAGCGCGAAACCACCTATGCCTCCAACATTCTGAGCAATCTGGTTCTCAACGGCCAGCGCACCATGACTTCGCTGCAGTTCGGTTATAGCAATCTGGCTACCCGTTATGGCATTCGTCTGGTCAAGGGCGATGTGACAGCGATTGACTCAGTCGGCCACAGTGTCAGCCTGGCCGATGGCAGCAAATTGCCCTACGACCGACTGGTCGTCGCCCCCGGCATCGATTTCGATACGATTCCCGGGCTTGAAACTGCGGCCGCCCAAGCCAAGGTGCCGCATGCCTGGAAAGCCGGCCCGCAGACCACCATCTTGCGCAACCAACTGGTTGCCATGAAACCCGGCGGCGTGTTTGTCATGACGATTCCAGCCAAGCCTTATCGCTGCCCGCCGGGACCGTATGAGCGCGCTTGCGTTGTGGCCGACTGGCTGAAGAAAAATCGTGCCGGCTCCAAAGTCATCGTCCTTGATGCCAATCCCGGTATTACCGCCGAACCACTGGCCTTCGCCAATGCCTTCAATGTGGTGCACAAGGGTGTCATTGACTATCGGCCTGGTGCCGTGATCAACAGCATCGATGCCAGCACGATGACGCTCAACACCAATTTCGGGAATTTGCAGGCCAATGTGATCAATGCCATTCCCGCGCACCGGGCGGGCAAGGTGATCATCGACAATGGCCTGGCCAATGTCGGCGGACGCTGGGCCGGGGTCGATGTACTGACCTATCAGTCCACGGCCGCACCTGGCATCCATGTGATTGGTGATGCAGCCGCGACAACGCAACCCAAGGCCGGGCATATCGCCAATCAGGAAGCCAAAATCTGCGCCGACGCCATCGTTCGCCTACTCGCCGGACGTAGCCCGGACCCCTCGCCGATCACCAACTCGGCCTGCTATTCACCGATTACCTCGGACACCGCATCGTGGCTGACCGCCGTCTTTGCCTACGACCCGGTGAGCGGCAGCATGCTGCCCGTGCCCGGTGCCTCCGGTGAAGCAACGGCGCGCTCGCAGGACAACTACAAGGAAATGTTCAAGTGGTTTAACACCTTGATGGAAGACAGCTTCGCCTAAGCATTTGGCTGACCGGGTTCTTGGTATTCACGAACCCGGTTTTTTACCAGCGAGGTAGGTCGGGTTTTAACCCGACATTGTCGGGCTGAAGCCCGACCTACTTCGTCGATAAGTCCGCAAACCCGGGTTTTATCCAAAGGAGAAATAATGCTCTACAAACCTGATATTTCAAGACTTTCTGCCGGCTTCACCTTGCTTGAGCTGCTCGTTGTCGTCGCCATCATTGGCTTGTTGGCGGCCTACGTCGGGCCGCGCTATGTGGCACAACTCAACAAGTCGGAAGTGACTGCAGCCCGCACACAAATAGAAGCGCTGGCTCGCGCGCTGGAATCCTATCGGCTTGATAACGGCAGCTATCCGCCGGCTGAAATTGGCCTGACTGCCTTGCTTAAGCGCCCCAACAACCACCCGCGCTGGAATGGTCCCTATCTGTTGAAGGAAGTTCCGGTCGACCCGTGGGGTAATGCCTATGTTTATCGCGTCAGCAATGCGGCGAGCAGCGGGCGCGATTTCGAGCTGCTTTCCTTCGGGCGTGATGGCCGCGCTGGCGGCAACGGCGAAAACGCCGACATCCGCTTCTGAACAACATGAATTTCGCGATCCGAGCCATCGGCCCGAACGGAGTTGAAACGCTCCATATCGAGGCCGCCAATCAGGAGGAAGCTGCTCGCCACCTCGCCGCTCGCGATTTTTGCCCCCTCTCAATCAAGGCGACAGAGAAATCCGCCTGGCAACAATGGCTGGCGGGTGGCACAAACCAAGCGGCATTTGACTTGCCCTTATTCAGCCAGGAATTACTCGCCCTGCTCGAAGCCGGGCTGACTTTGACCGAAGCACTGGATGCGTTGTACGAAAAAGAACGCCGGCCAGCAATCAACCAGGTGCTCGCCACCTTGCGCGGTCAACTCGGCGAAGGGCAACGTTTTGCTGCCGCCCTCGCCGCCCAGCCCGAGATTTTTCCGCCGCTGTATTGCGGCCTGATGCGTGCCGCTGAACGCACCGCAAGCCTCAATAACTCGCTGGCCCGCTACATCGAATATCGCAGCCGCGTTGACCTGGTGCGCCGTCACATCACGCAGGCAATGATCTACCCCGCCATCCTTTGTGGTGTCGGCCTGCTGGTCAGCCTGTTTTTACTGGGCTACGTCGTGCCGAGCTTTTCCAGTGTTTACCAAAGCTCGGGCCGCGACATTCCCCTCGCCTCACAACTCCTATTGCAATGGGGGCGTTTTGTTGCCGACAACGCTCACCTGCTGGGCAGTATTGGCCTATCAGTGTTGCTTACGCTGATCTGGTTGATGCGCCAAGCACAAACAAGAAAAACCTTGAGTGCCGGATTTTCCAGCCTGTTACGGCGCTTGCCGCAAATCGGTGAACGCTTGCAGACCTTCGAGCTGGCCCGACTTTACCTGGCGCTGGGCACCTTGCTCGAAGGCGGGCTGCCGATTTTATCGGCGCTTGAATTGTGCGATGGGCTGGTCTCTGCAAAGACACAACGCGCCCTGCAGCAAGCGGCGCGGCGCATTGATGAAGGCCAACCCGCGTCGACCGCTTTTGACGAAGCCGGTTTGTGCACCCCGGTTGCGCTGCGCCTGATGCGCGTCGGCGAGCGTACCGGCCAGCAAGGCGACATGCTGGCCCGCGCCGCCCGTTTTCACGATGGCGAAATCGAACGCTTCATCGCCCGCTTTACACGCAGCTTTGAGCCTTTGTTGATGGCTGCGATCGGCATCATCATCGGCGGCATTGTGGTGCTGCTTTACATGCCAATATTTGATCTGGCGGGGAGTTTCCAATGAACGCACGCTTGCCTGTCGAAAATCAGAACGCCTCGCTTGATGATTACCCAGTCGCTACATTGCCCCTGCTGCATAGCCTGACGCCGGCTTTCGACCGTTTACCCCTGAGCGATGCGCTGGCCCGTCAATGCGTGCTGTTTCGCGAGAATATAGCGGTCGACCGCTATATCGGGGTGATTTCTGACCCGCTCGACAGCAAGTTGCAACGCTGGGCCGAAGCCCGCGCTGGCGATTTTGTGATCTGGCATCTGGCCAGCGCTGACGAACTCGCCGCCTGGTTAAACAAGCAAGCCGAAGGCAACCGTTTGCTTGCCGCGCATGACACTGAACCACCTCATTCAGGCGAAGAGCGCGCTGAAAAAACCCTGGCGGTCACCCAGAGCAGCCAGGAAACCAGCCCGGTTGTGCGCCTGGTCAATGCCACGCTGCACGATGCGCTGCGTTTGGGGGCCAGCGACATTCACCTTGAATCGAGCGGCAGCGGACTGGATATTCGTTATCGCATTGACGGCGTGCTCGAACACATCCGCAGCGTGCGTGGCTCGGACGTTGCGCCACAAGTCATTTCACGGCTCAAGGTATTGGCCGAACTGGACATCGCCGAAACCCGCATTCCACAGGATGGCCGACTGGCCGTCCGCCTCGGCGACAAAGCCCGGCGTATTGATTTGCGGGTTTCGATCATGCCCAGCATGCATGGCGAAGACGGCGTCCTGCGCATCCTCGACAAAAGCCATCTGATTCAGGGTAACCAGGCGCTGACGTTGGAAGGCCTGGGTTTTGCCGGCAGCGACATGGCACGCCTGCGCGAACTGGCGGCCGAGCCTTACGGCATGTTGCTGGCCAGCGGCCCGACCGGGAGCGGCAAAACCACCTCGCTCTATGCCGTGCTTTCGGAAATTCACGATGGCCGCGAGAAAATCATCACCATTGAAGACCCGGTTGAATACCAATTGCCCGGCGTTTTGCAGATTCCGGTCAACGAGAAAAAGGGCCTCAATTTTGCCCGTGGCCTGCGTTCGATCCTGCGTCACGACCCGGACACGATCATGGTCGGTGAAATCCGTGACCGCGAAACCGCAGAAATCGCCATTCAATCGGCGTTGACCGGGCACCGCGTGCTGTCCACGCTGCATGCCAACAATGTCTTTGATGTCTTTGGTCGCTTCAGCCACATGGGCATTGATCCCTATTTGCTGACCTCGGCGATCAGCGGCGTCTGGGCGCAACGACTGGTACGCAAGTTGTGCCCGGTTTGCGCCAAGGAACATGCCCCAAGCGCCCAACAGATTCATGAGTTACAAATTCCTGACGACAGTCCGCACCACGGCTTCAAACAAACCGTCGGTTGTGATGCCTGTCGTGGTACCGGCTATCGGGGGCGCAGTGCCATTGTCGAGATCCTGGCCCTCGACGACGTGCTGCGCACCCTGATAGCCCAACGGGCGCCGCTCAACGAAATTCGTAATGCCGCTCGTCAGCAAGGTGCCCGCAGCCTGCGCGAAGCGGCTCTCGATCTGGCTCGACAAGGGCAAACCACGCTTGAGGAGGTGCGCCGTGTCACGGCTCGCCATTAAAAACTGGCTCGGGCCAGAACAGCTCCATCTGGATATTGGCGGTTCACGCCTCGCGTTGCAGCGCGGCAAGACGACAACCGTTGGTGAATTACCGAACCCGTTGAAATCAGGCATCCCGCACCCGGAAACGGTCGCCGGGTTGCGCGCGGCTATCGTTAGCCTATGCGAATCTTTGCCGGCGAGAAAACGAGTTCTGGAAATCACCTTCAGCGACATCCTGCTGCGCAGCTGGATTGTCGAGCGTTTGCCGGGCCTCGCGACCTTGGCAGAAATCGAGGCCCTGGCCGATTCTCAAATGCGTGATCTGTATGGCGATTACAACGAGGATGCCAGCGCATGGATCATCCGCGTCGATGCCACACCTTTTGCCAGCCAGTGGCCAGCAATGGCCTTGCCCAAAGCACTGCTCGACTTGTTGCAGGAAATTGCCGGCCTCTACGACTGGCAACTGGCCAAAATCCAACCCCGTTTTGCGCGCAGCTTCAATGGCTGGCGCAGCAACCCATTCAAGCGCGCAAAACCGGTAATTTTTAGCCTGGATACGCCGGATGGACTAAGCATTGCCATCCGCAATGCCGAACAATGGCAAGCGCTACGCACGCATCCGCCC
This sequence comes from Pseudomonadota bacterium, assembly GCA_039797825.1. GTDB lineage: Bacteria > Pseudomonadota > Gammaproteobacteria > Burkholderiales > Rhodocyclaceae > Azonexus. The sequence goes on along the minus strand of JBDKHF010000080.1, from coordinate 33,307 downwards.
CTGGCCTTGCTGGGTTCTGACCTGCCCGCCATGTTGCGCCGCGAATGCCGGGCGGCCGGCCTGCTCCTCGAAGACTGCCGGATCGAAGCCCTGCCCTGGGTGGCTATGGAGCAATCGACATGAGTTTGCAGATCGACTTTGCGCCGACCGCCAAACCTCAGTCGTCACTGCGTCTGGGCATTGGCTCCCTCATGCTCGTTTTGATCCTCGGGCTGGCATGGTCGCTGACCAGTGAAACCGAGGCCAGCCTGTCGCCCAATGAAATGCGACTACCGGCAGCGGAAGAAATCCGCAGTATCAATAGCGCCATCGACGAACTCGATTTCCCCTGGCTGGCGGTATTGAACTCAATTGAGCAGAGCGCCGACGGCAGCCTGCGCTTCCTCCAACTCGATGCCGATGCACGCGATCAGCGGATGACTCTGCAGGGCGAAGCGCGCAACAGCGGCGCAGTGCTCGAACTGCCCAAGCGTTTGCGCAGCAATCCGGCAATTGCCGATGCCCGCGTGATCAGCCAAAGCCCGGCCAGCCATGCTGAAAACCATGAGTTCCCAGTGCGCTTTGCGCTTGAGGTGATGTTCAAACCAATCGAAGGAGAGCAACCATGAACTCAAGCTCTTTCACCCTGCTTGACCTGCGCCTGATGCTAACGCGCCAGCCGCTCACCGCCCTTCTCCTCGGCGGAATTCTCGCCCTGGCTGGCTGGCTGTTCAGCCACCACGCCGAGATTGAGCCTGGCGCAATCAACACCATTGATCCGGCCCGGATTGTTGCGGCGCAGCGCAATTTTCAAAGCCTGCTGATTCCGCCCACCGAACTCGCCAAGGCGCAGCAAACCCTACTCGAAAGCGCAGCGCACCATCAACTGAGCGTTGGGCAGGTTGAATACGCTCATGAAACAGAAGCCGGTGCCGGCTTTACCCGGTCATCGATCAACCTTTCGCTAAGCGGTAGCTACGCCAATCTCCGTAATTTCATCGACCACGCCCTGGCGACGCAGCCAGCTCTCTTGATCCGCCACCTGAGCATCCAGCGCGAAAATAATCCTGAGGAAAATGTCCTCAAAACGACGTTGACCGCGCAATTCCTGACCGGACGGCACTGAGATGAAAGCCCTGCTCCTCATCGTCTCGCTCGCGCTCGGTTTGGTCATCTTCATCGGCGCCGACCAGCCAGTTGCCGCCAGCAGCGAATTTCTCAGTTCGCCGGAAGCGACAGACACGCAAATGATCCGAACGCTTAAACGCAGCAGCAAAGAAATCATTGAAAACCAAGCGGCATTTCGTGACCCCTTTGCTACGCCAGCCCCCGCAGCGGCGCCCGTGGAACCAGCCAGCGCTACTTTGGTTCGCCTGCCGGCCAATCCTGCCCCCTCGGTTCCCAGCTTCCAGATTATTGGCAAACAGGAAGATGACGAAGGCTGGGCGGTATTTATCAGCGCTCCCGACAAACCCGGTCAGGTCTGGGTGGTTCGCGAAGGAGAAGCCTTCAATGAGCATTTTCGCGTCAGCAAACTGGCACCGCCTTTGTTGATCATCAACAACACACGTAGCCGCCAAAGCCGAACCTTCAATATCGGGAAAGATGAAGAATGAAACCTAAATCGATCGTGCGGCTGTTCTGCAGCTTTTTCCTTGCCGCCCTGCTGACTGCCTGCGCCTCCAATGCCCCGGTGCTACGTGAAAGCCAGGAACTAACGACACAGGGACGACTCGACGAAGCACTGATTCGCCTCGAAAGCGCCTTGAAGGAGCAGCCCAATAATGCGGAATTGCGCCTCGCTGTAGCGCAAACGCGCGAAAAAATTTCAACGCGCCAACTTCAGCAAATTCAGGAACAAATGAAACAGGACGGCCTCAAGCGCCAGCCAGAAGAAGCTCCGCGCCCGGTTGCTGCGGAGAAGGCAACTCTGACGGGTCTCGACAAGCCAATCAATGTCGATTTCAAAGGGGCTACGCTGGCCCAGGTCTGTCAGGTGCTTTACCGCACCGCCGGCCTCAACTTTATTTTTGACAAGGATGTGCCACTCGATCAGCCGATCAGCATCACCCTGCGCCGCACGCCGGTACGTGACGTGCTCGCGCTGATTCTGCTTTCCCAACAACTCGAACAGCGTGCGATCAATGCCGACACCGTGATGATTTACCCCAACACGCCGAGCAAGGCACGGGATTATCAGCCGCTGACAGTGCGCAGTTTTTACCTGACCAATATCGAAGCCAAAACCGCCGCCGCAACCCTGCGCACCATCCTCAAGGCACGCGATCTGATCAGCGACGACAAGCAAAACGTCGTGGTCATGCGCGATACGCCCGAGGCAATCCGGATGGCGGAAAAACTGCTCGCGGTGCACGACATGCCGGAGCCGGAAGTAATGCTCGAAGTCGAGGTACTGGAAGTCAAACGCAGTCGTTTGCTGGAGCTTGGCCTGCTCTGGCCGAGTTCCTTGATGCTCAGCCCGCTCGCCTCAACGGCGGGTGGCCCGGTAACCCTGAAAGATCTGGTCAACACCACGTCAGCCAGTCTGGCCGCCGCCGTGCCTAACTTCGGTATCAATGCCCGCGCTGAAAGTGGGGATACCAACGTGCTGGCCAACCCACGCATCCGCACCCGCAACCGCGAAATCGCCAAGATCATGATTGGCGACCGGGTGCCCAACATCAGCACTACCTCGACGGCAACCGGTTTCGTTGCCGAGTCGGTGCAGTACATCGATATCGGCCTCAAGCTCGAGGTTCAGCCGACCATTTACCTCGACAACGAGGTGGCGATCCGGATCAATCTGGAAGTCAGCAACATCGCCGGTCTGGTGCAGACCAAGTCCGGCACGCAGGCTTACCAGATCGGTACGCGCAACGCCTCAACCGTGCTGCGCCTGAAGGATGGTGAAAATCAGGTTTTGGCGGGCCTGATCAGCGACGAAGAACGCTCTACCGGTCGAAAAGTGCCGGGGCTGGGCGATCTTCCCATGTTGGGCAGATTGTTCGGCAGCAAGCTTGATGAAGGCCAAAAAACCGAACTGGTTTTATCGATCACGCCGCGTTTGATCCGCAATAACAAACGCCCCGGTATCGAACTGACCGAATTCAGCATCGGACCCGAATCGGCAATGCGCCCCTCGGCGCCCGACATGTCCTACTTCACCGAGGCCGTGCCCGTGGCAGCGCCCCCGGCGGCTCCCGCTGTTCGCCCATGAAATACCACCGCGGCTTTACGCTGATCGAAATGATGGTGACCCTCGCCATCATCGCCGTACTCGCCACGCTGGTCGTGCCGATGGCGCAGATCAGCGTTCAGCGGAGCAAGGAACAGGAGTTGCGCCTTGCCCTGCGTGAAATCCGCAATGCCATCGACGCCTACAAACGCGCCAGTGATGAGGGTCGCCTGCCACGTGACAGCAATTCCAACGGCTACCCGAGCTCCTTGCAAATACTGGTCGATGGCGTTGGCGATGACAAGCACCCCAAACGCCAAAAAATCCGCTTTTTACGCCGTTTACCGCGCGATCCGATGTTTCCGGATACCTCGGTCGAAGCTGAAAAAACCTGGGGCCTACGCAGTTACAGCAGCGAAGCGAGTGATCCCAAGGAAGGCTCGGACATTTACGACGTCTATTCCCGTTCCCCCCGCTCAGGGCTGAACAGCCTGCCCTACAAGGCCTGGTGAGATGGCGCGCGGATTTACCCTGATCGAGCTGCTGGTTGTGCTGGCCATCGTTGCGCTGTTATCAGCGCTGGCCATGCCGCGCTACACGCAATATGTTGAACGCCATCGCGAAACCGTCCTCATCGAAAACCTGCGCCTGACCCGCGATGCGCTGGAAAACTTTCATGCTGACCGTGGCCGCTACCCGGAATCACTGGATGAACTGGTCGCCCGCCGCTATCTGAAAAATCTGCCGATTGATCCCATTCTGGAAAGCAGTCGCCACTGGCTGCTCAGCGAGCCACCGCCGCCCACGGAAGGGAAAGTGGCTGATCTGCACAGCGCAGCGCCCGGTCTGGGGCGTGACGGCCGTCGTTTTTCCAGTTGGTAAGTGATGGCTCCCCGCAAACGACAAAGCGGCCTGATTTACGTGGCTTTATTACTCGCCGTCGCGCTGATCGGTGGCCTCTCGGCGAGCGGAATGAAAGTTGCCCAAACTCAGCAGCAACGCAGTGCGGAAGCCGAATTGCTGGCCATCGGCCTGGAGTTTCGCAAGGCGCTGCAGTCCTACGCCGAGGCAACGCCTAACGGCCAGCCCAATACGCCCGTCGCGCTCGCCGAACTGTTGCGTGACCCGCGCAGCCCCGGTATCCAGCGTCACTTGCGGCGCATTTATCACGACCCATTCACCGGCAAAGCCGAATGGGGAATTGTGCGCGGCAGCGACCAGCGCATCCTCGGCATTCATAGTCTGAGTAAGACATCAACCTTCAAGCGCGAGAATTTCCCGCCTGAATTGGCGGCGTTAAGTGGTAGCCAACACCACGCTGATTGGGTTTTCGCCATTGCAACTTTGCCGGGTCCACAGCCAGGCGAAAAGACAGCGCTAACATTCACACTCAAGTAACAACGTTAGAATTGCGGCAAAAAAGCTGGGCAGCCCTTGCACTGGCTTATCACCGGAAAAACCGAATGCCCCGAATTTCTCTCAATAGCCAGATCCTGCTTGGCTGCCTGATCGGCATCGCTGGCGGCCTCTGGCTGAATGCGATTGGCCCAGGCGGCTTTCGTCAGGACACGCTTTATGGGGCAAAACTGGTTGGCACGCTATTTCTTGACCTGTTGCGCATGGTGCTGGTGCCGCTGATTTTTGCCTCGATTGTGGTTGGTGTTGCCAACCTGCGCGCCAACCAGAAGATGCACCGCGTCTGGGTCACCACCTTGAGTTTCTTCGGCTTGTCGATGGCGCTGGCGATCATCATCGGCTTTGGTGCCGCGCATATTTTCGAGCCGGGCAAGGGACTGCAACTGGAAATGTTTGCCGAGGCGACCAAAAATTATCAGGCGCGGCAAATGCCCTTGCCGGAATATATCGCCCAGTTCCTCCACGGTCTTTTTCAAAATCCGTTCAAGGCGCTGGCTCAGGGTGAAATTCTCGCGGTCGTCATCATCGCCCTCTTTTTGGGGATTGCGCTGGTCATCGGCGGTGAGCGTTATCGCAATTTGCGCCTGCTGATTCAGGAATTGCAGGAACTTTGCCTGATGATTGTTGGCTGGATCATGCGTCTTGCACCGCTCGGCATTGCCGCCCTGCTGCTGCAACTGGTTGCCAGCCAGAACAGCGCCCTGCTCGGTGGCCTGCTCCACTTCATTGCCGTGGTGATAGGCAGCACGCTATTTCATGGCGTCATCGTCCTGCCGCTACTGCTTTATGCGCTAACCCGGGTTTCGCCGCTGCATTTCTGGCGTGGCTCGCGTGAGGCGCTGATTACCGCCTTTGCCACCAGCTCAAGCGCCGCAACCTTGCCGATCACCCTGCGCTGCACCGAGCAGCATCTGCATGTCAAAAAGGACATCGCCAATTTCGTCATCCCGCTGGGTGCTACGGTCAACATGGATGGCACCGCGCTTTATGAAGCGGCGGCAGCGCTTTTTGTTGCTCGCCTGGCCGGCATCGAACTCGATATCGCCAGCCAGATGATTATTTTCTTCGTCGCCATGCTCGGCGCAATTGGAGCGCCGGGGATACCCAGCGTCGGCATGCTGAGCATGGTTCTGGTACTTGAATCAGTTGGTCTGCCAACCGAAGCTATCGCCATTTTGTTACCAATCGACCGCATTCTCGATACCGTGCGCACGGCAGTGAATGTTGAGGGCGATATGGTCGGCAGCCTGATTGTCCAGAAACTGACCGATCAGCCCGCTTAGTGCTTGAGGAACAGGCTGCCCCACTGCGCAAACTGGCCGCCGTAAAAGCCGGTCAGAATCAGCCAGAGTGGCGCAAAGGCGATAAAGCCCATGAGCAGACGGCGAATGAAGGGATGCGCCAATTCCGACTCAATAAAATAGCGCGCCACCAGCGTTCCCTTGACCCAGACAATCACTGCGACCAACAGCGGTAGCCACGCTGCGGCATGAAACCATTGTCCCAATCCCAGACTCAGCACCGTCAAAATGCACAAGACGAGCCAGGTCAGGGTTAGCGGAACAAGCGAGGTAGATGGGGTTTTGTCGTGCTTGGTCATGGCTCAGGCCAGTACGTAGAACATCGGGAAAATGATCAGCCAGATGATGTCGGTGGCGTGCCAGTAGCTAGCCAGCGCTTCGAGGCCGTGGTGATCTTCAACGCTATAACCACCAAACAGGTGGCGCACCAAAACCCACAGGATGCCGAGGATGCCCCAGGTGGCGTGCACCAGATGGTTGAAGGTCAGATAGTAATAAACCGTGAAAAAAATCCCGGATTCGCCATTGATGCCTTGCGCCAGGTTTGAACTGATTTCAAGGTATTTGGCAATCGGATAACCCAGCGCGACAAGCAAGCCGGCGACCAGCCAATAGATTGATTGCCGACGTTTGCCGGCGCGCATGGTATTGACCGAACAGGCAATGAAAAAACTGCTGGTCAACATCAGCAGCGTGATGACGGTCCCGGAAACCCGCGACAGTCGCTCAGCACCCTGCTGAAAAGCATCGGGAAAATTGGCTCGGGCGACAAAATAGACGATGAAAAGGACGGCGAATTCGACGAACTCGCAGGTGATCCCGACCCACATGCCCTTGTTGCCGGGAATGCGGCCACCCATGTTCTCTTCTCTGCCAAGCTCCAGCACTGCCTCCGCCGCCATGACGGTCCTCTTTTTCAAATTAACCGGCGAATTTTGGCAGGCGGGGCGATCAATTACTCTGGCACGGATCAATATTTCAAATGATCACGCTTTTACTTGTCCGGCACCTCAACGTGGTGCCGCCGCAACCATTCCTTGTCGAGTTCCCAACTCACGCTTTTGATGCCGGGCTGAGCCAGAACAATATCCTTGGCCTCGTCCTGAACCTGTCCGAGCAATTTCTCGACGGCGATAAAGGCCGGGTTATTGTGATCCTTGACATTGATCTCCGGGTAAAGCACGCCCAGAAAACGGAAAGCCGGCGATTGAAAATTACGCGGCGTCGCCATCACCGCCGTATCACCTACAACGCGCAGCACGTGGAATTGATAGGGATAGGCTTTTAACTGTGCGCTGGCCTGGGTTTGAATCAGCTCGTTCAACTCGCGCGAACGCGAATCAGGGCGGCGAATCGCCCAATCCAGCGCCACCAACAAGGCAATAACAATCAAAACCCATTGCCAGGATTTAATTTGCCGAAAATTCATACTGACTCCGTTCTACAAAGCGAAAAATTCAGGACAATGTTACGGTCAACGTTAGAAATCGACTAAAAATTAATTTAAGCAAAGGAATCAGCATGCCCCTCTTCCAACTCGGAGACAAACAGCCGCAACTCGGTGATAACGCCTGGGTTGCGCCCAACGCGACGATCATTGGCGATGTTCGGCTAGGTGCCAATGCCTCGATCTGGTGGAATGCCACCTTGCGTGGCGACAACGACCCGATCCACATCGGCGACAACACCAACATTCAGGATGGCTCAGTGCTGCATACCGATGAAGGTGTGCCGATGCACATCGGCAATAACGTCACGGTCGGCCATCTGGTTATGCTGCACGGCTGCACCGTCGGCGATGGCAGCCTGATCGGCATCGGTTCCGTCATCCTCAACCGCGCCGTGATCGGCAAAGGCTGCATTGTGGGCGCCAATACGCTGATTCCCGAAGGCAAGGTATTTCCGGATCGGGTGCTGATCGTTGGCTCGCCGGGCAAGGTGGTACGCGAACTGAGTGATGAGGATGTCGCCAAACTCAAGGCTTCGGCTGATCACTACGTCGCCAACGCCCAGCGTTACCGCGATACTTTAACGCCGCTGTAAACGAGCCACGGGGCCGTAGCCCCGTGCTTTATCCAGAATGCCGGATTTAGATCGAATTCGCCAGATTCGACAGCGTGACGTTGGAAATGAATTTTTCCATGATCTTTTGCATGCCGACCAATTCCTTGGTATTGATCAACAGCGGAGCGCGCAGATTGGGGCTGATCTCGTTCTTGCCGCCCTCATCCTTGCGGGTTAGCACCAGCATCACCAGGACATCTTCAGCTGTTGGTGAATTCAGCAATGCATTCTCGGCATCGCTCAAGGCCAGTTCATAGTTAAAGCCAAGTGCCGCCGGATCGATAATCTGGAAGGCCAGCATCGGGTCATCAAGCGACTGAAGGGTATAGCTGACGCGCGTCATTTCACTTTCATCATGCGCAATCATGTAGCGCTTGCTGGCCTCGAAGCCAACCAGTCCATTCGGGAAATTGATGACTTTTTCCGGGCTGATTTCAACACTGCCAAACAGATAGGTTTCAACTTTCATATTTTTTCTCCACTGAGTTGATTAAACGAGTTATTGAAACATCCTACACCAAGCAAACGCTGTTGTAATTTTCCCCTGGATTGCGCATAGTCCACACCCCAATTTTGCTGCAGCGCCGCATCCATGCTCCCACCGATCGAACACCGTATTGCCACCGAACTGGGCGTCCGCCCGGCTCAAGTCAACGCCGCCATCGCCCTGCTTGATGAAGGCGCCACCGTGCCTTTTATCTCTCGCTACCGCAAGGAAGCCACCGATGGCCTGGATGACACCCAATTGCGCAACCTGGAAGAGCGCCTGACCTACCTGCGCGACCTTGAAGAGCGCCGCAAAGCGATCATTTCCAGCATCGACGAACAAGGCAAGCTGACGCCTGAACTTCAGGTTGAGGTGTTGAATGCCGAAACCAAGCAACGCCTGGAAGACTTGTACCTGCCCTACAAGCAAAAACGCCGGACCAAGGCGCAGATCGCCCGCGAAGCCGGCATTGAGCCGCTCGCTCTCAACTTGCTGGCCGACCCGATGCTGACGCCGGAAGACGAAGCCACAAAGTTCATCAATGCTGAAGCAGGTTTCGCTGATGGCAAGGCGGTACTCGATGGCGCACGCCAGATCCTGATGGAAAAATTCGCTGAAGATGCCGAATTGCTCGGCCAGTTGCGCGAATACCTCAGCGAACATGGTCTGGTACGGTCAACCGTCGTTGAAGGCAAAGAAAACGAAGGCGCCAAATTCCGCGACTGGTTTGACTTTAACGAGCCGGTCGCCAGCATGCCATCACACCGTGCCCTCGCCCTGCTCCGTGGCCGCAACGAAGGCATCTTGCAAGTCGCCCTGGTGCTCGATTCGGAATTGGATGAAGCGAACATCAAGCCCGGCTCCAATCCTTGCGAGCAACGCATCGCCGTCCGTTTCGGCATCAAACCGCAAAACCGCCCAGCCGACAAATGGCTGGCCGATACCGTGCGCTGGACCTGGAAGGTGAAGGTTTACACCCACCTCGAACTCGAATTGATGAACGAGTTACGCGAGCGCGCCGAAGAAGAAGCGATCCGCGTTTTTGGCCGCAATCTCAAAGACCTGCTGCTCGCCGCCCCGGCTGGCCAGCATGTGACGATGGGCGTTGACCCCGGCATCCGCACCGGCTGCAAGCTGGCGATTGTCGATGCCACCGGCAAAATGCTTGACCATGCCACCATTTACCCGCACGAGCCGCGCTGTGATTGGGATGGTTCGATTTCGACCATCGCCCGCCTGGCTGCCAAACATCAAGTAACGCTGGTCGCCATCGGCAACGGCACTGCCAGCCGCGAAACCGACAAGCTGCTGCAGGATGTGATCAAGCGCTACCCGGAAGCGCGACTAACCAAAATTGTCGTTTCAGAAGCTGGCGCTTCGGTTTATTCCGCCTCCGAATTCGCCGCCAAGGAATTCCCCGATCTCGACGTTTCAATCCGTGGCGCCGTCTCGATTGCCCGCCGCCTGCAGGACCCGCTGGCCGAACTGGTCAAGATTGATCCGAAATCGATTGGCGTCGGACAATACCAGCACGACGTGTCGCAAACCAAACTGGCGCGTAATCTCGATGCCGTCGTCGAAGACTGCGTGAATGCCGTCGGCGTCGACGTCAATACCGCCTCGGTACCACTGCTCAGCCGCATTTCCGGCCTGTCAGCCGGGCTCGCCGCCCACATCGTCAGCTACCGCGACGCCAACGGCGCTTTCAACTCGCGCGAAGCCTTGAAAAAAGTGCCGCGCCTCGGCGACAAGACTTTTGAACAGGCCGCCGGCTTCCTGCGCGTATCGAACGGCGACAACCCGCTGGATAGCTCTTCGGTGCACCCGGAAGCCTACCCAGTGGTCGAAAAAATCATCGTCGACCTGAAAAAATCGATCAAGGAAATCCTCGGCGACAACCGTGCCCTGAAAGGCCTCAACCCGTCGAAATACACCGACGAACGCTTCGGCCTGCCCACCGTCCAGGACATATTCAAGGAGCTGGAAAAGCCCGGCCGCGACCCGCGCCCTGAGTTCAAGACAGCCACCTTCGCCGATGGCGTCGAAAAGGTCGGCGACCTGCGCCCTGGCATGATTCTGGAGGGTGTCGTCACCAACGTTGCCGCCTTCGGTGCCTTCATCGACATCGGCGTCCATCAGGATGGCCTGGTGCACGTTTCGGCGCTGTCCAACACCTTCGTCAAAGACCCGCACAGCATCGTCAAGGCCGGCCAGATCGTCAAAGTCAAGGTGATGGAAGTCGATCTCCAGCGCCAGCGCATAGCCTTGACCATGCGCATGGGCGATGAACCGAGCCAGGCCAAACGCCAGGACAACGCCCCGGCAGCACGCGGTGCGCAACCCGCTCGTTCGCAGCCGCGCAGCACAGGCCCCACACCTGCAGGCAACGTGATGGCCAGCGCCTTTGCCAAACTGAAGCGCTAAGACCGGATACCGCCCGTTCTCACAGCGGGCGGTATCAATTGCTTACAAGTTGGCACGGGTTTCAAACAGCTTTTAACCTGCTGGCGGCGTAGACTTCAGCCATTCAACCGCTGAAACTGATTGATCATGAAACGCCCACTCATCCTGCTCGCCCTGATCCCCCTCGGACTCTGGGCCATCTTCGCCCTGCCTGATGCACTCGCCAGCAACGCCACTTTTTGGGATTGGCGCAAAACATTAGTCATTCTCTCCGGCCTGCTTGCCTTGTGGTGGATGAGTGCCGGCATGGTGTTGGCGACCCGCCCGACCTGGCTTGCAAAGCAATTTGGCGGACTGGACAAGCTTTACCGCCTGCACAAAACCCTCGGCATTGGCAGCGGCATTCTCGTTTTCAGCCACTGGATGATTGAATGGCTCCCCAAGAAACTGTCCAAACTGGGCTGGATTCCGCCCCGCCCACGCGGCCCGAAAGGCATGCAGGACATGTGGCTGAGTCTGGCCAAGGATGTCGGCGAATGGGCCGGCTACATTCTGCTGGCGCTGGTCGTGATCGCCTTGATCCGGCGCATTCCTTATCGCTATTTCCGACTGGTGCATAAAGGTTTTGGGTTGGTCTTCATTGCGGGGGCTTTCCACGGCCTGATGTTGATGCCCAATAGTTTCTGGGGCCAGCCACTTGCTTGGCTGAGCGCAAGCTTCGCCGCCGCCGGAATCATCGCTGCCCTGCTCTCGCTCAGCAACCGCATCGGTCGCAACCGCCAATATTCAGCTCGTATCGAAACGATTAACCCACATGCCGGGCAAGTGCTGGAAATTGTTTGCCGCCCGCAAGCCGCTTGGCCAGGTCATCGTGCCGGGCAGTTTCTGTTTGCCAACTTTGGACAGCCCGGCGAAGGCGCGCACCCATTCACCATCGCCTCAGCCTGGGATGCCAAAATTGGCACGCTAAGCCTCGCCATCAAGGCGCTCGGCGATTTCACCGCCGCCCTCCCGAAGCAAATACAAACCGGACAAATCCTGACCCTTGAAGGGCCCTACGGTGAATTCGATTTTTCGACCCAAAACGCCGTTGACCGTAACATTTTTGGAAAAGCCCAAATCTGGGTCGCTGGCGGTATTGGTGTCACGCCTTTTCTGGCCAAACTGAATGAACGGGCCAGCAATCCAAGCGCCGCAGTTGATACTGATTTTTTCTACTGCACGGCCCAGGCCACTGACTTTCCCGATCAACTCGAAACGCTGTGTCAGAAGGCCGGCGTTCGCCTGCACCGACGCGTAACGAGTCGCGAAGGAGCGCTCGACTCTGCCCAGGTTCAGGCCTGCCTGAAACCCGATAGCAGCGTCTGGTTTTGCGGCCCCGCCGCCTGGGGAAGTGCATTGGCCAAGGACCTGGTGAGCAAAGGCTTGCCGCGTTCGGCTTTCCATCGCGAAGCTTTCGAGTTCCGCTGAGGCATCCACGCGCTGTTATTATTCGTTTTTTGCAACGAAACCTAGCGGCAATATGATCAAAATTTTCGGCATCAAAAATTGCGACACCATGAAAAAAGCCTTTGCCTGGCTGGAAGCGAATGGTGTGGCCTATGAGTTCACAGATTACAAAAAGACCGGCATCGCCGCGGCCAACCTGCCCGAATGGAACCAGCGTGCCGGTTGGGAAAAACTACTCAACACGCGTGGCCTGATGTGGCGAAAACTGACTGATGACGAGCGTGTCGCGGTCGACGAACAAAAAGCCCTCAAATTGATGGCGCTATACCCCAGCCTGATCAAACGCCCGGTACTCGACACAGGCAGCCAACTGCTGGTTGGATTTTCGCCCGAAAGCTACACGGAAGCCTTGAAATGAGCGACAGCACAATCCGTCGCTTCCTTTTTGAAGGCCTCGACATTCGCGGCGCCGTCGTGCATCTCGGTGATACCTGGCAACAGATGCAGGCGGGCCGCGATTACCAGCCCACCGTCGCCCAACTGCTTGGCGAAACGGCTGCCGTCACCGCACTGATTGCCGGCCAGCTCAAGCAAGCTGGCCGCCTGACCCTGCAATTGCGTGGCAATGGCCCGATCCAGTTGCTGGTCATGGATTGCAACGAACAATTGCAGATGCGCGGCATGGCGCGCAGCAATCCGGTTGTCCTGCCGGCGCCGGTAACTGAGTTGCTCGGTGCCGCTCAGGGTGGGCAGTTGATGATGAGTCTCGACATGCCCGATGCACGCCAACCCTACCAAAGTTTTGTGCCGCTGGTCGGCGAGAGCATTGCCGCCATTTTCGAGCACTATCTCGAACAATCCGAACAGCAGCCTTCGCGCTTGTTTACGCTTGCCGGCCCGCAAGCAGCGGTTTGTCTGTTTTTGCAAAAGATGCCGGAATCTGACCAGCACGACCCGGATGGCTGGTCACGGATTACGCAGCTAGCCGCCACCGTCAAACCAGCCGAACTGCTTGAACTGGACGCGGAAACCCTGCTTTCTCGGCTTTTCCATGAAGAAATCGAGAATCGGGGCATTCGCCTTTATGATGTGCAGATGGTCAGCTATTACTGTCCGGAAGACTGGGAAAAGATTCGCGATATGGTGCGCAGTCTCGGACAGGAAGATGCTCAAACCCTGCTTGCCGAGCATGGCGAAATCCTGATTCGTGACGACATTTGCAACCGCGACTATCGTTTCAGCCCGGAAGATGTTGCTCAATTATTTGCGAAAAGCACAGGGAAAGCGCTGCATTGAGTTTTAACAACGACCAATTTGTATTGAGCAAGCGGGTAGACCTGCTCTACCGGAATATCCGGTTGGGGCAGATCATTTCCATTCTCAATGCAAGTCTATTGTTGTGGATCAGTTCCACCCTGCTCTCCGCCACCCAAATTTCGGCAATTGCCGTGTGGTGGTTTTTTGCAGTTTTCGTCGCCAGCTTAAGAATCTGGCTCGCCCGCAATTACCGCGCAACAGATAGTTCAAAACGCGAGGTGGACGCTGCGCGCTGGCGCAAATACGCGGTGGCCGGAGCGGCGGCCAGTGGGCTGATCTGGGCATCAGGCGCCCTCCTGATGATGCTCGACACGAATACTTCGTTACAGCTCTACACCGCCTTCACCATGGCCGGCACGGTCGCCGGCGCGGTCAGCGTGCTTGCCGCAGACCGTCTCGCCTTCCGGGTTTATGGATGGCCGATCATTCTGGCAGTGGCCATCGGCTCGCTCGGCAGCGATCCCCTGCACATTGCATTCAGCGTCATGTCGGTTCTGTTCCTGCTGATGACAACGCGCAGTGCCGACTATTTCCATGAGACCTTGCAGGACACCTTCCGCCTGGAACACGAAAAAGATGCGCTGGTCGATGATCTGCAACATGCCAAATCAATCGCCGAAACCTCAAACCGCGCCAAGACCGAGTTTCTGGCCAATGTCAGCCATGAGTTGCGCACACCAATGAATGGCATCCTGGGCATGGCCGACCTGCTGGCGATGGAGGACTTGACCGAAGATCAACGCTCCTACCTGCAGCCATTGCGGACTTCCGCCAATGATCTGATGCATCTGATCAATCAGATGATCGAACTCTCCAAGCTCGAATCAGGGCAGATCAAACTCACTCCGCATCCTTTTGCCGTCACTGATTTTCTTGAGGGGCTACTGGGTAAAGTCAATAGCGAGGCGAAAGCCAAAGGATTGACACTTGATTTTGAGCACGACCCAACGATACCGGATGTTCTGGTTGGTGACCTTGAGCACCTACGCCAAACACTGGTTAACCTGGTTGGCAACGCCGTCAAATTTACTGATCAGGGCCGGATTTCGGTTTCAGTAAAAATCGCTGAGCAATCGGCTGAGCAGATCAAGCTCAGATTCGCAATTAGCGACACCGGCCCAGGCATTGCGCCAGAAAAAATTCAGCAACTACTGACCGGCCTATTTGTTCAAGCTGACGGTTCAATTATCCGACGCCATGGCGGCACTGGCATTGGACTACCAATTTCCCGCAAACTGATCGAACTATTAGGCGGAAAACTGGAGATTTCGAGCCAGGTAAACGTCGGCAGCACCTTCAGCTTTACCCTGCCCTTCACGCTGCATCAGGATTAAGTTGAAACAACCTGTAGGTCGGGTTTTAACCCGACAATCGCAATGTCGGGTTAAAACCCGACCTACCTGACAATCAACGTTAGAGAAGCTTGCCGGGATTCATCAAGCCGCGCGGGTCAAGCGCCTGTTTGATCGAACGCATCAGCGCCAGCTCGACCGGGCTCTTGTAACGCAGCAACTCCTCACGCTTGAGTTGGCCGATGCCATGCTCGGCTGAAATAGAGCCATTCAGCGCATGCACCAGATCGTGCACCAGGCGATTCACCGCTGGCTGGCTGGCGATGAATGCCGTGTTCTCCAAGGCATCCGGCTGCGACAGGTTGTAATGCAGATTGCCATCACCAAGATGGCCGAAAGCGACGACACGAATTCCGGGGAATGCAGCGGCCAAGGCGGCATCGGCTTGCTTCAGGAAATCAGGAATTGACGATACCGGCACAGAAATATCGTGCTTGATGCTGACTCCTTCAATCTTCTGCGCTTCCGAAATGTTTTCACGCAAGGCCCAAAGTTTACGCGCCTGGGATTCACTTTGGGCGAGCACGGCGTCGCTCAGCAAACCCGCGGCCAGCATTTCGGCCAACCAGTTTTCGACGCTGCTGGCGGTTACATCGGAGAATTCGGCCAGCACGTAGCATGGCGATTTTGTTGCCGGCTGCGTCGAGTTGGGGATATTTTTCAGGACCAGATCAAGCGCGATATCTGAAACCAGTTCAAAGGCGGTCAACTGCGCATCAAATGCACTTTTTGCGGCATTTAGCAGGTCGACCGCAAGCGTTGGTGTAGCAACACTCAGCCAGCAAGTGGTTTGCATTTTCGGCAAGGGAAACAACTTGAGGACGGCGGCGGTAATGATCCCGAGCGTGCCTTCGGCGCCGATGAACAACTGCTTGAGGTCGTAACCCGTATTGTCCTTGCGCAGGCCGCGCAGGCCATTCCAGAGTTCACCGCTGGGCAATACAACCTCCAGGCCCAGCGTCAGTTCGCGGGTATTGCCGTAACGCAGCACCTGCACACCGCCAGCATTGGTGGAAAGATTGCCGCCAATCTGACAAGTCCCTTGCGAAGCCAGCGCCAGCGGGAAAAGACGATCGGCGGCGCGTGCCGCTTCCTGAACCGCAGCCAAAGTACAGCCAGCCTCGACCGTTATTGTGTTGTTTTTGGCGTCGACCGTAACAATCCGGTTCAAACGACTCAGGCTGATCACGACAGCCTGGCCTTGATCATCCGCCGTCGCGGCACCGCACAAGCTGGTATTGCCACCTTGCGGCACCAGCGGTGTTGCTGTTTCAACGCAAACTTTAACAACCGCCGCCACTTCAGCACGATTAGCCGGGCGAACCACGCATTGCGCCCGCCCCCGGTAACGCCCACGCCAGTCAGTGACGTAAGGCGCAATATCGGCAGGATCAGTCAGAACGTAAGCCGCCCCGACGATCTCCGCCAGTTGCTCAGACAGGCTGGGCGTAGAGGTCATGGTGGTCGGCGTCGATCACTTTGACTTGGAGGAAATCGCCCGGCTGGGCATCGAGCAAGCCATCGATATAGACCAAGCCATCAATCTCCGGCGCATCCGCTTTGGAGCGGGCAATCGTGCCTTCTTCATCGACCGCATCAACCAGCACCTGAATTACCGTGTCGATCTTGGCGGCCAGTTTGTCGGCAGAAATATCTTCCTGAACCTGCATCAGCCAGCGCTTGCGGTCTTCACGCACAGATTCCGGCAGGAGCAGGCCGAGTTCGTTGGCTTTGGCACCTTCAACCGGCGAATAGGCAAAAGCGCCGACGCGGTCGAGTTTGGCATCTTCAAGGAACTGGATCAGTTGATCGAAATCTTCTTCGGTTTCGCCGGGGAAACCGGTGATGAAGGTCGAGCGGATGACAATTTCCGGGCAGATTTCACGCCATTTGGCGATCCGTTCCAACGTATTTTCAGCCGAGGCCGGGCGCTTCATCGCCTTCAAAATTTTCGGGCTGGCATGCTGAAAAGGCACGTCGAGGTAAGGCAGGATCTTGCCTTCGGCCATCAATGGGATGACATCATCGACCGACGGATACGGGTAAACGTAATGCAGGCGAACCCAGATACCGAAGCTGGCCAACGCTTCGCACAATTCCTTCAGGCGACTCTTGACCGGTTTGCCACCCCAGAAGGCGGTGCGGTATTTGAGATCGACACCGTAGGCTGAGGTGTCCTGCGAAATCACCAGAATTTCCTTGACGCCAGCGCGGGCCAGATTTTCAGCTTCGGCCAGCACATCGCCAACCGGGCGCGAAACCAGCGGGCCGCGCAGCGAGGGGATGATGCAGAAGGTGCAGCTATGGTTGCAGCCTTCGGAAATTTTCAGATAGGCGAAGTGATCTGGCGTCAGGCGCACGCCCTGCGGCGGCACGAGGTCAGAATACGGGTCGTGCGGTTTGGGCAGGTGCTGATGGACAATGCCCATCACCTCGTCAGCGGCATGCGGGCCAGTGACGGCAAGCACTGCGGGATGAGTCGTTTGAACAATATCGCCCTTGGCACCGAGGCAGCCGGTGACGATCACCTTGCCGTTTTCGTTGAGCGCCTCACCGATGGCGTCGAGCGATTCTTCAACCGCAGCGTCGATAAAACCACAGGTATTAACGATCACCAGATCGGCATTATCGTAATTTGGCGAGATTGCGTAGCCTTCGGCACGCAGCTTGGTCAGGATACGTTCGGCGTCAGAAGAAGCCTTTGGGCAACCGAGGGAAACAAAGCCGACAGTCGGCACTTTTTCTTTAATATTCATGCAGTAAAAACCTTTTTCCGGAAGCGCCGGAAGTCGAAAGGCCGTATTTTACGGCCAGATGTGACGGGACAGGCAGGCAGAGCGCCGACCCGGACAATTTATCTATCCGCCGCTCACGCCGGACGCAACATAGACGCCGTGAGAAACTCGCGAGCTTGGTCAACTCACTGAGTGTCAAACCCAGGAATAGCGGGACCTGATTGATCAATGAGGCAGCAGATTGGAGAGCCACCACACTCTTCTCTGTGTCATGTTTGCCAATAATCAATAATCAAGCACAGCGCCTCGCATACATCGCATCAAGCACCAATTTCATGTCTGCTGTCAGCCCATACCGCGCCAACCCAAGGTGCGATTCCGGTACACCAAACCGAGCCTCAGCAATTCCCCCGGCAATGGCGGCAATCGTATCGCTGTCGCCGCCAATTGAAATCGCGTTACGAATCGCATCCTCGAAGCTGAACGCCTCCAGCGCACAGGTGATCGCTTGCGGCACACAACCCTGGCAGGATTCGTTGTAACGATAGTTCGGCCTGATTTGATCGACGCTCAGGCTCAGATCGTAACCATAGGTTGAAGAAACCGCAGCACGAATGGCTGCCGGCTTTTCACCTTGTAGCGCTCGGTAAATTGCCAAGGTAGTCGCCTGCGCCCCTTTGATCCCTTCCGGGTGATCATGAGTAATCACCGTCACCATTTCAGCCCAGGCCAAGGCCTGTTCTTCGGAATCAGCCAGAAAAGCAGCCGGCGAAACGCGCATGGCGGCGCCATTCCCGAAACTGCCGTAGGGCTGCAACGGTTCGCGCTTGAACCACTGCCCAAACCGAGCACCCCACCCCCCGACATACTCATAGCGCAAACACCAGTCGCGCAACGTAGTAGCCGGGTCTTTCTGATTAAGCAGAATGTCCGCCACCGCAACGGTACAGACCGTATCGTCCGTAATTTTTGCCTGCGGATGGAAGAATGGCAAAAAATCCTTGTCGCAACAATTATTGAACTCGTAAATCGAGCCAACGATATCACCCACAATTGCACCCAGCATTTTATTGCCCTCCCAAAGTTTGTTTGTTCAACCCATAGTTCAAGACGTATTCCAGCTGGCGTGCCGTCTCAATCGTTCCTGGTCGAACTTTGCGTACCAGCTCGACCGAGGCCAAAGCGGACAACCCCAACTCCTGCAACAAAATCGCCGCATACAAACCGGTTCGGCCCAGACCGCCTTTGCAAAAAATCACCACCTTGCCGCTCCTGCAGCGCTCCAGCAACATCGGTCGCACCTCCGACCACGTGGTTTCCCAAGTAATTTCTGGTGCATGCGCATCCTTGATCGGCAGCGACAGGTATTCAATCCCATAGGTTCTGGATATGGCTGGCAAATTGGGCACTTGCAGCGCGTCAAGCTCCCAAGGTTCGAGCAGGCAAAGCAAATGCGTCGTTCCAAGATCAGCCAGACGCTGCATGTCGACCGCCAGATCGCGCTGCCAACAGCCGGTCATGGCAAAGTCCTGAACCTTGCCGGGGCAGAAGGTCATGCCGATTCGGCCATTCGCTGGAGCTTCTTCAATCCAGTCAACACGCAAGGGATGCGTTTTGCTCGTTTTCATGGCTATCCCGTTCATTGCAAGGTTTCCGGCTGACCATCAGCGGTGCTCAGGATATGAACGTTAAACGCCTTCACAACGGCAGTGATGTCCTCAATGTATGTGGTCAGCAAAGCAGCGGCCATGCCCATGCGCAGATGACGGACTTCAACGTTCACCCAAACAGCGTCGTCATAAATATAGATTTTGCCAACGCGGGAGTTACAGTTAATTTCATTAACCGTTTCCAGTATCGCTGCCCGGTCATCGTATTTGGAGATCCGATAGATCCTTGGCGCACACAAAACCAGCAGATTCTCTTCGCCTTCCGGACAGGCAGCGACATAATTTTTATCATTAAGCCTAAATCCTACGTAATTAGGCTCCAGCCTCTTGGGATGCCAGCCCTCATCCGCCAAAGCATCGATCAAGCCTTCAAGGTTTACCCCCGGTGCAATGCCACATTGAATATTTGGAATCCCCATTTTGCTCTCCAGAAAATGGCCCAGAGGCCATAAAGAGCATTCTCTCAGCGCCTGCGACAATCGGCGTCGCAAAGAGTATCGCTAACAACACAGCAGTAAGGTTTTACATGACCTTTACCGGGTATTGCCAATTTCCCGTTTCACCAGCTTGGTCGCTTCAATGGCCGCCATCAACCGACAAGCCCGGCCATAGCCAATGCGCAAATGTCGTTGCAGATGTGAGATCGAGAAGCGCTGGGTTCGGACGACCAAGGCCAGGCCTTGCGGGAACAAAGCATCGAACCGGCCATCGCAACGCGCCATCAAGGGCAAAGCCAAACGTGCTGTCAGATAAACCAATCCTCGGCATACCAATGAGCGCTCAGGAACTGGGTAAGGTGGCAGCGGGTTAGCCACGGTCAGTCTCACACAGCGCGACTTCTGTTTGCCTGACATCCCGCTGTTTTGGCTTGCTTACCTGCCATACCAACGTCGGCCCGTAGCGATAGCCGATTTCGCCGATGCAGTTAAAAACATGACCGTGGTCATCGGCAAAAGCAAAGCCATTACGCACCCAGTCGCGATGCTCGCCATTGTGCCGGCCAAAATACTGCCAAAGCGGTCGGTAGGCATCGTCATAGTCACTTTGCGATCCGTCGGTAACGATTAGTCCGCCATCAACCAGTTGACCGCAGATATTGCCAATACGCTCCCCTGCCAGCCAATCAACACCACTCCCCCCTTCGCCTGTGCTGTCTCCCCGATAGAAAAAGACACCCAGACGTGGAATCCCGAGATCAAAAACGTTTTCCCCCAAATCACGATGACGATGCACCCTGAATTCGTTACCGGAAGGCACATGTCGATAATGCTCGGTCAGCACGCACGGCGCGAATTCCCGGCCAGAGGACGGCGCGGTAACCGGGCCATCAATCTCAACCTGAAGCAACTCGAAATCGGTCTGATCCCGAAGTAAAGCCGGTTGGCGACTGGCTGCTTGATCCAGCCTCGTATGTCGCGAATCCTGATGGCCAGGACGGAAATAGGCCCAATCAACAAAGTGGAAATCGGTAACCGCAGCGGCGAATAGTTGCACTGCCGGCAGCGCATCGTCACCCGAGCAAGGGTAAAACAGGCTCGTATTTTTGAGCCGTGATGAGCAATCGGCAGGTAACAGATACAGTTTTTTAGGCATGGCATTTTCTCCTGAGCAAGTGCCGCTTGGGGCATACCACCATTATCGACAGCACTGCGACACGATGCGTCGCATGAGAGGAGAGGATGCATAGCTAGGCGAAGGATGAATCGTCGCCGGCTTCAACCAACCAAACCGGAGGTATCGAAATGAAGTACAACTGGAAATTGGATCATTATGAAAACCAAAAAGTCTGGGCCAAATTCCATGAAAATGCCCCCAGAACATCCTATTCAGACCTTAATCCAGAAGAGCTCGCGCAGATCGAGGCCATACATTTGCGGCTGAGAGAAATCGAAGCCATGATTTACCCGATTCTGAAAGCCAAACAAAAAACCCTGCTGGCCAAAGTCGATGAGCAAAGCCATTGGATGGAAGCTTTCAACCTGACTTTGTACTTAACGTATTTTTTGCGCGAGGATGATCCCGAGTGGGAAGAAGATTGTGACAACATCCTGACAAAGGGCGAATACTACGTTTGGACAGATAATGACGAATGGGGGATTGGCATGTTGCATATCAATCACGCTGAATCCGGTCCGCCTTTTGAGAGCGCCCATCACTGCTACTCATTTCACGAGCTTTACGACCATTCCTATCTGGACTGGCGAGACCTTCTGCGCATCGGCAATATCTATGTCGAAATAACAACTGATGAGCAAGGCAGCTTTCCTGTTTGAGAATTGCTCGGGGCTTGGGAAGTTGACTAGTCCCAATTCGGGACTATACTTTGTCAATGCATATTGTCGCCGTTAAATTCTTGAGAGTTTTCTGGGAAAAATACCCGGATGCAGAGCAAGCGCTAAAGTCTTGGGTTGATGAGGCCAAGAAGGCTGCATGGTTGCAGCCTGCACAGATCAAGGAACAATATCGAAGCGCGAGCATCCTCAAAAATCGTCGCGTGGTGTTCAATATCAAGGGCAACGATTACCGGCTAGTGGTATCCATTGCCTACCACTACCAAGCGGTCTATGTGAAATTCATCGGCACCCACAAGGAATACGATGACATAGATGCCGAAACTATAGAAATGGAGGTCTGACATGGAAATTCACCCGATCCGCACCGCAGAGGACTACAAAGCCGCGCTGCGCGAAGTCGCTATTTACTTCGATAACGAACCCGAACCCGGTACTCAAGATGGCGACCGTTTTGAAATCCTGCTGACACTGGTTGAAGCCTACGAGGCCAAGCACTTCCCGATTGATTTGCCCGACCCGGTCGAGGCCATCAAATTCCGCATGGATCAAACCGGGTTGACGCCGAAGGACTTGGTTCCACTCATTGGCCGGCTAAATCGCGTCTATGAAATTTTGAACCGCAAGCGACCGCTAACGCTGAACATGATCTGGAAGCTGCATGAGAAGCTGGGCATCCCGGCTGAGTGCCTGATTCAACCCCCAAAATTACCATTGGCGGCATAGACCCCTTTTCGGTACAGCACCACCAAATCAAACGGCTTCCTGTTATCAGGATCAACTCCGGATTGAACCCGGTCAAACCGCCCCCTCGCCTCCTTGCGCCAAAGGGGCGAACGGGGCGCACCTGTCGGGAAATAACCGTTCGTGCTGCGTAGCCTTGTGCTGCGCCAACGGGCGCTAACTGCGATTTTTGGAGTTATCCCGATTGCCCGGTTTTCTCAGCATTGTTGATGAAGTAACTATCAATTGTGTACAACACCCCGCCAGTTGCACCGGCACCGACGGCATAGCCAAACATCTGGCGGTGATTGTCTTTTCTATCATTCTCAATGGCCTGCATCGGGTCTTCACCGTTGTTTATCCGGCCACCAATACTTGAGGATTTTGTTTTCGTGAAGATGAAAATGAGGCTGGCAAGTATGACGCCGAGCAACACAAAAATCCCTGAGCATCGGCCAATCGATGAGATCAAGCCCTTCGTGAAACTGAAGTCATTGATGGCTGAGCCAATGATGATGTGAAAAACCACAACGACAGCCAGGGCAACATAAATATTCGGTAGATAGCCAATGATCAACAGCGTCATCCCCGTCGAAATCACAAAGTCAAACCAGTTGCAAAAGTAATTGGCGTGTTTTTTGATGCCGATTGCCGTAAGAAACATGGTCACAACAAAGCCAACCACAATCCAGAAAATAACGGTCTCTGAAAAAAACGGTTTTGCCTGGTTGACCGGCGCTCTTTGCGTTTCTTTCGGAGTCCAAGCTGGCGCCGGTGCAACCTGTATAGGAGGACTAGCAACTACCTCCGGCTTGGGCGTGACCGGTTCAACTGTCGGCAACGGCTCGGCAACGAGTGGGGGCGACTTATACGAATTCTCTCGATAGTGCCGGGTTTCAACCACCACGGGCGGTGGCGACAATAAAGCCAACCGCTCCCCCATCACACGCTCAAGGCACTCCGCATCATCACATTTATCGCGAGTCTCTTTCAGCCAGACCCATTGCCTGGCTTTTTCCAGACTGGTATTTGATGAATTCAGTAGTGATTGCTTGTAGGCCTTGGCAATCTTTAGATCAAGGCTGGCCAGCGCTTCGCTTTCGCAAATTGAAATTTCGGACTTGCTTTGCGCCTTGGTGCAATCAAAAGAGGGAGCAGCAATTGTCGACACCGACCAGACGAGCGAAACAAGAAATAGGCTGATTTTCATTGGATTTTCCTTAAAGTTGAGTTGATTTCGTGGCTCGCCAGCCAATCGAACTGCGGCGCCAACGGCGCGCTAGTTGCACGCAAATTCACCCAGGTGCAGCCGGCCTTTCCATAGAAATCAAGATGAGTCGCAGGCGCCAGGGTGCCGTTGATCCAGTCGAGTAATTCTTCAAAAACGTGTTCGCGCCAAAGCGTTTCGGTATTTGGAAATCGCTCGGCATGGCCTTCACGGGCGCACTCGCCACAAACCACATCCTCGCCTTGGCGCTGGGGATACGCGCTCAGCCAGCACATCGAGTCCATACACTCGCCGTCGTGCAAAAAATAAGCCGCGCAATCCAAGCCTTGGGGTGTGGTCGCCTGATTGAGCAGTGAAATTGTCAAAACACTGGCTGGAATATCCCCTACTGCCAGTTCAATAGCGTGTTCAGTTCTCTTGACCAAACGCAGCGGCAGCGAAAACCGCTGTTGATTGTCGCGATACCACCCTTGAAAACACCGAAACATCACCCGCCGCCATTCAGTGCAATAGCAATTTTCGTCAAGCAAGCGACAAATCAAGTCGCACGACGCTTGTTGCGACATGATTTGTCGGATGCCGCCTAATAATTCATATCCAACCAGTCACGAGGCCTATCCATGAACCAGCTCAATATCAATCTTGACCGTGCCGCAGAAGCAATCCATGCCGCCAGTGGATTGCTTATTACAGCTGGCGCCGGCATTGGGGTTGATTCTGGCCTACCCGATTTCCGGGGTAACACAGGATTCTGGCAAGCCTACCCAGCACTTGGCCGCGAGCGCATTGAATTCACCGACATTGCCAACCCGCAAGCATTCCATACCGCACCTCATCTGGCCTGGGGGTTCTATGGTCATCGTCTGAACCTCTACCGGCAGACAGCGCCGCATGCCGGGTTTGCCATCCTGAAGCAGCTATCAGAGAAGATGGCACAAGGTGCATTTGTATTTACCAGCAATGTCGATGGCCAGTTTCAAAAGGCAGGATTCTCCTGCGCACAAATCTGCGAGTGCCACGGCTCCATCCATCACCTGCAATGCCTGAACAGTTGCACGCCAGCCATCTGGTCTGCCGACGGCTTCAACCCCGAAATTGACACCGCAAACTGCCTGCTCGGATCCCCGCTGCCCACTTGCCCAAGATGTGCTGGCTTGGCCCGGCCCAACATCCTGATGTTCAACGATGCGTACTGGCAAAGCGAAATGACCGACCGCCAGTACGACAACTTGAGCCAATGGCTAAGCACCGTAACGCAGTTGGTCACTATTGAATTAGGCGCAGGCACCGCCATCCCGTCAGTACGCAACCTCGGGCTGCGTCAGAACGGACTGGTCATCCGGATCAATCCGCGTGAATCCGGCATCCCCGCAAACGAGGGGATGCCCATCCCGCTAGGCGCACTCGAAGGCCTGCAAAGACTTGCCGTGCGCTTGCAAGGCAGCCGGGGAAGGCAAACCACATGAAATCAAAACACTCACAACCTTGCTCAGGCAACGAACCGAATAGAGGGTCGGCCGGGAATCGTGCGAAATACTCGAAAAAACAGCGTAGCGACTTGTTCTTAAAAAGAATATTTCTTGGCTGATGCGAAAACCAGCTTCGCCGACCTACTCTCGCCTGGTCATTCGGTTTGGCTTGGTGATTCGATCTCCAGAATTCGGAATCCTTCATCCAGTGCCTCAACCTTGCGACGAAAATCCAGCACATAGTCGCCGAAACGATTGATATGCTCCAATCGGTACGGCGCCAGTCCAGCCAGAACCTCCTGGTTGATCACAGCACCTTCAGCCTGGAGTTGCTTCAGCACTCGGCTCATCCCCACCACGTTGTGCAAGATGACCAGGTTGGCAACAAGATGGTTGTATTTGATGATTTTGCGCTGTTCATAGCGCAGGTTTTCGGCAATTACCCCTTCTCCGCCGAAGAACAGTTTTTTCTCGAAACCATTGAATTGCTCTGACTTATTGGTTTCCGCGTGGATGAGTCGGCGAAGTTCGACGTCGCCAACGTATTTCAGCAGGAAGATGGTTCGGATTACCTTGCCAAGCTCCTTGAAGGCGAAATACAGCTTGTTCTTTCGACTGTAAGTCCCCAAGCGACGCAGGATGGCAGAGGCCGAAATTTTCCCGAGCTTGATGGATACCGCTACGCGCAGCATGTCCGGCAGATGAGTCTCGATCAGCTGCCAGTTAATGTCGTCACTGAATAGTCGATCGATGTGTGCGAATTTTTTGTTGGTATCTGGCCGATGGAACACCATATCCTTGATACCTCTGATGCGCGGCATCAACTTGATGCCCAAAAGATAGGAAAGCGCAAACACCGTGTAGCTCTGGGCCTGGGTGTCGCCATGGATGGTGTCCGGCCGGATATCCGAGGTGTTGCTCATCAGCCCGTCGAGGATGTGAGTGCCCTCGTAGGTGCCGCAGGAAATGAAGTGGCTGAACAGCGCGATGAACTTGTCGGAGACATGGTAGTAGCCGATGCCGCCATAGCCGCCGTAGCGGATGTGATGTTCGGAAATCAGGTTCTGCTCGTAGAGATTCCATTTCGTGCCGTCAGCCGAGGCATGCTTGCCCGATCCCCAGTAGCCAGGCAATTCGAACTTGTTGTAAGCATTGATGACCTTGACGATGGCTTTTTCCAGCACCTCTTCCGTCACGTACTTGATGTTGAGCCAGGCGATCTGCTTGCGGCTCATGCCACGAATTGAGCGCGCCGTCTGGGTCGGCCCGAGGTTGCAGCCATAACAGAACAAGGTGCTGATTACGCGTGGTCGCAATTCCTCAATCCGGCTTTCGGTTCCCATCAAAGGCCGAAACAACTTGTGCAATTGCAGCCAGCGCTCAGTGTCGATCAGTACGTCGACGATACTGATGTTCTCCATGTGCTCGGTGATCAGCTGGTCGATCGCCCTGATGCCGGGTGGCGGTTCGCTGGCTGGCGGTTTCTTCAGGATCAGCCGGCCATCGACGATTTCGGCGTAGGCATTTTCGGGAAATTCGGCGTCGACAGCCTCAGCCGTCTCCAGCAAAGCCGCCTTCAAGGACTCCGTAAAGGCCCTGGAATCCGTTTCGACACCAGTGACCTCTCCATATTGTGCCAATTCACGATTCAGGGTGTCATCGTCAACCAGTTGCTCCCGGTAGTCGTCGTAACGTTCGCCATGCGGGATAAACAGATCGCCCGACTTCAGTTCATCGCGGATCGCATACAGGACCGCCAGTTCGAAGTAACGGCGGTTGATGGCAACGACCTGACCGTCGGCGCGTTCGGAAATGACCAGTTTTCGCCAGGCCGTGGAGAGCCACTGGAAATCTTCCTCGGCATTCAACCCGACCAACGACAGTGGCACGATGTCATGCCGGGTGCCACGCAGCGCCTGCAACGCTTTTATCATCCGGATCAGGGTATCGTCTTCACTGCTACTCTGCGGATTGATAATTTCGATACAGTTCAGCAACTGAGCTCGAACCATCTTGTAGGGCTGGATGAGGAACGGCAGATGATTGCGTCCAGCGTAGGCCATGTGCTCATCGCAGATGGCCACCAGGTTATCGACTTCGGCAATCAGGCTGCCACCGATGGCCTCTACCCGTTGATGATCCGAGCCGTCGATCCGGTAGGCTAGCAACATCTCCTTCAATTGGCCAATCAGACGATCGGTTCGCTGCAGATGTTCCTGCTGGTATTCGCCCAACTTGTTGCGTGCTTGATTGTCAAGATTCTGGAGCATGCGGACAAACAGGTCGGCAGCGTCATCGAGCGTCTGGGCGAATTGCGAACGGATGTAGATGACCGCCAGTGCATAGCGCTTCTGGGGCTTTAATTCCGCCATTTCTGTCGCATCCAGCGAGCGGGCGATGTAGCGGTACTGCTTGAGTTTTGGAATGGGAATGTCAGGTTTGGGCAGTTGGTCGACCAGCAACTGGAGCCGACGGATATGCTGAAGATAGGAACGGGTTTCCTTGTTGGTCGGTTTCTTCGGTTCGCGCTTGAGCAGGTTCCAGGTGCTGCTGGTCTCGTCTTGCTTGACCTTGAACAAGCCATCGAGCAGGGCTTTTACTTTGGCATCAAGCTGATCGGTGATGCTTGCAAAATGGACGTCGTGGATTTTTTCCCGAGCCTGAATGGCCAGCCGATCAAGCGTAGAGAAACCAGGTAACTCGTAGCGATGGTGGACCAGTTCTTCAAGCATCACGTTGACGATGTCGGCGACGACATGTCGGCTGTCCGCAGCCGTTTCTGCGACATGCCGCAACCAGGCACGCCCTTGATCGTCCAACGGACGAACATTCAAGTAGCGTCGAAGCGCAGCGATCAAGGTGGTGCGCGTCGTCGTCCGGTCAAACTGCCGAAGTTCGTCGGACCTGGCCGGACGACCTCCTGTTTGGGTCACAATGTGCTGACGTATCGCCGCTGGCACATCTCTGATGTGGACGAAGTAGCCAAGCCGCTGAAACAACTTCAGGTAGATGAATGCCGCCGAGCGGGCAACGGGACGCTTTACGGTCTTGTCGATGAAGGCAATTTCATCGGGCGTCAGGGTATAAATCTCTTCGAGATCCTGTACTGAAGGGTCTGCCTTCAGCCGGGGATATGCGGTCTCGTGAAGCTGAGTCATTCCGTATCAGTCCCAGTGCCTGCCACTAGCTGTGTCGCGGCACACTACTTCCAGAAAACATTCACGCGCATCGGCAATCCGATGGAGTTCGTCAAGTAAATCGTAGAGATGATCGTCCAGAGCGTCGACCGAGGGTGTGGGGACCGAAATTCGATACAGATGGCCATCGCTGTCAATTTGTTGCGCCTGAAAACGAGCCAGACAGGTTTCCGTTATTTCACGAAGCGCCTTGGCTCCAATTCTGCTACTGCCATTGAATGGCGTTAACAGAACGGAAACTTCAATCGTCGTCAGCGCTACCTCTGGGAGGGCTGGCAATTGGGGAGCTGATTTTGATGAAGATGGCGCGGGAGCCAACAATCCTTGATCCAGCCCTTGCTCGAAACGAGCCTTGAGACCGATGTCGACACCATCCAGATAGCGCATTGCGGTTTTAATATCGCGCCAGCCAACGTAAGTCATCAACTCCCGGATATCCCACCCGCTCGAACCTGCCCAATGGGCAAATCCTCTACGTAGTGAGTGGCTGCTGAACGCGTCGGCATCGGCAATCCCTGCCTGCGCAAGGAACTGGCGAAGCATTGGAATGATGCTTCCAGGGAGAAGCCCTGACTCAGAGAGATGTCCCCAGCGATCAATTTTGCGAAAGAGTGGGCCATCTTTGAGTTTGGACAAGGCCAGCCAATCCTCTACCGCCTCCACTGGACACAGCCGTGACAGTGCTGGGCAGGAAAACTTTCGTCCCTCTAGTTGCCGATCCCCTTTGGTTCGCGGGAAATAGCAGGTCATGCCTTCTCCAGGCTTGATCTCGATGAATTCGATGCACAGACTGGCCAATTCATCAGATCGGAATCCCCGCCAGAATCCGAGCAGCACCAGGGCCCGATCACGGGTATGTCGCAGCGTGCTGCCGGCATCGCCACGGACAACAGCGGAGGCCGTCGCCTGCACCAGCCAGTTGCTGGTCTGCTGCAGAATATAATGCTCCAACGGCTTGGCGCGTTTTTCTTGGGCCGGGTGCAGCGCCCGGATGCCTTTGAGAACCTGGCGGACTTTGGCGGCCTTTGTCGGGTCGGGAAACCCGTGGTCCTGGTGCCAGCGCGACAAGGCAGCCAAGCGGTGCTTGAGGGTGCTCAGTGATAAATATTTTGCGTGCTCGGCTAGATAGCGTGTGATGGAATCGATGGTAGCTGGCAGCAAGCCGCCCCATTCGACCTCGAAATGCCGGATCGCCGATGCGTAGCTACGCCGGGTATTGGCCCGCTCGGCTGCATCAAGGTAAAGATCAACCCGACTCATCGCGTATTTCGCCGTTGCCTATCGCCTGTTAGTGATAATTACGTACGCAGGGGTAGAGAAACTTGTGGCTGCAGCGCCTGAAGTACGGCATGAGCATTCAGGATATCCTGATGCAACTGAGCGTGCTTGGGGGCATGGACGGTCACCACAAGCGCGTAACGGATGGCAGGCGCACCGGAGGACGCCAGACCACCAGCATCTCGGGCGTTGTAATGCACATCGAAAACCGGCTCAAGTAGGCTGCTCCCGAGGTAGTTGTGTTCAGCATGAAGGACAGTTTCCCATTTGCCCAAGTCTGCACGTAATTCCGCTTCCGTTCTGAATTCTGCCGCAGGAAAAAAGCTACTGGAAGCCGCATTGGCTGCCCCGGTTTTGCGTTTGCCACTGTTTGGTCGGAAGGTAATAGCCAAACCTGCCTTGGTGTAGGCACCGGCATCCTGCGGGTCGACCGGACTGGCATAGCAGAACGTTGCGCGCAAACGTACCTTACCTTCCAGTTGAAAAGCGGGTAACGGGATCGGCGCCCGCAAAAATTTGCCGGGGCGCAACTCACCTTGATAAATAATGCGAGCTTCGCCATCACCGCAGGTGATCAGCCGGTTGATATCGTCTGGGACACGGCCCCAACCGACATGATGAACATCGTGGTCATCCGTTGTCTCGCAACCATGGATTAGAAGCGTCTTGATGGTCAGCGGATGAACTGGATCACCAAGAATGGCACGGATGCCGACGGCAGAGCGTAAGGCGAGCGGTGCCGCGAAACTGGTCCCCAGTGTGGCGGCCAGACTTGGCCTGCTACCAGGTGCCACAATATGAAAATATTCTTTGGGTGTACCACCGAAGGCGACGACATCCGGCTTGCGACGCCCAGGGCTTCTGCCGGGACCCGTCGCGCTGTAACTGGCGCGTTTCCAGTCGGTACCAGTTCGATCAGCGGCACCGACCGACAACGCATTTACGCTATCAGAAGGGACTTGGATGCGATTAAGTCCCGTCAGGGTGTCACGCTCCCCATTGTTGCCGACCGCAACGGTCATCAGGGTTTCCCCATCACTCAGGATGGTGTCGATCACCGCAGTCCAGGCATGAACATCCTGATCCTCAATTGGTAGATCAGGTCCGAGGCTAAGGTTGATGAACTGATACTGGCGCGAGAGCAAGACGGTTTCAACGTGACCAAGCGTTCTGTACAACTCGTATGGGTCTTCCTCGTCAATCCGGGCATCAAGGACACGGTGATGATCAACCGGCGCATAGGGGCGCTCTGCCGTCGTATCAGGTTCAATGGGCCCAAACAGAAAGGCCGAAGTAACACCCAGCCCGTGTTCTGTGAAATCGGGAACATCCTTGGCTTCTTCGTCGGCCAGGAAATAGCGGCGAACATAGCCATTGATTACATGCTCAACAGGAAGGCCGCCATCGAGAATGGCAACTTTGGGTTCTCGTGAGAGTGGTTCGGCACTTGGCAAGGCGAACGAAACGGCCAGCGGCATGCTGCGTGACACTGGGCGGGCAGCACGCAGGTGTGGCATCGGCCGAACCACACGCGTCATGGTGAACTGTGCCAACTTTTCCAGACCCGATACGTCACCCTCGACCGCCACAAAAAGCAAGCGACCCGCCTCGAATTCAAACTCGCTGTTAACCCTGAATCCGCACTCGGTCGCATAGTCAGCAAACAATGATCGCAGATCGGCAGTATCCCCCTCAGGGAGAAGGTGTAGCCCCACCTCGAAAACATGGCCAATATCGGTTCCCTCCAACCTCAAGCGGTCAGCGGAGGTCATGGCTGCGAAAGTCTCGATACGGGCAAATTGTTCTGCGACTGGCATTTCCTCGCGCAAATCTCTGGCGAAATCAGGAAATTTTTGCAATGCCGAGCGAGTGCCGGCGACGAATAGTTCCGTCGTCTCCGCCTCGTGCGGTGCATCCCGCCGGGTTTGTCGGCGAGGCTCAATGCGCCGGGTACGTGACCCGATTGATGCCAGACCGACCTGATCAAGGAGCAGTTTTGGGAAAAAGGATTTCGCCAAGTAAGCCGGATGCAAAACTAGACGGGCCACTGCCAAGTCGTCCGCACAAGCTTTGGCAGGCAAAGCCTGAAAGAAGCTGTTAGCGATTTCAATCTCTGGAACGATAATTTTCTGGGCTTCGTTCAGGGTATAGGGATGAGCCTTGTCGCTTGGTTTTTTCTTGGGCGCGTCAATCGGATAGGTCAGTAGTTCGGCGCGGCCGATCAGGTATCGTGTGGACATTTATTTGAGCCCTCTTCCTTTGCGGGGGGATGGCCCCGCGTGTTTGCGGATCGTGTCGCGGGCCACACCTGTCATCTGGCTGATTTGCATATGGGTGTGCTGACCAGTCTTGGCGAGTTCGATCGCCAGGTTGAGTCGTTCAGCCTTGCTCTGTGACTCCTGTTGCTGACCAATGGCGCCATTAATTAGTTTTTCAATGGATGCTGTTTGCAGGACGTGCCCACGCCGCAATGTATTGATGCTGCGCTCTACATCGGACAGCGACTGCCCCTGAAGGCCGGCGGCAAGCACATCCACCCAGGGTTCGAATATTTTAAGGTCATCACCCAGGAAACGACGGATGGCCACAGCTATGGCAGCCGCATCGGGAACATCGAATTTGAGAACCAGATCAAAGCGGCGCCACAGTGCTGGATCGACGAGTTCCGGATGGTTAGTCGCGGCCAGTAACAGTCCGCTGTCCGGCCATTGATCCACCTCCTGCAGCATCACGGTCACCAAGCGTTTCAGTTCGCCAATATCGGATTCGTCACTACGCCGCTTGGCGATGGCGTCAATCTCATCAAGGAGTAATACTGCCGCGTGCTTCTTGGCATGATCCAGCACCGCACGCAAATTAGTTCCCGTTTTGCCCAAGAGGCTACTCATCACTGCGGTCAGATCCAGTACCCATAGCGGCTTACCCAGCGCGCAGGCAATCCAGCGGGCTGAAAGTGTCTTGCCGACGCCCGGCGGCCCCACCAAAATGGCTGATCGGGTTGGGCTAATGCCGCGTGCCGCCAAGCGTTCTCGCTCTTGGCGTTCTTGGATGATTGCCTGAATCGAGTCGTGGGTGCTGGCAGATAGAATTGGCGGTGCCAAACCTTGCCGGTCATCGAAGACGCGGATCAGCGTCAGTCGGGAGTCACCATCAACTGGCAGCGCTTCAGAAACCTCCGGCATCGGATTGCCACGGCGGAGTACGGAGCTCGCCGCTGAACGTGTTTGAGAGGATTTCAGGCTTTGATCAAGCAATGCCGCCAATGCCGGGCGGTGTTGGCGATACTTACGCACCAACTTTGCCAGGAACAGACGGGTATCCTCGTGCGCATCCGAAGACGCTAACCTAGCCAAATTGGCGAAATCTGATTCAATGTCTTCGACATTGGCTTTTTGCTTGATAGAGTCACCCATATTCGTTCATTCGTCGAATTAATATTTTGACGAAGTTTATGGCGAATATGCCTTATGGTCAATAAGAGCCAGATCAGTCTTCTGATCAGGTAATGGCTCGGCAAAATATCGCACAGGCAACTTGGGATGTTTAATGGTAGCTATCGCCTCGTTTTTGCTGCCAACTTGAGGACGATCAACAGCGGTCGATTTTTCGAATTGGCTTTGATGATGCGATTGTATTTCTGAGGAAACCCCCATCACCGCTCCTGCCCCGCCTCATGCCAAGCCTTACGCACCGGTGACAGCAAATACTCCATCACCGTCCGGTCACCCAACCAGATTTCCGCATTCGTCTGCATCCCGGCGGCCAGGACAAAG
>JBDKHF010000079.1:0-7045 GCA_039797825.1 Pseudomonadota bacterium | reverse complement strand
GAGCACCCGTTTACGTTAGACTTGCGCCGTTTTTAACCGGCACCTTGCAGCATTAGCGTGCGCTCCACTCCGGTGGGGCGCTGCTGCAACCTTTACCAGGCTTTATGGCCCGTACACTCCTCGCGATTTACCCGCAAAGCGCCCGCCGTTACGACGAAATGTTGTCTTCGGATGGCGAGGTGCGTCCGCACTGGCGGAAATTCTTTAATCATCTGGATGCCGTCGCGCCCGAAGATATGCGGCAGCGGCTTGAGTTCGTTGACCGGCGGATTCAGGAAAACGGCGTTACCTACAATGTTTACGCTGATCCCAGCGGTTCAGATCGCCCCTGGGCACTTGATCCGCTACCGCTGATCATTGCCCCGGAAGAATGGGCCAAGGTTTCGGCGGCGGTTGCACAGCGCGCCAAGCTGCTCAATGCCATGCTGGCCGACCTTTACGGCGACCAGACCCTGCTTTCCGAAGGCTTGCTGCCGCCCTCGCTGGTTTTCGGGCAGCACGGCTATTTGTGGCCCTGTCGCGGGATCAAGCCAATCGGCGACATCTGGCTGCACAATTACGCGGTTGATCTGGCGCGTTCGCCGGATGGCCAATGGTGGGTAATTGCTGACCGTACTCAGGCGCCTTCCGGGGCAGGCTATGCGCTGGAAAACCGGCTGGTTGTCTCGCAGGTTTTTCCGGAAATGTTCCGTGACCTGCATGTTCAGCATTTGGCAGATTTTTTCCACGATCAGCAGGATGGTCTGGCTGCGCTGGCACCGGTTGAGGGAGACGAACAGCCGCATATTGTGCTGCTGACGCCCGGCCCGTACAACGAAACCTATTTTGAACACGCCTATTTATCGCGCTATCTCGGCTTTCCCTTGGTCGAAGGCCAGGATCTGACGGTGCGCGGTGAAACGCTCTACCTGAAAACCTTGCGTGGCCTGGAGCGGGTGCACGTCGTCCTGCGCCGTCAGGATGATGGCTATTGCGATCCGCTGGAACTGCGTGGCGATTCGGCACTCGGTATTCCCGGTTTGCTCAACGTCATTCGCGCTGGCCGGGTTGCCATTGCCAATGCGCTGGGCAGCGGTCTGCTGGCTTCCGGTGCATTGATGGGCTTTTTGCCGGCAATCTGCCGCAAATTGCTGGGCGAAGAACTGGCCATGCCCTCGGTCGGCACCTGGTGGTGTGGCGAGAAACCGGCGCTCGATTACGTCCGTGAAAATTTTGACGATCTGGTCATCAAGCCAGCCTACCCAACGCAGCGTATGGACCCGGTTTTTGGTTATGAACTGAAAGGCGAAGCGCGCGCCGAAATGCTGCATCGCATCGAGGCTCGTCCGCACGCCTACGTCGCGCAAGAGATGGTTAACCTATCGCAAGGGCCAACCTGGAGCCGTTCGCACGAGCGGCGCCTACTCGCCCGTCCGGTTGGGCTGAGGGCGTATGCGGTGGCGACCGCCGACGGTTATTCAGTGATGCCGGGTGGTTTGGCACGCGTCGCAACCGGCAGCAATACGCGCATCATTTCAATGCAGCGCGGCGGTTCTTCAAAGGACGCCTGGGTGCTGACCGATGGTCCGGTGAGCGAATTCACCATGCTCAAGCCCTCGATCGGTATTCGTGATCTGGTTCGGGCGGGGGCCAACCTGACTTCACGTGTTGTTGAAAACCTGTTCTGGCTGGGCCGTTATTCCGAGCGCTTTGACGATAGCGCCCGCATGTTGCGCGTTGCCCTGAGCCGCGTGGTTGAAGCCGGTGGTGGCAAAACGCCAGCGGTCGCCTCGGCGATGGAACTGGCGCTGCACCTTGGTGTCTTGCCCAAGCCGGAAGAAGACACGCCGGTGGTGGATGGCTCCGAACACGTCCTGCTCGAAGCGATCTACGATCCCAAGCAACCGGGCAGTCTGGCGAGCAATATTCGCAGCCTGATGTGGTCGGCAACCCATGTCCGCGAGCGCCTGTCGCTGGATCACTGGCATTCGCTCAATCGCCTGCAACGTGAACAGCAAGCTGCGCAAAAAATTCATCCGACGCTGACCGAAGCCATCGCCTTCCTCGACCGCGTGCTTGGCGTTTCGTCCTCGCTGACCGGTTTCGCGATGGACAACATGACGCGTGACGACGGCTGGCGTTTCCTGATCATTGGCCGGCGGCTGGAGCGGCTTTGTTTCCTCTCGAACGCCATTTCCAACTTCCTGAGCATGCCCGCCACACGGGGGCCGGGCAGTCTTGAATGGCTGCTTGAGCTGACTGACTCGATCATTACCTACCGTTCGCGCTATTCACGTTCCCCGGAGTTACTACCGGTGCTTGACCTGCTCGTTTTTGATGACAGCAACCCGCACGGCGTGCTCTTTCAGGCCAGTGTGCTGGCCCGCTATCTCGACCGCATGGCCCGCGAGCTTGGTGAAAAAAGTGAAAGCAATTTGCCGGATGTGCTTGAGCGCTTGCGCAAGTTTGATCTGGAAAAACTCGTCCATCTGCAATTCAGTGAGTGCCAGGTCTGCGCCCCCTGCGCTCAACTGGCTGCCCTGCTTAAGGAACTCGATAGCGCCGCAATTCAGCTTTCAGAATGGCTGGGGATGCGCTACTTCACGCACGTTGGCGATGTCAGCCGGCAAACCATGGCGCTCTAAATCATGGCAAAAACGCCTGTCCGCTACCATGTGCTGCACGAAACGTTTTACGACTACGGCGGCAATGTGTCGCTCTCGCAGCAACAACTGCACCTGTCACCCCGCATACTTGCCTGGCAACAAATTGTCGAGCAACGAGTGGGTGTTGAACCCGCCCCGACCTGGCGGCGCGATGGTCAGGATGCCTTTGGCAACCCGGTGACCTGGATTGCCTTCCACGCGCCCCACGATAGCTTGAAAATCAGTTCCGAAATGACGGTGGAAGTGACCCCGCACCTGCCGGAAAAACTGGAAAGTTCGCTGGCCTGGGAGGTGTTGCGCGATCGGCTGGCCTACGATGCAACAGCACCCAAACCGGAAGATCTCGATGCCGCCCGCTTTCTCTTTGAAAGCGCTCACGTGCGTATCAAACACGAACTCGCCGACTATGCCGCCGATTGCTTCCCGCCCGATACGCCAGTCCTGATCGGTGCGCAGGCGCTGATGGCCAAGATTTTTCGCGAATTCAAATTCGATCCCGAGGCCACCACCGTGTCCACCCCGGTCATGGAAGTGCTTGAGAAAAAACGCGGCGTCTGCCAGGACTTTGCGCACCTGATGATTGCCTGCCTGCGTGCGATTGGCTTGTCCGCACGCTACGTTAGTGGCTATCTGCTGACCCGGCCACCACCGGGCAAACCCCGGCTGATCGGTGCCGACGCCTCGCACGCCTGGGTTTCAGTCTATGCGCCGGGCTTTGATGACAACTGGGTGGACTTTGACCCGACCAATAATCTATTGCCGAATACCGAACACATCACGATCGCCGTCGGTCGCGATTTCGGCGATATTTCGCCCCTGCGCGGCATCATTCTCGGTGGCGGCGGTGCCGAGCCGGAAGTTGAAGTGACGGTAACGCCGCTTGATGAAGAAGAATTGCCGGAAGCCCTGAAAAAATCGTCGCCTAAACCGGAGGCCAAGGCCGGGAAAGCCTGATGTTGCGCATAAGTGATGCCGCAAAACTGTTTTTAAAGCCGTCACTCCCTTCGGGAATGACGAATTCAAAGTTTTTTTAACGAAACACGTAACATTTCCGTAAATCAGACTGTCAGAAAGCTACGCTTTTTACCATCCGGTTATGTCCAACTTTAGGTGGCTTTAAAAACCTATGTCTCCTGAACTAATTTTCGGCATCGTAATTGTGGCGGTGTTCGTGCTGTTTTTTGTCAGCAAACTCTTCCCAAAGCCGCAACCCAAGGAAAAGCATTTTCAATGCGCACGGTGTGGGGCAATTTCACGCCATACGGAGCGCACTATCGAGGCTTGGCGCAATAAAAAAGCCAAGTTTTTCTGCCAAAACTGTCATGGCAAATGGCTTAAAAGTCAGCCTCCACAAGCGCGTGAGTCGTTTTCTTCTCATGACAGCAATCGCGTTCCCTCTGGCTGTCTTGGTGTAATTATGCTTTTTGCATTTGTTCCTTTGGCCGGTTATTTTCTGGTACGCGTATATGTCTAACCGGTTGTTAAACAAAAGCCAGCCCCTTATTCTTCCCACGGATTGATAACGGCTACGTTGGCCGCTTCGTAAGGGGCTGTGTCGCGTGATGCGACGATGAACCCTCGCGAGGCGGCAATTGCGGCGATATATCCGTCAGGCGTTGGGAATCCTCTTCCGCTCTTTCTGGCGCTCACGGCTAGTTCGGCATAGTGGCGTGCTGCATCCGTGTCGAATGGTAGTACCCGATCCCTGAATAACCCCATCAGGCCATCAAGAGCCTGTGCCAGCATATCCTTGCGTTTGCCGGCGGGAAGGGCTGCTATGCCAAACAGTAGTTCGGCCAGCGTCACGCTGGAAAGGTACAGTGTTTCGGCTGCTTGATCGTTTAGCCATGCCCGCACTGCCGGGTTTGGCTCGGGCTTCATGGCTTCGGAAACGACGTTGGTATCGAGGACGATCATTCAAACCCCAGCGGCTGGGCCGGTGTTTTGTCTTGCACTTGGTCGAATACTTCAAAATCCGCATTGGTCAGGTGGAGCGTGCGACCGAGCGCCGCGAGCGCTTCACCCATGCGTACACGTGCTTCTGGCTTGACGGCAGCGGCCAAAATCTCCCGCACCTCGGCTTCGGTGCTACGCCCATGTAGTGCAGCTTGCACGCGTAATGCGCGGTGCACGTCGTCGGGCAGGTTTCGTACTGTCAGCATGGCCATTGAATTACCTTTTGAGCTTGCATTCGATGCAGTCATTATTGGATATTGAATGCATTTGTGCAAGGTGTATTCATTGCATATACCTTGATATATCTCAAGCCTTGGCCTATGCTTTGGTCTATCTCGAATCAGCTTGGTGAGGTGGGTCATGAGTCAGGTTGCCAAATTATTTACCAATGGGCGTAGCCAGGCAGTTCGTTTGCCGGCAGCGTTTCGCTTTGATACTCGTGAGGTTTTTATTCGCCAGGATGTCGAAACGGGAGACGTGATTTTGTCCAGAAAGCCGGCTGATTGGGCTGAATTTCAGGCATTGTTACGGTCAACCGAGATTCCGGGCGATTTTTTGAGTGCCGATGAACGGGCGCAGTCGGTTTCCGCTGAGCCGGAGCGGGATCTTCTGGATGGCATCAGCGCATGAAGCGCTATTTGCTCGATACCAATATCGTCAGCCATTTGCTACGCGGCCATCCGGGTTTGATGCAGCGCGTTGAAGCGGTTCCCATGACCAGCCTGTGCATCTCGGCGATTACCGAAGGTGAGTTGTTATTTGGCCTGGCCAAACGTCCTGCTGCTACCCGATTGCAGCAACTGGTACAGGCATTTTTGCGGCGTGTTGATGTTCTGCCTTGGGATAGTGAGGTGGCAGCCTGCTATGGACAGACGCGGGCAGCGCTGAGTGAGCGGGGCAAGGTGATTGCCCCGCTTGATTTACTGATTGCGGCGCATGCGCTGAGTACTGGTGCGGTGCTGGTCACCAACGACCAGGCATTTCGCCAGATCGACGGGCTGTTGCTGGACGACTGGACCATCTAATAATCTTTCATACTCGCCGCCATGCAAAATTCACTGAATTATCGAGTAGCAATCATCGGCGCCGGCCCGGCCGGGTTGATGGCAGCCGAGCAACTTGCTATCCCCCAAGGGGACTTCCTGCGGGGCGCGGTCAACGGCGTAAACGTCGATATTTTTGATGCCATGCCCTCGGTTGGTCGCAAGTTTTTAATGGCCGGCAAAGGCGGGATGAACATTACCCACAGCGAACCATTGCCGGCTTTCATTGCGCGTTATGGCGCTCGTGCACCGCAAATTGCCGCGCTGCTTGCCGTTTTCGGGCCGCAGAATTTGCGTGCGTGGATTGCCGGCCTCGGTATCGACACTTTTGTCGGTACTTCCGGGCGCGTTTTTCCGACTGAAATGAAGGCCGCACCGCTCTTGCGTGCCTGGTTGCACCGCTTGCGCGGGGCCGGTGTGCGCTTTCATGTGCGGCATCGCTGGTTGGGCTGGCAGGCGGATGGCAGTCTGCGCTTTTCCACCCCGCAGGGCGAGGTTTCGCTAAAGGCCGATTCAGTGATACTCGCCTTGGGCGGCGGTAGTTGGGCCAAGCTGGGTTCTGACGGTGCCTGGGTGCCGTTGTTGACCGAACGTGGCATACCGGTTGCGCCCCTGAAGCCAGCCAATTGTGGTTTTGACGTGGCGTGGAGCGCCTATTTTCGCGAACGCTTCGCCGGGCAGCCGATCAAGCCGGTGATCGCCAGCGTCGGCGGAAAAAGCCAGCAGGGCGAATTCAATATTACTGAAAACGGTGTTGAAGGCGGCTTGATTTACGCCTTGTCGGCCCCGCTGCGTGATGCACTGGAGCGCACAGGCAAAGCAACACTGACTCTCGATCTGGCGCCGGGGCGCAGTTTTGAACGCTTGGTCAGCGATCTTTCCAAGCCACAAGGGCGCGATTCGCTAGCCAATCATTTGCGGCGGCGAGTTGGTATCGAAGGCGTCAAGGCCGCCTTGCTCCGAGAATTCAGCCCAAATTCGGCGTTGACCGCAACCGCTTCGCTGGCAGCGGCAATCAAGGCTTTACCGGTGCCCGTGTTGGCACCAAGGCCAATTGACGAAGCGATCAGCAGCGCTGGCGGCGTGCCCTTTGAAGCGTTGAATGAGCAATTGATGCTCAACCAGTTACCCGGCACTTTTTGCTCCGGCGAAATGCTCGATTGGGAAGCACCA
This sequence comes from Pseudomonadota bacterium, assembly GCA_039797825.1. Taxonomy (GTDB): domain Bacteria; phylum Pseudomonadota; class Gammaproteobacteria; order Burkholderiales; family Rhodocyclaceae; genus Azonexus. The sequence continues at coordinate 228 of JBDKHF010000079.1, read as the reverse complement.
ACCGGTGGTTACCTGCTGACGGCCTGCTTTGCCAGCGGTTATGTAGCCGGGCAGGGTGCGCGAGATTGGTTGGCGTCGTGAGCTATAGTCCCCTCGCCCCACTTGTGGGGAGAGCAACCGTGTCCAAAATCAAGCCTTTTTTGGGTTCCATGCTGCATTATTTTTCAGCATTGCATTCATGATAGTCAGGAGCTTTCGCATACAAGCGACGATCACCACTTTGGCTGG
>JBDKHF010000078.1:0-18528 GCA_039797825.1 Pseudomonadota bacterium | reverse complement strand
GATGCCCAAAACCGCCTTGATGTCGTACAGGGTTGATCCATGTTTCAATCCACGCCCCTCGTTGCCGAGAGGCGATGCCGCTTCAGTCGCGCCGGTCATCAGCCAAAGAGGATGTTTCAATCCACGCCCCTCGTTGCCGAGAGGCGATGCCCTCGCAGCTAAAAACCGCAGCGACAAAGACGAGAAGTTTCAATCCACGCCCCTCGTTGCCGAGAGGCGATGCCCAGCGGCTTTCTTTGCTCTTTCTGCATATTTTTTTGTTTCAATCCACGCCCCTCGTTGCCGAGAGGCGATGCCGAGCGGGCGGCCCTGCAAGACCTGCTGACGTTCGGCGTTTCAATCCACGCCCCTCGTTGCCGAGAGGCGATGCCATGGACGGAAACATGCCGCGCACGCGGACTTTGAAGTTTCAATCCACGCCCCTCGTTGCCGAGAGGCGATGCCTAAAGAATGATGAAAGCTCGCCCCATATCATTCGGTTTCAATCCACGCCCCTCGTTGCCGAGAGGCGATGCCCGCAAAAATTCCTATTCGACAAGGGCCATGAGGTTGTTTCAATCCACGCCCCTCGTTGCCGAGAGGCGATGCCGCAGTGGAAAACATGGGTCCGCCTGGCCTTCGTCGTTTCAATCCACGCCCCTCGTTGCCGAGAGGCGATGCCCGGCGCGGCACCAAAACAAACATCCGCGCAAGAACCGTTTCAATCCACGCCCCTCGTTGCCGAGAGGCGATGCCCAGCAAGTCAACAGTTCAACGCGAGCTATCAGCAACCGTTTCAATCCACGCCCCTCGTTGCCGAGAGGCGATGCCGCCGCTGCGTGGGCGATGGATCAGAACACCACGTGTTTCAATCCACGCCCCTCGTTGCCGAGAGGCGATGCCCTGGCGGGGGTTTCGAGGTTATTTCCGATTGATCCGGTTTCAATCCACGCCCCTCGTTGCCGAGAGGCGATGCCTCGATTCCGGCGATGCGTTCATACTTGGCGCGGGTGTTTCAATCCACGCCCCTCGTTGCCGAGAGGCGATGCCCTGCAGATCGCGCAAGCCCTTGGCCTGCAACTCCTGTTTCAATCCACGCCCCTCGTTGCCGAGAGGCGATGCCACATCGGTAAAGGTCGAGTTGTCGGCAGAGTCCTGTTTCAATCCACGCCCCTCGTTGCCGAGAGGCGATGCCCGCCCAGGCAATCGTGTTGGTGCAGCCGGTCTCGTTTCAATCCACGCCCCTCGTTGCCGAGAGGCGATGCGCAACGCATTGCGGGGTTGGCGTATGAGCAAGCGTTTCAATCCACGCCCCTCGTTGCCGAGAGGCGATGCGCGTCCGTCAGCCTGGCGAGTCGTTTGAAATGCCGGTTTCAATCCACGCCCCTCGTTGCCGAGAGGCGATGCCTGGTTTCGCGCTGGCCACCAATATTGATGTCAAAGTTTCAATCCACGCCCCTCGTTGCCGAGAGGCGATGCGCAATGCAGCCGGTACATCCGTCTGGCAAATGCAGGTTTCAATCCACGCCCCTCGTTGCCGAGAGGCGATGCCCGAACCAAATCAGGCAAAGCGACATCATAAAGCGTTTCAATCCACGCCCCTCGTTGCCGAGAGGCGATGCGAGCACCTTTCCAGGCGATGTAAACAACAATCAAGGTTTCAATCCACGCCCCTCGTTGCCGAGAGGCGATGCCGTTTTAAGGTCGTATCGGCTCCGCAGGTACGCGTGTTTCAATCCACGCCCCTCGTTGCCGAGAGGCGATGCCGTAAGCACCAGGGGCTAAAATGATTCCCTCAAATGTTTCAATCCACGCCCCTCGTTGCCGAGAGGCGATGCTCATCTTCCATAACCCTCGGAAGCATAAGAACAAAATACCCGCATTGCGCGAACCCTTTGTCCGTGAGCGACAAGCATCTTACGCGAAACTGCATCACGGGAAATTGATCAATTAATTCAAAGGAAAACACGGTGCGCGAACCTACCGGGAAAAGCATGGGTACTTCAGGTTCGCGCAACATTAAAGAACCAGCGGTGCATCGAAGTCCGTGGCGCGGAAACGGCCATGCTCCTTTACTTCGTAGCCTTTTAATTCGGCTATCCGGTAAAAGCGCAAGTTGTCCTCATCCACCTTGATTTCTTCGACCAGGCTGCTCTCCAACGCCTCAAACTGTGCGCGGTCCACCTGGCATTCAAAGACCGATTTTTGTACCCGTTGCCCTCTGCTTTCGCAGATTTTGGCAACGCGCCGCAAGCGCCGCCGACCTTCGCGGGTTTCCGTGTTTACGTCGTAGCAAACGATAACCAACATTTTCAGCGCGCCAAATAAGGTAAATATTCGGCAGTGTCGCCACGCAAAGTTCTTGCCAACAATCGGGCTTGAATATGTGGCAGTAAGCCGAAGGGAACCGGCTCCTTGAGCAGTGGGTGGGTCAGGTTTTCCTGCTTGCGCTCCTGATAAGCCACAAGCACCGTTTTGCGGGCATCGCCTTCGAGCAGCACGGCACCCCCTTCGCGCTCGACAAAATCATTCGCCGCGATTTGGCCGCGATTGATCAAGGAAAGCACCAAGCGGTCGGCAAAGGCGCGAAACTCTTCCATCAAATCAAGCGCCAAGGCGGCCCTCCCCGGCCGCACCGCATGCAGAAAACCGATTTGGGGATCGAGGCCAACCGCTTCAATCGCCGAACGGCAATCATTCATTAACAACGAATACACGAATGACAACAACGCATTGATTCTGTCGCGTGGTGGGCGCCGGCTTCGGCCATCCATCCGAAAATTGTCACGGGCGCTGGCGCGCACAAGAAAACTCAGCGCGGCAAAGTATTGGCGGGCAGCTTCGCCCTCGAAACCACGCAAGGTGTCGAGATCACCTGCGCCCGGCAAGGCACGCAAGCTTGCCGCCAAATCAGCGGCGCCTCGGGCCAGAGCCGCCGCATCTTCCGGCGCTTTGGCTTCGCGCGAACCGCGCAGCAACACTTGGCGGCAATTGCGCACCTTGCCGGCAACACAATTACGCGCAATACCCAGGGCAAAGGCCGGGTCACGCCCAAGGCCGTGCTGGGCTTGACGTAACAGCACATTGCCGGAGACCGCGCCCTCCAGCCGCCCCTTGAAGCGACCGTGCATATCGAGCAAGACCAGACTGATACCGCTATCGGCCAGGCGATGCATCAGAGGCAGAGAAACCGAAACATAGCCAAAGCAAACAACCGCGCTAAGGTGGTGCAGCGGCACCCGCAGGCGAGTTTCTTTTTCGACTTCGACGCGCAAGGTGTCGTTATCAAGATGGATGTAGCTTTCGGGCGTTGTCACGTAAAGCGTATTGAGCAATTGCATATCAGTCTTCCGGCACGAAGAGGGAAACCAAGGCTGCCGAGCGTTCCGGCGAACGAGCGACAGCCTCTGGCTGACAAAGATCGCGCAGGGAACAGGCGCGGCAATGATCGTCATTCAGGGGTGGTGGCAGGACGCCCGCAGCCAGCAACAACCGCAGCTCGCCGACGGTGTACTCAACTTTTGCTCGTAAATCGGCGTCGACCGCAACAATGCGCCGCCGGTGCGACGTGGCGTAGTACAAGGCTCCTTCGGACACCGCCCGCCCGAACATTTCCTCCAGGCAAAGCGCCTGCGCGGCCAATTGAAGGTCATCACAGGCGGCAATATCCGCCCGTTTGTTCCGGGAGCCGTGTTTGTACTCAACGGGATAAGGCGTGCCATCCGGCAGAAATTCAACGACATCACCTTTGCCGACCAAGCCAAGTCGGTCGCAAAACAACGGCAAGGCACGCTCGACACGCAAACCGTCGCGCACCTCGAAACCGGGGTCATCGACCCGCTTGTGCAAGGCTTGTCCGCGCTGCGTGAAAATGTTTTCCTCGAAAACCTGCTCGACATGGATCAAGGCACACTGGCGCGGGCAGTAGGCCCAATGCTGGAGGGCGGAGAGAGGAATGGGGTCGGGTGGTTCGCTATGCATGATGTGCGCTATCCATAGGAAACTTCTTTACAATCCGGGGTCTACCGCGAAGGAGGATTTCACGATGTTGCTCACTTACCAGCAAGTAGCCCAGGCCGCCATGCAACTCAGCCCGGACGAGCGCGTAGACCTGGCGGAAAAGCTTTGGGTCAGCGTCGATACACCGGAAGCAATCGCCGCCGCCTGGGATGAGGAAATCGCCCGCCGAGTAGCGCAACTTGATGCCGGCGAAGTGGAAACAGTGCCCGCCGAACAGGTTTTTGCTGAACTGCGCGCCCGGCTGAAGTGATTTCCATCCATCTGCACCCGGCAGCCCGACGCGAAACGCGGCGTGCTTTCGATTGGTATCTGCAGGAAGCCGGCCCGCATATCGCCGCCGGCTTTCTCGATGATTTCGAACATACGTTGGCCCTCCTGAAAAACCACCCGGAAATCGGCGAAACCGGTGGCAGCAACACCCGCCGCCTGACTTTCCAGCGCTACCCTTACACCGTGGTTTATCGGCTAAAGGGCGAAACACTGGAAATCGTCGCCACCGCCCACCACAGCCGTCACCCGGAGTATTGGGTGGGGCGGAGGTAGGGGCTGAGCATCAGAAGCCGGGGATGATTTCTGGCTCCAATCCAGGCAACGCCTGACGCAAGATGTCCTTGTCGAAGCTGCCATCATCGTTGAGCAAGTTGCGCAGCGAGTAGTGAACCTTGGCAGCGGAATGCTGCCCAGCCTTGCAGTTGTGCTTCCACCAAACCACCGACAAGACCTCCATGCTGCCATCGGGGCGAGCAGATGAAGCGTCGTTCTCGAACAACCTTGGGAGAATCGCCTTGATTACCTCAGCATCGGCTTCGCTGAAGCCTGTGCGTTCGGCAAGCTGCGGGTTGATGCTGCCGTAGCACTCGTAAATCCCATGGTCGACTCGATGCTTCATGCCCATAGTATCGGAGCCTCGCTTGCTGCCATCGCCTTCGCCACTGACGCTTTTGGTAATCTGGGTGCTGGTAACGCCGACGATTTCCTTGCTAAACGCAGACTGCACCGTTACGGGACCACGGACAGGAATTGAAACGCCGCTGGCATCGCCATCCTTTCCGAACGCAAAGACCTGCCCGAATGCCCGGACATCGAACCATTTGTCGCAAGCTTTCTTCGCAGTCTCGTCTTTCTTCGACTTTTTAGGATTCCAGGCTTCTTTGCCCAAACCGTTGGTTTCCGACTCGGCACGATTACGCAGGCTGGTTTCGGCATCGACCTTACGATCATCAGACTGCACAAAAATCGCATGCCCAGACTCTTGCAGCCGATCCCGCAACTTACGCTTGAGGCAAACATCGGTAATTTCCCCGAAACCACCGTAATCGGTGCGGGGGCGATTGCCGTTCAACGGATCACCGTTCGGGTTGGCGTTGCGAACGCGCAAGACGAGCGCGAAATCGATTTTGTTTTGCAGGGTGCTCATACTGATTTCCTTTCAGAGAAATGCTTGGCTATTTCAATTGGTGGTTTCGGCTTGGCTATCAGCATTGGCGGCTTGCTTGTCCGCGTCAGCCGCGGGCCAAAAATCTTTGCGCTGCGAGTGGTAGCCGAGCAAAAACTCGCCACTTAAAGGCGCATCGCTGGTTCTTTCTGGCAAGTCGTTCAGCAAACTCATGACCTCATCCAACAACTTGCGACGCTTGACCAGGAGGCCAACCGATCTATCGCTACCTGCCTGCATCCGGGCCTCATATGGCTTTAGGGCAAGTTCAATCGTCCGCCAGGTCGAAAAGGGGCGATCCGCAAAACGCTGCATCAGTCGACCAGCCGTGGTTTCCCGCTTCCTTCCCTCATCCGATGTCGACAAGGCATAGCCCTCAAGACTGTCGGCAATTGCCAGCAATCGGCCATAGAGGTAATCGCGGGTGTTTCGCTCCGTTTCCAAACTCATCTGGTAGTTCCTTTCCGTGTGGTATCCCTTAAAAAGTGCGCAAGCAATTCCCAAAACCTTCTCCCATTCCCAGTGATCCAGTCCAACCCGATTTGTCGCTCGGCGGGTAGTACTGAGCACCAGATCGTGCGGCACATCCCAGCCATCGATGATGCACGGCAGAAGGCGCTCGACCGTCGCGTTCCGGAGCTTCTCGTCCAAACGCCGGCCGTAGGCCGCTTCAGCAATATCTGGCGGGGCCGGCGCACCGATGAAGCGGGTCTCCTTTCCGTAGTTTTGATGCCAGGCATACCTGGCATGCCAAGCTTCAAGTCGCTTGAGAAAATCAGAGCCTTTCAATTCGCGATAGAAACTGATCGCCATGCGCCCCGGCGTAGCTGAGTCCAAGCCAATTACGACAACATCTTCTTTGGGATCTAGCTTCGCGCCATAACCGGCAATGACTTTCTTCAGGCGCAAGGCAAAGTTCTGGTCGGTGCCAGCTGAGGTTGGGCTTGCTTCGATATCAGAGCTATCGAGACCGAACATGTCAAAAGTGTTTTTGATAGGGTTAGGTAAGACAACGCCAGAAATCGCCCAACTAACAATTGCTTGGTCATCGTGTCGGTAGCCCTGCGCGGCTAAAAGCCACCGTAAAGCGTTATGGGCCTTTTGACTAACATCGAAGCCGACAGTACAGGCTTGTTTTCCGTAGTCATCTTTCCCATCGGTAAATCTGCCTCTGTAGGTGTAACCATCGGAGTCATTACTTGATATCAGTTTCCCTCCATCACCTGAATACCGCACAAAACGGGCATGCTTTTTTGCTATTCGCGTTGTAAGGCCAGATACTGAGCAAACTCCATCTGCTGGATTGCTTGCGCAGTCAAACCTCATCCAAGCCTGGATGAGACTTGAGTCCTGCCACGTCCCTGAACATGGATTTTCGATTTGCTCTACTCGCCAACGAATAAAAACTTTGTCATCCGCAACTTTGGCTTTCTGCCCTCGCTTGTTCGTAAACGTCAGAGGGAAAATCCCTGCTTCAGTCAAGTCAGCTCTTAGACTTGATTTCGTGAGGTATGCCAAAACGGATTGAGCCTTGGGGTGAGCATGCTCAGACTCGCACCAAGCTGTTAGCAAATCCATATAGGCTGCACATTTCTCAGAAGGCATCGACTCAGGGGCACAGTAGGATACTTCTTCGCATAACGGATGCGGCGCAACCTTCGCTCCCGCACGGCTGGCCGAATCTTCGGTAGCAGGAATCAACGTTTCGGACTCTGCGCCCTCAAGTAGCTTGATCCGCCCTTTCCTCAGGTTCCCACTCAGGTCGAGCACCACCTCAACATGTGCTTGCTTTACAAGATGCGAGACAGGCCAAAGCTTTGGACCGACAGGCTCAATGACATCTGAGCAACGCTCATAGGTTTCATACAATTTTTGAATCCAGCTCATGACTGCCCCTCCAGTTGGCCAGCCAAATCAATGGCTTCGTCATCAACCGCGCGCTGATTAACTTCAATACCAAACGCTTTTGGGTTCATTTCACGAACAAATCTCCGCACCTTGCAGTCTTCTGGGCGGTCAAAGTGGATAACGCCATTGAGCATCGTCGGAGACCAGCTTCGCGTGTACAGCTTGTTTTCCCCGATTTCGTCGGGATAGTCGAAACTGTGAAACATCAGCCCGAAACCCAGTTCACCGTCGGCATCCAGTTCGCCGACACCAGAACCGAATTCGCACGGCTCAACGTAGCTCTGGCAATCGCGGGTTCCCAGAAAAATATCCTGTCGCCCGCCACGTTCGAGCATGCGTTTGGCAATGTCGTAGTGTTTCCCTTCAATCCGATCCGTAGCCAATTCCTGACGATGGGTGTTCCACTCGAAATGTGCCCGAACCTGATACTCGACATCAGACAGGAAGGTATAGATCGCCAGACTGTTCCCGCCGCTGAATTCCTGCGGCTTGGTTCCCTTGGTCTGCGTCCGGATACGTTTCATGACGCGCACCTCATCAACCACCCAGATCAGCGTCGGCTTCCAATAAATGGATTTCAAAACCCCCTTGAGGGCTTCATAAGTTGGTATGTGGTATGAGCATTTTTCCCCACCGATACGGGTGAGCGGATCGGTAAATAGGGCATAGCGGCCCCACAAGCGGAATTCGATACTGTTGCGCCTAGCGTTAGACATTGAGTGTCTCCATCAAAGAAACGGGTTCGGTCGCCAGACCGAACTGCTTGCTGTAATACCGGGAATCAAGGCTGAAGATACGCACTCCTTCCTTGATGGCATGCAACGCCCCGGCCTTGGTAAGTTTGTCGAATACATGCGGAAAAACATTGACGGTGAATTGCTGGGCTTCCCGCAGCAATTCACCTTCTAGCGAGATGTCGTAAGCGCCATGCAAGCGACCAATCAGATCAGCCCCTGCTTTACCCCAGGGAACCACTACGCCTTGAGTTGGCGAGTCGATTGCTTTGAATACCTCGGCTGCGGACATGAAGGATTGATTTAGCCCCCTAATAGAAGATGACTCCCCGTTACGTACGGCCTCTTTCAAAGACGATCCATTGTCCGACAACAAGCTCAACAAGGAGTCGTTTCGCCCGATGGCTTTCGCCTCCTTTGGAGAAACGGGATAAACCATATCCTTTTGCCGCTCGAAGAAATAATGGGTGTAGTAGTCAGCTAGAGCCTGCGGCCCCAACAGATCGTGGTCATAACGCTCAGGCGTTTCGCGGAAGAAATCGAGGACAGAAGCAACTTTGTCGCGACCGATGGCAATGTCCTTCAAGTATTCCAGCGTGACATGCTCATCCGATGGATTCACCAGATGCACACTGCCCTGCGCCGATTTCCCATTGCGATTGCATCGCCCAGCCGCTTGCGCAATGGAATCCAATCCAGCCATGGAGCGGATCACTGCACCGAAATCTACATCGACACCGGCCTCGATCAATTGCGTACTGACACACAGCGTTGGCAACCCGGACTCAAGGCGGGACTTGATCTTCGCTAACTCGGATTTCCGGTGCATGGGGCACATGTCGGTGCTGAGATGAAAGAGGCTCCCTGCATCGACCAAAGTCTGGCGGGCAAGAAAGATTTGCCTGGCTGCATCCTTGGTGTTGACGATGACAAGACAACTCTCTACCCGCGCAACCTCGGAGTCGGCCAAATCGGCTATTTCAGCAAAGCTCCATCCATTTGGCCGTCTTTTGTCGAGAACCACCACCCGCTTGAGGTCGGCAAATAGTTGCCGCACATCGCCGACAATTTCATGCCTTTCGGCCAAACGGATGGCACCTTGTTCAATCGCTACTTTGTGCAGCAATGGCTGCGTGGCGCTACATAGCACCACGGTACTGTTGCACTGCTCGCTCAGGAAGTTGATCGCGTTGTTGAACATATGGACGCAACGAATCGGCAGTGTCTGGATTTCGTCAAATATCACAACTGCGTTACCCAATTGGTGCATACGTCGCGCTCCGCGAGTACCACTGCCAAACAAGGTTTCCAGCAACTGCACCATGGTCGTGTAGACCACTGGCGCATCCCAGTTTTCGCAGAGCATCTTTTCCCGCCATGTCTGTTTTTCCGGGGTAACGCTGGAGTGATGCTCCAACACCACGTTGCCCCGATCCTGCGGAAAATCGTTGGGTTCAAGAATGTCACGAACCACTTTCGCGTTCTGGTCGATGATGGAAGTGAACGGGATTACGTAAATGATGCGATCCAATTTACGCTGCTCGGCGTGGTGTAAAGCAAAGCGCAAGCTGGCCAGCGTCTTGCCTCCACCTGTAGGCACAGTCAGGGTGTAAATCCCGGACGAACGCGCAGCGGCATCTTTACATTCAGCAGAGATTTGCTGTCGCAAGTGGTCAATCGGATGTCGCGGCGCGAAAGCTGCCAGCATTTTTTCCAGACGCTCGATCAGAACAGCCCAAGGCACGTAATCGCCCTGGGGCCGATTGGCGGCGACTTTCTTTTGTTCGAAATTCGCCGTATCGATACGGTCAGCATCAATCAAACAACTGAACAGAAACCGGACAGCCAAGCCCACTTGCTGAAACAACGGCCTCGCGTTTTTCTCTTTCAGCTTGAGGGCCGTCAGCAGATTCTTTGTTTCGGCGATTAACTCAGGCGAATCAAGCAGCACACGCGCCCTTGCCAGTATTCCCGCATCAGCGCAGGACTGCACTTCTTCAAGGTGGGTTTTCTCTTCCGGCTTTTTCATGCGTTTGCCGAAGACATCGCTACCCTCTGGATCTATGCAGTCGATCAAGCCTGAATGGTGGGATGCGATGCACAGAGCCAGTAATTGGCCGATCAAGGACTCTCGCTCACCTCTCTTGGACAAGGACTGCCAAATGAACTGGGCACCTGCCGATGAGTGATCGACCTTGCCCTTGAGAGCCCCAGAGTCAACGTAATCATCCTCGTCCGGATTAAGCAAACCGAGGGCGGAATGGATATAGCATCGGAAATCGTCGCTGTATTTCCCAAGATCGTGAAGTAACCCAATCAACTCCCCGGCAACCTCAAGACTGATTTTTTTGCCAAAGATGCTCGATAGTGCGGCCACACCAATCAGGTGACTGGGAAGTGATTGAAAAACCTGATCACATTTCCGCCAATGAGCGATTGGCGGAAGTTTGACTTCTTCGTTTTTCATGATTTCGCGCCCCCATTGCAAAAGTTGTCATCGACACAGCCTGGCACTACTCGCTCAAGACATTTAGAAACAGTCACATCAGCCGCAACAGCAACTCCTTGATCACAAAAGAGCGAAAAAACATACCGGTAGCAGCAAGCGCAAAAACAAACACACAGGCTGCATAAAAGCGATGCGACGGCTGATTTTTCATCAACCGCAATTCGCGCAGCAGTCCAATTAGGTTGCCCATGATCCTCACCTCTTGCCAATAAATTAAGCAGATCATAGCATGCGTTCTTAGCAATGGTAGTTGTAATGTCACGATCAGAGTTCCGGTGAACTCTGATAGACTTAGCCCCTCGCCGGAAACTAGGCGCGGATTGAAACTTAGCAAAGGTAGTTGTAAAGCTAGCAATAGGTTGGGCCGGGCGTGTCCCGGCCCTTTCCTTATCAGTGACGCGGCTCTTGCCCTCACTCATCGCCATACCTCCCCACCGCCCCCTTCAACAACCCAACCACCTTCGCCCTTAACACCCCCGGCGCCACCACTTCGCAATCCGGTCCGTATTTCAAAATATCCATGATCAACTCCGGATCGTTGCTATATGGCACGCTCAGTTGGTAGCTGCCATCATCGAGAAAGCGGCCTTCCTGTTCTGCGTGCCAGTGTTCGGCGGCAACCCAGCGGGCGCGCTGGGCGGTGAAATTGAGGGTGGCCCAGCGCACTTCTGCGCCAGAGAAAATGCCGTAGCCTGCGCCGAGGGCGGCGTCGAGCTGGCTTTCATCGATGGTAATGGCTGGGGTATCAACAATTTTCACGGCTTTTATGGCGTCGACCGCAAAACTTCGCAGCTCATCCCGCAGATGGCACCAAGCGTCGAGATACCAGTTGTCGCGGTAGTGGGTGAGGCGTTGCGGCGAGACTTGGCGCTGGCTGTTGGTGCCGTTACTGCGCGCACAGTAGTCGATACTGAGACGCTGGCGTTCCATCAGGGCGGCGGCAATAGCCGGGAAGTGTTGGGGCGTACAGGGCCGGGCGGCGGCGCTCAGGATGTGGATACGCTGGTTAATATCTTCGCTGGAGGGCGATACCGATTTGAGCATACGAGTCAGACGATTACGCAGTGGGCTGATGTGTTCAGCCAGGATGCCGCCTGTATCGAATGCAGCAAGCAGTTGTTGCATGCTGAGCAGGGCGTGGATTTCGCCAGCGGAGAACCAGACACCGGGTAATTCGTAGCGGTCAACACTGTTATCAATGCGATAGTGGCCGCTGTCGCGATCATGGATGATGGGTACATTCATTCGGTCACGTAGAGCGGCCAAATCGCGAAACAAGGTCGCTCGGGATACACCAAGGCGCTCTTGCATTTCAGCAAAACCCACACTGCGGCGTGCCATTAACAGGCGTTCAATAATTCCGAAACGCTCAGACTGAGTCATCTACCCCCCCACATGCAATTTGTTTTGCGAACATCATAGGCGCCTGTATGGCTGCCTCCTATTAGGCAAAAGACATATAACCAAGGTCAGTGCTAGCGGGTTGGTTGAAAGAGGTGGCCGCAAAAGCATTGCAGTGGAGTGATCTGGCGTTATTCATGGCAACTTTTTGTGGTCAGTTTGCGCCAGTTCAGTTTCATAGTGTGAGACTGGCCAAGCGCAGTTTTTCCCCAAACTCCCCGCACAAAACCCCGGCTGCCCGGCGGTTTTTGCGTATAGTTTCCCCTTCCCCAAATACCTGAACAGAAACAGCGATGGAAACCATCCGCATTCGTGGCGCGCGCACGCATAACCTCAAAAATATCAATATCGATCTGCCGCGCGACCAACTTATCGTCATCACCGGCTTATCCGGCTCGGGCAAGTCCTCACTAGCTTTTGACACCCTCTATGCCGAGGGCCAGCGGCGATATGTCGAATCTCTTTCAGCCTATGCCCGGCAGTTTTTGCAGTTGATGGAGAAGCCGGATGTCGATCTGATTGAAGGTTTGTCGCCGGCGATTTCCATTGAGCAAAAGGCCACCTCGCACAACCCGCGCTCGACTGTCGGCACGGTGACTGAAATTCACGATTACCTGCGCCTGTTGTTTGCCCGCGCCGGTACGCCGTATTGCCCGGAACACGGGCATGCGCTGGAGGCGCAAACGGTGTCGCAGATGGTTGATAGCGTGCTGGCGCTGCCGGCAGAAACCAAGCTGATGATCCTTGCCCCCGTGGTGGCCAATCGCAAGGGCGAGCAGCTGGATTTGTTTGCCGAATTGCGCGCCCAGGGATTTGCGCGGGTGCGGGTCGATGGCACCGTTTATGAAATCGACGCCGTGCCGAAGCTGGCTAAAACGCACAAACATACGGTCGATGTGGTGGTCGACCGCCTCAAGGTGCGCGACGACATGCGCCAGCGCCTGGCTGAATCGTTTGAAACCGCGCTGCGCCATGCCGAGGGCCGGGCGATTGCGTTGGAGATGGACGGCTGCAAGGAGCATATGTTCTCCGCCAAGTTTGCCTGCCCGGTTTGCTCTTATGCCTTGCAGGAGCTGGAGCCGCGCTTGTTTTCCTTCAACAACCCGATGGGCGCCTGCCCGAAGTGCGACGGGCTGGGGGTGATCCAGTTTTTCGACCCCAAGCGGGTGGTGACCAACCCGGCGCTGTCGCTGGCCGGCGGCGCGGTGCGCGGCTGGGACAAGAAAAATCAGTTCTATTTCCAGATCATCGAATCGCTGGCGGCGCATTACGATTTTTCGGTCGATACGCCGTTCGAGGATCTGCCGGAAAAAATCCGCCAGCTGATTCTTTACGGCTCGGGCAATACCGAAATCAATTTCCGCTACCTGAATGAAAAGGGTACGCGCTTTGATCGCAGCCATAGTTTCGAGGGGATCATCCCCAATCTGGAACGACGTTACCGGGGTAGCGATTCCAACGCCGTGCGCGAAGAGTTGTCGAAGTACGTCAGCAGTTCAGCCTGCCCGACTTGCGCCGGCACCCGTTTGCGCCTTGAGGCGCGGCATGTGCGGGTCGGCGAAAAAACGCTGCACGAAATCAGCCGCCTGCCGCTCGGCGAGGCGCGCAATTATTTCAATTGCCTGACGCTGACCGGCAACAAGGCGCAGGTCGCCGACAAGATCCTCAAGGAAATCACCTCGCGGATTTCCTTCCTGATCAATGTCGGGCTGGATTACCTGTGCCTGGAACGTTCGGCGGAAACGCTGTCGGGCGGCGAAGCGCAACGCATCCGGCTGGCTTCGCAAATTGGTTCCGGGCTGACCGGCGTCATGTATGTGCTGGATGAGCCGTCGATTGGTCTGCACCAGCGCGATAACGACCGCCTGCTGCAAACCTTGAAAAACCTGCGCGACATGGGCAACACGGTGATCGTCGTTGAGCATGATGAAGACGCGATTCGCTCGGCGGATTACGTCGTCGACATCGGCCCCGGCGCCGGCGTGCATGGCGGTTCGATAGTGGCCGAAGGCACGCCCGAACAAGTCACCGCCAACCTGGCCTCGATGACGGGCGATTACCTGTCCGGGCGCAAGCAAATTTCGATGCCAAAAACGCGTCGACCGTACGATTTGAATAAACAGCTCAAAGTCATCGGCGCCTACGGCAACAACTTGAAGGATGTCACGCTGGAAATTCCCGGCGGGCTGTTGACCTGCATTACCGGCGTTTCCGGCTCGGGCAAATCGACATTGATTAACGACACGCTGTACGCGGCGGCGGCCCGGCATCTTTATGGTTCGACCAGCGAGCCGGCGCCGTACAAGGAAATCATCGGCCTCGATCTGTTCGACAAGGTGATCAACGTGGACCAGGCGCCGATTGGCCGCACACCGCGCTCCAATCCAGCCACCTATACCGGCTTGCTGACGCCGATCCGCGAACTGTTTGCCCAGGTGCCGGAATCGCGGGCGCGCGGTTACGGGCCGGGGCGTTTCAGTTTCAACGTCAAGGGCGGGCGCTGCGAGGCTTGCCAGGGCGATGGCATGATCAAGGTCGAAATGCATTTTCTGCCTGACATTTACGTGCCCTGCGACGTTTGCCACGGCAAGCGTTACAACCGCGAAACGCTGGAAATTCAATACAAGGGCAAGACGATTCACGACCTGCTCGGGATGACGGTCGAGCAGGCGCGTGAGTTTTTCGATGCCGTGCCGGTGATTGCGCGCAAGCTGCAAACACTGGTCGATGTCGGCCTCAGCTACATCACCCTCGGCCAGAGCGCGACGACGCTCTCCGGCGGCGAGGCGCAGCGCGTCAAGCTGGCGCTCGAACTATCCAAGCGCGATACCGGGCGCACCTTGTACATCCTTGATGAGCCAACAACTGGCCTGCATTTTCAGGATATTGAAATGCTGCTCAGCGTGCTGCAGCGGCTGGCCAAAAACGGCAACACCGTGGTCGTCATCGAGCACAATCTGGATGTAATCAAGACGGCCGACTGGGTGGTTGATCTCGGGCCGGAAGGCGGCGATGGCGGCGGACGGATTCTCGTTGCCGGCACGCCGGAAGAGGTTGCCAAGTGCAAGGCCAGCCACACCGGGCGCTTCTTGAAGCCGTTGCTGAAGCGCTAAAACCACTCCCTCGCCACCAACTTGTTGGGGGAGAGGGCTGGGGAGAGGGGGCACTTTTGGGTTTTGAAGCGAAGACAAACGCCCCTCTCCCTAACCCTCTCCCCGCAAGCGGGGCGAGGGGACTGGTTTTTCACCTTTAGCGATTGCCTTGGGCTGGAGTAAATCCGCGTTTCGCTAAGGTAAGATAACGGGCTGCTAAACGGGAGAGGATTTCTGCCATGTCGATCACGATAACCATCGTCACCACTGCCAATCGGACGCGGCGTTTTACGCAATCCGACCCGGCGCGGGTCAGTGAAATTCTGGAGAGTTTGCAACGCAGTGCACAGCTGTTTGCCAAACGCAGCCTGGTTGTCGTTACCGATGAGAGCACTGAAATTTTCTGCCCGGCAGCGATCACGCGCATCGAGATTGAAACCGATATCGATCTGACGCCTTATCTGCCACCCGACAGAAACACCGACATTCGGACGCTGGATTTAGGCAAAACTCCGCCAGCCATCGTTCTCGACAACCAAACCATCTCGATTCCCGCCGATTTCTTTTTTGAAGGCGGCGACAGTTTGAATACCTGGTTTGAAGGCGCACGCCCAGCGGATGCACTGGAACGCACGATGCGTATCACGCGCCTGTTTGAACAACCGGTGATCTTTTACCAACCGATCATGCCGGGCATTGGCCTGATGAACCCCGCCGTCATGACGCGCTGCACACTCGGTGCCGCGTTGACTGAAGCGCCGAGCGGCGCCTGGCACGTCAAGAACGCCTGATGACTTCCGCACAAGAGTTCAAAGGCAAAAAAGGCCTGACCCGCCTATGGAATGCCCTCGGTTATTCACGCGATGGCATTGCCGCCGCCTGGCACCATGAAGCCGCTTTCCGCGAGGAAATCCTGCTCGCCACCATCGCCATCCCGCTCGCCTTTTATTTGGGCAAAACCGGCGTTGACCGTGCCCTTCTGGTCGGCAGCATCATCCTGATCCTGATCGTTGAAATCCTGAACTCAGCGGTCGAGGCGGTTGTCGATAAGGCCTCGCCGGAAATGCATGACCTGGCCAAACGCGCCAAGGACATGGGCAGCGCGGCGGTTTTATTCAGCCTGATCAATGCCGCCGTGGTCTGGGCCTGCGTGCTCTGGCCTTGATCTGATTAACCGCCAGCCGGCCCTTTGCCGGATTCGCCATGCTTTTCCATCAGTAGCGCGGCGCCCTGGAAGTAGGCAATCGCCTCATCGGCCATTTTCTGCTCGGTTGGCACCAGTTGCGCTTCCTTGCCATCGGCGCTGATGCGGAAGGTTTCGATCTTGCGTTTGGGCTGCAGCACGGTCATCAGGTCGCCCTTCATGTAGCCGAGGTTCTGATAGGTCGACAGCAAGGCGCGGCCTTCTTCCGGCGGCGTTTTCAGAATATCGCGGCCAACAAAGTGGCTATCACCTTCCAAGCCGAGCAGCGTCAGCAAGGTGGGGACCAGATCAATCTGGCTAGCCAGCGTATCTACCTGCTTCGGTGCAATCAGCTTGGGTGCGTAGATGATGGCCGGGATGTGATAGCGGAAAACCGGGATCTTGCTCTTGCCGGCGCTGCTCGCGCAGTGGTCGGCGACGATCAGGAAGATGGTGTTGTCGAACCACGGCTTTTGCTTGGCCATCTCGAAGAAACGCCCAATCGAGTAATCGGCGTACTTGACGCCGCCTTCACGCTTGGCCGGCGAAGGAATGTCGATGCGACCATCCGGATAGGTGAAAGGCCGGTGGTTGGAGGTCGTCATTATGTGAGCAAAGAATGGCTTGCCACCTGCTGTGTCGCGGTCCATGTTGATCAGCACTTGATCAAACAGATGCTCGTCAGCCACGCCCCAGACGTTCTCGAACTCGACCAGGCCTTCCTTGAAGAGCTTGCGGTCAGTCACCTTGTAAGCCTGCGATTCAAAATAGCTGTTCATGTTGTCGAACATGCCATAGCCGCCATAGATGAAATTCGGCGCCCAACCGCGTGCCGCCAAGGTGCTGCCCAGCGTGTTGAGATTGCTGATATTCGGCCAGCGCACAACCGCCGCGCCGGGTTGCGGTGGCAGCGCGGCCGACAGCGCCTCAAGGCCGCGCACGGTGCGCGTGCCGGTGGCGTAAAGCCGGGTAAATAACAGGCCTTCTTTGGCCAGACGATCAAGATTGGGCGTGATGCCCTGCTTGTTGCCGAAGGTTTCCATGTACTCGGCGGACATGCTTTCCATCATGATGACGACCACGTTGGGCTGTTTGGCCGGCGTGTGGCCAACCTTGGTCAGCCCGCTATTGCTGGCGGAAACCTGGCTATGCCCGGAGAAGCTTTGCAGATCGGCCATCACCTCGGCATCCGGACGGGTGGCGTAAAACTGGCGGTAATCCAGCTTGTTCTGACTCGCCGCCGCAATGAAACTGCGCCAGCCGTTATCGGAAAGCTCGTTGGCAAAAGAGTTTTTGAAGAATTCCGGCATGGGTAGTTTGTAGGCCACAACACAAACCGCCAGCATCAGGCCAAGCGCCCAGCCGAACTGGCTGCTACGGCCAGCCTCGGCGGCAACCGCACTGCGCAACGGACGGCGCAAGGCCCAGACGATCAGCAAGGTGAACGCAGCCAGCGCGGCAACAATTTTGCCGACCGGATAGGACTCACGAATATTGCCGATCACTTCGGTTGTAAAAACGAGGTAATCGACCGCAATAAAGTTGAAGCGGACGCTGAATTCATCCCAGAAAACGCCTTCGGAAACGCCGACAAAAATCAGGGTGAAAACGTAAATGGTCCACAGCGGCCAGCGCAGGCGATCCGCCCATTGGCGCTTAAAGAGCAACTCGAACATCGCCCAGGGCCAGGCGAGCATGAAGACCACCGGCAAATCGCGCAGCATGCCCATTGCCACACCACCCAGCAATCCACCCGGCGCCTGCTCGCTGAGCATTGCCGAATGCCCAAGCAGCGCCAGGCGTGTGAGCTGAAAGATCAACCAGGCGACCAGCGCAGCCAGCCCCCAGACACGTAAGGGGCGACCATTGAGTGATTGCAGGAACTTCATTTTCGATTACCGGCGAATTGAATAGGCCGGCAGTTTACTCGACAAAGGCCGAGTATTTAGTGGGGGATTTGTGACTGGGGGAATTGGAAGTGGTGGGTGGGTGGGTGGGTGGGTGGGTGGGTGGGTGGGTGGGTGGGTGGGTGAAAGTTTGTACCTTGTCTTGGCTTGGTGTTCCGCCTGGCGGGCGGGCGTACTTTCTTTTGGTGGCCAAAAGAAAGTAGCCAAAGAAAAGGCCACCCCTGGGTCGGTGCCGGCTGCGCCGGTTCCTTGCGCTACTCGAAACGCCGGGCGTCTGGCTAAACTCGCCTGCGGCTCAAACAACGCCAGACGAAAGCCCCCGGCGCTTCTGCGTTGCTCAGCACCTCTCAAGGGGCCCAA
>JBDKHF010000077.1:0-77058 GCA_039797825.1 Pseudomonadota bacterium | reverse complement strand
ACGAGAGTAGACGGGATTTCTTGAAGGTTTACAAGGGGTTGTCATAAGTCATTGAAGGTTAACGAATTTTTTGGGGTGGCTATGATGAATAATTTATTCTGTTCGAGTGCGGAGGCCCTGTATTCCCCGTTGAGTTAAAAACAGTTCTCCTCAAAAACGAGGAGGGGGGCGCTGAAGGCATGTGGGCGGTGGTGCGCGACATTTCCAGCCGCAAGAGCGCTGAAACTCAACTGCTGGCGAGCGAGTCACGCTATCGCCTGGCCATGAAGGCGATTGCCGGTTTTGTCTATGACTGGGATATGGTGAGCAATCAACTCGTCGTTTCCGAAGGTTACGCCGAGTTATTGGGTGAGGAATTCAATCCAAAATTGTCAATTTTTGAGTGGTGGAAGCATTATGTTCACCCAGATGATTACATTGTGCTGAAAGCACAAGTTTTAGCCGCAGTGAAGACGAAACCAGAACGGTTTCTGGCGTCGTATCGCGTATGCCATCAAGATGGCAGCTGGCTACACGTGGCGAATCGCTCCTTGATTGTCTATGGCGAAAATGGCCAAGCAAAGCGTATCGTAGGCAGTTTGAGCAATATCACCCGGCGTGTGGTGGCAGAAACAGCCTTGCGTACGATCAATGATTCCCTTGAGGAACAGGTGCTCGAACGAAGCGCTGAGTTGCGCACCCGTCTACATGAATTGCATGAGTCAGAACGCTTTATCCGCGCCACGCTTGATGAGATGTCACCAGCACTTGGGGTGATCGATGCCGATGGACAAATTATTTTCAAAAACAAGACTTGGCCAGGATATTGTCGAAAATCAGGTTGATGGCAGGCGACAAGGCCAAGCATATTCGCCCTATTGTGAGTTTTGTGCAAAGGTGTCCGAGTGTTTGAACTGCAATAAACTAAATCAGGTCATCGATGTAATGCTCAAGGGCAAACGAAAGTCGTTTTCGATAGAGTGTGAATGCAGCGCGCCGTTACTCTCTCCTCAGCCCTGCTGGATTGCTGCGCGCGTATCACGCTTTAAGGGTGATGGCCCTATCCGTCTGGTAACGACGTATGAAGACATCACTGAACGCAAACTGGCAGCCAATGAAGTTATCCGCACAGCCAAAAATTTTAAGGCAATGCTGCGCAAAGCGGAGTTAAAGCAGCAGGAACTTAGCAAGCAGATTGCCCGCGAGATTCATGACGAATTAGGTGCGACGCTCACCATGCTTAAACTGGGGCTGGCTACCACGCTGACGCAGGAGGGATTGCCTGAGCCGATACTCGCCAAGATTACCGGAATGCTTGAATTGGCAAACATGTCGCTGCAAAGCGTCAAGCGGGTTACAGCAAGCCTGCGGCCGAGCATGCTTGATACGCTGGGTTTTGTTGCTGCAGTAAATTGGCATGCCAAAGAATTTATGCAAATGACTGGCATTGAAACGCTAGTTCTGTTTCCGGAGTACATCCGGCTGTCTGCGGTGGATAGTGAAACGACTTTCCGGATTATCCAGGAGGCACTTACCAATGTCGCTAAACATGCCAAAGCCAGCAAAGTGATTATTGCGGCGAGCAAAACCAAGCGCTCACTCACTATTACGGTGGCGGATAACGGGGTAGGGCTGGATCCTTATAACCTGGCCCGTAAAAATTCCTTTGGCGTCATCGGCATGCAAGAAAGAGCAAAACACCTTCATGGATCATTGGTTTTGGCGGCGCAGGAAGCTGGTGGTACTTGTCTGAGGTTGAAAATTCCTTTTGTGCCGGATTCCGAATGATTTGTGACAGGGCATTGGTGATGATAAGCGTATTGATAGTGGATGATCATGCCGTGGTGCGCAGCGGCATTCGCCAGTTTTTGTCTGGCACCCCTGACGTTGAAGTGATTGCCGAGGCTGAATCGGGAGAGCAGGGGCTGGCGCAGGCCTTGCAAGCAGATTTTGGCGTGATCGTGCTCGATATCAACCTGCCTGATATGAATGGCCTCGAGGTTTTGAGAAGAATCCGGCGCAAAAAACCAAAACAGCCGGTATTGATTTTCAGCATGCTGGAAGAAAATGATTTCGCCATGCCCGCTCTTGGTGCTGGAGCGTCCGGTTATTTATCCAAGGATAGTTCGCCGGATCAAATTCTGATGGCGATCAGAACAGTTGCCGCAGGCGGTCGTTACGTGAGTTCCTTTCTGGCTGAAAAACTGCTCGCCGGTAATGTGCCGAAAGGCCAACAAGTGCTGCACGACACTTTGTCGTGGCGGGAGATGGAGGTCTTGCTGCTGTTGAGCAAAGGCGTTGCGCTGAAGACGCTTGGTACGCAATTGCACTTAAGCGTAAAAACCGTCAGCACCTATCGGGCGCGTATTCTCAAAAAGCTGAATGCAAGCTCCAACGCAGAATTGACGCGCTATGTGCTGTTACACAAATTGGGCTGACGAGGTAATTTAAGGCACCAAGCCATATTTTTTGGCTTTGTGTTTAATTTCGCACATTTATCGATTTTTTTGGCTTGCATGTGCTAAATTAAGCACATGGTAGCCGATATAATTCGCCTTGAAATCATTAGTCGTCGAAAAGAGCGCAGGCTTACGCAAGCACAAGTTAGCTTGCGTACAAAGATTCGCCGCGAGGTAATCTCTCGCTTTGAGAACGCCAGGCAAGAGATCAGTCTTGATCAACTCGTTCGAATATGCGACGCCCTAGATCTTGAACTTGTGCTGCGCCCTGGTCGCGGGCGACCCGTGATTGAAGAGTTGGACTCGCTCTTTAAAGATGAGGATGAGTGACCATGGTCAAGCTCAAGAAACTCAATATCACCACGACACAAGGTTTTTCAGGTGAACTGACGCGCGAGAGTCAGTACGTTTTTAACTATCGAACAGATGACCCCGGGTGTGAAATCGCTTTGACCATGCCTCTGCGCTCTCAGAGCTACACGGCAAATATTTTGCCGGGTGTGCTACGCCAAAATCTTCCTGAAGGTTATTTGCAGGACTGGATTAAAGAGCATTTGGCGAAGGTTTCCAGAATCGATGATATGGCCATTCTGGCGATCTCGGGGCGCGATGTAATCGGACGTGTACGTTCTCTCAGTGAGGGTGATGACGGCTCTTCAAGATATGCGGGCGAAAGTCTAAAGACACTCATCACATGGCGAGGAACCGAAGATCTCTTCCATCACCTTGCCGAGCAATATGCCTTAGCTTCAGGTATTTCAGGCGTACAACCCAAAGTGGTTGTCCCAATTCGAGCCGATTCAGACAAGGACGTAATCGAAAAGGTTTCGCTGAAGGATCGTAGTCTGATTGTAAAGTCGAGCGGTCAAGACTATCCAGGTTTGGCTGAAAACGAGTTCTACTGCATGTCGATTGCCAGGGATGCAATGCTTGATGTGCCTTCCTTCTGGCTCTCAGAGGACAAGAAGCTTTTCATTGTCGAGCGATTCGATATTGGTGGGTTGGGTTATCTTGGCTTTGAAGACATGACCTCGCTGATGAATAAACAAAATAGCGAGAAGTACAACGGAAGCTACGAATATGTCGCAAAGGCCGTCACTCTTTTCGCTTCACCGGCGTACGTGACTCCCTCGTTGCATGAACTTTTTGCCTCAATTACGCTATCTGTGCTGCTACGCAATGGAGACGCTCACCTGAAAAACTTCGGACTGCTCTATACCGACCCACGCAGTGACGATTGCAGGTTATCGCCAGTCTATGACATCGTGAATACGACGGCCTATATTCCCAAAGATATCCTTGCCCTAAAACTCAATGGGTCAAAATTTTGGCCATCAGCACGGGAGTTAGCTGAATTCGGGAAGAAGCACTGTCGTGTCGACCATCCATATCAAATTATTGAGCGGATCGCGACAGCGGCTACGGAATATAGCCCACCCGAAAATTCCGCGATCTGGCAAAAGATGAAGCCATTGATCGATCATGCCTGTTACGGCTTGACCGTGAAAAAGCATTGACTGAGTTGCTGAATTAGCAAGTCACCGGGTAGAAAGCGTTTCTGGCTCGCAATCCCGCCCGGCGGCGATCACCATGTACCGTATCAAAAAGAGTTGAGTACCGTGCCAACAACGTGCGTGCCGGTATCCTTCATTTCACGGATCATCTTTTTGGTGTCTTCGACGCGAGTGTGATTTTTCCGGGCGAGCACCAAGGTATTTTTGGCACGAAATGCCACACTTTTTGCATCCGAATGGATCTTGGCTGCAGAAGTATCGATCAAGATCAAGTCAAATTTGCTTGCCATTTCATCCAGCAAATTGGCCAATATCGGCTTTGAAAGTAGTTCTTGAGGATTGGGTGGTGGCGCACCGGCTGGCAGTAAGCTTAGTTTTGGCAGCCCCGGTATGGGAATCAGCGTGCTGGAATAGGTGCGACCGGCAAGTATTCCTGAAAGCCCGAAGCGATCAGGAACATTGAATATTTGGTGCTGCCGTGGGGAACGAAGATCGGCATCGATGAGCAGGGTGCGTAAGCCAAGCTGAGAAAAAACGACAGCCAGATTGGCGGTTACATAACTCCGGCCATCGCCATTACCGGGGCTAATGACTGCCAGAACCCGGCGCCCAGCTTCTGGGTCAAGCCAGCGTAAAAGTAACTGGGTTCTTAAACTACGGATTTCTTCGGTACATGAGTGGAGTGGTTGATAGGCGGCAACCAACTCTTCACTCGGCGCGTTGCTTTCCAAAAACAGTTGAGGAAGCTCATATTGTCGGCTCAGGGCCGATTCCAGATCTTTTTCACTGACCAGTCCAAGGCGCTGTGCTGCATCGCCAAAGCGCAGGCCGTTTCGATGATGCAGTTCAATAATGCGATCTATGTCCGAAGGCTTTAGTTTGCCATCTTTAATCAGAATTGCACCAATATGCTGACCATTCTGGATCTGAACGTGGGGCGATCCTTCCATGGATAATACATTCTCATAGGGCATCATTGCTTTCCCTTTCTCAGGCGTGGTTCGGTAAATATTGGACAGGGCCGGGACCATTGATCGTGCGACCTTGATTTGCTTGCCAGTTATTTAGCTCGGCGAGAAGCGGCACGTTCCATTCGTTTTCCAGGTCGCCCAGTGCGCGAACTCGGCGATCAAACATTTCCATCAGGTAAATGGTGCATAGACCGAGCAGGGTGCCGACGACCACTGAGAGCGCGATATTCAATAAAATGCGTGGGCGTGCTGGTATGAACGGTACGCTGGCTGCATTGAGGATGCTGACGTTGCTTAAACTGGCTCGGCTTTCCACTTTTTTCTCGACAGCCCGTTGCATTGCCGTTTCGTAGGCTTTTTGGGCGATGTCGACTTCTCGTGTCAGTACGTTGCTCTGATTCCGATATTCCCGAATTTCAACGAGCCGATCCTGTTGTGCCGTCACGGCAGTGCGAAAGGCCGCTTCATTGCGCGGGCTACTCTGCAGGGCCTGTTCGCTTGAGCGGCCAAGTTCTGCGCGCAGGCTCATCGTTGTCGATAGTTGTCTTTGATAGCTGGGGTGGTTGCTACCCAGTTGGGCGCCTAGCTCGCGCAACTTCGTTTCTGATTGCTGTAATTCGGCTCTAATACGCTGGTTCTGGGCGCTGGCGAAATTGCCATTTGAATTCCCGCGCTCATTGGCCAGCATTGATCTGGTCAGCATTTGTTGGCGGAGTACTGAACTGCTGTAGGGGCCGCCCTCCTTGTACTGGCTTGCGACAAAGTTATCGGCGTCTAGCTGTTGTTCGTCTGGCGTGACGATGCCTTTTTCCTTCTGGTAAGTGGCGAGACGGGCTAATGCCTGATCCAGGTTGTTGCGAAGATTTGTAATTTGCTCGTCGAACCATGCGGCTGTCTTTCTGGATGGCTCAACTCGTAATTCAAGGGCCGTATCCATATAGGCCTTGGCAAACGCGTTGGCAATTTGTGCTGAGAACTTGGGATCCAGCGATGGGAATGCAATATTGATCACACTGCTCTGGGATGTGCTGACCTTGAGTCGGCTAAGCAGCGTATTACTCATGCGATCGGCCAGCCAGTTGGCCCCCTCGAAGTCTTCCCCAACGGCAGCAAATGCCTCGGGATGACTCTCCAGCTTAAGATCGCGCACTACCTTTTGGGCGACTTTCGGGCTGGAAATGATGTCCACCTGAGTTTGCATGTAACCAATTCGCTCACGCACGGGTAGGTCAATCGAGTTACTCATCGATTGATCGGTCTTGTTGTCCACCAGCATTGAAACTTCTGCTACATAGGTTTTTGGCAAAAGAAAGCTGACAATCGTGGCGACCAAAACGGTCGTTCCACAGATAAACAAAAAGAGGCGGTAGCGGGCGCGAATGGCGGCCAGCAGCAATTGGGCATTCATGATTTGTGAACTCCTGGAAATTGGGGCTGAGATGGTTAAAACAGGCTTTCGCTGACGTAAATGATGTCATCAGCCTGTACCTGATCGCCAAGTGCCACATTGACCCTGGTGAGTTGACCATCGTTTGTGCGACGGTGAATTTGAACGCCGCGCTGTGTGCCACGGACGGTGATGCCGCCACCAACTGAAAGGGCGCGCATGACGATGGTGTCGGTGTCGAGTCGATAGGCTCCAGCCCGCTGAATTTCGCCGTAGATATAGAACATTGGTGCGCGTCGCACATAGACGGTATCGCCATTTTCCATTGAGATATCGGCTGTACGATCTCCATTTCGATACATTTTCAGCGTATCGATATCGAGTTTCTGCGTCTTGCCATCGCGTGTTCTGATCACCGTTACGATATCGTCGCCGGCGGGCGTGACGCCACCGGCCTGGGCCAGAATTGCGGTCAGGTTGGCGCCTGCTTCATCAATCGGATAGCGACCAGGCCGGGACACTTGGCCGAGTACCGATACTTGGCGGGATTGTCCCTGCATGACAATCAGGTTGACTTGAGGATGGCGGATGAAATTGCCTTCTTTGAGTCTGCTGGCGATCAGTTCAGACGCTTCGGTGGGCGTCAATCCGGCAAGCCGGATGGTGCCGATTAGGGGAAAGCGAATATTTCCACGCGCCGAAATTCGCGACTCGGTCGTCAGGTCAGGGTTCTCGAAAATAGTCAGACGAATATTGTCTCCGGGTACTAACTGATCTTCGGACTCGGCAAAACTTGGCCCACCTACTGCCAGTAGTGCAAGGAAAATAAACGCGGTGAACCAGCGTGTCATCGAACTGAATAATTGGGCCATGGTGGAACTCCATTTAGCGGTTGACTGCAGCAGAAGCATCGAAATAGGCGCTTCCAAACCATTGGATGCAAGCCTAAAAAGTCAATTCGGAAATTGAGCGACGGATTGGTCGGCAAATATGGTCCGATCAGACTATTGGCTGATTCTTGCCAATGTTCTGACGCATTCATGGCAAGTAGCCGACAGACTATTCAGCTTGGATTTCATCGATTTTTAGCGGTCGACCGCAACACTGAGTCGACTTGAATCGATCAAAATTTCATTGGCGATTGACGATTTCGGAACCGCTTACGCCAGCTTGGGGCGTCGTTGCTTCGCGCAGGCCATCCCGCCCAACGCACCAAGGGATGGGTCTAACCAAGGATTCAAGGATGGTTAGAGGTTGCTGATGCTGCAGCGGAATTTTCCGTTGGCGGTTCTCGGAATGCTCTCAACCAATTCAACTGAAATATTGACTGATGAGCCGAAGCGTTCCTGAGCATTTAGCGTTAGCTGATCAACTTGTTCCTGGCCAAACTTTGGCCCGGGAACGACTCTCAGGCGTATTGCATCCAAACGATCCTGGATGATTTGTGCCTCGACCAGATGCGCTACGCCGCCAAAGATAAAGTCCGGCATGATATGCGTCTTGCCATCTTTGGTGATAATCGTATCGTCCTGGCGTCCCAGCACTTTATCGACCACCCGGAATGTCCGGCCGCAGGGGCAAGCGTAGTCTGAGTCACCCAGTATGACCGAGTCGACTGAACGGTAACGAATCAGCGGCATTAGTGAATTATCAAATCCGGTACCGATAATTTCGTGGGAACCATCGTCCAGCGGAATCAACTCGGTATAGCCGTAATCTTCCTGAATATGATGATTGCCAAATTCACAGGTGCCGATGGCGCTAACACGCTCAAAGCTGCCATACCAATCGAAAACTCTGCAGCCCATGCTTTGCTCAATTATTTTTTTTGCATCGGCAGGCATGGCCTCTGACGAAGTAACGATCCCGCGCAGGCGTTTGCCTTGATAGCGCCGATCATTGTTTTGCAACCATTTGGCCAGGTAAGTGATTGATGTTGGGTAAGCCTGGATCAGAACCGGATCAAATTTCTCGAGCGCTTCAAGGTAAAGGGGGGCATTTTGCTCGGAGAGATGGAATGAAGACATCATCAGCATGTTTTCAGCCCGGTTGAAACGCCAATAGGGCGCTTGCACATTGGTTAGCGGAACAATTTCATCACCGCGTAGCCAGACGCGAGGTTCGCCGGTTTTGTAGCCGGCCCACTGCAACTGACGCGTAATGAATGCAGCTTCGCGCAATATGGAACGGTGGGTTCGATAGCCTTCAAGGGAGGTGCCGGTGGTTCCACTGGTTTTGCCTTTGACACCTCGCAATTTGGCTAATGGCGCACTGATTGAATCACCCGCGTCAATAATCTCGCGCTTGGACAGGATGGGGATTCGCTCAATATCTGCCCATTTCAAGGGGGCATTCGCATCAAATCCGCAGGCGGCAAAGCGGGTTTTGTAGAAGGGGATTGTCTTTGCTGCCTGACTCAGCACTGAAGTCAGTTTTTCAAGCTGTAACTTTTGCCAGTCAGGTTTATTCAGCCACTGCGAAATGGCCAGATCTTCGTATGAGCGATGCAGTAATGGACCACCGCGTAATATTTCACGTAAAAATCCCCGGCCACTTAGTACCAGCTCCTGGCCCCATATCGGGGCTGTTTTATAGGCTGTTGAACTTAAAGAAAGCATAACGAAACCCCCTCAAAAACTTGTCATTCCCGCGTAGGCGGGAATCCAGTCAGTAAACAAAATTGGTTTTGCACGGTTACTGGGATTCGATTTCTGCATAAACTGCGGCTAGTTTTTCAAGCGCGGTATCGGTGCTGTAGCCCAATTCGATGGTCTGACGCGCGTTTCTGCCCAGCGTTTCGCGCAGCGTTTGGTCGCCTAGTAAATTTTTGATCGCGCTTGATAGCGCAGCAGCATCGGCTGGCGGCACAAACAAGCCATTAAAGTTATCGGTTACGGTTTCCGGAATGCCGCCAACCGGCGTGACAACGATGGCCTTACCTGCTGACATGGCCTCCAGCATGGCCATCGGCAAGCCTTCGTTATATGAAGGCAGAACGAACAGGGCGGCTCGTGCCAGTTCAGTGGCACGCCGATCCGGATCTATCCAGCCCAGTATTTCGACGTATTGCCCAATTCCTTGTTGGTCGACACGCTCTTGCAAGGCTTCAAGATCACCGTCACCGGCTATCGCCAGCTTAAGTTCCGGGTAATGATCTTTGATCAAAGTGATGGCAGTGAGTAGCTCAAAAATGCCCTTTTCTTTTTCCGGGCGTCCTAAGAACAGGATTCGTCCCGGTTCTTCGGTAAATGTTTGTGCTGATTTGTTGAATTGGACTGCATTGGGCACGACGCAAACCTCGCTTTCCGGGGCATAACGTTCGAGAAATTCAGCCCAACTGCGCGATAAGGCGATTACTTTTGTCGATTTTTGCAAGGTTCGCCGAATCCACCAGCGTTTTGCAAAGCCGGCCTCATTCTCAGCAAAATGATGAAATTCGCCGCCGTGTAAATGAAAAATTGTTTTGCAGCCAAAGCTTCTCGCCATGCCCAGAAAAATCGACTTTCGCATAAAGCTGGCGCGTGACGCGGCGTGGGCGTGAACAATGTGGGGGCGAGAAACAGTACAAATCATCAGTACCGAAAAAAATGCCTCAAGCGCCTTTGAAAGTTTTTTCCAGCGCGTACCGTCAATATGTGAAGGGATGTACTTGATATTTTTACGCTGTAAAAAGCCGTCTCTTTCTAAAACCGAGACGACCGATGAAATCCCGCCTTGGCCTGCCTGGTCTGTCCCTATCATTAAGTTCATTTCGGCTCCTTAATGCAGTTGCATTTTGCGCAAGGCTTCTGCGGTGTCTGGCAGGTCAAATAAAAACCCCTGGAAGGCGCGACAGTCCGATCGTTTCAGGGCTTTTAATTGTTCGACTGTCTCAACGCCATCGGCAATCACCGGTACGTCAAGACCGCGACCGAGCATGACGATGCTTTTAACGATAGCGGCATCACTGTGGTTTTTGGCTATGCCCTGAACGAAGGGATGGCCGATTTTTAATTGATCCAGCGGTAATCGTTTAAGGTAGGAGAGAGAGCACGTACCGTGACCAAAGTTATCGAGAGCCAAACGTGCCCCCAAGGATTTCAAGGCTGACATTTTTGTTACGCAATCGTCGAGATTCGGTCCAAGCATCTCTTCAGTCAGCTCAAAACATAGTTTTCTGGGATTGGCGCCGCTGTTTTTTAGGGCTGATGAGACTTGAGTCACGAAATCTGCCTGGCGGAATTGGCGGGGGCTGATATTGAGAGCAAGGTTCATGTGTGCCATGTCTGCCGTGGCAGCCCAATCCACTAATTGCTGGCATACCGTATTTAATACCCACTGCCCCATAGGGACGATTAGGCCGGTATCTTCAGCCAGCGAGATGAATTGCTCTGGCGAAAGCAGGCCGCGGGTTGGATGCTGCCAGCGCAGCAAGGCTTCAGCGCCCGTCATGTAGCCATGATTGTTCATTTGCGCCTGGTAATGGAGGGTAAATTGCCCATTTTTCAGCGCTCGATGCAGCTCTTCTTCAAGACAGGTGCGGGCATTCACCGCCGCCTGCATTTCCGGGTCGAAAAACCGTAACGCATTACGGCCCGCTGCTTTGGCGTGATACATGGCCAGATCGGCAGATTTGAGTAATTCAGAAACGCTATCCGTATGGCCGTGAAATAGCGTTGCGCCGATGCTCGGCGTGCTGTGGTAGGGGTGGCCGTCGAGATCGTAAACTTTGTTGAGTGTGTCGAGAATTTTTTCGCCGACGGCTTCGATCTGGTCTGCTGCTTCCTGAAGATTGGGGCTGAGGTCTTCCAGCATGACGACAAATTCATCACCACCCAGGCGAGCGACTGTGTCGCCTTCGCGGATGCAGGTGTTAAGTCGCTGGGCGACCTGTTGCAGGAGCAAATCGCCCATGTCGTGACCCAGGGTGTCATTCAGCATCTTGAAGTTATCCAGATCGATGAAGAGCAGGGCGCCTTCCCGTCCGCTGCGGATACTGATAGCGATGGCCTGCTGCAGGCGGCTAAGTAGAAACTGGCGATTCGGGAGTTCGGTTAGAGAATCGTAATACGCCAGGTGCTTTATTTCCTCTTCTTCGGCCTTGCGCAGGGTATGGTCGGTGAGCGTAGCCACGTAATGCGTTAATTTTCCATCGCTTCCACGCACCACGCTGATGGTGATCCAGGCCGGAAATGTCTCGCCATTTTTTCGTCGGCTCCAGACCTCTCCCTGCCAAAATCCATTTCGAGCAACGCATTCCCATATTGTTGAATAGAACGCCGGGAGGTGGCACCCAGCGTCAAGTAAAAAGGTATTTCTCCCCACCACATCTTCGGTTGAATAGCCTGTGATTCGGGTAAAGGCGCTATTGACTCTCAGGATCACGGGGTTGGAATCCATGATCAACATGCCTTCCTGTGATTCAAATGCAGTGGCGGCAATCCGCAGTTGCATTTCAACCTGTTTGCGTTCGCTAACATCCGTCATCGCAATATGAATGACCGGTGGCCCCTCATCCGGTGTTAGCCGCCGGTAAATCAACTCAGCATGAAAAACCGAGCCATCAAGGCGCTTGAGCAGTAATTCAGCGACTGGTCGCTCATCTTGATGCGTGGCGTTCTTGAGCAGGAGATCAATATGCGGATGGTGCTCAGGGGATACAAAAGTTTTAATTTGTCGCTTGAGCAGCATCTCACAGGGTTGCCCCAACAACTCGGCGCCGGTTGGGTTGATCTGCGTGATGGTTCCTTCATGGGAGAGGGTGAGATAGCCGACGGGCGAAAAATTGTAAAGTTCGACATAGCGGTTACGCGACTCTGCCAGGAGTTTTTGGGTCCGTTGCAACTCCTCATTCTGCATTTCAAGCTGAATTTGATGAACGCGAAGTTCATGGAGTAGCGCTTCGCTATCATGGCTCTCGGATAAAGTCTGTCGTTTCTCGACGAGAGTACTTTCAGCCGCTTGCCGTAGTGAATGGTGTTTTTTTTGCATTCAAATCAATTTTCGATTTTGGCCGTTGAGAGCGAGCGGTGAGCATTCGAGATGCCTAGTTGACCTCTTTTATGTTAACGAAAGTAAGGGGGAGCTACTCTCTAGGATGATTCATCCAGCAGGAGTAGCGAAGGTCGGCGGACTGTTCCTGGATTGTTACGGTCAACGCTTAAATTGGCAGGAAATATTCCTGCGCGCCGGGCCTCTCGCAGAATGCAACTTGTTTTGGCGGGTTGATTTTTAGCGCCAGCCGTGAGTTAAGTGAAGTTGATCCATTCGCCTCATGCCCATGTTCACCTGCTTATATATTCATCGCTTAATTTTGAGCTGAGTTCAGGAGCGGCGCAGTCAAGTTATTCGGCTAGCCATTGTTGCGCGATATAAATTATTTTGGCTTTGAATATCAGCGATCAAAGGAATGGCTATGGAAATCGTTTTTCCTGTACCTGCACGCTATGAGGCACTTTTGGCGGAAATATCGCTATATTGGTTTCCGCTGCCGGACAAACCTGAAGAAACGCCACAGGCGCTGTTGAGTTCCTTGTGGTTGACTGCAAGCGGCATTCCCGCTTCGGCCATGTTTGCATCAAAAATCGCCTTGGCCCCCCTGTGCAATGAAAAGCATCGGCGTTTGCAGAATCTGATTCATCTGAGAAAGTCCGGTGTGCCCTTGGCTCATTTGACGCAGAGGCAGCATTTTCTCGGCCTGGAGTTTCTGTCCAGCGCGGATGCCTTGATCCCGCGTAAGGAAACCGAAATACTCGGTCGCGCCGTACTCGGAAAACTTGAATCGCTGGCCGATGAGCGCGGCGAACTGAGGGTTATGGATCTGTGCACCGGTAGCGGCAATCTGGCACTGGCTTATGCGCATCACCAAATGGTGGCGCGAGTACATGGATCGGATCTGAGCCACGAAGCGCTGTCTCTGGCCAGACGCAATGCGGTGCATTTGGCACTGGATAAGCGTGTCGAGTTTTTTCAGGGCGACCTGTTTGCACCTTTTGACAATGGCAATCCTGATAAATACGACATATTGAGTTGCAATCCACCCTATGTGTCGACTGCCAATGTGGCGAAAATGCACCCGGAAATCGCCAACTACGAGCCGGCCATGGCATTCGACGGTGGTTACTACGGAAGTGCTGTTGTCGCCAAGCTGATCCGTCACGCACCACGCTTCCTCAAACCTTCCTCCTGGTTGGCCTTTGAGGTTGGTCTGGGCGCTGGCGAAGTGCTTGCCAGGAAACTGGAAATGGACCCGGCGTTTTGCCTGGTAGAAGCCTATACCGATACTGAAGGACACATCCGCGCCCTGCTGGCCAAAACCCGGAAGGAATAATTGCCGGGATCTTTAGCATTATCCCGGCAATTAAATTCTTCACTCCCGCGTTCGCGGGAGTGAGTGGTATTGAATTTTTAGAAGTGCCCTACAGTGCAATTTCAAGTGATGCTTCACTGCGCAATATCTCGCGACTTTCCGGGCCGTGGTTGAATAACAAATCGATTGCTGACAATCCCTGGACAAAATCTTTGCCGCCACACTGAGCGTACTGCGGATGCTCGAAATTCTGGCCAATGATCTCTATGCCGGCTTTGGCGAATGCCTTGTAATCGAGGTAGCGACGTGATCCCCCCATGCCGATCAGCAGCGTATCGGCATCGACGGCCTGGCAGAGATTGAGGATCAATTCGGACTGGCGACCGTCAACCATTAGTTCCGAGCTATTAATCAGCGGCGTTGTGATGCCGAGTTGATCGCGCAGATAGACAAGAAGTGCCTGATTCAAATCGACCAGCCTTGCCCAGCGCGATTCCATTATTTTTTTTAAATGCGGGGCGTGCGCGTTGAAAAATGGCGCTTTGCGATAAGCCTGGTACATCTTTTGATAATTTTTCTCAGCCCAGTGCCGAATTTCTACCTTGTCTGGATTGTCGATCTGTTTATCGATAATCCGTTCTTGCTGAGAGTTGTGGACTAAAGGCACGGTCAGCCAATGCGCCTGTCCATCGAGCAATATTCGCGTCCTGTTCTGATAGTTTTGGCGCTCAAATTGAACGTGATCAAGGATGATAAACAAGTCAGCCTGCTGCATTCGTTCGAGGTAGCCGAGCCAGGGTAGAAAGTGGGGTTGATGCACGCTGACGATCACCGGGTTTCTCCTTCAGTGTGAGATAAGGCCGTGTTTCACAAAAATGCCTGATTGTCGTAATCGCGCTGCGCGACCCGTGCCGGGTTGCCAAGGGCCAGGCAGCGTCCTGGAATATTCTGCGTGACGATGGCGCCGGCACCAATGGTGGCGCCATCGCCGACGGCAAATTCGCCGCGGATTTGCACGTGGGCACCTATCCATACCCCTTCGCCGATGGTTGGCCCGCGACCCGAGTTTGTCGGGGGGGCTAGTTTGACTTGTTGCTGAATCGCGCAATGCGCACCGATCCGGCAATTTTTAACTTCAATGCCACCAAAGTGACCGATGTACAAGCCAGGCGCGATATCCGCACTTTGCGCTAGTTGAATACCGTAGGCCTTGCGTGCGCCCAGTGCCAAGAACCAGTAGATCGGATAAAGCGGTGCCAGCAGAATCGCTTGGAAAACCCCGTTCTGCGCCGTGCTCAGCCAACGTCCAAAACGGTAAATAACCAATGCCTGCAAGCCATAATTTCGCCACAGGGCAAGGATGACATCCCGCGTGCGAAGGGGGCTGGTCATGCGTTGAACACGCATGGCGTCAGCGCGAATGTGATCGAACATTCAAGTACTCCAATTCGCTTTTAGATACTGCAGGTTCTCCGTTTCAGTCCCGGCTCGCAAGTTGGCATTGTTAAAGTTGCGCGAGACCAAACGTGCCGGGTTACCTTGCATGACAACACCGGCTGGAATGCTTTTGGTGAGTACCGTACCAGGGAGCAGGGTGGCGCCATCGCCGATTGATATCGCACCATAGACAATGCAATTGGGACCAATCCAGACATTGCGCCCGATTTCCGGATAGCCCTTATCGAACAAGCCGATGCCGATGGTGACGCATGAGCTAATCACCGTACCGGCCCCGGTTTTTTTTGCTCCGAAAATGATGTGCCCCTGATCGGCGAAAATGACGCCGCTTTCAATTTTAATGTCATTTGGCATCTCGCTTTTTGACCTTGCCTGAATTGCCCACTTCGGTAGGGCCAAGGGTAAAAGCAGGGCACGCCATAGCCATTGAGACCTGGGATCAGCCTGTCGTTTGGCATGGATTCCGTGAACCAGACGATGGAGGAGCATGAGCTGCAAACCAGGGGAACTGGTCATTAGCCAGATCGAGGAGGCCAAGCGGATCGGGCGATCCGGCCAGCGGCGCTGGTGGTAAGCAGAAATATCCCGGGTCAGCAGGTTCACTCTCATCTCCCGATCAGACCGGGGGCCGCGTGTGCGGCTCGCTTACCGGTTCGACCAACAGGGCTGACCAATGCAGAGCGCCAGTGGTGCGTCGCTTGGTTTCAATATCCTTGCAAACATGTTCGGCTTGCAGGGCGCTCATGCCTAGCTCTGTGGCCAGCAAACTGAAAGGCATGCCCTGGTTGAGTCCAAATACCGCAAGGTCCATTTGTTGGTAGGGTAAGGCAAAGTAAAACTCATCCTGACCTTGAACCATGCTGTAGGTATCCGTTGTCGGCTGCGCATTGCAGATTTCTTCCGGCAGGCCAAGGTGACGGGCAAGCTGATAGACCTGCGTTTTGTAGAGGTGTGCAATCGGCTTCAGATCAGCTGCGTCATCACCATTTTTGACGAAAAATCCTTGATCGTATTCCAGTCGATTGGGCGTGCCGACAACGGCATAGTGCAGACGGTCGGCGTGGAAATATTCGATGTTTTTTCGGGTGCGCTGCTTGAAGCTGGTGGCGGCAACGATTTGAAGATAGTTTTTGTGATCAAGGCGGGCTTCCATAATTTCGCCATCCGGTGTTTGAACGACCAGCTTGAAGTGATTGAAGCCGCCGGCCTGACCACCGACAATGGCAATTTTGCTTTTCCAGCCTGGTCCATAGTCGGGGAAGGTGGCGCGCATTGCCTCATCACGCCAGCGGTAACAGCCGAGTGCCTCCAAGGCCGGGGCGATATCAAAAAGCTGATAAGTAATGCCAAGTTGCTCGGCCACCATGCTGCCGCGCAAACTGCTCTCGGCAGCGGAGTCATGCTCCGGTAGCAAAAGGCCGAAGACGCGTTCGGCACCGACCGCACGCACGGCTAAGGCAGCGCAGACGGCACTGTCCACCCCACCTGAAATGGCTACCACCAATCCCCGGCGCTTCAGATCGTGAGCAAGCATGTGGCGCAACCTGTCACAAATCCGCGTGATTTCGGCCTCAGGGTCAAGCACCAGTTGTTCCGTAAGTGTCATGGGTATTCCTTTGTTGATTAATTGGCAAGCATTGCGGCCAGTGCCTTGTTATCGATTTTTCCATTGGCGCTTTTGGGTAGATCCGGCATCAGCAGAATATGGCTGGGTACCATATGGTTCTCCAGGCGCTGGGCGCAGAATTTCCGGATCTTTGTTTCATCCAGATCGGCGCCTTCAGTCAGGCTGATGATGGCTTGAATGGCTTGACCAAGAATGGCGTCAGGAACCCCCAATACAGTCGCCTCGCGCACTCCGGGCAAACTGTAGAGAACCGCTTCGACCTCGGTTGGGCTGACTTTCTCGCCACGGCTCTTGATAATGTTGTCACTGCGCCCGACAAAGTAGAGGCAGCCATCTTCATCCGCCGTGAAGTAATCCTGAGTACACAGCATTTTTTCACCCAGGGTCGGCCCGGGGTGCAGCATGTGGTCGGTTTTGTCCGGTTGTTGCCAGTAACCCAGCATCACATGCGGGCCGCGAACGTAGAGTTTTCCTGGTTCGCCTGGCGCAACCGGCAGCCCCTGATCGTTGAGTAACAAGGTTTCGGTGCCGGGTATGGCTTTGCCGACCGACTCGGGTTTTTGATCGATCAGCGTGGGGTCGAGATAACAGACGCGCTTGCACTCGGTCAGGCCATACATGCGGTACAGCGCGGCATTCGGGAAGATTTTTTGTAAACGCTGATTGAAGCTGGCCGGCAAGGCAGCGGCGGTATTGGTGACTTTGCGCACATGCGGAAAGCGCAATGGCGATTTTTCATCACCGGCCAGCAACATGGCATAGACCGTCGGCACCCCCGGGAATACCGTGATTTTTTCACTTTCCAGCAGGTTGAAGATTTGTGCCGAATAAGCAAAGGAGCGCTCAATAACCAGAGCTGCACCGGTGTGCACCGCCATTAACAGTTGATATAGACCGTAATCAAAAGACAGTGGCAACACACAGATGATGCGGTCCTGGTAGGTGATCTCCAGGTACTCAACCAGACTCTCCAGTGCAAAACGCATTGACTGGTGCGTGTGCATGACTCCCTTGGGGTCGCCGGTGCTACCTGAGGTATAGATCAATGACGCCAGATCCAGGGCAATGTTGGCCGGCTGGGGCGGGGTATCACTGGCGCTGGCCCAGGCCGTTTTGAGTGACTCAGCCTGAGTGCCGGCTGGCACCGGGCCGGCGACCAAAAGGTAGGGCGTTGATTCAAGTTGGGCGAGCGCCGGCTGCACGCAACGCAATAAGGCAGACTCGGCAATCAGCACTCGGGCGGCACTATCGCTCAGGATATAGGCTAATTTGTCGCTCTTGGTTTGCGGGTTGATCAACACAAAGGCCGCATCGGCGAGCAAGCTGCCAAACACGGATACGGCACATTGCCAGGTGTTATCGAGATAAATGGCAACGCGATCACCACGCCGTACACCGCGAGATTTGAGCGCATTCGCCATTTGTACGCTGCGCTGCCAGAGTTGACCGTAACTGATACGGTCAACCCCGGAAATGATCGCAATTTTATCGGGGAAGGTTTGCGCGGTACGCTGCAGACTATCCTGCAACAAGCGCAGCGGTCGTTGTGCTGATGGGTAGGGCACGCTCGGCTCCTTTCTGTTTTTTCGCAATGAAAGCCACCAGGTTGTTCACCGAATCAAGATTGCTCGGCAGCATTTCTTCTTCCTTGACGGAAAATCCAAAGCACTGCTCGAGAAACACCGTTATTTCCAGTGCACCTACCGAGTCAATGATTCCCTTTTCAAGAAATGAGTCGTCATCGGCAATCGCCGAAGGGTCATCAACGAAAAGAAAATTTTCCAGAATGTAGTTGCGAATTATTTGGCGGGGTTCCATTGCATCTC
Organism: Pseudomonadota bacterium; assembly: GCA_039797825.1. Classification (GTDB taxonomy): domain Bacteria; phylum Pseudomonadota; class Gammaproteobacteria; order Burkholderiales; family Rhodocyclaceae; genus Azonexus. The sequence continues at coordinate 58,549 of JBDKHF010000077.1, read as the reverse complement.
CATGGGGTCAGGGGAAAACATCTAATCTTTTCAGCCGCAAGCTGAAGCAGCTGTAAGCATTGTGCTGGCTGGATTTGAACTGGATTGGATCGCGCGTAGTTCGGGGCGTAGCTCGTTTGAACCATGTTGCAGGGCGATTTTTGTATTTTGCGCATGGCTATCAACAAAATGGTGATGCCAGATTTGGGTGGACAGGATGCCGATCAGCGCCATGTTGTCCCGGTAGGCAAAGGCCTGCCCTTGCCGGGCCTTTTTGACCAGTAGCTGAACCTTCTGCGGGTCAAAGTAGCCGGCATTGCGGAGCTTGCTTTCACTGAGTAATTCGGTGACGTACTCAGGGGGCTTGCCGCTAAAAAATGACGGAATATCCGGTGCGCGGTAGGGCTGTTTGTGGCGATTGATAATGCTGGCCGGCACCAGCCCGGTCATCGCGCGTTTGAGCAGGTATTTTTCATTCAGGCTGCGCATCTTGATCGAGGGATTCAATCGCGCAGCAAATTCGATCACCCGGTGATCAAGAAACGGGAAGCGTCCTTCAACCGAATTCCCCATCAGCATCCGGTCTCCCTGAGCATTCAGCAAATAGCCCGGCATCAGCGTTTTCATTTCAAGATACTGGCTGCGATTGAAGGGATGCCAGTGCGCCATCTCGGCTGGTAGCGATTCGATCAAGGTCTGCTCTGCCGTGCCACTCAAGACATGATTCAACTCTTTGGAGAAGAATCGCTTGCACTGCGCGGTGGTTTGAAAGCGGGTCAAATGACTGAACAGCGGGGCATTCGGTTGCTCCATGCCGACCCCGTAGAACTGGCGCAGATAAGCTGTACTTTGCTGTCCTGAGGTATCCAGCCACGGGTATAACCGGCTCAAAAGATGGGCGCGCCAGCGCGAATCAGGTTGTTGGGCCCAAAAGCGGCGGATTTTTGCTTCCTTGAAAATATCGTAGCCGCCCAGCACCTCATCCGATCCTTCGCCGGTGAGTACCACTTTGTAACCCTGCGCCCGCACCAGCCCTGAAAGGATGCCCATCGGGACGGGGGCGGTGCGTAAAACCGGCATCTCGGTGCGCTGGATGGTGTTCAGAAAGGCCGCGCCGATGTCCTCATTGCTGCACATGATCTGGTGATGGTCTAAATTCAGCGCCTTGACCAGCGTCTGTTGATGTTCGCTTTCATCCAGCGCAGCGTCGGTAAAGCCGATCGAAAAAGTCTTTAATGTGGCTGGCGAGTGCCGGCGAATCAAGGCAACCAGTGCCGACGAGTCGAGTCCTCCCGACAGATAAGCGCCAACCGGCACGTCGGCGCGCAGGCGAATACGGGTGGCGTCAGCCAGTAAATCGTGGAGTTCTTCAGCCAGCGCGGCTTCGCTACCCGTGTGCCACTGGTTGTGGATGGGAAACTGGTAATCCCAGTAACAAACATCGCGAATCTTGCCTTGCTCAACGACCAGCATATGGCCGGGAGAGAGTTCCTGGATTCCGCTAAACAGGGTGCGCGGACTGACTGGCGTCCAGAAACTGAACAACTGATCCAGGGCAATGTGATCCATTACCGGTGCTGAGGGCAGCAGCGGCAGCAATCCTTTGATCTCGGAAGCAAATAGCAGGCGCTGATTGCAACGCGTATAAAACAAGGGAAGGATGCCGACCCGGTCACGGACCAGAATCAGTCGGCGCAAGCTGTTATCCCAAAGGGCGATAGCGAACTGACCGTTCAGGTGCTGGACAAAATCATCGCCAAATTGCTCGTAGGCATGGACGATGACTTCCGTATCGCTGCGCGTCGAGAAAATATGCCCCGCGTTCTCCAGTTGCTTGCGCAATTCGACGAAATTGAAGATTTCGCCGTTGAATGAAACACAGATACTGCCGGTTTCGTTAAAAATCGGCTGGGTGCCGCCGGCTAAATCAACAATGCTTAATCGAGCATGCCCCAAGCCGATACCTAGCCCAAGATGGATACCGTTTCCATCAGGCCCCCGGTGCACCAGTTGGGCCAGCATGGCACGGATTTCTTGCTCATGGATGGCTCGATTATTTTCCAAAGCGATAATTCCCGCGATCCCGCACATAGTATTCAGACCTTTCTGTGGTTTCTCAATTGACCACGCGGTTTTGACTCAATTTGTTACGGGTCAGGCGCTCTAATAAGGCCTGATATTCGCTAATGACTCCTTTTGTGCCATGTTTTTCATTGAAATACTCAAGGCAGCGGTTGGAGGCTCTGGCGTGATGAAGGTCATTGTTGAACATTTGCTCAATTTCAATCACCGCTTGCTCAACGCTATCAACGATGGGGTAGACCGGCTCGCCATGCAGCCGGGCACCGGCATCGCTGAACGCAATGGTAGGAATGCCACGCGCCCAGGCCTGAAGGAAAACGTTGGGGAATCCCTCACTGTTAGCACCTGACGCATTAACCAAAACGCAGGCGTGATCGAAACACGCTTCGGCCTTTTTTAGGGGCAGGAAGCCGGTAAATTCGAGGTTGGGCAATTCGCTTGCGGCACGCCGCAGGCCCTCAAAGTAGGCCAGTTCGGCCGGATTGAAATCTGCTGCCCCACCGACCATGACAAATTGGCGATGCGGTAGCCGGCGGGCAATTTCAATGAAAATCTCGGGCCGTTTTAGCTGGCGCATCACCGCAACCCACAGCACATAACCGTGTTTGGCGGGCTTGGTCCCACTCGGCAGCGCGTAGCAACTTGGGATCAGCGTTGCATCGCGGGCAAAGTTTTTTGCGCACAAATATTTCTGGTTCTCGTTTTGCACGACGACGGCATCGACCATCGCCAAGCCCTTTTTAAACAGCCAGCGGTCACGCTGGTAATGAATCATTTGCCGCTCAGGGATGAAGTCCGAGTCCGAGGCCGCGGCGAAAATTGCCTGTTTGCCATAACGGCGACAAAAGGCGGCGACGACGGCGGTCAGCATGCCGGCTGAACGCTGATAGTAAATATCGGCATCGGCCATGCGCAGGGCGCTCCAGGTTGAGGTCAGGCGCGGATAAATAAACCGCAGCATGGGCAGCCCCGCCCGTGGTCGATAAGTTTTTATGACCGTCACCCCATCCCGCACACTGCGCCCGGGTTGCCCGTAGTCTTCACAAACAATGCTCACCTGATAACCCTCACGAACCAGCAAACGCGCCAAAATGCTTTGCTGAACTTCGGCACCGCCGGCGACGGCAATATTGGGATCGCCAGAAAAAACCGGCCAGATATTGGGGGCAACAAAGCAGACATGCGGTTTCGGCAAAGCCTGTTGATCAGGGAATTCGCTCTGTTCGTTGCTTGCGGCGGGTTGAACAAACGGTTGACGCTGGGTACGCATGCAATCTCCAATGCTGAGAACGGGCTTTTCTTATCCGGACTGATCGGACCTGAGCGATCATCGGTCAGAAAAGTCGTTATCTTCGCGAAATGGGAATGGCCTTGTTTTGTCCAATCGGATCATCCAAAGCCTTGGTTCAAGCGAGCGGGATAGTTCTAATCGGCATGCAAAATTTCACTTGTTCAAGCAGGGTCGGAAAGATCAAGAGAGGTCGCTATGAATCAAACGCTGGTGATGTGCAGCCCGGAGGGGTTTGCGGTGAATTACGAAATCAACCCGTGGATGAAGCAGCAGATCGGGCATGTCGCAAGCGCTTTGGCGATTCACCAGTGGCAAATGTTTTTTGACCAACTATCCGCGTTGACCGCAATCTCTGTAATGCCTGCCAGTCCGGCTTGGCCGGATCTCGTCTTCACGGCCAATGCCGGGCTGCCCTTGCCTGGGGAGAAGAAAATCATTCTCTCCAATTTCCGGCATCCGCAACGTCAGGGGGAAACTGCAATCAATCGGGCCTGGTTTGAAACCTTGGGCTGGGAATGTATTGATCTGCCCGCAACCACCGTCTTTGAAGGCGCCGGCGATGCCCTTTTTGATGCCGAGGATCGGCTTTGGCTCGGTGCCGGGCTGCGCTCCAATGAAAATACGATGCACAGCATCAGCCAGCACATAGCAACGCCGATTCACCGTCTGGCGCTGATTGATCCGCGCTTCTATCATCTCGACACCTGCTTTTGCCCGCTACCCGGTGGCTCTGCCCTGTATTTGCCGGAAAGCTTTGACGACGCTTCCCGAAGCTTGCTGGCGCGTTATTTCGGGTCCGGATTGATTGCGCTGACCCCGGCTGAGGGCGAGATGTTTTGTGCCAATGCCGTCTGTTTGAAACAGGTCATTTTCATGAACCAGGCCACTCAGCGCCTGCGGGAGGAACTCGACAGGCTGGGGTTCATGATTCAGGAGGCGCCGCTTGCGGAATTCATGAAGGCGGGCGGTAGTGCCAAATGTCTGACCTTGAGTCTTGGCAAGATGGAATGTGACTAGACCGCCGCCGGAACCTCCATCGCATTGGCCATTGCCTCATCGACATTGTTGAGCAGCACGAATTCAAGCTTTGCTTTGGCTTCTGCTGGCACGTCTTCAAGATCCCTGAAGTTGCGGGCCGGCAGCATCACCCGCGTAATTCCGGCACGCATCGCGGCCAAAACTTTTTCCTTGATGCCTCCGACGGGTAACACCAGGCCGCGCAAACTTATTTCGCCGGTCATCGCGGTATCGCCACGAACATTGCGCCGGGTGAACAGGGAGGCAAGTGAAATGAACATCGCTACCCCTGCACTTGGGCCATCCTTGGGAATGGCGCCCGCCGGCACATGGACGTGGACATTTGATTTTTCGAATAGATCGGTATCAATTTCCAGCATGCCAGCCCGCGCCTTGAGCAGCGTCAAGGCCGCCTGCGCCGACTCTTTCATGACCTCGCCCAATTGTCCGGTCAACGTCAATTTGCCATCACCTTTGGTGCGAATCGCCTCAATGAACAGGATATCGCCACCGACTGGCGTCCATGCCAGTCCGGTGGCAAGCCCGGGCATGCCAACCCGCAAGGCCACTTCGTTCTCGAACTGAATGGGGCCCAGTGTTGCGGCAAGGTCATGTTCGTCAATGCTCAAGGTTTGTGCGGAATTTTCGGCAATGCTGACCGCAGCGCGCCGGCAAACGGCGCCAATCTGGCGCTCCAGTGTGCGCACCCCGGCCTCGCGCGTGTAGTCGCGGATAATCGCCAGCAGCGCCGGATCTGTAATCGCAAACTGATTTTCCTTGAGCCCGTTCTGGATCATTTGCCGCCCAACCAGATAGCGGCGTGCAATCTCGCATTTTTCTTCCTGCGTGTAGCCGGGTAGATGAATGATCTCCATGCGATCACGCAAGGGGCCGGGGATGTTGTCGAGCACGTTGGCGGTTGTAATAAAAAACACCCGCGAAAGATCGAAAGGCAGCGCCAGATAGTTGTCGCGGAACGTGTTGTTTTGTTCCGGATCGAGCACTTCAAGCAGGGCGGAAGAGGGATCGCCCTGAATCCCGCTGCCCAACTTGTCAATTTCATCGAGCATCAGCACGCAGCCCCTGGAACCGGCTTTTCTGATTGCCTGAATAATATTGCCCGGCAAGGCGCCAATATAGGTCCGTCGATGGCCGCGAATTTCTGCCTCATCGTGTACCCCGCCCAGTGAAGTACGGACAAATTTTCGCCCAAGTGCTTTGGCTATCGACTGGCCCAGCGAGGTCTTGCCAACACCGGGCGGCCCGACAAAGCAAAGGATCGGGCCGTGGCCATCAGGATTGAGTTTGCGCACAGCAAGAAATTCAACGATGCGTTTTTTGACTTTATTCAACCCAAAATGCTCATCATCGAGAATGCGCCGCGCCTCTTTCATGTCGATGCGATCAGGGTCGGGCGCCTTCCACGGCAACTCGGTCAAGCAATCCAGATAGGCGCGGATCATTGAGTATTCCGCCGAGACATCCGACATCCGCTCAAGCCGTTTAAGCTCCTTCAACGCTTGCCGTTCAACCTCCTCAGGCATTTTTGCCTCGGCCATCACCTTTCGTAAATCCGACAGTTCCGAAGAGTTTTCGCTATCGTCTTCACCAAGTTCTTTCTGGATCGATTTCAACTGCTCACGTAAAAGAAACTCGCGTTGACGTTGCTCCAGACTGGCTTTGGTTCGCTCGCTAATTTTCCGCGATAGTTTCAGTACTTCAAGTCGCTTGGCAACGTAACCGAGCACGATGTCGAGTCGCGGCACCAAATCCACCGCTTCCAGAACCGCTTGGCGCTCAGTGAGTTGCATTTCCATGATACCGGCGATCAGATCGGCTAATGATCCCGGCGAGCTAACGCTGCGGACGGCATTTTCCAGCTCATCCGAAGCCTGGGGCAAGAGATTAACCAACTCAAGCGCGCGCTCCTTGAGTTGAATAAAGCGCGCCTCAACTTCGTTGTCCAGAGTCGTGGATTCAAGGATTTGATCAAAGATCATGACCGGGAATGGATAACCCGGCAAAAAGTCCGTGACGCGAAAGCGTTGCAGTCCTTCACAGACAATGACATGCGATTCGTCTGGCATGGTGATATAGCGCAAAACATTTGCCAAAGTCCCAACCTGGCAAAGGTCATTTGGGCCTGGCTTCTCGACACTGGGGTCGTGTTGCAACAGCAAGCCAATCGGTAGCTTCATTTTGACCGCATGCTGCGCCGCAATAACCGATTTTTCTCGACCAATGGTGAGCGGCAAAATCATGCCTGGAAAGAGCACAACATTGCGCATGGGAACAATGATTAATGCCCGTTCCGGGAGCGTAAATGCCTGGCCGTACCAATTGGCCAGCGCTTCAGAATCGGGTTTCTCGTGATTCAAAGCATTGCTTCCATGTTGTGAGTATTCCTGTCAATTCTTGATGTTCAAGCATAAGTAGCGTGGCTGACCCAGCACTTGTCAGAGGGGCCTTGGCTATTGAATTCTGCAATTTGTCGCCTGACTTGAAAATTCACAAATCTGGGTATTTGCAGTACATGTTTTTGCGCAGTGCAAACCGGGCAGACCGCCTGAGTGTGTGGCCCCGTCTAGTCCACATGGACCATGCTTGCCTCACTCGCGACGCATCAAGGTCGTCATTGGACGCATGGATACTAAGTTTCAGGCTGTGTTTTGCTGTGAAACAACAGGGCAGGTCGGTAGGTCGGGCTTCAGCCCGACAATGTCGGGTTAAAACCCGACCTACCCAGCATGCAGTCAACCGTTTATCAACTGGAATGAAGGTAAGGGGCTCATGAAAAATTATCCAAACGAAATTGGTCCGAGGCGGGGCCGGGTACCGCCAATGTCGATGCCTGCCAAATTTCAGTTGATTACCAGCGATGCGACCTCCGACGGTGATGCGCAGCAGGTCAGTGCGTGCCAACGCCGTGATGAGTCAGCGAACGACCTGACGCGACCGGATGAACACATGATTTTGATCAACCATGAGTTAGCCGCCGCCAATGAGGCGCTTCGGGTTTCTCAGGAAGCCTTGCAGGCGCGCAATGACGAATTGAAAGTTCTGACCAGTTCACTTGATGCCCGCGTCAGGGAGCGGACAAGTCAACTGCGCATGCTGACGGCTGAGCTGGCCTTGACCGAAGAACGTGAACGGCGGGTTTTGGCGCAGGATTTGCACGATGGGCTGGGCCAAGTGTTGGCGATTTTGAAAATCAAGCTGACCTCGATCAAGGAGTGTGAGCGGCGTGGCGAGCTGAAATATGCGCTGCAGGAAATCGAGGGCTTGATCGATCTGTCCAATCAATCGGTACGCACCTTGATGACCCAGTTAAGCCCGCCGGTATTGCAGGCACTCGGACTGGCACCTGCCCTCGAATGGCTGGGTGAAGAAATCGAGCGGATCTATGGTTTGGTGGTGCGCATTGAAAATCATGGGGTGCCAATTATTTTGGGGGAGCCGGCCCGAACCTCGATTTTTCGCGCTGTGCGTGAGTTGCTGATCAATGTCTCAAAACATGCTGGCTGCGATCAGGCTGAAGTCAAATGCGTGCACGCCGAGAACTGCGTAACGATCAGTGTTGCCGACCACGGCGATGGTTTTTCCTATGATGCGGCAAGCTCAAGTCCTGTCGGTGATCTGGGGTTTGGGTTGATCAGCATGAAAGATCGCATTGAGTTTATTGGGGGCGACATGAGCATCGATACGCAACCCGGACGCGGCACAACGGTGACGATTGTTTTTCCCTCGCCTAATCCAAAACATATAGCGCAGAGGGAAGTATGACCATTCGGGTCATGCTGGTTGACGACCACAAGATATTGCGTGATGCACTAAAAATTGTCCTGACGCGAGAAGAGGATATCAACTTTGTCGGTGAGGCAAGTAACGGTGTCAGCGCCCTGAATCTGGTCAAGGAAATGCGTCCGGATGTTGTTGTGATGGACATCGGCATGCCTGAAATGGGCGGCATTCAAACCACACTTACCTTGCGCCAGAGTTATCCCGAAATCAAAATTCTTGCCTTATCGACGTTTTTTGATCGCCGTATTGTTTTGCAAATGCTTGATGCTGGCGCCGCTGGTTACATCGTTAAATCTGCGGGTAGTGAAGAACTATTAAGGGGCATTCGTGCCGTTTCTGCCGGGAGAAGCTACCTCTGTCCGGATGTTTCGCAGGTTATTCTCGAGAGCGTGCGGGTTAATAGCAGCCACGAAAAAATCGGCGGCTTTCGCCTCGGGCCGCGTGAACGTGAGGTGTTAAAACTGCTTGCCGAAGGCCTGACTTCACCCGTCATTGGTTCGCGCTTGCATATTGCAACCAGTACGGTTGAAGTTCATCGGCGCAATATCATGCGCAAACTTGACCTGCACAGCATCGCCGAATTAACCAAATACGCAATCAGGCACGGGCTTACTGATGTTGATCCGAGTGTTTGAACTTAATTGCCAAGTGGTGGACTGAGGGGGAACGTTGCTCGAGAATAATCGCCTCATCCCCCCACTAAAAAATATTGACCTGCCCCATAGCTTGGACTATCTTATTGGTCTAATTTTAATAAATAGACCAATAGGTTAGTTTAAATGCCAAAAATACGTGCTTTCGAGATTTCCCCTTTGCCCTTCGAAATTGCCGCCTCGCTGGAAGCGCTTGGCCAGCGGATTGCTTTTGCCCGCAAGGAGAGAAAGCAGTCGCAGCGGGTATTTTCGGACATCCTCGGGGTAGCACCAGCAACTCTGGTGGCCATCGAACGCGGCGCACCCAATGTTCAGATTGGCCATTACGCACGCGCACTCTGGTTGCTCGAAATTCAAGATGCATTCCTGGGCAGCTTTGGCCTTCCTGAAATCAAGCTCGCTCCCTTGCCGAGGGAAAATCAACAATGATTCGTAGCGCGAAGGTCCATGTCTGGCTCCCTGAAGAGAGATCGCCCATCCTTGCTGGTGAATTCACGCATGACAAAGAATCACGTACAGGCAAATTTGCCTATGCAACAGCGTATTTGAAGGGAGGCCATCCCGCGCTTTCACCCGATCTACCTCTGAGAACGCGCCCGGTCAGTGTTGTCGGTGGCACAGGCATTTTCCCCTTGTTTCTTGATGCGGGACCGGATGCCTGGGGAAGACAATTGCTCGCCAGACGGCTTGAACGTGAGGTCGATGAAATGGAAGCCTTAATGCTCTGTGCGACTGATGGGGTCGGCAATATCGCCCTGGGGGAATTGTCTGAAGAACGGACGCGGGTACTGTCCATGGGGGATTTTCTGGCCATCCTTGGAGAGATTGAGTCAGGTACATTGATTGCCTCAGACCGCGAAGCGCAGGTACTGGACGCCGTTCAAAATGGTACGAGTCTTGGCGGCACAAAGCCCAAACTGACCCTCTCAAGAGACAATGTTCACTATCTTGCCAAGTTCCCTGAACCGGGTGATAGCCGTTGGCTACCGCACATCGAATCGGCCATGCTGAAACTGGCTCGCCAGTGCGGGATTCGAACCTGTGATGGAGAGGTCTGGAACTTACCAGGAGGTCAGCGTGCTGCGCTACTGGTCAAGCGCTTTGATCGAGAGACAACGAGTCTGGGAATTCATCGCCGTGGATTCGTCAGTGCGCACGCCCTTCTGCGCCTGGATCTTAAGCCCCCATCGCCCAACGATACACTGAGCTTTGCAACTCAAGGTTTCAGTCTCCAAACCTTACGCAAAAGCTACGTGTCGCTCGCATCCGATATGCTGAAATGGTGTGGCAGTCAGGATATTCACAGGGAAGAACGAAGAGAGCTTTGGCGCCGAATTGTCTTCAACGCCCTCATTAGAAACAGCGACGATCATTCAAAAAATCATGGCCTGTTGTGCGACGACATGCGCAAACAACATTGGCGACTGGCTCCAGCTTTTGATTTGGTGGCCCCCATGTCATCTACTGAGCATTGCGCACTGGCAATGGCCTATCGCTATGTTCCCGCCCCACGTCGCGGACCCGCTCAAGCGCCACGCCTGGTGACACGGGTATCAACTGATGATCTGATTGCAGCGGCCTGCGAGCATTACGGCTATCTCGAATCTGACGCCCGCGAATATCTGGGTTTCGCTGCCAGCCAGGTGAGCTCAAACTGGCAAACACTGATGTCAGGAGAAGGAATGCCTGACGATGAGCTTGGCCGATTCAAAGGAACATTTTCTTTCGCTGCGACTGTCACAGAATCGGCACAAGCATAGATAACTACGGCTGATATTTATGCCGGTATTCGCCGTTGACCGTAACAATCCAGGTGATTCACGCTATCTTCGCCACGTCAGCATTCAGGCGTGGCGCCGGATTGGTTGGCGCTTGGGCATTTTGCAATCGAGCAAAGTAATTTCGTCGCTTAGTGAAAGCGTATGGCAGCCGCGAATATTCGGGAGCCAGGTTGGCTCAATGTGGTAAGCGCTGCGCTCCTCAAAATTAGTCGGCGACAAGGCGACGATCTCCTGCACGGCAATGCTCGCCCCGTACGATTTGGCACAGTTTTGGGCCGGGCGGTAGAGTTTGCCATCCTGGCGAAACAGGGCGCCGGCTGGCCGCGCCATTTGGACGTTGGAGACGACTGGATTCATCGGGTGTGGCGCCCACGGCCCGAGCGGAGTATCGGCAAAAAAAAGGAAAAGTTCATCCCATTTGGAGCCGCCGCTTTCGCTGATATTGGCAAACAGATACCACCGCCCGTCATGCTCGACGAGGGTTGCATCAACCGCTGCAATGTTCTCCAGGAGAATGCTTTCCAGCGTCCACTGATGGGGGAAATTGAGCGCACGATAGAGTTTTACTACGCGTTCACTGGAGCTTTCCGGGATCATGTAATGCTCGCCCTGCCACTCAAAAACAAAAGGATAGGAGAGGTGTGATCCCGTACTCAGAATGGTTTGTGGCGGCCCGAGTGAGCCATCCGTGCCGATCCAGAACACTGCGATATCGCCAACGCCGCGCGCGTAGTCGTAATCTTCAAAAAATACGTAATGTTCGCCTTTGCTTTTGACAACACACGGGTCGGCCCAAAAATGCCCCTCTGGCGGGTTGACCGCAACAACCGCCTGGTCTGCATCGGGGTGGGTTTGTCGGCCAAGGGCATAGGCCAGAAACCAGTGATCGTGCACCAGATCAAGGCGCTGCTCAATTCTCGACAAGACTGAGCGAAGTAGTGTGCGGCCCAAAAAGAGCAACATTTGTCCATTTTTCGGCAAATTTTCGCGTGAATTTGGCTGCGGATCTTTGGGCGCCTCCAGCGCCAGCCCGGCCAGTCCCTGTTCGTACAAAATGCGCAGACAACGCACCACGAATGGAATGGTTTTGCGATAGTGCATAAACCGATTCTTGGCTAAAGACTCAAAGCTCACTGTTGCACCAACGCTACGATAGATCACTCGTCCGCCAGTGGCTGACTCATCGAGTATCTTGAGTGTGGCACCGGTGACGGGGTTGCGCTCGTACATCTCCCAAAATCCGGCTGGGCCACCGCGATAACGCTCACCATCACCATGCTGATAAGACCAAATACCGTAGCGGGCAGCCTGCAATATAGGGCCTTCAAGATGCGCTGAAGCGAAGTGCAGGATGACATCAAGCGCTGCTGCGTTCAGCTTGCTCAGGTCATTGTCAGAAAAGTGCTGGCGATGAGCATCATCCAGCGCATCGATATTGAGCGTCGTGATGTCACCGAGAATTTCGCTGAGTTCAACGCGGTGAAAGGGCGCGCTTAGCGCCGGATGGCGTTGCTCGTCCAGTTTTTCATAAAGCCGCCATAAGCTAGTTGAAAAATCGGTTTTGTCATCGCTCGTGTTCGCAGCGCTACGGCACAAAATGACCGCCGTTATCTTGGCGACTCCTGACTGCTCAATGCTTTCCAGAACCTCTGCGGCCCACTTGGGTAGGGTCGCATCATCGAGCATGACGGCGATCCGCAGCGGTTGTTTGCACAGCGCAATGGCTGGATAAAGTGGGCTAGCCAATTGAGAACCTGTCGTCGCTTACTTCAGCACAGCGCACTGGCTTCGTGTTCATGTGAGTACATTTTCCGGTCAGTGACTGACCGCTGTTCCTGAGCAAATAGATTGGTATCGTTGCCGATCTTGATCACCTCAAAGGCCTCGGCATACTTGGTATGCATTTGATAGCCACGGTACATCGCCCGCCCACGGATACCCTCCATCCACCAATCGCCGTTGCGATCAATCTGACTGGCATGGGCACGGATGCTGTCCATTTTTTGCGCTACAAAATCCGTCACATCAATCAAATACTGAGCACGAAAAGCAGCAGGGGTTATTCCGCCGGGAATCGTTTGTTCATACATATAGACGTTGAAATTATTTTTGCGTGTTGCGGCAATTACGCAGCGCGTCAAATTGACATGATCCTGATGCGAGTCTTCAACCCAATGGGTAAAAATTGAATGCGGTTCCAAACGACTGACAATGCTGTCGATAGCGCCGATTGTCTTGCGGTTGTAGCCGAGTTCCTGCGGCTTGAGCAACATGAAGAAAACTTCCTTGACGCCCATGATTCTGGCCGCTTCACGTGTTTCAAGCATGCGTCGTTCGCGCTCATCGGGAATGCTGGCAACGCAGACATAGACAATATTTCCAGCGGCGGCCAAACGACTGATAGTGCCGGCCATGCCGATTTCGACATCATCGGGATGAGCGCCGAATACGATGACCGCTTTGCGTTGCCCCCTTGCCGCATTAAACATTTTTTAACTCCATATCCATCATTGGAGTAGGCAATATCGATCATTGGTAATGAATCTATTCTGCGAAGAGGTCTCGCCAAAATAGTCCATTTGACTGCGTTACTAAGTGCGCGATGCTCAGATCAGTTCTGACACCGAATTCAGGTATTGAAAATACAGGGTTTCAAGAATGGTTCCCGGCAATCTCGAACGGGACAATGCGCTACACGATAAAAACCGTGGAAATCTGAAGGAGGCAAAGATGAGTCTCAAATTTAATGAATCGGAAGATGGTCGCCGTGTGATGTTTGAAGGCAGCATGATCTACAAAAATTCGCGGGCGACCGAGCGCTTTATCCTTGATATGGTGTGCCGACATCGACACTTGAAAGTGGATCTGTCCGAAGTGAAAGAAATAGATCGTTGTGGCGTTCATTTGCTGGCGATGATCAAAAGCTTTGGCAGCGAATTTATCGAGATCGTCGCCACTTCCCCGGTCATTGACGTTGCCTTGGCGCACATTCCGCTATCCAGGCGCAAACAGCATTTGGTACATGGCAAATCGATGCCACCAACGATCAATGTTCACCCCAACCCCGTTGCATTGAGCGTTTAACCATATTTGGATTTATTTCAGGAGAGCCAACATGACCGAAGATGTTAAAACCGAGATTGCCGTATCAAAAAAACCGCGTGAACAAATCATTGAATCCTCGCCGGGGCCTCGATTTGGTTCGCTGGATGAGGTTGAGCGGCTGTTTGACCGACTGATGCCACGCGCCTGGATGCGGCCTATGGCATGGCATTGGCCACTCTGGAATGACCAGATTGAGGAGCAACTGAAAAGTATCCGTGTGCCTCAAATGGATGTTGTTGATCGCGACAAGGAAATATTGATCCGGGTCGAAGTGCCCGGAGTCGAGAAAAAAGACATCGATATTTCTGTTTCAGACAGCACGCTGAGCATCAAGGGAAGCTGCAAGCGTCAAGCTGAAGAGGAGAAGGACAACTATTACCGTTGTGAAATCTCGCAAGGCAATTTTTCGCGCAGTATGGCGTTACCGAGTGGGGTGGATTCATCGAAAATCAGTGCCAGTCTGAAAGATGGGGTGCTGGAAGTCTGCCTGCCGAAAACCGAGCAGGTTCAACGCCGCTCGGTTGAGGTCAGTTGAAAAAATTTTTCATGACAAAAGTGCCGGGTGTTGAAAATGTCGAGATTGGCTTGGCATCGATTCACCCGGTTGCCACCGGAACAAGCGCTTGATTTGATTATCAGTGGCGTGCTGGGCAGCCACTCAGTTCATGCTTTGGGGTAGGCGTAATACACAGCATGCGGAATATCTCCCGATTCAACAGCAGGTAAAAATTACTTACCAAATGATTGATCAAGGGGAATGACCATGCAAGACACTCAAAATATTTCAGCCTTCGTCGGATTCCTTTTGGTGCTGGTCAGTAGCGTTGCCTTGCCGGCGGAAAAAATCGATCTGGGTCGTGTTGAATACACCAGAAATTGTCTCAACTGCCACGGCGAGAAGGGCGACGGGAACGGGCCATACGCTTCCCTGCTGAATAAAACGCCCAGCGACCTCTCACTACTGGCGAAAGTAAACAAAGGCGTTTTTCCTTTTGCGCGCGTCTATGAAGTCATTGATGGCCGACAAGCGGTAAAAGGACATGGTCAGCGTGATATGCCGATCTGGGGTAATGCCTATCGTATCGAATCGGGTGAGCAACTGTTTGAAACACATTACGACCCCGAGATCTACGTGCGTACGCGGATTCTTGCCCTGATCGAATACGTCAGTCGACTGCAAAAATAATGTCGATAGCGGGGGCGACTGCCTGTGGTAAGCGTAATCTCGCTCCCGCATGGGTCGAGCAGCTCAAATTACCCGCCGCCTACCCGCATCCGGTCTGCGAAATCGAGTTATTGGAGACCCATATCTCCTATGTTTTTTTGACCGGACAATTTGCCTACAAGATCAAGAAAGCTGTCAGTCTGGGCTTTCTAGACTTTACTCAGCTAGCGCAACGCCGCCATTTTTGCCAGGAAGAATTACGTCTGAACCGCCGATTGGCACCCAGTCTTTATCTGGCGGTGGTGCCGATTGGTGAATCGCCCAACGGCCTTCAGGTTGGCGGTGCAGGGCTGGCAGTTGAATATGCAGTGAAGATGCTGCAATTTTCACAATCATCACTCCTTGATTGCTATCTTGCCGAAGGCCGGCTCATCTCCGCTCAGGTTGATGCGGTGGCTGATCAGATTGCCACATTTCATGTGCAGATCGCTGGTAAAACCATTGATGCCGTGTATGGCGCTCCGGCAGCGATATGTAAAACCAGAGAAAATAATTTGCAGCGTTTGCTCGCTTTGTTCACCGGGCAAGATCAGGTGTGTGCTGATGCGACATTGTTGCAACAACTGGCCAGCTGGAGCAGTCATGAATATTGCCAACTCAAGACGCTCTTGGCCGAACGCCAAAGGGATGGCCATATTCGCGAATGCCACGGCGACCTCCATTTAGGCAACATTGCCTGGTGGCGCAATGCGCCGCAAATCTTTGACGGCATTGAGTTCAGCCCTGGTTTGCGCTGGATCGACGTGATCAGCGAAGTCGCCTTCACGACGATGGATTTCAAGGCACATGAGCGTAGCGACTACGCCTATCGCTTTCTCAATAGATACCTCGAAAAAACGGGTGACTACAACGGCCTCAAATTGTTGCCCTTTTATGAAGTTGACCGTGCCATCGTGCGGGCGATGGTTGCTCGCATCCGCTCAACGCAGGTGCTATCCAGTGATCGTTCGGAATATGCTGCCACGAGCCATCGTTATCTGGCCATTGCCAGAAGGGCTGCCGCACCACGCAGACGCATGCTTTTGCTCATGCACGGCTTGTCTGGCTCGGGCAAAACAAGCCTGGCGCAGGTGGTGGTAGAGCAGATTGGCGCCATCCGCATACGTTCGGATGTTGAGCGCAAGCGCTTGTCTGGCTTGGCATCCGGTGCTCGTCGTCGTGGATTATTGGAGCGTGGAATTTACGACAGTGCAAGCACACGGGCTACGTACCTGCATCTCGTCCAGCTTGCTCGCCAAATACTGGAGGCTGACTTTCCAGTGGTTGTTGATGCGGCAAATCTTCAAGCCTGGCAGCGCGAGATTTTTCGTAGCCAAGCGCGCGCTCAGGCGGTGCCGTTTTTGATTTTGAGTTGCCACGCCAGCGAAGAAATCCTGTTCAAACGGCTGCAAGCGCGTCAAGCCAGTGCTGCCGATGCTTCAGATGCCGGTCCTTTGGTTCTGCGTCACCAATTAGCGACTTGTGAACCACTAAGCTCGGCTGAAGAACAGGAAAGCCTGTTGATCGAAGCCGGGGACAGGGGATTGGAGAGCGTCATGGAGCGTTTAAAAGCCGAGACGGACTGGTGATGAACCCCGTCATTTTTTTGCTCTGCGACCAAAAAGAAGGGATTGCGGATTTTTTAAAAGGAGATCGCCATGAACCAGCAGCAAATTGACCCAGGGTTTCAGCCCATTCGACGTGATCAGTTACGTCAGGAGTACGAACATGATAGCTACCGGCAAAAGAAAAAGCCGCCGGAACCATCGGTATGCCCCGATTGCGGCGCTAACTTTCATGCCGGACGCTGGCAATGGGGGGAGGCTGTCGACGATTCTGCCGCAGTGGTTTGCCCGGCATGCCAGCGCATCCGGGATGATTTTCCGGCGGGTTTTGTCTATGTTGGCGGCGAGTTTTTCTTCTCGCATCGCCAGGAAATCCTCGCCCTGATCAAGCATCATGCGCAAAAAGAACAAATTGAACACCCCCTGGCAAGGATCATGGCGGTCAATGAAGATGAGCGTGGCCAAAGCGGTTTCATCATTACTACCACCGACATCCACCTCGCCCGCAATATTGGCGATGCCTTGCACAAGGCGTATCACGGGCATCTCGATTTTCACTATAACAAGTCGGAAGACTTGTTACGCGTTCATTGGCAGCGTTGATCAAGTCAAGTCCCGGTCACCGCAAAGCGATGCCCGGGGTGTCTTACTCAAGCCAGAATGTTTCTTTCGTGAATGAAAGCACTCAATCACTTTCCCTGAATACGGTTCAGGTAATCGATCAGGGCAACAATACGGCTGCGTACATAGGCCTCTGCGTGATAGGGGTAATCGTCGGTTTCATGCAGCGGCATCAGCGTGTAGTAGTTGCCCCAGATCGGCATTTGGCGCATGCCGTGCGCCCTCATCTCGGCGCGACCATCAATCACGCCATAAATGCGGTCAACCGGGAATTTGCCGCCATTTCTTGCTGAAAGCGTGGTCAGATCAGGAATGGTGACGACCAGCAGATCACCGAAGGCGCCGTCACCGGTGCCATTGGTGCCGTGGCAAATCGCACAATTCGCTGCAAACTCCTGCTTGCCGAGATCAAATGCCGGCTCAGCAAGCGCCACTGCCGACAGGAAAACCAGGCCGAATACGTAACAAGCCTTGTGGATTGCCGGTTTGCTCATGATTACTCGTTTTTGCCCGGTAGTTGCTCAGGACGCGATGGCGGGGCGTAGTTTGAGCGGTACTGTCGACGATCCATCTGTGTCTCGAATCGACGATCGCTCGGAAGCGGCAGGGGAAATACGCGCCGCTCACAATCTTTCCGGCGGGCATTTGTCGCGATTGCGACCGAACGGCAGCTTATATGCGCCATTGCCGATATCAAGCGTTCGGTCTGCGCAGACATTTGTTTTAACTGGTTTGAGACGAGCAGCCGGTTGCGCGCTAATTGGGTCAGTACGCTTTTTGTGCATTCACCGAGCAAATTTGCCTGAATTTCCAAGGTTGACCGCCACAAGTCATCTGGCAGCTTGTTATTGGAATGATTGCTCCGGGGGGGAGTGGTTTTGTCCATGATTTATCTCCGAGTATTTGTTTTCGCTGATGAATGCCATCTTCACAAGCGTCCTTGTTGATGCGTTTCGATAGTTTGGATCATTCGCTTTTGATCGGCGGGATGGATGGTTTCGATGGCGCAATGGACAATCCAGTTGTCTTGGCCTGCGCCCGGTGTTCGCCCACAAATCCTGGCATCAAGCTCAATCGGTAGTGGCGTGTCTTGATCACTGCCGATCCGCAGGGATAAGCGGGCATGCAGCAGATGTCCTTTCGCTGGTGCCTGGGCCATGCGTCCGCTAAAGCCGCCAAGCGAAATATCGGCCAGCACGCCCCGTTCATCTACCTTGAGCCAATCGCTGAGCCAAGTGGCATGGAACGAAGATGAGCGAAGAGGAATGCGTTCAGCCAGACGCCGGCTAATGATCATGTATGCACCGTGAGTTACCAATCCATCCCGAGCAGATGGCGTCTCTGGCAAGCCGAAAAACTCACGCTTGAATCAGTGACGGGGTAGCCAGACTTTGCGCGTTGAGGGCAAACCGGTAAATACTTGAAATGCCGTAATCTCGGTTACTGTCGAGCCGGTATTGGGGCCGCGCTTCCTTCGATGGCTTCACGGATATAGCTCTGCAAGGACTCAATCGGTAGCGGTTTGTAGTGCACCGCGATGCCGCGTCCGGCCATGCTGCGGATAATTGCCGGATCGGTGTCACCGGTAATGATCATTGCCGGCAGGCTGGCCCCGAAGATTTTTTTGAGTGATTCAATGACATCAAAACCATTCTCGGGTGGTTCCAGGCGGTAATCCGAAATAACAATATCGGGCGCCTTGCCGGCGAGTTTTTCAATCACGGATTTTCCATCGCCGGCAGCGATTACCTGATGACCAACAAGTTCAAGGCTCAGGGTGAGTGAGCGCAGCACCATCGGGTTATCTTCAATCAAGGCGATTCTGAGGCGCGGCCTGGTCTTGATTGGGTTATTTGGGGCGTTGTCCGGCACCAGTGCCTGGCCATTCGGCAGTTCGATGGCAAACATCGAGCCACGCCCCGGGTGTGATTGCAGGCGGATCTGTAAATTGAGCAATTTTGCCGCTTGGGCAACGATAGCCAGGCCCAGGCCACTGCCTTTTTTGATGCCATCTTCAGCAAGCTGACTAAATTGTTCAAAAATGAATCCGGTCTTGTCAGGGGGAATGCCGCTCCCCGTATCCCAGACTTCGATCCAGTTTTTGGCTTGATGCCGCCGGCAGGCGACCAGCACGCCGCCCTGTGTGGTGTTGCGCACGGCATTGGAAATCAGATTGCCGATGATGCGGCGCAATAACTGTGGGTCGGAGTGGGCGATGATGCCGGACGGTCGCAGCCGCAAGTGCAGGCCTTTTTCTTCTGCCTTGGCGTCATAGACCGGGATTAGCGAACTCAGCAAATCATCAACGGCGAAATCACTCAGGGTCGGTACGACAACACCGGCATCCAGTTTGCTGACATCGAGCAGATCGTTGAGTAGCACATTGACGCTATCGACACAGTTTTGAATATTGTCTACCAACGTCAGGCGATCCGGGCTTAGCGTATTTCTGAGTATCCCGACATAAAGCACAAGGGCCGCAATGGGCTGGCGCAAATCATGGCTGGCCGCTGCCAAAAACTGGGTTTTGGCGCGGTTGGCCGCTTCGGCCTCGGCTTTGGCGGCGAGCAAATCAGCCTCGTATTTTTTGCGCAGGGTAATTTCCCGGGCAAAGCCAACCGTACCTGTCACTTTGCCATCGACAATCAGCGGCGATTTGAAGGTTTCAACCCAACGGCGCGGCTCTTTCGAGCCAGTCAATTCCTCGGTTAGTTTGGAAACACCACTGGCCATCACGGCTTGATCATCGGCGATGTATTTATTGGCCCATTCCGGCGTTGTAATGTCGAAATCGGTTTTGCCGATCAATGAATCGCTTGACGGCCATTTGAAAATGTTGGCAAAAACCTGGTTGACCGCAAGAAAGCGACCTTGCTCGTCCTTGAGCCAGACCATGAAGGGAAAATTGTCGAGTAAGGCGCGCTGATAGCTTTCACGCGTCCGTAAAGCTTCTTCGACATGCCGTAGCTCAGTGAGGTCAATATCAACGCAGAACAGTTGGGCCTCTTGCCCGGGAACCGCAACATAGGCGTGGCTTGAAAATACCGTGACTTGTGAGCCGTCCTTGCGGCGCAAGGGGAGTTCCCCGGCGGCTATGGGCTGGCCTGTTTCAAACATTTTCCGGATCTCGTCCTCGACCAAGCCGCGCATTTCGTCGGGAATGATCAGATCGAGCAAATTTTGCCCAATCGCCTCCTTTGCCGAGTAGCCATAAAGTTGCTCGGAGGCGTGGTTCCAGTAGAGCGTTGTGCCGTCCGCCGCATAGCCCTGAACGGCGACGGATGGAATTGCTTCAAGCAATTCGCGAAAGCGCGCTTCGCTGGTTTCCATCAATATTTTTGAAGCGTTGCTGGCGCTTAAGTCCTGGACTGTACAAACCATCCCGGAAAATTTCCCGGCTTTGTGCTGTGGCGTTAGCCAGCCACCTTGCCAGGTATGACGACCGGCGGGTGTGACTACCGCGCATTCATATTTTGTAGGGATTCCTGTGTTGACCGCAGCAAGGTAAAAACTGCGAAAGTTGCCTATGGTTTCTTCAGTAAAACCGGTAAGAACATGGCGACCAACAAGCTGTTCGCGGGGAGTCCCGGCAATTCTGGCCATTGCCGGATTGACGTAAATGATGAGGTTTTCTTCATCCGTTATCAAAAGGCCGTCCTGCAGGCTGTCGATTACGTCCTGGTACTGAATCGGGTCCAGAGTTTTCATGAGCAGCCACCTTTGCTATACATTACTCCATTATGGCTGATGTCTTTTGGCGCGCCAATTGACTTACAATTTTTTATATTTTTTGATTGTGCGGCAAGTTTTGTCAGCAAGCCTGGCCTTGGGCAGTTCCTCAAACCCTTTAAGCGCAAGGCAATGAGGATCAAGCTGAAGCAGGCATCACCAGAAATCCGGGCTGTGCCAAAATGCCAGTGTCACGTGCCCTATCTTTTGATTTTAGTCAAAAAAACCCTCCGCGCTCTTGCCCGATTTCTTACATGGATGGAGTGGCACCCTGACAGACCCTCGCGAATCTGATCTGCATAATGGGTCATTCGGAGTCGTTGGTTTGCATTGAGGCTACAACGTGCATCGTTGAAGCTAGTCCTTTGCTTCCCTACGTCATTCGCGTTATGCAAGTTAATGCAGGGGGATTGTCGATGAATACCAGGGCTTGTTCTCCAGAAATATGGGCAAAAACCGGGTTGACCGCAGACCGGCGATCTGGCCTGCGTTCGCCGGGCGAAGGTGTTTTGCATCAGGCAAAACGGACAGCGGAAGCGGCGAATCAGGCCAAGACGGAGTTTTTGTCCACCTTGTGCCATGAAATTCGTAACCCGGTGAGTGTCATGGTCGGGATGATGGATCTTGCCCTGCAAACCAATTTGACGCAGGAGCAACGCGAATACCTGACTTTGATGAAGATCTCCAGTGGGGCGGTTTTGAGCGTGATCAACCATACCCTGGATATTGGAAAAATTGAGGCAGGTTTTATCGAACTGGAATCTCTCGCGTTTTCATTGCGTAACAGTCTCGGCGAAACCGTAAAAATGCTGACTTTCGAGGCGCAGCGCAAGGGCTTGCATCTCCACTTCACCGTCGCAGCGGATGTTCCCGATGGCGTGCGCGGCGATCCGATGCGTTTGCGCCAGATTGTCCTTAACCTGATCAGCAACGCGATCAAGTTTACTGATCACGGTGAGGTGGTGATGCGGGTGACGCGGCAGGCGCTGGCTGATGGCCAGATGACGTGCTGCTTTGCGATTGCGGACACCGGGCCGGGAATTGCGCTGGATAAACAGGCGGCGATTTTTACCCCGTTTGTGCAGGCGGATGCATCGGTTGCGCGCCAGCGTGGCGGGAGTGGTTTGGGTTTGGCTATCGTCTCGCGGCTGGTCAAGTTGATGAATGGCAACATTTGGCTGGAGAGCCTGCCGGGCAACGGTTGTACTTTCTTTTTCACCGCTTGCTTTGGTGTGCAGGGCGAGCAGTCAAAAGCGCAGCAGACCATGCCGGCCTGTGGTACCGCTTATCCATTATCAGGTGATGAATTGGCCGGCAAGTTTGCTGCACGGCCAGCGCGCAGCCTGCGGATTCTGCTGGTTGATGATGACCCTTTGAATAGAAGGATGGCGCAGCTGGTCCTCGCAAAAGTCGGCTGTGATGTAACGACGGCGATGAGCGCCGAGCGCGCACTCGAGGTTTTGCAGCAGGCGCAGTTTGATGTTGTCTTGATGGATATGAAAATGCCAGGGATGGATGGCGCTCAGGCGACCAGGGAGATTCGCCGGCGCGAAAAGGCAAATGGTGACGAAGCAGTTCTGGTTTTTGCGCTATCAGCCAATGAAGCCTTGCATGACCAGCAGCACTGCCTTGAATCCGGGATGGATGGCTTTTTGAAAAAACCGATTCAAGCGGGCAGTTTGTTTGCCTTGATCCGTGAGTTGCAGGACAAACCAGTCGACAATCCGCAACTTCAGGTACTCAATGAGCGCGCCTTGATGGATTCGGTGGGCGGTGAGGTGATTTTGCTGGCCGAGATCGTTGATCTGTTTCTTGTGCATTCCGACAAGCTCATGAAGCGCGCCCGAGAATCATTGGCCGCGGGGGATCAAACTCAGTTTGAGCACATCACGCACACATTGAAGGGCATGTTTCAATGCCTTTTTGCCAACTCAGCCGAGGCCGTTGCCCGAAATTTGCAGGATTCGCTCGCCGTCGATCAGCGTGTTGAGCTGTTTGCCCAGCTTGAGCAAGAGATTGCGGTGCTCAAGGTGGTGCTGATCAGACTAAAGCGTAAAGCCAGCCTGCAGGAGAGCACCGGCAAGCCGCGCACGGATTTTTCCGGGCCTACCAATTATCGAAAAAAACCGGGTCAATTGCGCCCATCTGGAGCTTACTGGCATGCATAACGGAATTCTTATCGTCGAGGATGAGCCGATCACTCAGCGCTTGCTGCAAACAAATCTGGAACGCGCGGGGCATCAGGTGCGTTGCGCATCGAGCGTCGAAACTGCCGAGAGTGAAATCCGCAAGTCCTTGCCGGATCTGGTCATGCTGGACTGGATGCTGCCCGATGTAACCGGGCTGACCTTGTTGCGCCGACTGCGTGCTGACCCGCGCACGCGGGAGATTCCGATCATCATGCTGACTTCGCGCGAGCGTGAATGTGACAAGGTGACCGGCCTCGAGGTGGGGGCGGACGACTACATGACCAAACCGTTTTCGCCGCTGGAGATGATTTCCCGGGTCAAGGCGGTGATGCGGCGGCGCGTGCCGCAATTGACCGATGATCTTGTCGAATCCGGCGGGATCACGATTGATCCGGGGAGTAAGCGCATTACGGCTGGCGGCTGCGCGATCGATCTGGGGCCGATTGAGTTTCGTATGCTGCACTTTTTTGTAACGCATCCGAATCGGATCTACAGCCGCACCCAGTTACTCAATGAAATCTGGGGTGACCATGTGTTTATCGAAGAACGTACCGTGGATGTGCACATCCGTGGTCTGCGCCGTGCCCTGAGCCTGACCGGCCACGACAATCTGCTCGAAACCGTGCGTGGGACAGGCTATTGTTTCCGCCGGGAGGTGCCGAAGGAAATGGTGAATGAGGCGGCAACAACGATACAGCCGCCACCTCAGCGTGAGGATTACGCGCGGCCGTAGGTGTCAATAAAGCGCACGATATCGTCTTCGCCAAAATAAGCACCGGATTGCACCTCGATCATTTCAAGGGGCAGCATGTCGGGGTTGGCAAGGCGATGCCGGACACCAAGCGGGATGACGAGTGGAGCAAGGAGCGCGCCGCTGGTGGCCTGCGCATCTGCGCTCAGCGGATCCATGACGGCGTAGTCGATCGAATTGCTCGGCGACAATGAAACGATATTCTTCGTTACTGACAATGATCGGTTCGGCAACCCGCTCCGGGCCAATATAGCGATCAAGCCGCAAGGCGGTGGTTTGGATCAGCGATTCCTCACCGTTCAGGGGTTGCAGTTGTTTTGGATATTGCTCGCGTGAAGCGGCCATAGGCGGGTGCCTGATCCAACACTCAAAATTACTGGTTGTATCGTTTTTATCAATATTCCCTGCTTTGGTTATTAACAGCTTTCGCTGGATTGCTGCCCGTGCGTAGGTCGGGTTTCAACCCGACATTTCTCTTGAACCCTAACCAAAGTCGGGTTGAAACCCGACCTACGAGGCTACCGCTTTGGTGATCAACAGCTTTCGATGGATTGCTGCCAGCGCCAGGTGTCCTGGCACATTTTTTCAATGCCATATTCGGCATGCCAGCCCAGCAGGCGTTGGGCCAGCGATGGGTCGGCGTAGCATTCGGCGATGTCGCCGGGACGCCGGCTGGTTGTGCGACATGGCACGGCGCGCTGGCTGGCTTTTTCAAAAGCCTTGGCCATTTGCAAGACGCTGTAGCCGTGACCGGTGCCCAGATTGATGGCGAGCGCGCCGTCAATTGTCGGTAGTGCATCGAGTGCCCGCAAATGCCCGCGAGCGAGATCGCTGACGTGGATATAGTCACGAATCCCGGTGCCGTCCGGGGTTGGGTAGTTGTCGCCAAAGACGGATAAATATTCCCGCTGGCCGGTGGCGACCTGGGCGATATAGGGCACCAGATTGTTGGGGATGCCTTGCGGGTCTTCGCCGATCAGCCCGGAGGGATGCGCCCCGACCGGGTTGAAATAGCGGAGCAGGGTGATTTTCCAGTCAGGGTCGGCGGCAGCCACATCGCGCAGGATGTTTTCGACCATCAATTTGCTTTGCCCGTAAGGGTTGCTTGCCTTGAGCGGTGCGTTTTCTCGGATCGGCAAAATATCCGGGTCGCCATAGACCGTCGCCGATGAGGAGAAAACCAGATTTTTGACGCCGGCCACGGCCATGCTTTCAACCAGAACGAGGCTGCCGAGCACATTGTTGTCGTAATACATCAGCGGCAAGGTGACCGATTCGCCGACCGCCTTGAGCCCGGCAAAATGAATCACTGCCGAAAATTGATGATCTTTAAATAGCTGCGTCAACAGCTCACGGTCGCGGATGTCGCCCTCAATGAGCAGGGGCTTGTGGCCAGTGATGCGGGTAATTCGCTCGATGACTGACGGTTTGCTGTTACAAAAATTGTCGAGTAGCGCAACCTTGTACCCGGCCTCCAGTAGTTCGACCACGGTATGGGAGCCAATATAGCCAGCCCCGCCGGTCACCAGAATCATGCTGTCCATGGCGCTATTCCACCGTGACTGACTTGGCGAGATTGCGCGGCTTGTCGACGTCGTTATTGCGTTCGAGGGCGGCGTGGTAAGCCAGTAGCTGGAGCGGAATGCTGTGCAGAATGGGTGATAAGACAGCGCCGTGCTCGGGCATGTGGATGACATGGATGCCGTCGCCGCCGGCAATCGCGGTGTCGCGGTCGGCGAAGATATATAGCTCGCCGCCACGGGCGCGGACTTCACTCAGGTTTGATTTTAGCTTTTCGACCAGCGTGTCGCGGGGGGCGATGGCGATTACCGGCATGTCTTTGGTGACCAGTGCCAGTGGGCCATGTTTCAGTTCGCCGGCGGCATAGGCTTCGGCATGGATATATGAAATTTCCTTGAGTTTGAGGGCGCCTTCCATCGCAATCGGGTAATGCACCCCGCGCCCAAGAAACAGCGCATGCTCAAGCCGGGCAATTTTTTTGGCCCAGTGCTTGATCTGGGGTTCGAGCTTCAATACTTTGCTCAATGCTTTGGGTAGCCGGCGCAAGGCCAGTAAAAGCTCGATCTCGCGGTCAACCGGTAATTTCCCTTGTTTTTTTGCCAGCACCGCACTGAGCAAGATCAGTGCTGTCAGTTGTGTGGTGAACGCCTTGGTTGAGGCGACGCCAATTTCGGGGCCAGCGCGGGTCAGAAAGCAGAGGTCGGCGGCGCGGATCAGGGCCGATTCGGGGACATTGCAGATCGCCAGCGTTGCGCGATGCGGGAGCGATTTGGCGTATTTGAAGGCGGCAATCGTGTCCGCTGTCTCGCCCGATTGCGAGAGGGCAACGATCAGTGCCCCCGGCGCCGGAACCGCGTTGCGATAGCGGTATTCACTGGCGATCTCGACCGCGCACGGAATGCCGGCCATGCTTTCGATCCAGTAACGGGCCACCATGCCGGCGTGGTAGCTGGTGCCGCAAGCCAGGATCGTTACGCTGGTGGTTTCACTAAATATTTTTTCGGCGGCAATGCCGAATATTTCTGGGCAAATCGAGCGCGCATTGCTGATGTTTTCCAGCGTTCGAGCAACGGCTAGCGGCTGCTCAAAGATTTCCTTTTGCATGTAATGGCGATAAGTGCCCAGATCAATCGCGTCACTGCTTAAGGCGGATAGGTGAATAGGTCGTTTCACCTTGTCGCCGTTGGTATCCGTAATGCTGATCCCGGAGCACATCAGTTCAGCGCAGTCACCATCTTCAAGATAGACAATCCGGTTGGTCATCTTGATCAGCGCCGCCGTGTCGGATGCGGCAAAGTGTTCGCCTTCGCCGATCCCCAGCAAAAGTGGTGCGCCATGCCGTGCAACCACCAGTTTTGCCGGGCGGGTATCGCTAATCACAGCGATGGCATAGGCGCCGACCAGGCTTTTCATGCTGCGCCGCACAGCATCAAGCAAGCTGCCCTCATCCGGCAGGTTGGAATGGACCAGATGGGCGATCACTTCGGTGTCGGTATCGGATTCAAAGCGATAGCCTTGAGCACTCAGCCGGCTGCGGATTTCCTCATGATTCTCGATGATGCCGTTATGGACAACTGAGATGCCGGACGAGACATGAGGGTGCGCGTTGCGCTCGGATGGCGCGCCGTGGGTCGCCCAGCGGGTATGGGCAATTCCGATCTGGCCAGTCAACGCTTCATGCTTGATCCGTTGTGCCAGATCGCCGACCCGGCCAATCGAGCGGACGCGCTTCAGTGCACCATTGATCGTGGCTACCCCGGCGGAATCATAGCCGCGATATTCGAGCTGCCTGAGGCCGTCAAGCAGAAAGGGGACGACGTTGTGACTGGATATGGCACTGACAATTCCACACATGGTTTTAGGTTTCCTCTTGAGGTCGGGTTACTTGAATCGCTAGGTTTTTCTGAACATGATTCGCAACGCGATGAGCGTCAGAATTGCTGCGCTGACGTCGACGGCGAGATCTGCCATATCCATGCTGCGGCCAGGCAAGCGGGCTTGGCACCATTCGTCGAGTGCGCCAATCAGACTGACGATGGCGATGATCCACAGCGGCTTGCTGCCGGCGCTACCCAGCCAGAGCAGGCCGGTGAGGGTGGCGAAGACGATAAAGTGCGCGAGTTTGTCCCAGGGTTCCCGGAAAAGTCCGGCAGCAAAGGGTTGCGCGCCCAGGAAGAAGAGCAGGGCGGTGATGCTCAGCGCGCCAAGGTTGCCTATCCGGCGTGGGCTGATGAAACGATCCAGCGCGCCAAGCGCTTGCTCGCGCTTAATAGGCATTTTGTTTTTTGCTGACGACGTAGAGGGTTTTGAGGATGATTTCAAAATCCCAGAGCAGGGACCAATTACGTAGGTAAGCGAGGTCGTACTCAATGCGCTTTTCCATTTTTTCGAGCGTGTCGGTCTCGCCGCGCAGGCCGCTGACCTGCGCCCAGCCGGTAATCCCCGGTCGTACCTTGTGTCTGATCATGTAGCCATTGATCAGTTTGCGATATTGCTCATTGTGGGCAACCGCATGCGGACGCGGGCCGACGACACTCATCTTGCCCTCCAGCACGTTGATGAACTGCGGTAGTTCATCCAGTGAAGTGCGGCGTAAAAAGGCGCCGAGGGGCATCACCCGGCTATCGTTGCGGGTCGCTTGCCTGATCTGCGCGCCATCTTCCGCGACGCTCATGCTGCGAAATTTATAAACCATGATTTCGCGCCCATCCAGCCCATAGCGCCGTTGTTTGAACAGCACCGGGCCTGGCGACTGGAATTTGATGGCGATGGCGATGACCAGCATCAGCGGGGCGATCAGGATCAGGATCAGGCTGGCCAGAATGATGTCACTGGCGCGTTTCAATACGCCGTTGATGCCATAGAACGGGGTTTCACAGACGGCGACCACCGGGATGCCACCAATACTGTCAAGGCGGGCCTGAATCAGGTCGGAGAGAAAGATGTCCGGCGCGAAATAAATGGATACGGTGGTATCGCGCAACTCATCGAGCAATTTGAGTATGCGCGGCTGAGAGGCCATTGGCAGGGTGATGTAGAGCATGTCAACCGGATGGCTTTTGACATAGTCAGCGAGTTGATGAATCGAGCCAAGAATCGTCTCGGCTTTGCCTGTAGCGCAGCGCGATTGGCTGCGGTCTTCAAAATATCCAGCCACCCGTATGCCCAAAAAGGGCGAGGCCGTGATGGTTGCTGCCAGCTGCTGGCCGAGTTGTCCGCAACCGGCAATCACCGCTACGCGTTGCACGCCCTCCGATGCCATCCAGCGCGGGAGTGCGATGGGGAGTAAAACGTGGGCAAAGAAAAGCGGGATGGGGGTGGTGATTGCCCAGGCCGAAATGACTCTTTGATCAAAGACATCCAGCGTACTGGTTGCCCAGCCCAGAAAAAGCAGCAAGGAAAACACCAGTAGCCAGTAAATGCCGATGTCGACGGCGATATCCCGAATCGCCTTGCTTTTTGGAAAACGCCCCGGAAAAGTGACCGAAAAAACAATGATGGCGAGGATCAGATAAGCGCCGCTCAGGGCCTGGTCGAAGGCAAGCGCACAGAGCGACAGGCTGATCACGGTGACTGCCGGCACTAGCGTGGCCTGCAATACGGCAGTGCCGGTCAGGGGGCGCCCCTGTATGCCCTGATGGAGAGAATGCACGGCGAGCATGATTGGCGCCTAGCTGAAGATCAGGTTAGTCGCATAAAACTCATCAGTTTCCTCAAGCTCCTCATCAAACGGATCTTCCGATTGAAAGAGGCCGTGCATCTCCATTTCCATCGTTAGTTGAGAATCCGATAGCCGCGAGTAGCCGACGAACCCATCCTCGAAAATCTTGTTGAGCCAGTGTGTCGGTGATTCCAGCACGGCTGTTTTGACTGAACGCGCAACTAAACACTGAATTTTTTCGCTTCTGCTCATTGCCTTCTTGCTCATTTTCATTCCCCGGTGTTTGTCCATGAGGAGCAAATTAAGTGAGCTTGCTGAGGTTCATGATGAACTGATGAGCCATCGGGAATGGGTAGAACAGACCATGCCAGCGTCAGGCAGGGGGGTAATAATATTTTTTGGTGATTTCACTGATTTTTAATATTCAGCCAAGAAACTGGAGCTTAATAACTTTGGGGAGTACCTCCTTATGCAAGAAGACGAAGTCCAAGTGGTTGCCTCGGATGCGCTACGCTTCATTGAAGTGAGTGTTACGGAACCGGCCAATGACGATCTGGCTATCTCGCCCTCATTTATCGACCCTATTGAACTGGAGTCGCTGGGGCTGATCCTTGAGTTCTCGCTGAAAGTGCATACGACGCATCAGTTCTATTGCTGGACCCAGGGGGTGCTGCAGGGCTTGATTCGCCATGAGCTACTGATCTGCGCCTTGCGCAAAGGTGACTCTTCGGCTTTTCATGTTGATAGTTTTTCGACGACGAGCACCCAGAGCACCTTGATCAATGGCTTGTTTAGCCAGGACGCGAGCTTGGTGCCGCATCTGATCAAGGTCTGGGAGACTAATCAGTTCCAGCCGGTGATTCTCGATATCAGAAAAGAGAATTTGATCGCTGATAGCGGTCTTGGCCGCGAGCTAAACCGGATTGAGGCGAGCGAGTTGCTGGTGCATGGCACGCACGATGCCAATGGAAAACTGGTGAGCCTGTTTGTTTTCGCCTCCCGGGCCGGAACCAACGCGAGCCGGAAGCTTAATCTGGTGAAGTTGCTGGTCCCGACCCTGCATGCCGCCTGGGTGCATACACAGCTGGTTCGCCCGGCCAGCTTGGCCAACACACCCCCGGAGTCGAGACGAGCGGATGCGCTAACCCTGCGCGAAAAAGAAATTTTGAACTGGATTTATCGCGGGAAAAGCAATATTGAAATCGGCTTGATTTTGGGACTCAGCCCATTTACCGTCAAAAATGATGTGCAAAAAATCTTGCGGCGATTGAATGTCTTGAATCGCGCCCAGGCGGTTGGTAAAGCACTGGCCCTGCGCCTTTTTGACGGCGTATCGCAAGCCTGAGGCAGGCCCGATGGGCTGATCGGATGATCAGTCCATCGGCTGAATTTCAACGCTAAACATCCCGGATTAAATTTAATACAAGGCGCTCAAAGTGGTTGCCAACGGTGATTGAAAAATCCCGTCCGTGCATTTTTCCATTGGGAGTTGGCCATGACCATCTTTTTTCAAAAGCTGTTCGCCATGTTGCTATTGGCAATCTCTATCAGCTACGCCCTTCCTTGGCTGTTGAGTAATCTTCCGCACGAGCCGGCTGGCGAGGCACCGTTGCTTTGTGGGCTGGTGATCGGCGCGTTGATTGCCAGACAACGGCTGAATGCCGAACGCTTCCTTCCCTGAGCCAGGTCAGCCAATACGGCAAGTCTCCAGAGGCATAGTCCGAACGGACTGATAAATGCATTTGGCTCATCACCAGAGATTGCAAATCAGCTTCGTAGCATGGCGACTGGTTAGAAATATCAGGAAGGAAGCAGATCATGAGTCAGATGCTTGGCGGTTCATCAAAATTGATTTCCGCATTGGAGGGAGAAGTGCAGCCGGCCGTTCCTCATCTCGGTAATTATGTTCAGTCGTTCGTTGGTTTCAATCAGAACGACAGCAAGAAGATGAGTGTCTGGCAACAAGCGGTGTTGAGGTGTATTGCCAGGCCGGTTTTGCCTGCACTGCGTAAAGCTGCTTAAGCACATGCTCTCCAACCTGGATTTGTCACCCTGTCAAAGGCAGGGTTTAGCCAAAGGTGGGGTTTTGTCAGGGCGTTTTCCGACTTGGCTGAATGCCATGCTTGAGGTGAATGGGTCAAGCGCTGGTGGCTTGTTTTCATGGCCCGGGATGATGATTTTATTGGCGGTTGTGGGCGGTTGTGCCGTTGCATTTGCCGATTTTAATGCCCTTTATATTTGTATTTCCCTGATTGCCATCGCTTTCATCATGATCGATTTTAGGGTTGGGGTAACGCTCCTGATCATCGTCATGCCGATTTCAGCGAGTTATTTGTTTCCGCACAGCATTGCCGGGATTACCGGGCTTAATCCGCTCAACCTCTTGCTCGTCGGGACATTGTTCGCCTCGCTTTTGCAATGGAAAGGCGGACTCAAGCAACTGCTGCCGGTACCACTGAAATGGTATTACATCCTGCCTATGGGCATCGCGGCGGCGATTGGTGCCGGACATGTCGGCGAGATTCCCGGCGATTTTTATGCACTTAACCTGATCAATTTTGTCGATAGCGCAGGTTATCTGCGCGACCTGCTGGCCAAGCCGCTGCTCACCGTTTTATTTGCGCTATTGGTTGGGGCGGCGGTCGCTCAGTCGCAGGATCGGGAGCGTTTCCTGATTCCCATGCTGGTCTCGATCTGGCTGATGGGGCTGATGAGCATTGTGTTTGTGATTATCTCGGGAATCAGCCTGTCCGCTTTGGCGGGCAGCGGGTCACGGGAGTTCTTTGCTCCGCTCGGCATGCATGCCAATGATCTTGGCCGTTGCTATGCGATTGCCTATGCGCTGCTGCTGTTTTCGTTTGCCGCCAGCGATGACTTCCGGATTCGGGCGCTGTTGATGGCCTCGATGGGCATGGTGATGATTGCCCTGGTCTTCACCTTCTCGCGTGGTGCTTTCGTTGGTTTTCTTGTGGTCAATCTGCTGTTCTTGATTGCTCAGCGCAAAATCATTGCCTTGCTCTCGGCCTCACTTTTTATTGCCGGGATAGCGCTTTTACTCCCGTCGGCAGTCTTTGACCGACTTGGTAGTGGAT
The DNA here is from genome assembly GCA_039797825.1 of Pseudomonadota bacterium. GTDB lineage: Bacteria > Pseudomonadota > Gammaproteobacteria > Burkholderiales > Rhodocyclaceae > Azonexus. Next base: position 26,507 of record JBDKHF010000077.1, on the reverse strand, counting down.
GGGAAAGCGGCCTGAATGCGTTTAGTGCCGGTCGGCTGGACGATATCTGGCTACCCTTGTTGCCGGCGATCTGGAAGAGTCCATTTTTCGGCAGCGGCTTAAGTTCGATTCTGTGGTCGGATGCCATGCGCGAGGGATACATCCTGCAGGTTACCCATCCCCATAATGCCTATTTGCGCACGCTGCTGGACATGGGCTTCTGCGGTCTACTCCTGTTTGGCGCTTATTTTGTGCATGTCTGGAAGGGCTTCCGCAGCCTGGGCCGGGATGCCACGCTCAGCCCCTTGCTGCGCGGTTTTTATCAAGGCGCAGCGGTTGGCCTGGTCAGTTTTCTGTTGGCCGGCTTCGCGGGCAGCAGTTTGACGCCGGTGCCCGAGCAAACCTTTCTCTGGTTCGCCATCGGCATGATGTATGGCGAGCTGGCCAGGAAATCAGGGGAAGTCAGCGGGGTGGCCGCGTGAACAGCGCTAATAGCTCGCCGGACGATAGCGCGCCAAGCGCTGCAACTTCTTTTGGCCTGCTGCAGCGCCGTGCATTTTTGCTGGGCAGCGCCAATGCGCTCGACTATGCGATCCAGTTTCTGTTGCCGGTGGTGCTGGTTCGCTCACTCAGCGCCGAAAGCTTTGGTCAGTATCGACTGATCTGGCTGGTCGTCATGACCGTCATGGCCGTGGTGCCGATGGCCATGCCGCATAGCCTTTATTACTTTTTGCCACGCTCGGATGCCTTGGCCAAACGCCTCTATATTCACCAAACCCTGCTCTACATGATTTTTGTCGGGTTGCTCGGTGGCGTGCTGATCAGCCCGTGGAATCCGCTGCAGCCAGACAGTCTGCAGTGGTTTGCCGAATACGGTGCCTTGCTCCCCTGTCTGATGCTGTTTTGGGCGGCTGCCTCCTTGCTCGATCTCTTGCCGACGATTGATGAACGGGTTGTCTGGCAGGCAAAAATCACCATCTCCTTGTCGCTATTGCGGGCGCTCACGCTCGGTGCTGCGGCCTACCTGAGCGGAGATTTGCGCGTGCTGGTCTGGGTGATGGTCGGTTTTGCCTTGATCAAATTTCTCATCCTGCTTGGCTATGTGGCGCTCACCCAGGGATTTTCCGGCCCCTGGGCGAGACGTAGTTCATTCACTGAACAACTGCGCTACGCCGTGCCTTTCGGCATCTCCAGCACGCTCTATGGCTTGCGTGGGCAGGCTGATCAGTGGGTGGCAGCGGCACTCTTTTCGCTGCAAAGCTTCGCCGCCTTCTCGATCGCCGGGGTGCTTGGCCCCCTGGTCAACCTGTTCCGCGTTTCGGTCAATCATGTGTTTTTGCCGAGCATGAGCCGCCTGCAGGCCGCCAACGATGTGCAAGGCATGCTCCATTTGAATAGTCGCGCCAACATCATGGTTGCCGCTCTGGTCTACCCGATGCTGGCCTTTGCCTTCGTCTATGCAGAAGCGCTGCTCACCCTCGTATATACCGCGACTTATGTTGAAGCCGCAGCGGTCATGCGGGTTTACATCATCAGTCTGGCTGTACTCGTGGTTGAACTGGGAAGCCTGACCTTGTTGCTAAAAGAAGGGGCCTTTGTGCTGCGCCTCAACTTGATGGTTGTCGTGGTGTCGATTGCCGTCAGCTGGTTTGGCGCGCAGCAGTTTGGGCTGGCCGGTGCCGCGTTGGGTAGTGTTCTGGCGATCCTGCTTGATCGATTGGCCACCTTGCGCCGGCTCAAGCTGCTGACTGCGACGCCTTTGCGCCAGTTACAGGACTGGTCATCGCTCGGTCTATTGATGCTGTTTTCCATCCTCGCCGCGTTGTTGAGCTGGTTGGTGACGGGGAATTACCTGGTCAGCCGTGGTTTATTTCTCCAATTGCTTGTCGGTAGCACGGTGATGGCTGTTGCGTATGGCGTCATGACGGCGGCGCACGGGATTGGCCGTGGCTGGCTGAGTGCTGCCTACAACTTCAGAAGCTAGCATGAATTTACTGCGACCGATGTGGGTGACGGGAACGCTGGCGCATGGCGGTGCCGAGCGTCATTCAATTACCTTGATGAACCGCTTTGCTGATCGCGGCCATCAATGTCACGCGGTTTATATCAAGGACACGCCGCTGCAAAACCAGCTGGCTCGAATTGATTTGCGTGATGGGATGACCGTGCGTTGTATGTATGCCCGTCGATTTTTCGATGCGGAATCAATCGCGACGTTTGCCACTCATCTCACTGAGATCCGGCCCTCGGTGATTGTGGCGGCGAATGGTTATGCCTTGATGTATGCAACGCTGGCGCGGATCCGCTCGGGTTTGCGCATTCCGATGGTGGCGACTTGTCATACCACGCAACTGATCGGGCTTAAAGATCAGCTCAAGATGCTGGTTGATCGACCGTTTTACTGGCGTGCCAGCTGCACCGTTTTTGTCTGCGCGATGCAACGGCAGTATTGGTTGCGGCGCGGAGTCGCGTCGCGCCGCAATACGGTGATCTACAACGGGGTTGATACCGCCCATTTTGCCGATACAACGACGCCGGCAGTGCGACAGGCGCTACGCAACTCGCTCGGGTTTGCCGACTCGGATTACGTGGTGGGGATTTCGGCGGTGCTTCGTCCGGAAAAAAACCATGTGCAACTGCTCGATGCGGTCGCTGCTCTGCGCCGTCAGGGGATACCGGCTCGCCTGTTGATGATTGGCGATGGGCCAATGCGCGAGGTGATCGAGGCGCGCGGTCGTGAACTCGGGATTGAGGCGGCGATCAGGATCACCGGATTTCAACAGGATGTCCGTCAGTCGATTGCGCTTTGCGATGTCATGGTGCTCTGCAGTCTGAGCGAAACGTTTTCTCTGGCTGCCCTCGAGTCGATGGCGATGGGAAAACCGGTTATCCATTCGGATGTGGGCGGGGCCAAAGAAATGATCAGCGCCGGGCACAACGGCGAGCTGTTTGCGCTCGGCGCTAGCAACGCACTGGTTGACTGTCTGGCAAGCCTGGCCCAATCCGGCGTAGCCAGGGCGATGGGGGTGAATGCACGGGCTGTCGTCGAAGCGCGATTTTCCGAGAAAGCAATGGTTGATCGTTATGAAAGTCTTTTGCTGGATCTTTGTTCCAGGTCTTTGGCTAGCGGCGAAGCGGTGAATGTTGAATCGCCTTGCCGCTTGAATGCACCGGAACATTAATAACGTAGGGCCATAGAGGAGTGAATAGTCATGACAGCATACGAAAAAGTACTTGAGCAGATTGCCGCCGAGCGACGTACCTGGCTGGTAACCGGAGTTGCCGGTTTTATCGGCTCGCACCTCCTCGAAAAACTGCTGCTGCTTGATCAGCAGGTTGTTGGTCTGGATAATTTTTCGACCGGGAGTCCGCTCAATCTTTCTTTAGTGGAAGCTGCGGTTGGCGAAGCGCGCTGGAAAAATTTCAAATTTATCGAAGGCGACATCCGATCACTGGAAACATGCCGCCAGGCTTGTGATTCGGTCGATTTTGTTCTCCATCAGGCGGCGCTGGGCAGTGTTCCGCGCTCGGTCGATAACCCGATCAATAGCAACGATAACAATGTGACGGGCTTCCTCAACATGCTGGTTGCTGCGCGTGATGTCGGTGTTTCCCGTTTCGTTTATGCGGCATCCAGTTCAACCTATGGCGATGATCCGCGCTTGCCCAAAATCGAGAGCGTCATTGGTCACCCGCTGTCACCCTATGCGGTGACCAAGTATCTCAATGAGTTGTACGCCGATGTCTTTGCCCGAAATTATGGAATGAAATCAATCGGCTTGCGCTACTTCAACGTGTTTGGCCCACGCCAGCGCATCAATGGCGAGTATCCAGCAGTTATTCCGGCGTGGATATCCTCCCTGTTGGACAATAAAACGATTTTCGTCAATGGCGACGGAAAAACCGGTCGGGATTTTTGCTACGTTGAAAATGCCGTGCAGGCCAATTTGCTGGCCGCGGTAGTCGACCAGGAGGCTGCCATAAATCAGGTTTATAACGTGGCAGTCAATGCCCAAACCTCCTTGAATGAGGTGTTCGACATGATCCGCGAGATGCTTGCGGATCACTATCCTGCGGTGCGAAGTGTGGTGCCGGTTTACCGCGCGGAGAGGAAGGGCGATATGAAATTTTCCCGGGCCGATATCAGCAAGGCAAGCCGCTTGCTGGGCTATAACCCGCTATATCGGGTCCGCCAGGGCCTCGAAAAAACTGTTGCCTGGTACGTTGCAAAATGGCCGGGAAAGCTTGCCGAGAGTGAACCTGGGCAAAACCAATCGACCCCGACCAGGGACCGCTCCAATCAGCAGGCCGGGAATCCAGTCATTGCCGAACCAGAAACTGTCTTCTGAATGTTCTGCTGAATAGACAAGGCCATAAGCTTTGTCTGATAAAGCTGATTTAATCGTCATCCCCGCGCAGGCGGGGATCCAGTTCCTTGATTGTTATGGATTACCGCCTGCGCGGGAATGACATTTCCTGAATTGATCAGCGCTTCCTTAAAGCTTATGGTCAGTTTGTTACGGTCAACCTGGTTATTGGGGCAGAAATAATTTGCGCAACTCGCTTGTTTCGCTATGCACGGAGTTGTGCCTCTTCGGCAGGCATTTGCAATCGTGATTGCTGGATAAGGCGGTTTTGTCGCCGTTCATAGGCCTTTTCGATGGCCGGTGAGCTTGCAATGATTTCCACACCCTTGTCGGCAAAACGTTCAAGCAAACTCAGTAAATGAACGCCACAAACGTCAATTTCACTGACTTTTGAGAGATCAACCTCGATATGTGTGTAGCGGCGTAGTGCGTCCAGAATCATGTCTTCAATCTCTCCCGCGAACTCAAAAGTCATTTTGCTTTTGAAGGTCAGACGAAATTGGGTGTCACCGTTGTTGAGGGAGTTATTCATCAAGTGCTCCTTGGCTATTTGTGATCTCAATGCAGACGCAATTGTTGTTGGGCTGTATCCCAAAGCTGGCGAAGTGATTGATTTATTCGAGGATCAATCGTCCCAGAATCGTCGTTTGCCGAATATCAGAAATAGGGGAATTTCCTGTCAGAAAAACGCCCCTTTGTTAACTGGGGGCAAATGGACTATGTCGGCCATGCAGCTTTATTAACATCACTAGTCGACCCTACAGGCTAAGTGCCCCGCTTTATCCTTAAGCGGGCTGTGAACGCAACAGAGAATTCACGTCATCAGTTAGTAATTTTGCGGATGGCAGAAATTTTTAGGGAGATCGCCATGACAGTTATTCCCAATATCCTTTCGGCAGCCAAACGAGTCAGCGGCTTGCTCAGCTTGCTACTTCTTGTGCCTTGTGCCGCCCAGGCTCAAACCTGCGCACCCAGTTCAACGCGGGACTGGATGGTATCGAGTGACCCGCTGGCGCAGGATATTCGGCCTGGTGATTGTGCGACTGTTGAACAGACGCCCCCGGATTTTCGCTGGCCTGAGGTGATCGCCAGTGGCTCCTATTTGCTGACCTTGACCTATCCCAGTGGCGCAACCAAGGTGCTGACGGTTCCTCAAAATTTTGCCAACTGGAATGAGAAACTTTCGGCGGGCACCTATTCGTGGACGGTCAGCTACGCTGGCGGCCTGACGAGTGCGCCGCGCAAGTTCATTGTGGGGAGTAATGCCAAGCCGTTTCTGGTGCCGAATATGACTAGCTTGTACGGCACGGTCGCCGCAAAAGCGCATCCGCGCAGCCTGCCCAGCAGCGCAACGCTGGCCACGATGAAGAGTCAGCGCTCGGCAGCGGTGAACAGTCTGCTCACGAATGTTAGTGGAATCATTGGTCAGTCATTACCCGCTGCCGGTAGTGGCCCGGAGGATTCCAATACCTATAGCAAAGCCGCGTTGCTAGCGCTTCAGGCCTGCGTATATAGCGGCCAGGATACCTACTGCAAGGAAGCGATTCGGCGCGTTACGAATCTTGCTGCGTGGGATCCACTGGGGGCTACTTCCTACCTCAAATCGGGTGGCGACACGGCTGCCAGCTACCTGACCTGGACGATGGCGACCGGATATGACTGGCTTTATCCGCGACTTAGCTCAAGTCAGCGCATCAAGCTGCTGGAGTCGCTGCGGGTGCGTACCGGACACATGTACAACGATGTCGTCGGCTCACGCTCGCGCATTGCAAAATATCCACGCAATTCAAACGGCTATCAAACACTTGATTTCGTCTCGGTGATTTCATTGCTGGTGGCTGGCGATCTCGCCGACGCCAAAAACTGGCTACCTAATTCCTTGCCCCAGACCCTCAATGCGATTAACGCCTGGGGGGGCGAGGAGGGCGGTTTTGCCAACGCGGGTGCACAAGGGACAGGTGAGGTGGGTGCCTCGTTGCCAAGTTGGTATCAACTGCGCTACCTGACTGGTATTGATGTTGCGCAGAAGCCTTGGGTCCGCAATTGGGGCCGCTATTTCACGTATTTCACACCGCCCGGCATGGTCGCCGGCAGCACGGTTTTCGGTGATGGATTCGAGCTAAACGAAACCGAACATCAGGCGCGTTACGGCAAGGGCTATACCTATTTCGCACCAACCCCACTCGGGCGCTGGCATGCCGCGCAACTCAAAGGCGAAGATACAACGCGCATTGAGTACCTGATGGCGCCACCCGCCGATTTTTCCGGTACCCAGACCTTCCCGGCAGGAACGCCAAACGCGCTTTATTTGCCGGCAATTGGTCAGGTCGCCATGCATAGCGATTTGTCGAGTGCTGCTCGAACCTCGATTTATTTCAAATCCAGCCCGCCGCCTTATGGCGCTTTCAATAACAGTCATGCTGATCAGAACAGTTTTGTGATCAATGCTGCCGGCCAGCGCCTGGCCATTGAATCAGGCTATTTCGATGGCTATAACACGGCGCACTGGTTGAACTGGTACCACACGACCAAAGCCAAGAATGCAATTACTTACGATGGTGGCCAGGGCCAGGTGTTTTACGAAAAAGATGGAAAAATGGGCTACGGTCGCGTCACCAATTTTTCCAATACCACAACGAAAGACATCGTGAGCGGCGATGCGACAGCCGCTTATGGCGGTGCGCTGAGCAAAGCGCAGCGTTCGATGGTCTATTTGCGACCCAATCTTGTTTTGGTGTACGACAACCTGGCTTCCGCCATCAATCGTCAATGGGAGTGGAACATCCATGCCGTGAATCAGATGAAAGTCGTTTCGGACACTCAGGTTGCGCTTGAAAACGCTGGCCAAAAGCTTTGCGTCACCATGCTGGCCGGCCCCGCCATGCGCTTCCAGCAAACCAATCAGTTCTCAGCCGCACCCTCGGGAACGCGGGCGCAACAATGGCATGGCAACTTTTACAGTACGACCAAAATGCCGGGTACTGAATTTGTTGCACTGCTCAATGTCGGGTGTACGACGACAACAGCCAGTGCTATCAAGAGCGACGGGATTTGGAAAATTTCGCTGGGTGACCAGACGGTAACGATAGGCGCGACCGGCCTGATCTCGGTAGTGGCAACCAAAGACATACCACTGGTGTTGCCTGCGCCAACTCCAACCCCCGTGCCGGCGCCTGCGCCAGTACCCGCGCCAGCGCCCGTTCCGCCACCGCCGCCGGCTCTGCCATCAACCAACACCAAGGCGATTTCGACCTTTGAATCGATTGGCCTCTACTGGACGCCGCCGGCCAATCCGGGAACGGCTGGTTGCTCAGTGCGCTATCAGAAATCAGGTGATACAAGCTGGAAGGATGGCTATCCGATGTGGTACGACGCGCGCAATAACGAGTGTCGTGGCAGCTTGGTGCAACTCAGTCCGGGAACCAGTTATGTTGTTCAATTCAGCATGCCGGGGCAGTCGCCGGTCGCCCAATTGACGAGCACCACCTGGGCAGAAAACTTCCCGATCGCCAAGACCATTACCGTGGCCAATCGATCAACGACGTTGAATATCACGGAAGGTGGCACGGCTGCCGGCTATGTGCTTTACACCCCGGCAGCGGGAAGCCAGGCAACGATTGATGTCGCCAATGCCAGTCCCTACAACGTGACGATTGCCGCACCTTATGTGATCGTTCGTGGGTTGACCCTGAAAGGGGCACAACAGGATGCCATTCGCCTGCTCACTGGGGCACGTGATGTGGTGATCGAGAATAACGACATCAGTGGCTGGGGTCGCTTGAGGACCAGCAGTGCCGAGGGCAATCTGGGTGTCGATTACGATTCAGGCGTACGTGCCTATTGCTCGAATCTGTTGATGGAGCGCATCGTGATTCAACGCAACAAGATTCATGACCCGCGCTATACCGCCAACAGCTGGTCGATTGCCCACCCGCAAGGGCCGCAGGGCATCACCATGCAGCTTTGTGGTGGCAATCACGTCTTCCGTTATAACGAGATCTACGCCGGGGCCAGTGGTCATTACTTCAATGATGGCATTGGTGGCGGGGAGAATTTCAGCACCACCGGCTTCCCCAATTACGATACCGATATTTACGGAAACCTGATCAGTGGCACCTGGGATGACGCGATTGAGGCTGAGGGCGGCAATCGTAACGTGCGGATCTGGGGTAATTATATTGACCAGACAACGACGGGCGTTGCAACCACCGTCACCGCGACCGGGCCGGTCTATATCTTCCGCAATGTCTATAACCGCAGCCGGATGCTGAAAGGTAGTTCGCTGGATACGGATACCCGCAATGTCTTTGCCAAGTCAGGTGCTCAATCAACCACCATCGGCTGGGGACGGCGCTACATTTTCCACAACACGCTGCTGCAAGCAACGCAGAGCGGTGCAACTTTGCCGCTTGGTGCAGGTAGTGGCATCGCCAATGCCGGCACGACGATCACCAATACCGTGTCGCGCAACAACATCTTCCAGATCTGGAAGCCGTGGTGGACGGTGTTCAACGGCGCGGTCTCCGGTAATGACTTTGGCTATGACCTCTACAACGGTTCGCTCGGCGCCGCGACGATTACCAATGGGATAGTCGGAACCCCGATCTATCAGGCCGGCAATGGCTGGACCAGTGAAGCCGGTGGCATGTACCAACTGGCACCGACTAGCCCGGGTTATGACCGTGGCGCGCGTTTGGCGAATTTCAATGATGCCTTTACCGGCGCGGGTCCAGACATCGGTGCGCATGAGGCAGGCACCCCGGCCATGGTCTTTGGTGTCAACGGAGGTCTAGCCAAGTGATCAACTTACACAACCAGCGGCTGCAGGCTTTTACTTTGCTCGAGTTGCTGGTGGTGGTTGCCATCATCGGTCTGCTGGCGGGATACGTCGGGCCAAAATATTTCGGACAGTTGGGAAAAGCTGAAACGAAGGCGGCACGCGCCCAAATTGATGGGTTGGAGAAAGCACTTGACCAATATCGACTTGATGTAGGCCGCTATCCATCAACCGAGCAAGGGCTGAATGCGCTGATGGTGCAGCCCAGTGGGGCCAGTAAATGGATCGGACCCTACCTCAAAAAAGGGATTCCTCCTGACCCTTGGGGTAGGCCATACAGCTACAAATCGCCGGGAGAGCATGGTGACATCGATCTATATTCTTACGGACGGGATGGGAGTCAGGGCGGCACTGGCGAGGATGCTGATATCACCAACTGGTGATGGCGCCGGTGATGGCGCAGTTGATGGATATGGCGATGCGTTTTGAAGTCATGGCTTATCGGCCGCGCGAAGGCGTGTTTTCCTTGTCTCTGGAAGCTTCCAGCTTTGATGAGGCAAGAGCGCTGGCGCGGAAAAAGGGTCTCGATATCGTTTCGATACGACAGCAGTGGCACTGGTTTGCTCAGCGCCGGCGCAAAGATCCGCCCTTCGATTTGCTGCTTTTTACCCAGGAATTACGTTCGCTTGTTGCTGCCGGCCTGTCGCTGATTGAGTCCTTGAGCGCTTTGTCGCGCAAGGAGGCGGCCGTCAGCCGGCGCAATCTGACAGAAGTGATTATTCGTCATTTGCGTGAGGGAAAAACATTTTCAGGCGCCTTGCGCGAATTTCCAGCCATTTTCCCCCCGCTTTATATCGCTCTGGTTGCTGCCAGCGAACAGACCGGCGATCTGAGCGGTAGTTTGAGCCGCTTTATTGATTATCGAAGCCAGATGGACATGGCAAAAAAGCGGGTTGTTTCGGCAACCATTTACCCGGTTTTACTGCTTGGTGTTGGCGCCTTTGTCATCCTTTTTTTGATGAGTTATGTCGTTCCTCGTTTCAGCAGGATTTACGAAGATTTCGGCAGTGAGTTGCCACTCATGTCTCGCCTGTTGATGCAATGGGGACAACTGCTTGATAGTTACGGCTGGCAAGTGCTTTTGGGCTTGCTCACCGCTGGGGCCTTGATTTTTATACTGTTCCGCCGTGCGCTGCGTAGGCTCGATTTGTTGAAGTGGGTTCTCGCATTCAAGGTGCTGCGAATTTTGCGTGAACGCTTTCAAACCTATGCCCTTTCACGCTTTTACCGAACCCTCGGGCTGCTCCAGCAGGAAGGGTTGCCGATTATTAACGCCCTCGGATTGGCCCGCGAGCTACTGCCGGAAGATGGGCGCCTGGCGCTTGATCGCGTGGCGCTTGATGTACGCGCCGGCATCGCCTTGTCAGAAGCCTTGGAGAAACACGAGCTGGCACCGCCGGTTGCCAGTGATCTGCTACGGGTCGGTGAAAAAACCGGTGATATCGGTGAAAAAATGATTCGTATCGCCGATTTCTACGATGCGGAAATCGCCCGCTGGACCGAGTGGTTCCTGAAATTATTTGAGCCACTGCTGATGCTGACCATCGGTCTGTTTATTGCCTTCATCGTCGTCTTGCTCTATCTGCCGATTTTTGAACTGGCGGGGAGTATCTGATGCATTTATGGTCGCCGCGAAAGCCAAAATCTTCTGCTGTGCCAGTCGAGCCAGCGGTGAGTGAGACCGTGACTTTGCTCGATGCGCTGTCGGCTGAGTGCCCCTTGCTGGGCATTGAGGCTTTGAATGCACTGACCCCCGCCTTCAATTTAATGCCTTACGCCGAAGCCTTGAATCATCAATGCATCGCCATGACGGATCAACAAAATCAGTTGTTTTTGGTCGTTGACCGCGACAGTCCCGTCCATCTTCGACCTTGGGCCGATGCCATCCTGCGCCGCCCCTTTGTCCTGCGTTATGCACTCCCGGCGGATATTGCGAGTGTTCTAACCCGGCATGGCGAAACCATGCTGGCGATGGATGCCCTGCCCACCGAGCGGCCGGCCGCCCTGGTGTCCAGTGATGGTATTGAGTCACTGCAACTGGAAACCATCCACAGCAGTGCCAGCCCGATTGTCCGGCTGACCAATTCGACGATCTACGATGCCTACAAGGCAGGCGCCAGCGACATTCACCTGGAGTCATCGGGCGAGGGTTTACGGGTCAAGTACCGCCTGGACGGTGTACTTTTATTGATTGCCGAGCCCAGCGGTACGCAGGCCGCCGAGCAGGTCATCTCACGAATCAAGGTGATGGCCGAACTGGATATTTCCGAGCGCCGCGTACCGCAGGATGGCCGCTTCAAAGTGTTGATCAATGGCCGCGAAGTTGATTTCCGGGTATCGATCATGCCCAGTATTCACGGTGAAGATGCCGTGCTGCGCGTGCTCGACAAACGGGCGCTGAGCGATCAACTGACCAGCCTGAGCCTGGATACCCTGGGTTTTGATGAAGATATCAAACGCCTGATTCGTCGCCTGTCGCGCGAGCCTTACGGCATGTTTCTGGTCACCGGGCCGACGGGTAGCGGCAAAACCACCACGCTTTACGCTGTTTTGAGTGAAGTTAATACCGGCAGGGACAAGATCATCACTATTGAAGATCCTGTGGAATACCAGCTGCACGATGTGTTGCAGATCCCGGTCAACGAGAAAAAGGGCCTGACTTTTGCTGTCGGCTTGCGCTCAATCCTGCGCCACGACCCCGATAAAATCATGGTTGGCGAGATTCGTGATGCCGAGACGGCGCAGATCGCCATTCAGTCAGCGCTGACCGGTCATCTGGTGTTCACGACGGTGCACGCCAACAATACCTTTGATGTGATCAGCCGTTTTCGTCACATGGGCGTCGCCCCGCACAGCTTTGTTTCGGCCATCAACGGGATACTTGCGCAACGCCTGGTAAGAACCAACTGCCCTCAGTGCACGGTTGAGGATCATCCGGAAAAGGGACTCCTCGCCGATTCCGGAATCGGCGCCTCGGCCTTGCCCACGTTCAATTTTCGGCGCGGGCAGGGTTGCCCGCATTGTCGTGGAACCGGCTACAAGGGGCGCAAAGCGATTGTCGAAGTGCTGCGCCTGAGTGATGCCTTGCGTGAAATGATCATCGCCGAAGCGCCGCTCCGGCGCTTGCGTGAAGAGGCCGAACGCGCTGGCATGCAGGAGCTGCGGGCTGCCGCACTTGATCTGGTGCGCCGTGGCGAGTCAACTCTGGAGGAAATCAATCGTGTCACTTTTGTTGCGTGACCGCCTGATTGTCGGCCTTGCACCAGAACGCCTGACGGCATTACGGATCGGCGGCCTCTGGCGCCCGAAAATTATTGATCGACACGAACAGACGCTGCAAAACACCAACCATAATCACTGGGATGAGGTGATAGTCGCGCTGGAAATTTTGTTGGAGCGGCCCGATTGGGCGGCCTGTAATTTGACCGTTGTCCTGTCCAGCCACTTCGTTCAATACCTTGTTATTCCCAAAGGCGAGGGCTTGTCGGCGCAAAAGCAGAATGATCTGGCGCAACTCATTTTCCGCAATGTTTTTGGCGAATTAAGTCACGAATGGGCGTTGCGAACCAGTCCATCGGTGAAACAGCCGACGCTGGCTAGCGGTGTGCCCATGCCCTTGCTGGGGGCCTTGCGTGATGCTTGCGAGGGCCGCGCTTTCTTGCGTTCTGTCCAACCCGCACTCATGCCGATTTTTAATCGGCTACGAAGACAGATCAAAAATGATAGCGGGACTTTGGTTTTGCTCGAGCCGGGCCGGATCAGCCTGGCCGTGATCAACCGCGGCGAGTGGGGCGCGATCATCAGCCGGGCTGGCGAGGGCAGCGATTTACCCCAGTTTCTGGAAGAGGATCAATTCCTGCAAGGACATCGAGCGGGGGGCCTGCTCTGGCTTTGCGATCTGACTGGCAAGCTACAGTTTCCCGACGACTCGCCTTGGCTATTGCAGCCCTTGCAAGCGGTTGATAGCCGACCGGACAGTATCCCCAGCCTTGCCGATTGGGGGACTCTGTGAAAAACACCATGCGCCCGCTATGGCTCGATTATCTGCGGCCCATGCCAGGCCGCCAGTGGCCTGGCTGGTTGTTCCTGACGCTTGCTCTCTTGGGCAGCAGTTATTTGTTGGTGCAATCCTCATCCACTGCGCGACAAACGACCGACATCGAACAGGAGGTATCCAGACTAAAACACCAGGTAGAACGTCGCCGCATGCTGGCCCAGGCCAATGAGCAGGGCCGGGATGAGTCGGTGCAGGGACAGCGGGTGCGCCAGATTTCGCCCTTGAATATCCGCTGGGCTTCGCTACTCCTTGCCCTTGAACAATCGATTGATGATTCGGTCACCCTGCTTGGGCTGGAACCAGGGTTACGCGATATTGCGATTGCCGGGGAGGCCAGGGACATTGGCGCATTACTCGATTTCATAAAGCGCTTGCAAGCGGCTAGCGTCTTTGCTGACGTTTATCTGAGCAAGCACGAAATCATTTTGACCAGCCCATACCGGCCTGTTCGATTTAATTTGCAGGCTAGCTGGCGGGAAAAGTTGCCATGAAAGTGCCGGATCTACAGCGCTTGGGTGTGCCCGGTGTCGTCGGACTAGGTCTGCTGCTGTTCAACTTTTCGTTTTACCTCGGCAGTCTTGCGCCGGATCGGGAAGGATTGGCGAATTTTGAACTACAACGCAGCGCGCTGCGTGAAGGTTCAGCCCAGGCGCGCGCCGCAGTGCTTGATCCGGGCAAAGTATCTGCCCCCGTGGCTCGTCTGCCGACGCTGATCCAAATGCCCGAGTTGTTGCGTTCGGTCTTTTCTTTGGCTGCGCAGCGCGGCCTGGTGATTGATCGAGCCATCTATACCTTGTCCGAAAAGGATGGCCCGCCGCGGATTGAACTGAATTTACCCATGCAGGCCAGCTATCCCGCTTTACGTTTGTTTTTGGCCGATGTTGATGGTCTCAAGCCTGCACCGGCGATTGATGAATTGACCATCAAACGACGCCAGGCAAGCGATGCTTTGATCGAAGCAACGGTTCGCCTGTCCTGGCCTTTGGCGCCCGCATCATGAAAAATTCAAGCTTGTCCGACCGCTGCAGGCGCCTGGGCTCATGGCTGTTTCTGGCTACTTTTGCTGCCTTCTGTCTTGCGCAGGAGGTGGTTCAAGACAAGGTTCAAGACAAAGTGCCGGAAAAGGTCGAGGAGAAGGTCGATGAGAAGGTGCCGGAAAAGGTAAATGCCGGGATTGAAGCTCCCTCGCCAGCCAAGCCGCCGGTGCAGGATATTTTTGCAGTAAGAACATGGGCGCCAGCGCAGGTCGAACCCGTAGCGCTTAAAGAGGCACCACCAAAGCGGCCTCAGGTACCCCAGTTGCCATTTCGCTTCATCGGGAAAATCGCTGATCCTGATAAATCGATGGCATTTCTGCTTGGCAAAGATGATCGCATTCTGTCTGTCAGTGTCGGCGACGTCATTGGCGGAGTCTATCTAGTCGAGAAATATGAGCGCGCCCATCTTTACTTCATCTACAAGCCGATGAAGGCGCGTCAGTCACTTTTTGTGGGAAGCGCATCATGACAAAAAAACACTTCGGGAATGCGTTTCGCTCAAGTTTTCAGATGCTATCGATATGTTTGCTTACCGCTTGCGGTGGTAATGTGGCTCATCAGCAGGGTGTCGATATGATGAATCAGGGGCGTCTGGAGGATGCGCTGCCTGCGCTTGAACAAGCAACTCGAGAAGCACCGGGAAATCGGGAATATCGCATTCACTACCTGAATACGCGGGCGCAGGTGGTCGGCGGTTTGTTGCTTGAGGCGCAGCGTGAAAAAAATTCCGACAACTTCGATGCGTCTGAGGCGCTCTACCAGCGCGTCCTGAATCTTGAGCGGGATAATGTCCAAGCCGTGGCCGGCATGGCCGAGATCAAGCAAGCGCGTCAGCATGCCCTGTTGATCAGTGAGGCGGCAAGCCTGATCGAAGCCAAAAATCTGGAATTGGCTGAGCAGAAACTTGCCCTGGTGCTAGGGGAAAACCCAAAGCACAGCGGGGCGCTCGCCATGCGTAAATTGCTTGAAGGCAAGTCAGGCCGCACTCAATTGCCCGCCACCAGGCTGCGCAAGCCATTTCAGAAACCGCTCTCCATCGAATTTGTTGATACCAGCCTCAAGCAAGTGCTGGAAGCCTTGGCGCGGCACAGTGGCTTGAATTTCATTCTGGATAAGGATGTCCCGCCAGGCATCACCATCAATATTTTTCTGCGGCAAGTGTCGGTAGAGAACGCCTTGGACGTCATGCTGACCAGCAATCAGTTGAAAAAACGCATTCTTAACGACACGACTGTCTTGATCTATCCCGATACCGAGGCCAAGCAAGGCGACAATCAGGAGTTGCTGGTTAAAAGTTATTTTTTGGCCAATTCGGAAGCCAAACAAGTCATGAGTATGTTGAAAACCATACTCAAAGCAAAAACTGTCTTTGCCGACGACAAGCTTAATTTGGTGATTGTTCGCGATACGCCAGCCATGATCCAACTGGTTGATCAACTGGTCGCGACACAGGATGTGGCCGAGCCTGAGGTGATGCTTGAAGTTGAAGTGTTGGAGGTGCAACGCTCCCGCTTGTTGAATCTTGGCGTCCAGTTCCCGAATCAATTGACGCTTTCACCCTTGGCGTCGAACGGCGTGACCTTGACCTTGCAGGATCTCAAGAGCCTTAACGCCAGCGGAATTGGTGCGGCATTACCTTCTACGGTGATCAATCTGCAGCGTCAGGTTGGCGATACCAATTTGCTGGCCAATCCGCGGATTCGTACCCATAACCGGGAAAAGGCGGTGATTCGGATTGGTGATCGGGTACCGGTCATCACCACAACGGCAACCGCGACCGGTTTTGTCTCTGAAAATGTCCAGTACATCGATGTCGGATTGAAGCTGGAGGTCGAACCGACGATTTCGCCCAATAACGAAATATCGATCAAATTGGCGCTCGAAGTCAGTTCGGTTACCAAGGAAATCATCAGTAAATCCGGCACCATTTCCTATCAGATCGGTGGCCGTAACGCCTCAACCGTCTTGCGTCTGAAGGATGGTGAAACGCAGATTCTGGGCGGCTTGATTACCGATCAGGACATCAAGGCGGCGAATCGAGTACCGGGCCTCGGCGATTTGCCGGTGCTGGGGCGACTTTTCTCCAGCCAGAAGGATAGTAGTGACAAGACCGAACTGGTCCTGTCGATTACGCCACGTCTGGTGCGCGGTTTAACCGGGCCGCCTTTCGTTCCGCTGGAGATCTGGTCCGGTACTGAAAACACGCCGCGCTTGAATCCGCCCAGCATGAACGAGCCGCCGGATGGCGAAAGCCTGATCGAGTCGCAGCGTTAATCATGATCAAGGGATTTACGCTGATTGAATTGCTGGTCACCCTGGCCTTGATCTCCTTGTTCGCGACCTTGGCCTTGCCGCTGGCTGAATTAACGGTGAAACGAAGTCAGGAAGTTGAATTGCGCGCTGCCCTTCGACAGATCCGGGAGGCGCTTGATCGCCATAAGCAAATGGCGGACGACGGGCGCATCACCTTGCGTCCCGGAGATTCCGGCTATCCGCCAACGCTCAATACCTTGGTTGAAGGCGTGGTCGATATCAAGAGTCCTGAACGACAAAAAATAGTTTTCCTGCGCCGCATCCCGCGTGACCCGCTGGCCGAGCCAGCCCAGCAAGCAGAAAGCAGTTGGGGGAAGCGCAGTTACAAAAGCCCGTATGACCGACCGCGAGCAGGTGACGACGTCTACGATATTTTTTCACTAAACACAGGAGTTGGTATCAATGGTGTTCCCTACAGCGAGTGGTGAGATGTTGCCGCGGGCGTTTCTTCTCCGGCTGGCCGTTACGCAGAAAGGTTTTACCCTGATCGAGTTGCTGGTCACCTTGTCGATTGTTGCACTATTGCTCGCCTTGGCTGTGCCGCGCTATTTCGGTCGGGTCGAGATGGCCAGGGAGGTGGCATTGCGCGAGAACCTGCATCAGATGCGTGATGCGCTCGATAAATTTTATGGTGATCAAGCCCGCTATCCGGAGACCTTGCAGGAGTTGGTGAGCCGTAAATACCTGCGGCGAATTCCGGTTGATCCAGTAACGGATTCTGACAAGACTTGGGTTGTCGTTGCGCCGAACGACCCCAAAAAAGGCGCAATTTTTGATATTCGGAGCGGGGCGCCAGGAAATGGTAAAGATGGCACGCCTTACCGCAGCTGGTAGCGCTCAGTCCGGCGTTGCCTATCTGGCGCTGTTGATTGTCATCGCCGCAATCGGCGCGGCACTGGGCGTCACCGGCAGCCTGTGGCACGAAGCGCAGCGCCGTGAGAAGGAGCGTGAATTGCTGTTTGTCGGCCTGCAGTACCGGCGAGCGATCCAGCAATATTATGAGAGTCCGGCCAGCCAAAATCGCTATCCACCAACGCTTGAAGCGCTCTTGCTCGATGAGCGCACGCCAGCGATTCGCCGTTTCTTGCGCCGCCCTTATCGTGATCCGCTGACTAACTCGGGAAACTGGGGAGTTGTGCCAGCCCCGCAGGGCGGCATCATGGGGGTGTTCAGTCTGGCCGAGGGAAAACCGATTAAACAGGCCAATTTCCCACCCGAACTGGCGTGGGAAAGCGGTAAATCAAGCTACGCCGAATGGCAATTTGTCTATGTTGCGGTCAACCCGATAAACGGCGCAAAATTTTGAGGCAAATTTTAGGGGCTAACGTCCAGCCCGTAGGTCGGGCTGAAGCCCGACCTACGGGGCATCGGGCTCATTTTCCCAATCAAGGAATCGCCGTCTCCCCTGCCGCGGCCTTTTCTTCTTGCGGTTGCCAAAGCACATCGTAGGCGGCAAGCAAGCGCGGAACTTCGTGGTGCCATGCCAGATCATTCATGACGCGCGTTCTGCCTGTTGCACCCATCCGGGTCCGAAGTGCTGCATCATCAACGAGTTCAATGATTTTTCGGGCGAAGTCCTGGCTGTCGTTGCGCAGTGCGTAAAGTGAGGCATCCTGCGCTGAAAAACGGCCTTCGGTTAAATCGAATTGGACAATGGGTTTGGCCAGCGCCATATATTCCATAATCTTGTTCATCGTCGATTTATCGTTCATCTCGTTGGCAATATCCGGATTGACGCAGACATCAGCGGTATTGAGCATGGCCAGCATTTGTTCGTCCGGAACGCGATCGGTAAAGGTGACGAATGGGTCCACCTTGAGTGACTGCGCCAGGGCTTTCATCTCATTTAATGAGGTGCCGCCACCGACCAGCCCGAAGTGAATATCGCTGCGCTTGAGGTCAAAAACGATGTGGTATACCGCATGCAGCAGCAGGTTGATGCCTTCCTGCTTGCCCATTACCCCAACATAGCCGACCAGATAAGGCCGACCGCATTTGAGTCGCGCATCGCCCGGCCCGATTTTCATGCGCTCAAGACTGGGGCCGCTGCGCACGATAAAAACCCGGTTGGGGTCCATACCGCCGCGTTCGATGGCGATGCGCCGATAGGATTCGTTGGTGGCGATGGAAATGTCGGCGCTCTGGAAAGTCCAGCGTTCCAGTTTCAGCATCAGTCGGTAAAAGAAGTCACGCCGGCCAAATTTGGCTTCGTAAAGTTCCGGATTGATGTCGTGGTGATCAAAAACCAACTTTTTACCGAACAGCTTGAAGAAACCACCAATCAGAAAAAGCAGGTCGGGCGGGTTGCAGGCATGGATGACATCGAAGCCACGTGTCAAAAACACGCGCCAGGCCAGCACAAAACTCCAGAACAAGGCCGTTGCATACTCGATTGCGTAACCGACGGCGCCTTCTGCTTCAATTGGCAGCTTGTAGCGGTAAATGTTGATCCCTTCAATCGCTTCAAACTTGCTTTCGTAGCCCCGCCCGGTTGGGCAAATAATGCTGATTTCGTAGCCTGCATCACGTAGCGTGGTGGCCTCCTGCCAGACCCGTCGATCAAACGGGCTGGGCAGGTTTTCAACCAGGATCAAAATGCGTTTTCCTGCTTTCATCGTCTTATCTCCGGATTAGCGTGAATTAGCGCTCATTGCGTAGGTCGGGCTGAAGCCCGACTTCGGCCAGTGCTCAAGAGAAAGGTCGGGATGAATCCCGACCTACGCGGCACCGAGTTTGCTTTTGCTTACCAGCAGAGGCCTTCATAGACACCGGCAACGCTGCGCGAAGCGTTGATGCGAACGAAATCGATGATGTTTTGGCCGTGTCCGATGCGCGTCGAGACGTCGATAAACTCGGGTGAGCCATTGCCGATGACGATGGTTTGTCCATGCTTGAGGACTTCATCGACACTGGAGGCCATCAAGCGTGAAATGTGCGGAATGTGGTTGAGGATGTAATCGCGGTTGGCGCCATGAATGCTGGCGATGCTGACATTCCGGTCGTAAATCTTGAGGTCGTAACCCTTGCCGAGCAGTCGCTCGACCAATTCAACCACCGGGCTTTCGCGCAGGTCATCAGTGCCGGCCTTGAAGCTGAAGCCAAGGATGCCAACCTTGCGGTTTCCCTTATCGACAACGGCCTGAACCCCGCGCTCAATTTGCAGCTGATTGCTCGGCAGAATCGAACTCAGGATAGGCAGTGCGAGATCGAGTGACTTGGCTTTGTAGATCAGCGCGCGCAGATCCTTGGGTAGGCATGAACCGCCGAAGGCAAAGCCGGGTTTCAGGTAGTACGGGGAAATGTTGAGCTTGGTGTCCTGGCAGAAAATATCCATCACCCGATGCGCGTCGACCGTAACACCCTTGCAAATATTGCCGATTTCATTGGCGAAACCGACTTTCAAGGCATGCCAGGCATTGTCGGCATATTTGACCATTTCAGCCGTTTCAATATCGGTGCGGATCATGGGGGCCGGCATTTTCGCGTAAATCGTCGCCAACAAATCACCGCTCGATTTGCCGAGTTCACCGATCACCGTTTTGGGTGGGTTGTAGTAATCGTAAACCGAAGTCCCTTCGCGCAGGAATTCCGGGTTGATACAAACGCCAAAGTCATTGCCGGCACGTTTGCCCGAGCTTGCTTCCAGCGTCGGAATGACCACCTGGCGCATGGTGCCCGGCAGCATGGTGCTACGAATCACAATGACCGGCGCGTTATCCCGCGTGGCCAGCACTTCACCGATTTGTTCGCAGACGTGGCGGATGGCTTTGAGGTCGATATTTCCATTGGCCAGACTCGGTGTCCCAACACAAATCAACAGCAGATCGGCATTGGGAATCGATGCAGCGGCATCGGAACAGGCGCGTAGCTGACCTTTGCTGACCTGTTCCTTGATGATCGCGCCTATCCCTTTTTCGATAATCGGCGTTTTGCCGGCGTTGATCAGATCAACCTTGGCTTGTTCCGGATCGATGCCAATCACTTGATGACCATCCTGAGCCAGGCAAGCTGCTGAGACTGCACCGACATACCCAAGGCCAAATACGCAAATTTTCATGGTGAACTCCCTTGTGTGTTAGCAGGTGAAGCGCCAGATCGGGCTGACATTGCTGGCCAGTGATAGTGATTTGGTGCTCCCGTGGTGACGCCTAGTTTGGGAGGTCATCTTTAAGTGGGTACTCGTGCCTTGGGTGGGTGAGTAGTTCATTTGGGCTATTGATCAGGATTTCACTGCGCAGCGTTGTATTGCCCTGCAGGCGTGCTGACCAGACGATGCTGGGTGAGGGTTCTTTGTCATCAAAGCGCCGCGACACCCAGCCGAGGAGCGGATCAAGACTGCCTGAAAGCAAGCGATGCTGAGCGTTAGCAACGCTTTCAGGCAAACTGAGTAGCAAACGATTATTGCCTTGCGTTATCTCATAACGGTCGGTGCCGCATTCGATGTGGCAGCGTTCACTAAAATGGAAAAACAGCTCGATGCTATGTTCTGCATCCATTGTTAGTTGGTCTTCGATGATGATGCGCCCGGCGAGCTTGTCCAAATGGATGCGGCGCTGGTGAGTGACTGGATCGCTCAGCCTTCTGTAGCCGTCATGCCAGCCCTCAAATACATCCTCTCTGGCCGAAGCGTGCCAGTGGCTGCAAGTCGCTTCGGCTTTTGCCAGCCACATGAAATTACCCCCCTGAACCGATTGGTCCTGACCATCAACGCGCAGGGTGTTATGGGCCGATGTGCCACGGAAGTATGCGCGCCAGGCGCCTTGCGTGTGATAAGCATAGGTTCCTGGGTCAATCAGAAACTCTTTGCCAGCCACCGCAAGGGTGAATGCGAGGGCATCGGCATGGCCGTGAGCCGCTATCTGTTCATAGCCCAGCGGGCCGGCATCGACGACCAGCCGAATTTCATGCGGGCCTTCAAAATCCTTACCCAGGATGAAATACCCGCCTTTGTGAAACGCTTGTCGAATCGGTAGAGGCCGATGTTGGGTCGCATCCTTGATCGGGCGCTCGGCCTTTTCGCCGAGCAACCAGCGCGTTTTGTCATCCAGCTTGCCGGCTTTTTTCCAGAAATCACTACGCTGGAAAAGAATGGCACCCGTCGCCAGCACCGAACGGTAGCGACAATCCTCACTGCCCTGGACCAGTTTGACCGCCATGCCATCATCAGAATCACCAATCATCGGTACATTCCCGCCGGCATCCATTATCGAAGCCAGAAACCCCAGCATTTTCTCGATGGTCGATTGATAGGCATCCGAGAAATCAATCCCGTTGGCTTTTGCGGTCAACAGCGGAATGAGCAGTAAATCGATGACATGCTGCTGATAGGAAATTGCCTGTTCTCGATTCACCCCGTCTTCGGTATTTTGCAGCAAGGCCTCGCGCTCCAGTATCGCTTGCCCTTCGTGGCGCCAAATTGCCGCCTGCGGCCAATGCGGCCAGGTTACCGCCGCGCAGAACAATCCCGAAGCTTCGCCAATCAGGTGGTTATTGGCCGATGAGTAGCGCGAAAAATGGCCGCGAATAAATTCAGCGTGTTGATAGACTGAATCCAGCCAGCGCTGACGGAAGACGATGCCCTTTTCGCTCTCAAAAACCACGGATTGAGCACCACCCAGCAGCTGCCAGGCGAGTGACCAGTTGATCAGCCGGATACCCAGTTCAAGCGAGCTTGACCAGTTCACGCCTTGACCATAGGGGCACGCGCTAAACCAGTGCTCCAAATGGCGCCGGATAACTTCAAAATAGCGCTGATCGCCACTCAGGGCATAGGCTTGGGCCAGGGTCACCAGATGCATGTGGCGATTGGGTTCCCATAGATACTTGATATCGCCGACCTGTTCCGCATTGCGGTAGTCGAGCGTTTTGCCAAATGACAGGGGCGCCTCAATCCACGTTTTGGGATCGCGATTCCAGTTGGGTGGAGAGCCCAGGTTAAGGTTGTGCAAAGAAAAAACATCAAACTTGCCCGTCGCAAGCCGATTTGCCGCAGCCAGATAAGGCGCTGGATCGATGCCGCGCGGAACGCTGATCACAGGAAACACGAGAGCAGACAAATCGGCTGGTGGAACCCGATGCTTCCCGATCAGCTTGAAACGCTCGGCCTGCATGCTTGCCGTGCGCCATAGTCGATGGCCGATTTCGGCCGCCGACATGCAACTTAGGCGATTAAGGCGCCAGCGTAGCCAGTCTTTTCGCGCAGCGAAGGCACCGCGAGGTGTTGACGGTGGCGCTGACGCAGGCTCGGTTTGGGGCCGCGTATCGATTAACTTTTGATTGCTGAGTGCACTTGGTGTGGCCATCGCTTACAGCCGCCAGACCTGAATGCCTTTATCTTTAAAGGCTTGTTGATCAAGCACGGCCTTGATGTCGATCAAGCAGCCATTCTTGATGATTTTTTCCATGTAATCGGCAGGCGCTTGCTCCAGAAACGACTGATGGGGGACCGCCAGTATGGTCGCTTCGGCAACCGGGAGTGAGGCCCAGGAACGCAGACGGATTTGATACTCGTGCCAGACTGCTTCCGGGTCTGCATGCGGATCGTGGATGAAGGTTTCGACCCCGAATTCGGCTAATTCACGAATGATGTCGATCACTTTGGTGTTACGAATATCGGCACAGTTCTCTTTAAAGGTCAGGCCAAGCACGTTGACGCGTGCGCCTTTAATGCTGTGCCCGGCGTGGATTAATTGTTGAATCGTCTTGCGCGCAACGTAGGCACCCATGCCATCGTTGATGCGCCGCCCGGCGAGGATGACCTCCGGGTGATAGCCGGCAAGTTCGGCTTTGTGGGTCAAATAATAGGGATCAACCCCGATGCAATGCCCGCCGACCAGACCCGGTCGGAAGGGGAGAAAATTCCATTTGGTATTGGCCGCATTCAAGACTTCCGAAGTGTCGAGGCCGAGCCGATCAAAGATGATGGCCAGTTCATTGACAAAGGCGATATTGAGATCGCGCTGCGTGTTTTCAATCACCTTGGCGGCTTCCGCCACCCGGATTGATGGGGCGCGATAAACGCCGGCGCTGACGACCGACTCGTACAATTCGGCAACTTGCGCCAGGGTGTCGGCGTCATCGCCTGAGACGACCTTGGTAATCTGGGTGAACTGATGTGACTTGTCGCCCGGATTGATCCGCTCAGGCGAATAGCCGATGTGAAAATCCCTGCCCCAGCGCAGGCCTGAATGCTGTTCTAAAAGCGGGACACAGATTTCCTCGGTTGCGCCGGGGTAGACCGTCGATTCGTAAATGACGATTGCCCCTGGCTTGAGATATTTGCCGACGGTTACGCTGGCTGATTCAAGGGGGCCAAAATCTGGTTGATGGGCACTATTGACCGGTGTGGGTACGGCGACAATGATGAAGTCAGCCTGGGCAATTTGCGCCGGATCGTCTGTCATTTGAAGATGAATGGAGGCTTTCAATTCATCGCTTGAAACCTCTCCGGTGAGGTCAAGGTGCGTATTCAGGGTGGCAACCTTAGCGCTGGATATGTCGTAGCCTATGGTTTGGCGAAATTTGCCAAAGGCCACGGCGACTGGCAAGCCAACATAGCCCAAACCGACTATGGCGACTGTTTTTGCTTGCTGACGGTAGTCGGTTTTTGCTGACTTTTGCGGCGATATCTTCGTCTTCTCTGGCGTAAGCAACATTTTTGATCCCCTGGTGAATTGACATCAGCCAATTCTGGAAGCGCGATGTGATCCAAATTCGATGCTACGTAGTCCAAACGAGTTGGCCGATGACCGGGCAGCGCCTCAGGTATAATCCCCGCCTCTCCGCACAACCCGAAATTACTCTCCAATGGCCGACATTCTTTGCCTCAAGGGCGACGCCGCCTTCTCCGCTTTTCGTCTGCAACGCCTGCAAGCCCGCCTGGTCGCGGCGGTGTCGGATATCGAATCGGTAGTGGCCGATTACTGGCATGTCGTCGCGCAAAAACGCGTTTTGAATGCCGACGAGCGCGCCAAGCTGGCGACGCTGCTGGAAGAGAAGGCTGCCGGCGCTGAAGACGGTGAGCTGTTCCTCGTTGCCCCGCGCATCGGCACCATTTCGCCGTGGTCATCGAAGGCAACCGATATTGCGCTGAACTGCGATCTGGACGCCATTGAGCGCATTGAACGTGTGATTGCCTTCCATGTTGTGGTCAAAAATAGTCGTGTTCTGAATGCCGACGAAAAAAAGATCGTCGCCGGCCTGCTGCATGACCGGATGACCGATTCCGTACTGCCTGGCTTCGAAGCTGCAGGCGAACTGTTCCGCCACTTCGCGCCGAAGCCACTGGCTACGGTCGACGTGTTAAATGGCGGTAAATCAGCCTTGGTCGAGGCCAATGCTTCGCTCGGTCTGGCCCTGTCGGATGATGAAATTGATTATCTGGTTGACGTGTTCACCAAGGCTGCCCGCAACCCGACCGACGTTGAACTGATGATGTTCGCGCAGGCCAATTCCGAGCACTGCCGCCACAAGATTTTCAACGCTTCCTGGGTGATCGACGGCGAAGCCAAGGACAAGACCCTGTTCGGCATGATCCGCGAAACCCATGCCGCCCACCCGCAGGGCACGGTGATGGCCTACGCCGATAATTCTTCGATTATCGAAGGGGCGACCATCCAGCGTTTTTATCCGGATGCCGACCGTGGCTATTCCTACAAGGAGGAGCTGACCCACATCCTGACCAAGGTTGAAACGCACAATCACCCGACGGCGATTTCTCCCTTCCCCGGCGCGTCGACCGGCAGCGGCGGCGAAATTCGTGACGAAGGCGCCACCGGCAAGGGTTCCAAGCCGAAGGCTGGCCTCTGCGGTTTCTCGGTTTCCAACCTGAATTTGCCCGATGCGCCACAACCGTGGGAACACGCTTATGGTCGCCCGTCGCGCATCGCCTCCGCGCTCGACATCATGCTCGAAGGCCCGATTGGCGCGGCAGCGTTCAACAACGAATTTGGCCGCCCGAACCTGACCGGTTATTTCCGCACTTATGAGCAGGATGTGGCCGGCGTGGTGCGTGGCTACCACAAACCAATCATGATCGCTGGCGGCCTCGGCAGCATTCAGGCCGGGCAGTCATTCAAGGATGAAATTTTCCCGGTCGGCACGCTATTCGTGCAATTTGGCGGCCCCGGCATGTTGATTGGCTTGGGTGGTGGTGCGGCTTCGTCGATGACGGCCGGTGTCAATGCCGAAGACCTCGATTTCGCCTCCGTCCAACGTGGCAACCCGGAAATCCAGCGCCGCGCGCAGGAAGTGATCGACCGCTGCTGGCAGCTGGGCAAGAACAATCCGATCTTGTCGATTCACGATGTCGGCGCCGGTGGCGTCTCCAACGCCCTGCCGGAACTGGCTCACTCAGGCGGCGTCGGCGCCATTTTCGATCTGCGAAAAGTGCCGACCGAAGAGCCGGGCATGTCGCCGGCCGAAATCTGGTCCAACGAATCGCAGGAACGCTACGTGCTGGCCATTCCGGCCGACCGCATCGCCGAATTTCAGGCCATGTGCGAGCGCGAGCGCTGCCCGTTTGCCGTGGTCGGCGAAGCGACCGGCGACGGCCACCTGACCGTCACCGATGCCCATTTCGGCGTCAATCCGGTCGATATGGAAATGGAAGCGCTGCTCGGCAAGCCGCCGCGCATGACGCGTGATGTGACCACCCTGCCGTCCAGCTTTGTCGCCTTCGATGCGGTTTCCTTCGAGTTGAAGGACGCCGCCTACCGCCTGATGAAACTGCCGACCATCGCCGACAAGACCTTCCTGATCTCCATTGGCGACCGTTCCGTCGGCGGCATGACCGCGCGCGACCAGATGGTCGGTCCGTGGCAGGTGCCGGTAGCCGACGTGGCCGTGACCACGATGGGTTATCAAGGCTATTTGGGCGAAGCCTTCGCCATGGGCGAGCGCACGCCGCTGGCCGTGCT
>JBDKHF010000076.1:0-13877 GCA_039797825.1 Pseudomonadota bacterium | reverse complement strand
TACGACTGACACGGTCAAATCCAGCCTGCGGCTGAAGCGTAAAAGAGCGGCCTGGGATGATGATCTGCGCATGCGGTTTCTGGGGCTTACCCCGTTATGATGTTCGAGTGCGGAGGCCCTGGGTAATGCCCGTCCATTGTTTTTCTCGATTGCCCAATGCGAATCAATGGCGCTTGACGCCCTCCAACAAGCCAACGGGGTCAGAGACATTTTGTTTCCCCCCTTTCATATTTGCCCTTTTTTCGGTTGACCGTGGAAGCCTCCGCAAATCGATCTCGGTCGGCTAATCCGCCCCGCCACCACCTGTGCGTGGTTGCCACATCAAGGAGGCCAGCTTCGTAATACCACGGCTTTCCTCTATCGATCATTTTCACGAATGTGTTTCTCAATATTGTCAAATATGCATGCTTGCCTAATATGAGAAACACTATGCCAGCCAAATCCCCACCAAATCCCTCTGCCGTTGCCGAGCAGCTTGCCGCGCTCAGCGCCCGTATTCGTGCGCATCGCAAGTCCTTGCGGGTGAGCGCGACGGCGCTGGCGGAGGCGGCGGGGATGTCGCGGGTGAGCGTGCATCGCATTGAGCAGGGCGAGCCTTCGGTAACGATGGGGGCTTACCTGAATGTGCTGGCCGCGCTGGGGATGAATTTGGCGGCGACGGTTGTAGTCGACGAGCCAGCCGAAAAATCAGCTGACGACAAGGCCGGCTGGTTGCCGGCGCGGGTTCGTCTGGCCGACTATCCGCAGTTGAAGCAACTGGCATTACAGGTTCAGGGTACGGATGAATTGACGCCGCGCGAGGCGCTGGGGATTTATGAGCGCAACTGGCGGCATCTTGATGAGGCTGCTTTGTTGCCGCGTGAGCGTTATTTGATTGATGCCTTGCGGCTGGCTTTCGGTGGCGCTGATACGCCCGGAGCACGCGATGTTTGAACGCCCGCATCATCGCCGGATTGCCCGGGTGCTGTCGGCGCTGGATGGTGATTTGTTGCGTGAAGCGAATTGCCTGTTTGGCGGCGGCACGGCGATGGCGCTGCGTTTCGGCGAGCATCTGGAATCGGTCGACATGGATTTTCTGGTGTCGGACCTGAGCAGCTATCGCCGTCTGCGCCAATTGCTGACTGGCGAAGCGGGCTTTGCCGGGTTGTTGCGGCCGTACAAAAAGGGGTCAGACCCATTTTGTGCGGTCGGGCCAGAGTAAATTAACTTTCCCGACTTCCACGGTCAACACCAGAAACCAAGCAAAAACTGAATCGCCATAAAAGCCGCAATAGCCGCTGAAATCAACTTTCAACCCCGCTTGAAGTCCCGGCATGATGTGTATATAGCCAATGTATATAGCACCCAGGAGCCATTATGACGAGCAGCATTGTTTTCACTAATAACCGCACACAAGCCGTGCGCCTGCCGGTTGAGTTGCGGTTTCCTGATGACGTGAAGAAGGTTGAAGTTCGGGCGCTGGGCAATGAGCGCATCATTTCGCCGGCAAATCAGGTTTGGGACAGTTTTTTTCTTGCCGCGCCACTGCCCAGCGAGGACTTTATGGCGGAACGTGCCGACCAGATACAGCCGGAGCGCGAAAGCTTCTGAGTCATGTTGAAATATCTGCTGGACACCAATATCGTCATTTATGTCATCAAACGCCGGCCACCGGAAGTGCGTGAGGTTTTCAACAATCAGCACGGGCGGATGGCAATTTCAGCAATCACCTTGGCTGAACTGGTTCACGGTGCCGAAAAAAGCCAGTTTCCCAGTCGAAACCTGGATGTTGTTGAGGATTTCTGTAGCCGAATTACGGTACTTCCCTACCCGCCGGAAGCGGCTTACCACTACGGTAGTATCCGGGCCGAGCGGGAACGGCTGGGCAAGCCCATCGGCGTCAACGACCTGCATATCGCGGCCCACGCGCGCAGCGCTGGCTTGACTGTCGTGACCAATAAGCTTTCGGAATTCGAGCGCGTGCCAGGGTTGTTGCTGGAAAACTGGCTGATTTCTGCTCGCTGATTGGCGCTGAAATCTACGCAAACCGGGGAATAGGGCAATAAATTGAATTGCTACGGTCAACGCCAAAAACAGGAAAAAACAGCACCAACGTAATGGCGATACATCACAAGTTTTCCCTATGTTTTTTATTTGTCGGTCTGTAACTGCTGAACTGAATCAGCCCTCAACCAAGTTGCCTGCATCTACGATAAGTTCCGCCACCAGTGCACAGAGTTCTGCGATGGTCGATTCTTCTACCTCAAGAAAGCCTTCGTATTCGGCGAGATTTCGTTTCTGGTGTGCGTTATCCAGAATGCGCCATTGAATGGCGGACCAGCCGAGGGTGTGGGGCAAACACTGGAAAACGGTGTAGCGGTTTTCGCTGCGGTAGCCGTGCCAGCGTAATGCGGCGAGCGCGGCGGCATGGGCGGCGTTGTAGGCACTGGTGAAACGGCCTTCAGCGGAAAGCTTGCCGAGTTGGGCATCGGCCAGTCGGGTGCGTGCCATCGCCAGCATTCGCCTGGACTCGGTTTCATTGCGCGGCTCGGCCTTGAGTTGGCCGATGCGAACCAGATTATCCAGCGCTGGCGCGGTCACTTTCTTTTCCGATCAGGGGCAGGATGGGTTGGGCCAGGACGCGATTGACGAAGGAATCCGGCTCGGCAAGCCGTCGCGCATATTCGGCTGGCGTGTAGCTGCTCGGGTTAATCTTGCGCCCGAGTTGCGTTTCCAGCGGCATGAGCAGGGTCAAAATTTCGTTGAGGGTGAGGTTTTCGCCGACCAGCATCAAATCAATGTCGCTTTGCGCGGTGTCGGTTTGTTTGGCGACGGAGCCATAGATGAAGGCACGCTCCAACCGGGTGACAATGGGCTGCAAAGCTTCGTATAGCAGGGGCGCGGCACCGAGCGATTTACGCGTTAAGGCAACCAGCTCTGCGAAAACAGGGCTTTGCGGATTTGCCTGAAAACGCCGCAGGTTGCCAACGCGCTCTGACAAGAGCAAACCGGCATCGACCAGCCGGTTCAATTCGCGTTGCAGCGAGGCGCTACCAAGTTCAGTCAGGCGACGCAATTCGCTCAGGTGGTAGCTGCGTTCGGGCTGACCAAAGAGCCAGCGATAGAGCCGGGCTTGGCTATCGGTAAAAAGGGCGGCGGCAATCGACATGACCAAATATTAGCACGATCGTGCCAAATTATTGCCAGACTCTCTAAGCAAAGCAAGTAAAGGGAAGAAGTAAAGGGGTCGAAGAAGTAAAGGGGTCAGACCCCTTTACTTCTTCCCTTTACTTCTAATGAGTGAGCCAGGTTTCTGGATTTTGCGCTGCCAACATCGTCTGCTGACGGTGGGTGGGAATCGCCAGGAAGCGCTATTTCCCTTGGAAACCAATGGGGTCAAATTAAATTAGTTTTTCCCGACCGCCACGGTCAACCGGGGAAAACAGCCAAAAGGCAAATTCAGCCCGGCGCTCAAATCTGTTGGCGGAATTTGCACGCAGACTGACCTCCCGGACAATGGCGGCACAATCCGGCCTCCGTTAGGCTAGCGGCTTTGCCAACAAGAAGGAGACAGCATGCAGGCCTTTCAGGATTACTACCCGGAGACTTTGGCGCATTGTTATGGTTGCGGTCGCAACAATGCGGATGGGCATCAGATCAAGACGTTCTGGGATGGCGATGAAACCGTTACCCATTTTCAGCCACGCCCGGAGCACACGGCGATTCCCGGTTTTGTCTATGGCGGCCTGCTGGCTTCGTTGATCGACTGCCACGGCACGGGTACAGCGGCAGCGGCGATGTATCGAACAGAAAATCGGGCGATGGATACTTTGCCGGCTTTTCGTTTTGTCACCGGCTCGTTGCAGGTCAGCTATCTGAAGCCAACTCCGCTTGGGCCGCTGCTTGAGATTCGCGGCAAGGTTAAGGAAATCAAGGGCCGCAAGGTTGTGGTTGAGGCCACGGTGTACGCTGAGGGCGTGGCAACTGCTCGCGGTGAAATTGTTGCTTTGCAGATGCCGGATACTTTTGTAGCGAAATAGCCAGCCGGCTTGTGTGCTGCAAGTTGGCATGACTTGCGGCCTTGCTTGCGGTGAACCGTCAAAGCCCGCCAATTTTGTTGCGGTTTGCGCGGTTGACCGTAGCATCCAACTCCCGACAATCGTAGCGTTAGCCCCCTTTAATATTTCTGATGCTAAGCACCAAATCTGCTCCGCCAACATTTACGCGTAGCTTCAATATGAAAGTGCTCAGCCACGTAATTTCGTAGCTTTCGTTCTTAGACTAGCTGTTTAGTACCGAATCAGTCTTCTATAAGACAGATGATGAATTGACACTGTCGCGACTAGCTTCTAACATTGAAAGTCTCTCGCGCCGGCACCCGCAAGTATGTTTTTTGGCAGGCGATCGAGCAGATATGAATAACTTTAATCACGCTGTTTAAAACAGGAGCGATACATGTCAAAAGCACCCATGCGCGTAGCTATTACCGGCGCTGCCGGCCAGATCGGTTATAGCCTGCTGTTCCGCATTGCCTCCGGCGAAATGCTCGGCAAAGACCAGCCGGTCATTCTTCAGTTGCTTGACTTGCCGCAGGCTCAGCAAGCCGTCAAGGGCGTCATGATGGAACTCGACGACTGCGCCTTCCCGCTGCTCGCCGGCATGGTCGCCACTGATGACCCGAATGTTGCTTTCAAGGATGCAGATGTCTGCTTGCTGGTTGGCGCCCGTCCGCGTACCAAGGGTATGGAACGTGCTGACCTGCTGACCGCCAATGGCGCCATCTTCACGGTTCAGGGCAAAGCCATTGCTGAAAACGCTAGCGAAGGCGTCAAGGTTCTGGTCGTTGGCAATCCTTGCAACACCAATGCGTTCATCGCTGCTGCTGCTGCCAAGAAAGTTGGCCGCACCAACCCGAACAACTACCACGGCATGCTCCGTCTTGACCACAACCGTGCCCTGTCACAGTTGGCAGAGAAGGCCGGCCGTCCGGTTTCTTCGTTCAAGAAGCTGGTCGTTTGGGGTAACCACTCACCAACGATGTACGCTGACTACCGCAACTGCGAATCGAATGGCGACAACGTCAAGGCATTGATCAACGATCACGCCTGGAACAACGACACCTTCCTGCCGACCGTTGGCAAGCGTGGCGCCGCCATCATCGAAGCCCGTGGCCTGTCTTCTGCTGCTTCTGCAGCCAATGCAGCGATCGATCACATCCATGACTGGGTTCTTGGTTCCAGCGACTGGGTGACGATGGGTGTTCCGTCTGACGGCTCCTACGGCATTCCTGCTGGCATCGTTTATGGTTTCCCATGCGAGTGCAAGGATGGTTCCTTCAAGATTATCCAGGGCCTGGAAATCGACGAATACAGCCGTGAGAAGATGAACTTCACGCTGAAAGAACTGACCGACGAAGCAGAAGCCGTCAAGGACATGTTGTAAAACTAGTTATTAGCGGCTAGTTACTAGCTGCTAGCAAAATCAGGGCCGCGGTAAAATACCGTGGCCCTTTCTCTTTCTGCTCGCTACTAGCTACTAGCGACTAACAACTGACAACGACCATGCGCCATCCCAACGCTGTTCTTTTTGCCGGCGAAAAGCCCTTCCCGATCATGCCTGCGGTCGACCACTACGCTGGCTCGGAAAAGTTGATGCGTAAAGCGTTGCAACTGCAAAAGGAGTTGGGGCCGATTTTTGACATTACCTGCGATTGCGAGGATGGCGCCCACGCCGGTGCCGAGCGCGAGCATGCGGAAATGGCAGCGCAGCTCATCATGTCGGAAGACAACCTGTTCAATCGCGTTGGCGCCCGTGTCCATGACGTGACTCACCCGCACTGGCGGCAGGATATGGAGATTCTGGTAGGCATTGCCGGGCGCCGCCTGCCCTTCATCACCCTGCCCAAACCTTGTAGCGCGGGTGATGTTCAGGTGCAGATTGAAGCCTTGCGCGAAATTGAGCTGCATTTTGGCGTTGACCGCAGGATTCCAGTTCACGTATTGATTGAAACGCACGGCGCGTTGCGCGAAGTGTGGGATATTGCCGCCCTGCCCGGTGTTGAAAGCCTGGATTTCGGGCTGATGGATTTTGTTTCCGGCCATCACGGTGCGATTCCCGGCAGCGCAATGCGCAGCCCTGGGCAGTTTGATCACCCACTGGTTGCCCGTGCCAAGTGTGAAATCAGCGCCGCCGCGCTGGCCTGTGGCGTCGTCCCTTCGCACAATGTGACCACCGAACTGAAGGATATCGACACCATCGGCAATGATGCTCGCCGTGCGCGCACCGAGTTTGGCTATCTGCGCATGTGGAGCATTCACCCCAACCAGATCGTGCCGATTGTAGAAGCCATGCGCCCGGATTTTTCCGAAGTGCAAACTGCGACAGAAATCCTGATCGCCGCTCAAGACAAGGATTGGGGACCAACGCAGCACGATGGGAAGCTCCACGACCGTGCCTCCTATCGCTATTACTGGGAATTGCTGGAGCGCGCCCAGATTACCGGCATGGCCATTCCAGCTGAGGCCAAGAGTCGCTTCTTTGCCTGAAACCTTGGACATTCTCTATCGCGATGAACATCTCATTGCGATCGACAAGCCCTCCGGGCTGCTCGTCCATCGTTCAGAAATCGACCGCCACGAAACCCGCTTCGCGATTCAAGTTTTGCGCGACCAGATCGGGCAATGGGTCTGGGCTGCACATCGCCTTGATCGTGGCACATCGGGGGTTCTTCTTTTTGCTTTAAGTGCGGAGATGGCAAGTGCGCTGGGCAAGCAGTTTGAAGTCGGCACTGTCGATAAAAAATATCTGGCCGTTGTCCGTGGTCACCCGCCTGAATCTGGTGAAATAGATCACCCACTATCTCGCCAACGCGATGACAGGGAATGGAAAGGCGATCGCTCAAGCGACGAAGCACAGTCTGCACTCACCCGTTACCAACGCTTGGCCACCGTTGAATTGCCGGTTGCGGTCGACCGCTATCCAAGCAGCAGATATGCACTGGTCGAAGCCGAACCGCTGAGCGGACGCCGCCATCAAATTCGCCGCCATCTCAAGCATATTGCGCACCCCATCATCGGCGATGCGACGCACGGCAAGGGGATTCACAACCGCTTTTTTGCTGAAAATTATGGTTGCCCACGCATGTTGCTCGCCTGCACCAGCCTGGCATTCAACCACCCGGTGAGCGGCCAACGCCTGCAAGTAAAAGCGCCAGTGTCCGGCTGTTTTGCCGCGACACTGGCGCAGTTGGGTTGGAGCGAGTTCGCTTAGTAACCGATAGATGCTTCGAGGTCTTCGCGCCGCTTCATTTCCTTTTCAAGCTCCAGCAGATCTTGACCGAGCGCATCACGCGCTGAAACCATGCCCAGCGGCGCGCCGCTGTCATCAACGACAGGCACATGACGGAAGCCGCCATCCGACATCATAGCCAGGGCGTAGCCCAGCGGTTTGTCGGCGCGAATCGTCATCGGATCACTGACCATCACCTGAGCCAGCTTGGTGGTTTCGGGATCAATGCCAGTTGCCAATACCTTGTTGAGGGCGTCACGCTCGGTAAAAATGCCGACGATTTTGTTGTTTTCAACAATCAGCATCGCCCCGATGCGCTTTTCTGCCATCAAACGGCAGGCAGCGCGAACGGTCATTTCACGGGTTGCCGTAACCAGAGTCTGGCCGGCAATAACATTACTGATTCTTCTGTTTGGCATGTTTGTCTCCTGTCTTTTGTGGGGGTTTGCGTATGATCTTTGCTTCAGTCTGCCG
The DNA here is from genome assembly GCA_039797825.1 of Pseudomonadota bacterium. Taxonomy (GTDB): domain Bacteria; phylum Pseudomonadota; class Gammaproteobacteria; order Burkholderiales; family Rhodocyclaceae; genus Azonexus. The sequence continues at coordinate 6,137 of JBDKHF010000076.1, read as the reverse complement.
ACGCAAGCATTGCGCCGGACTATTGCGATTTGATGACAACAATGGCGATGATCACAAAAATAATTATGATCCCGATCAGTTCAATATTTGCCAAGCTGTTGGTCCCTCGCTCAGGGATTAAGTTCAAACACAACATGCACTCGCGCATCCGCATGCGAAAGTTCGACAAAACCGATGCCCCCTGGATTGCCAAGCACCCACTTAATAACCTCTTCAGATGTCCGTAACCGGGGTGGCGCAGTCATGCGTCCAGAAAATAACTGACGCGACCAGTAGGCATTGATTTCTGCCAAGTCCTTGCCCACCAGCCCATTGTAAAAGCGCGCACGATCAGGATGACTATCGACAAGATCAACCGGCTTGGCCTCCAGCCCGTTAAAAAACTGGCGATAGCGACCAAAGAAAATATTGACCACTTCATTTCGCGACATCGCGGCAACACCTGAACGGGCATTAACAATGACCACCATCTGAGCGAATACCGGTGTGCTTTCTATAAAAAGCAAAACCATGACCAGCAGGGAGAGGATAAGTCGCCGCATATCCATGCTCAAAAAACGAAATCCATCGTCAGCGATAAGACATCCATATTTCCTGTCCACGCTTTGGTTTCTCGACGATAGGGAAAGATCGATTCAGGTTCACCGTCGATGTGATCCCATTGCGCCTTGAGTGCAACATTGCGCACCACATCCCAGCGCGCCCCCAGGCTTGTGGTGCTCTGGTCTGCGCGCCCGTCTGCCATGATGCTAGCGACTACCGGATTCAGGGTATTACCGCGTTGATCTGAGCGTATCCATGAATAGCCGAAATAAGGCGTAACCGGGCCGATTCGGTAACCTGCCTGCAGATATCCGCCATCCGAACTTTGAAAAGCATTACTGCCTTGCACAATATGATTGAGCATCAGGTGCAATTGCCACGGCCCACTGTCGTACACCGCGCCCAATGCGTAATAGTGGCTGCGTGTATTGGCCGTTGCCAGATAGTCGGCAGACTGTTGCGCCATCGCCGCTGGCAAATAATTGCCGAGTACGGAACCAAATGGCAAATTATTTCTGAACACAATATTGGCGTAACTCAGCCGAAACAACCAGGGACCATTCTGCAAATCAAGATAGCCGCCAGTCATTGGCGAACCATCAAGTTTCCATTCGCGGTTTTCGAGGGCAATCCGCTCATCGGAAATGCCGTAAAAAACCTTGGCACGCAGGATCGATTCCCCCAAAGGTAGCGATAGCACGGCATCGGCACCATCGATACTGTAGAAAGGCAGCGACCAAAAATAATCGCCGGGAGGTCGTACCGACAGGTAGGAGTAGCCAACCATGCGCGAATCGGCAAGCATGAAAAACTCAGTGCCAAGGCGTCCCGCCCGCAAACTCAGTTTGGGATCCGGCTCGTATTTAAGATAAGCCCAGGAGACTTCCGGCGTAAAGCTTCGGTCATAGCGATAGCGGCTGACCACCTGAACGACGCCTTCCAGCTGACTATTCAGTTTGAGATTGCCTTGCACACCCAGCATGCTATCGACCCGGCCATCCCAGCGTTTTCCTGCGCCCTCGGGCTGCGCCAAGTCACGGACGAAACGCACTTCATCAGTCGTCGTGCGCGTCGCCCCCAGAGTACCAAAGCCACTGAGCGCAAAGGCGGGAGATGACTCATCGGCCTGCGCCATGATCAGGTTTAGCAACCCGAGAACCAGTAGCAGCCAGCGCACGGGTTTTACCCCCCGAACTAACATGGTTTTTTGGGCTGGCATCCCTTGAGTATCCACAGAGAAATCACACCGGCAGCCTCGTTGGCCATCACCTTGCGTGCCATTGAAGTCGGATCACGCCCAATATTGGTTTTAGCATAGGGATCAGAACCCGCCTCAAGCAATAGCTGGGCATGCTTGGCATTTTGCGTATAGGCCGCCATATGCAGCGGGGTGGCGCCATCACCATCGCGAGCATTGGGGTCGGCTCCCGCTGCAAGCAAAGCTTTCAGTGCAGAAATATCCGGATTGGTTGCCGCCAGATGCAAAGGTGTCGAACCTTGTGAGGTACGCACATCGCGCGCATTCGCTTGGGCCTTGAGCAAGACCTCAATGTCTTTGCCGTTACCAATCCGTGCAGCATCATGGATCGGCTGATCATTAGCCCCTAGAACATCTGCGCTCACCGGCATCGAGAGAGAAAAACTCGTCAGCAGACAAATTATCCAACGCTTCATTATTGAACCTTAAGAAAAAGCCCGGCACATGGCCGGGCTTGTTTGCGGGTTAAGCACTCAGTCTGCCTGGCGCTCCGGCAGTGCAATCTTCTGATCGGTACTGAACTGATAGTCCTTGAAAACATGCTCAGCCGACAAGACCTGATAGCTACCATCCGCCAAACGATGCGTGGTGTCACGCAAACGATAGGTCAGTTGGCCGCAGGTCCACAAATCAAAATTGCGCATGTGGGTGCACAAGCAAGTCTTGTCCATCACCTTGACCTTGCGCGCCTCCGGGTGTGCTGCAACCTCCCGGTTATAAGCCGTTACGTAGGCACACTTGCCATTAGCATCAAGCAAGTAACCATAAGCCTCGCAATTAGGACGGATGCCGTCGCCAATCGCCGGACTGCTCTTGATCATGCGCATCGGGTAGCCGGTCGGCGAAATTTCATTGACGACGATATCGTCTTCGTCAGCAGTGAAATAATGCTGTTGCACATCAGCCGGCAAACCGCATTCACGGGCCACCGTAAAGCGCGTTGCGACCTGAACGGCGGCGGCACCATTTTCGAGAAAACCTGCCGCATCACTACCGGTAAAAATACCACCGGCGGGAATGACGGGAATATCGAGGTGTTCGCTTTTGAGATATTGCATAACGTCGGCAACGATGGTTGCCAGATCGTACTGCGCCCAATCCATCCCGAAACCAAGGTGACCACCGGCCAGCGGGCCTTCGACCACAACGTAATCAGGCAAGCGATTTGAACGCGCATTTTTCTTGATGAAAATCTGCAGCGCACGCACCGAGGAGACGATGATGCCCAGTTTGGCATCACGGAAACGCGGGTGATCTTCGATCAAGGCAAAAGAACCCAGGTGCAGACCAGCAGCCAGCGTAATGCCATCGATACCGGCATCCAGCGCCGCACGCAGGCGAACGCGCAGGGTTTCCTTGGGCGCGTTCATTGTCAACTTTTCCATACAGTTGACGAAAATCATGCCGCGGCCCTGCTTGCGCTCCATCGTACTGGCAACGTGCAAGCGGGTTGCTTCTTCAACTTTGGCGAGGTCAAACTTGACGGCAGTTTTGTCGTCAGTTGCGACGCTCGACTTGTAAAGCGCGAGTTTTTCTTTTACATATTTGGTCTTGTAGCGGCGGTCGGTGACCGTCTTGATCATGGCATCGGAAATATGACCGACGCCGCCCAAACGGGCTGCTTCCAACGCCAGGTCGGCAGTGGAAATGTCGACCCCCATGCCACCAATCATGATCGGCACAAGTTCATGCTTGCCCAACTGCAAGCGGAAATCATCCACACGCTTCATTTCTATCCTTCAGGAAAGCGCGGCATCGCCCGCGCCAAAACGATGGGTGATTTTACGCGAATGTAACCGCTCTTGCGTGTCCGGACCGGGATAAATCGTTGGCAACTGACTCGCGGCAGCAACAATCAATTCGTGGGATACTCCGCCCCCTCGCCCATGATCGGAAATCAGATGTCGGCCCCTGCCCCAAAACCTGGACTCCACCCCCGTAACAAAAGCCTGACTGGATACGACTTTCCTGCCCTAACCGCCATCGCGCCGGGCTTGGTCAAATATGTCGTGACCACCGCCAGCGGCACGCCCAGCATTGATTTCTCCAATCCCGGCGCAATCAAGGCGTTGAACCGTGCCCTGCTCGCCCTGCATTACGGCGTGCGCGGCTGGGAAATTCCCGCCGGCTATCTTTGCCCGCCGATTCCAGGCCGGGCTGACTACATTCACCACGCTGCCGACTTGCTGGCGACCAGCAACAAAAAAGTCATCCCGACCGGCGCCGGGGTACGGGTGCTGGATATTGGCGTTGGCGCCAACTGCGTTTATCCGTTGATTGGCCACGCCGAATATGGCTGGCACTTTCTCGGTGTTGATATTGATGAAGCGGCGCTCGCCAACGCACAAATGATTTTGAGCAAAAATCCGGCGTTGACCGCGACCGTAGGAAGTGCAGAGCCTGCAATCGAGTTACGCCACCAAACCGTTTGGGACAACATCTTCACCGGCCTGCTGCGCTCAGGCGAGAACTTTGAACTGAGCATCTGCAATCCACCTTTCCACAATTCACCGGATGACGTGTTTGGCGTCAGCCAGCGCAAATGGAAAAACCTGGGCAAGCCCGGTGCCCAAAAAGGTGCCGCACAGCCGCGGCTTAACTTTGGTGGCGGCGGCACCGAATTGTGGTGTAACGGTGGCGAACGCGCCTTCGTCAAAAACATGATTGAGCAAAGTACCGCCATCCCGAAACGGGTCATGTGGTTCACCAGCCTCGTCTCAAGCGCTGAAAACCTTGAGCATATTGAAGTGGCACTGAAGAAGGCCAAAGTCGTTGAATCGCGGATCATCCCAATGGCACAAGGTCAGAAGCAAAGCCGTTTTGTTGCCTGGACTTTCTGCGGCAACGGCGAACAGGAAAAATGGCGCAGGGCACGCTGGGTAAGCGAACAACCAGTTTTTTCTGAAAAGACGCCTGCCGTGATCGAGCCTTTATAATTGCCATTCCATCATTAGCCCATTTATTCATGTCTGATCGCCTCGCTGTCCTGCCCCAATATTTATTGCCGAAACAGGCGTTGACCGTACTCGCCGGCAAGTTTGCCAGCGCCGAAGCCGGCAGTCTGACGACCAGCGTTATCCGCTGGTTTGTTGGGCGCTACAAGGTGAATATGGCCGAGGCAGCGAATCCCGACATCGCCAGTTACAAAAGCTTTAATGAGTTTTTTACCCGCCCGTTGAAAGCCGGTGCACGTCCTTTTGCCGAGGCTGATTTTCTCTGCCCGGTCGATGGTGCAATCAGTCAGTTCGGCCCAATTGAACGCGACCAGATATTTCAGGCCAAGGGCCACAGTTACTCAACCACAGCGTTGGTTGGAGGCGACCGCGAACTGGCATCACAGTTTGAGAACGGCAGCTTCGCCACGCTTTACCTCAGCCCGCGTGATTACCACCGCATCCACATGCCTTGCGACGGGAAATTGATGCGGATGATCTACGTCCCCGGCGAACTGTTTTCGGTCAATCCAACAACCGCGCGCGGCGTACCCGGTTTGTTTGCGCGAAACGAACGCGTAGTTTGTGTTTTTGACTCGGCCGTCGGCCCTTTCGTATTAACGCTGGTTGGTGCGACGATCGTCGGCAGCATGGCCACCGTCTGGCATGGTCAAGTCAACCCACCACGCCCCGGTGTGATTCGTGAGTGGCGTTACGATGGCAATGCTGCGGTCGACCTGAAAAAAGGTGAAGAAATGGGCCGCTTCCTGCTCGGCTCAACGGTTGTCATGCTGTTCCCCAAGAACACGCTGGCGTTCAACTCGGACTGGACGCCCACGCGCGCTATCCGTATGGGTGAGAAGATGGGTAACAAAGCACAATAAAAGCAAAGCCCCCGCCAAATTGCTTCGGCGAGGGCTTTTGTTACGGTCGACCGGCAAAACCGGTCGATTTTTTTGTTGCTTACATCTCGACCGTAGCCGCCTGTTCCACAAACGCGGGGATCTGGTCGAAGTTCATGTAGCGGTAAATTTCACCAGATTTGGCGTTGACCGCCTTGATCTGCTCCATGTATTCCTCAACCGTAATGATCCGGCCAGCCAGCGCGCACATGGCGGCCAGTTCGGCTGAACTCAGGTAAACCTGGGTGTCGATACCAAGACGGTTCGGGAAGTTGCGGGTGGAGGTGGAGATCGCCGTGGAACCCTTGCGGATTTGTGCCTGGTTACCCATGCACAGCGAACAACCCGGCATTTCCATACGGGCACCAGACTTGCCGAGGGTGGCGTAGTAGCCTTCTTCGGTCAGGATCAGCGCATCCATCTTGGTCGGCGGGGCAACCCACAGACGCGTCGGAATGTCGGAACGACCTTCAAGAACCTTGGCGGCGGCACGGAAGTGGC
>JBDKHF010000075.1:0-23930 GCA_039797825.1 Pseudomonadota bacterium | reverse complement strand
TTACCAATGCCGCGATTGCCGCCGCCTGGGCGATCATCAACGCGGCCAGCCATTGAACAATTTTCGTACGCTGATCGGCGGCGTCCGCTTTCAATTCTTTACCTAGTGCCTCCAGGTCGTTTTTGGTCGCTAGTCCAGACCCGCCAAGGGCGGAAGAAAGCGTTTCACTCAGGATTTCCGCTTCAGCTTCGGCAATTTTTGGATCAAGTCCGGCTTCTTTTAGGCGGTTGCTGTATTTCAGCGTATCGAAAGTAAAAGCTAGGGTTGTCATGTCGTGTTCTCCTTGGTCGTTATGATACAAGCTCGGGCGACTTTGTCGACGTCTCGCCTTTCTTCGTTGCTGCTTTCGGCTTCGTGGTTTTCGAGACTGCTGGCGTATTTTTTTTCTTCAGCTCGTCAATCGTCCGTGCCGCTTCCTCCAGTCTTGCACTGCAAGCCTGATAGTGATTATTCGCCTGCTTCAGTGCTTCGTCCTTCGTTCTTGATTGGCACTCTGCCGCCTTCATTCGGTCAGCCAGGTCAATTGCCTGTCTTCTCGATGCCTCGAGTTGCGCGGTTAGCACTGCCGCGTCTTTTTCTGCGGCGAATCGGTTGGTTTCGGATTCTGCAAGTTTCTCCTTCGTTGCAGCAAGCTCCGGCTGATAGCTTGCCAGCATTTCAACTTGGCGCGTTCTGGTGTCCAGGTCGCGGCGCAGCTCTGAAACTAGCTCTCTCGTTTTGGTCAGTTCGGCTTTGCATTCATCGTGCTCAATTTGTTCGCGGCGGTGTAGTGAAGCTGACACCGCCTGGTTCCTTTGTGCCTCGTCCCGTTCAGTCTGAAGGCGTTCGATCACGTCTTCAAGCCGTTCGTTCTCGCTGGCCAGCGCCTCGGCGGCTTCCTTGCTCTCCTGCAATAGTGCCTGAATCGGTTCGCAGGCCGTCGCCACCTCAGTCTGCAAAAAATCCATCAAAGCCGTTGCGATGCTATCCGGCAGATCGGGCACTTCTCGTTCGTTGATCGCGTTCCCGTTGTACTGCTGCAAAAGCTTGTGGATGGTGCCCATGGACCCGGACCCGATACGCTCGCGCAAAGCGCGTGCGGTCGGTCGGTGTCCTGCGGCCTTCATCGTATCGGCGATCTGTGCGACTTGTGAGAAAGTGATTTGTGTAGTACGTGCCATGATATGAATCTCCTGTTACGTTACGTTATGATACGTTACGTTATTAAATGTTATGTTACGTTATCGTTTAATATTCACTGGTCAGCGTGCCGTCTTCTTGGCGGCGCATAATTCGCACATACATTCCGTCGCCCTCGTCCTCGCTGCTTCCGTACCAGTCTTCGACGTTCTCGCACGCCTCCTTAAATGTCGTGAATTCGTTGCCGATGCTTTCGTTTTCCATTCCTGCGTTTTCTACAACAACCCATTGTGGGAAATCTTTTGTCTTGTTCATGGCTCAAAACTCCGTCGTAAGCGTGCCGTCTGCTTCCCGCTTCATGATGTCGGCGGTCCCCTCGGCCATGTTGTCGATGTCGTACCAGTTCTTAAAAGTCCTGAACGCCTCTTTGTAAGTCGCAAAATTGGCCCGTACCCACTCGGAATCTTGGCCGGGGTCTTCAACAATCGCCCACGGTTTAGAAATCACCGCCTTTGCCGGCTCTTCGGTTTCACGTGAAACTAAGTCATTGATTTTGTTCATTATGTTTCCTTTCTGAGGTTAATCGCGTGCCGCTTTTCCTTCTGGAAACAAGCGAAGCGCAACGTCAGGCGGGAACGGCTCAAAAAAGCAAGGGGGAAGGTTTGTAAAAACGGCCTTATCGTTTTTATGAATACCCCCTTGCTTTAGGCGCTTGCGCCGGTTTGAACGGCTCACGCCTTGGAGCCAGACGCCACAGGCGCGCAGTAGGCTTGCAGAAGGTGCACTTTCTTCTGCAAGATTTACTGCGACGGGCGGCTGCTTGCAGTTGCCCGGTCTGGCCGTTCACCGGGCATGCTGTCGCCTGTTTCCCGCCTGCGGGAAATTTTGCCGTACAGGCAAAACGACATGCACGGCGAGACCAACCCAAAGCACGGATGGTTTTACCGCCTTTATCACTTCCGCTTTTTCGCTCTCGAATGCGACTACCCCAAAAAAAGAAGCGCCAGCGGCGGTTCACCGATTGCGCGCGAACGCGCAGCAACCCGCAGCGGGGGCTTGCCCCCCCGAGGGCCGGAAATCCGAAGGATTTACCGGTTCCAAGGTTTTCAATTCTCGCCTACGGGGCGAAGCCCAGCCCCCCCAGCCCCCGCCCTCTCCCCACTCCCTTACGCTCTCCCCACTCCATCCCTTCTCCCGCCCTTGACCCTTGCCCCGTCAGGACAGAAAACACCCCACGCCCACACCCCACAAATTTAAAGATAAGGACTCTGCCCGAACCCCGCCGCAAACCGTGAACGCACACCACCAACGCCCAACCGCACAAATAAACAGACCTCAACGCCCTAAAAACAAGCACACCCACAAAACCCTGATCAGAAAGACAAAAAACCATCAGTCCACAGACATATCCACAAAAACGGTGGACAACCCTACACTCCCCAAATGGAAATTAACCTCCCCGAACCAACCGTCACCCTCGCCCAATTCCTAGACGCCTACTACCTAACCGGCGGTCGAGATCACAAAAGCAAAGAACGCCTCACCTGGACACTCGGCTACTGGAAAACCCACTACGGCCACCATCCAGTTCAAGACATCACCAAACGCCAACTCAGCCAACACATTGAAACAAGGCGAATCCAAGGCAAAAGCAACAGCACAATCAACCGAGAAATATCCATCCTCTCCGCCTCCATCAACTACGCCATACGGCGCTGGGGCTGGAACATCCAAAACCCTGCAGCCGGGCTCCACCTCAAAACCCCAGAAGGCCGATTACGTTGGCTAACTCGCCAAGAAGCCAACACCCTTTTAGACGCTGCCGAACAAAGCGACGCCCCACACCTTTACGACTTCATCCTGATCGCCCTCAATACCGGCATGCGCAAAACTGAAATTCTTCAACTCGAAACCCACAGAATTGACCAAAAAGAAAAAAGAATTCACCTCGAAGGCACGCACACCAAAAACGGCAAGAGACGTATCATTCCCCTCAACGAAACCGCTAATGCAGCAATAAGCAGCCGAATCCGATGGAATCATGAAAACGGAATAACCGGCCCCCGCCTCTTTTTACAAAGAAACGGAAAACCGGTCGTACAAATAAGCACCGCATTTACCAATGCCGTGCGCAAAACCACCATTCAGGATTTTCGACTACATGACCTACGCCACACCTTTGCAAGCTGGCTAATCTCGGAGGGTGTCACCCTCGCAGAACTACGGGATTTACTTGGTCACAGCTCAATCAAGCAGACTGAGCGATACGCGCATTTAGCGCCTGGCCGGTTACACAAGGCCGTTGCAATTCTCGACACGATGTCTTGGACTTAGCAAAGCAAGCTAAACCTGCTTCTCATTTAGACCCCTATTTGCAAATCCCCAACAAACAAAACGGGGCCACAGCCCCGTTTTTGCTGAGCAAATCAAACTCAGTCGTCAAGCAGGATACGCAACATGCGACGCAACGGCTCGGCAGCACCCCACAGCAGTTGGTCACCACAGGTGAAGGCAGCCAAATATTCCGGCCCCATCGCCATTTTGTGCAGACGACCAACCGGAACGGTCAAAGTACCGGTGACAGCCGCCGGAGTCAGTTCGCGCTCGGAAATTTCGCGATCATTCGGCACGACCTTGGCCCACGGATTGGCCTTGGCCAGCATGTCGCTGATCTCATCGAGCGGGACATCCTTCTTCAACTTGATGGTCAGCGCCTGGCTATGGCAACGCATCGCGCCGATGCGCACGCACAGACCGTCAATCGGGATCGAACCCGGCGAACGGAATGCCGGACGACCAAGGATCTTGTTGCATTCAGCACCGCCCTTCCACTCTTCCTTGGATTGACCGCCGTCAACCGGCACGTCGATCCACGGAATCAGGGAACCAGCCAGCGGGGTGTTGCGGAAGTTTTTCTTCGGGAAAGCGTCGGAACGAATCGTCTCTGCAACCTTGCGGTCAATGTCGAGAATGGCGGAAGCTGGGTCGGCCAGCAGATCAGCCACCGACGAGTGGATAGCACCCATCTGCGAAATCAGTTCTCGCATATTTTGCGCACCAGCACCGGAAGCGGCCTGATAGGTCATGGACGATGCCCATTCGATCAGGTCGTTCTGGAACAGGCCACCAAGGCCCATCAACATCAGCGAAACGGTGCAGTTGCCGCCGATCCAGTTCTTGCCGCCTTTGGCCAGCGAATCCTTGATCACGTTCATGTTGACCGGGTCGAGCACAATCACCGCATCATCGGCCATGCGCAATACGGATGCCGCATCAATCCAGTGACCATTCCAGCCCGCCGCACGCAGCTTGGGGAAGACTTCCTTGGTGTAGTCCCCACCCTGGCAGGTGATGATGATTTCGCACTGCTTTAGCGCGTCGACCGAAGAAGCATCCTGCAGCGGCAGTGAGGCTTCCTTGCCGCCGAGCACCGGCGCCTTGCCGCCAGCAGCGGAAGTTGAAAAATAAACGGGATCGATAAAGGCAAAATCCCCCTCTTCCACCATGCGTTGCATGAGGACAGAACCAACCATCCCGCGCCAACCAACCAGACCGACTTTTTTCATGACATCACTCTCCGTTCAGATTTTTTACAGCGCCGCCAGCACGGCGTCGCCCATTTCCTTGGTGCCAACTTTGTTGGTGCCGCGCTCGTAGATGTCGCCTGTGCGATAGCCCTGCGCCAAAACCTTTTTGACTGCACTTTCGATACGCAGTGCCTGCTCTTCCAGACCAAACGTGTAGCGCAGCATCATCGCGGCGGACAAAATGGTTGCCAGCGGATTCGCAATGCCCTTGCCGGCGATATCCGGGGCCGAACCATGCGACGGCTCGTACAAACCTTTCTGGTTTTCATCCAGCGAGGCTGAAGGCAGCATACCGATTGAGCCGGTGAGCATCGAGGCTTCGTCGGAAAGAATATCGCCGAACATGTTGCCGGTAACCATCACGTCAAACTGCTTGGGCGCCTTGAGCAACTGCATTGCCGCATTGTCGACCAGCATGTGCGACAACTCGACATCCGGGTAATCCTTTGACACTTCAATCATTACGTCGCGCCAAAGCTGGGTACATTCCAGCACGTTCATCTTGTCGACCGAACACAGGCGTTTGTCACGCTTGCGCGCCGCTTCGAAGGCAACGCGGCCGATGCGGCGGATTTCTGATTCGCTGTAAACCATCGTATTGAAACCGACGCGCTCACCATTTTCCTCACGAATACCACGCGGCTGGCCGAAGTAAATATCACCGGTCAGTTCGCGGATGATCAGCAAATCCATGCCGGCAACGACTTCCGGCTTTAGCGTCGAGGCATTGGCCAGTTCCGGATAAAGAATGGCTGGGCGCAAGTTGGCGAACAGGTTGAGATCCTTGCGGATGCCCAGCAGGCCACGTTCCGGGCGTTTTTCGCGTGGCAGGGTATCCCATTGCGGGCCACCAACGGCGCCGAGCAGAATGGCGTCAGCTTCGCGGGCCAGCTTTTGCGTAACTTCGGGATAGGGGTTGCCGGTCGCATCAACAGCGCCGCCGCCCAGCAAAGCCTCTTCCATCTCGAATTTTAGATCGAGAGAATTTAATACACGCACTGCTTGTGCCGTAATTTCAGGACCGATGCCGTCACCCGGCAGAACACAAATTTTCATAATTTTTCCTTGTTACGAAAACAGCCAGGGCTGGTTGATGCGGCGTTTTTCTTCAAATTCACGAATCATCTCGGCATGGCGCAAGGTCAGGCCAATGTCATCCCAGCCGTTGATCAGGCATTCCTTGCGGAAGGCATCAATTGGGAACTCGATGCCATAACCATCCGGGCGAATTACGGCTTGCGCCGACAAATCGACGATCAGTTTATAACCCAGCGTTGCCTCGACCTGATTGAACAAAGCTTCAATTTCAGCCGCCGGCAAAACGATGGGAACGATACCGTTCTTGTAGCAGTTGTTGAAGAAAATATCGGCAAAGGATTCGGCAATGATCGCCTTGAAGCCGAAGTCGAGCAAAGCCCAGGGCGCATGCTCGCGTGAACTGCCACAGCCGAAATTGGCGCGTGTCAGCAATACCTCGGCACCTTGATAGCGCGGCTGGTTGAGCACGAAATTAGGGTTTTTTGGGCGATTCGTGTTGTCTTGGCCGGGTTCGCCGACATCCATGTAACGCCATTCGTCAAAGGCATTCGGGCCAAAACCGGAACGTTTGATTGACTTGAGAAACTGCTTCGGGATGATCGCATCGGTGTCGACGTTGTTACGATCAAGCGGTGCTACCAAACCTTCGAGACGGGTAAATTTATCCATGACTTATTCTCAGAGGATGTCGCGCACATCAGCAAAACGTCCGGCAATTGCCGCCGCTGCCGCCATCGCCGGGCTGACCAGATGGGTACGCCCACCCGGACCCTGACGACCTTCAAAGTTGCGATTTGAGGTCGAGGCGCAACGCTCGCCCGGCTCCAGACGGTCGGCATTCATTGCCAGACACATCGAACAACCCGGCTCGCGCCATTCAAATCCGGCGGCAAGGAATACCTTATCCAGACCTTCGGCTTCAGCCTGACGCTTGACCAGGCCGGAACCCGGCACGGCCAGCGCCAGCTTGACGTTAGCCGCCACATGCCGGCCTTGTAAAACTGAAGCGGCCTCACGCAAATCTTCAATGCGCGAATTGGTGCATGAACCAATGAACACCTTGTCGATGCTGATCTGGTTCATCGGCGTATTCGGATTCAGCCCCATATATTGCAGGGCGCGCTCCATACCCTCACGCTTGACCGGGTCGCTCTGTTTGGCCGGATCAGGCACGTTGGCATCTATGGCGACGACCATTTCCGGCGAGGTTCCCCAAGTCACCTGCGGGCGAATGTCTTCGGCCTTGAGCGTAACGATGCGGTCAAACTGTGCGTCGGCATCGCTGTGCAAGGTGCGCCAATAAGCGACGGCGTTATCCCATACTTCGCCCTTCGGTGAGAACGGGCGGCCACGCAAATAATCGACGGTTTTGTCGTCGACCGCAACGAATCCCATGCGTGCGCCGCCTTCGATGGCCATATTGCACAGGGTCATACGACCCTCCATGCTCAGACCACGAATCGCGCTGCCACCGAATTCGATGGCGTAACCAGTGCCGCCAGCGGTGCCGATGTTGCCGATAATCGCCAGCGCCACATCTTTGCCGGTGACGCCCTTGCCAAGCTTGCCTTCGACATCGATCAGCATGGTTTTGGATTTTTTCTGCAGCAAACACTGGGTCGCCAGCACATGCTCGACTTCCGAGGTACCGATACCGTGCGCCAGGCAAGCAAATGCACCGTGCGTCGAGGTGTGGGAGTCGCCACAAACGACGGTCATGCCGGGTAACGTAGCCCCATTTTCCGGCCCGACAACATGGAGAATGCCCATACGCTGGTCCTTGAACGGGAAATAGGCCAGTGCGCCGACTTCGCGAATATTGGCATCCAGCGTTTCTACCTGCTGCCGCGAAACCGGGTCCTTGATACCCTCTTCCCAATGATCGGTCGGCGTATTGTGATCCGGTGTCGCGACGATGGACGAAACGCGCCAAGGTTTGCGACCGGCTAGTTTGAGACCCTCGAAGGCCTGCGGGCTGGTCACTTCGTGTACGAGGTGACGATCAATATAGAGAAGTGCCGTGCCATCCGTTTCGACGTGGACAACATGGTTCTCCCAGAGCTTGTCGTAAAGTGTCTTCGACATGGAGTGCTTTTAATGGGCTGTAAAGCGCTGAATTATGGCACAGGATCGCGCTTTTTTGCCTCGCCAACGGCATCGACCGGCGCATCTTCAAGCACCCAGCGCCAGACCAGCAATAAACCGAGCAGCGCGAAGAAGGAGGCCAGCGTAAAAGTCCAGCCCGCCCCCCAGTCATCCCAGGTTGCTCCGCTGATCAAGGCGCCAAGCAAGCCGCCAGCACCAAACGAAAGACTGGAGTAAAGCGCCTGCCCACGCCCCTGTGCCCGACCGGGAAACCACTGGTTGATGGCAGCAATTGAGGCTGCGTGATAAGCGCCAAATGTCAGCCCGTGCAACAACTGCACAAACACCATGAGCGCCACCGACTCGACCCCCCAACCCATCAGCAGAAAGCGCAGGACAGCCGCTGCGAAACTGGCAAGCAGGATGACGCGCAAGGAAAAGCGTCGCGACAAACGCGCCATCCACATGAAGACAAAAATCTCGGCGACCACGCCTAGTGACCAAAGCACGCCAACCTCGGTTTTGCTGTAACCATGTTCGGCGAGATGGATTGAGTAAAAAACGTAGAACGCCCCGTGTGCAGCAGACATCGCGAAGCAGGCCAGCATCAAGGCACGCACCTGCGGACGTCGGAGGATTTCGGCAACCGACTGCGTAATATGCGAATGTACCGAAGGCGGCGACTCGGGCAATACAAGTGCTACCGCCAGAATGCCGATCAGGATCGCCCAGCAGATCCAAAGAATACTGACCGCCGGCAATAAATCGAGCACTGCGCCGGTGCCCATGACCGCGACGATGAAGCCAATTGAACCCCACAACCTAATTCGGCTGTAACGAACGCGCTCTTCACGCAGATGGTCGAAGGTCAGGGTTTCAACCAGCGGCAGCGCGGCGCTCCAGAAGAAGGCGAGGACGGCCATCGCAACAAGCATGGCAGACAATTTGTCGAGCCAGAAAAAAGCGCTGAAACCGGCCAAGGAAATGGCACCGGCCAAGCGAATGATCGCCACACGCTGACCAAAGCGATCAGCCAGCCAACCCCATAGATTGGGGCCAAATAGGCGCATCAACTGCATTTGCGACATCAGCAGGCCGATGTCCCAGGCAGAAAAACTCAGTGATTGGAGATAGAGCCCGAAATAGGGCGAGAACGCGCCGATGAAGGCGAAGTAAAAGAAGTAGTAGCCCGAGAGGCGCCAGTGAGGTAAGGCGTGCATCCGGCAATTTTACCGGACGCACCATCGGGCAGAGGCGCTAATCAGGCCTTGGCAGACTGCTGGCCGGACTGGAAGGCCAATAGCATGTGGTAGAGCGCATCTTTTAACTGAACGCGCTGCTTCTTCATGTCTTCGATCGTGAAATCAGCCACCGGCATGTCGTGCTCTTCGAGGTCTTCAACCTTGCCGGTCAGGCGATGGTAAGTCGCAAACAGCTTGGCGAAATGGGCATTACCGGTCTTGAGCGCATGAATCGCGTCATTGAATTCCGGAAATTCGGAATGAAGATCGTGGTGATCGACTTGCATGAGTTTCTCCCTGTAAAGCAATTTCGCTCAGGCGAGCGGAAAAAAGCAAAGATTTTACGCGATTTTTGCCGGAATGCGTGGCGTTTGGCATACGACATCACCGCATTGCGCACGATGGCGCAAGGCGTGATCGATCAAAACCAGCGCCAGCATCGCTTCGGCAATCGGTGTGGCACGAATGCCGACACAGGGATCATGACGCCCCTCCGTCGCCACTTCGATGGCATTGCCGTGGCTATCAATTGACCGCCGCGACTGGGCAATCGAGGAGGTTGGTTTGATCGCCAGATTGACGACGATTTCCTGCCCGGTCGAAATGCCACCCAGGACGCCACCGGCGTAGTTGCTGGTAAAACCCTGCGGCGTCATTTCGTCGCCGTGTTCACTACCTTTTTGTGCGACCGAAGCAAAACCAGCACCGATTTCAACGCCCTTGACGGCATTGATACCCATCATGGCATAAGCAATTTCAGCATCCAGTCGGTCATAGACCGGCTCACCCCAACCGGGTGGCACGCCGGTAGCGGTGACCGTGATTTTTGCGCCCACCGAATCGAGCGATTTGCGCAGGCTGTCCATATAGCTTTCGAGCTGAGGAACAAGCGCCGCGTTGGGCGCGAAGAAGGCATTACCGCAAATATCATCAGCCGACACAAAAGGAATTTCAATCGGGCCGAGCGCGCTCATCCAGCCGCAAATATTGACCCCGTAGCGCTCGTTCAACCACTTGCGGGCAATTGCCCCGGCGGCAACGCGCACCGCGGTTTCGCGGGCCGATGAACGCCCGCCCCCGCGATAATCGCGAAAACCATATTTGTGGGTATAGGTGTAATCAGCATGACCGGGACGGAAGGTTTCAGCGATATTGCCGTAATCCTTGCTGCGCTGGTCCTGATTGCGAATCAGCAGCGCAATTGGCGTGCCGGTGGTTTTACCCTCGAAGACGCCGGAGAGGATTTCTACCGTATCGGGTTCACGACGCTGCGTAACGTGGCGCGAGGTACCGGGTTTTCGGCGATCCAGTTCGGCCTGAATATCCTCGGCGCAGAGCGCCAGGCCGGGTGGGCAGCCATCGACCACGCAGCCGATTGCCGGGCCGTGCGATTCACCGAAGGATGAGACTGTAAATAGGGTGCCAAAGGTATTGCCGGACATGGTTAGCAGCGCTCTAATGGGGATTCAGGAGTTTAACATGCCGAGAAAAAAGCCCCCTTTTTCGCCGTCGACCGCAACAAAGTCAAGCAAAACACCGCCGGCAGGCAACAACAAGCCGCCAACCAGAGCGCCCAGTTCTACACCAAAACCGGCTAACCGCTGGCAACGCAGCAAGCGTTACGGCTGGGATAGCCGCTAACTTCCAGGCAATAAAAAAGCGGCCTGCGCCGCTTTTTCAACAAACCGTTGCGGAATCAATCCTGCTTTTCGTCAGGCCAGTTCTTGATGTAGCTTTTCAGCATCTTATTTTCAAGGTTTTGTTCTTCAAGCACGGCTTTGGCTACGTCGAGAAAAGAAATCACACCGATCAGCGTGTCGTTTTCAAGCACCGGCAAATAGCGGGAATGTTTTTCGATCATCAGGCGGCGCAGATCATTGGCTTCCATTGACGGAATTGCAATCACTGGATCCTTGACCATTACATCGCCTACTGTCACGCCAACCGGGCAGGCATCATGCGCCTTGAGAGCCAACATCACCTCGCGGAAGGTGAGCATGCCGGCCATCTTGCCGCCGTCCATTACGACCAGCGAGCCAACATCCAACTCAGCCATGGTATCGATCGCCGACGACAGCAATTGCTGGGGCGTTGCGGTATAGAGGGTTCCCCCCTTGAGGCTGATGATCTCCCTGACCTGCATGGTGCTCTCCAAAATTATTTATTGAACTGATGATGCTAAAGCATTCAACCCTTTTACGAAAGGCCGGGCCTTGCCCAACGCCGAAAGCGGCTGAAGGATTGAGCAGATTGTTACGGTCAACCGGGAAATTCAGTGGTTTACCCGGTTGACCGCAGAATTCTGAGCTGCCTAATATCGGCTAGCGAATTTCTTTTGCCAAAGATTCAGCGCGCAGCTTTGCCTGCGACATTTGACTCGGCGTCATCAGCGACTTTGCGTGCTCCAAATTGGCTTGAGCAATCTCGCTCCCGCCGCCCACCGCAAGAGCAAACCAGGCATACGCCTCAACATAGTCAGGCTTTCCCAACTTACCGGTTGCATGCGCCAAGCCCAGACGAATCTGAGCTGTCGCCAGCCCCTGCCGGGCGGCTTTTTCCAGCCAATAAGCAGAAAGCGTGTAATTGCAGGCGACCACCTCACCTTTTTCATACATAAGGGCAAGGTTGTATTGCGACTCAAGATCGCCTTGCTCTGCCGATTTCCCCCACCAGTAAATCGCTTCTTTGCTATCCGACAAGCCGCCCTGCCCCGTGCTTAACATCATTGCCAACGCGGCCTGCGCTGCAGGAAAGCCTGACTGAGCCGATTTTCGATACCAATTAACCGCTTCTGATTTGTTTTTTTCTACCGCCCCTTGGCCAGCGGCATAGACTTTTCCGAGACTCCATTGGGCAAGAGGATCACCGGCTTGCGCATTCTTTAACAAAGATGAAAATTCTTGATCAGAATCTCTGGCTAGCGGCGACAAATCACCATGAGTCACATTTTCCACTCCGGCCAATTTTGCAAAATTAGTCGAAAGATCGCCCGGATGCTTACGCGCCAAATCTGCCAAGGCGCGAAATGAATCCAGATTTCCTTGCGCTGCCGCCTTTAAAAGCCAGCTCAAAGAATCAACACCAAGGTGACCGTTTTGCGCTTCCAGAACTTTAGCGAATTGAAATTGCGCCGCTGCATTACCGCCCTCGGCCAACTTGCGAAACCAGGCATCGGAATCTGGCGCTTTATTTCTCACCAACAGCGCCACTAAAGCATCCGCCGCTGGCCCATCATGCGCCGCGCCCAAAGCCCTTCGGTACCACTGCTCGGCGTGCTTGTCGGCAATTGCGCCGGCACCTTTTTCAAACAGTTTACCGAGATAAACCTGGGCCTCGGTATCCCCCTGTTCGGCCGCTTTTAACCACCATGACGCCGCTTGGCGATTATCCTTAGCGACCCCCAAGCCCTGAAAATAAAATAATCCCAAACTGCGTTGAGCTTGCGCAAAGCCCTGTTTTGCTGCTTTCCGACACCAAGCAAGGATTTCTGCCAGCGCTGCGCTGGAATCATCGGTCGCCATCAACGCCATCGCGACTGCGTACTGCGCCTCGGGCAAACCCTGTTCCGCAGCCAACAAATACCATTCGAGTGACTGCTCGATATTTTTCGCGATACCTTGGCCAACCGAGAGACGGTTGGCTAAAACAAACTGGGCATTCGCATCCCCAGCTTTTGCCGCCTGCAGATACCAGCGAGTGGAGAGGCCGAGGCCTTCGCGGTCTACCAGTTCGGCCAATGGAATCAAGGCCGCTGGCTCGCCCGCCTGACCAGCCGCAAGATAAAAAGTTAAAGCCTTGAGAAAATCAGGCTCGACGATGATTCCATCGGCATAAATTTTACCGAGCACCAAAAGCGCTTCGCTACTCCCCTGTTCTGCCGCACGCTGATACATTTCAATGGCCAGCGCCGGGCGACTTTCCTCACATAACCGGGCAAGCCTGATCTGGGCTTTGATATCCCCCTGATCAGCAGCCTTGCGATACCACGTCTCGGCAATTACCTGATCCGCAACCAGCCCCAATCCCAGCTGGTACATTAACCCTAACTGGCTTTGCGCTTCGCTATTGCCCTGTTCTGCGGCTCGACCCAACCAGGAAACTGCCTGCCGATTATCTTTGGGGATCACTTCGCCTGCTGAATACAGCATACCCAGCTGCAACTGAGCCGGTGCGAACCCTTGCCGAGCGGATTTGCGGTACCAGACGAGCGCTTGATCAATATTTTGCGCTACCCCTTTGCCGCTCTCGTACAAAGTACCGGTAACAAATTGCGCCTCAGGGACGCCATTCTCGGCAGCTTTCTGCAACCAGGCCGTTGCCTGCTCTTGCTTTCCATCCCCGGACTGCGCACTGCGCGTCCCAACGATAAGCTGCGCTTCGACTATCCCTTTTTCAGCCGCCTGCTCAAAACACTGATTAGCAAACTCCTCCTGCGGCACGCTAAGCATTTTGCCCAGCTTGAACAGGGCCTTGGAACTCCCCCGGTCAGAGGCTTGCAAATACCAATACAGGGCTTGCCGAAGGTCACGGTCAACACCTTGTCCTGCCGCATATTTCCCAGCCAAAATATATTGGGCAGCCGGAAATGCATTCTCGGCTGCTTTGCGATACCAGTGCATGGCCAGCTTGAAATCCTGTGGCACACCCACGCCATTGGCATACATCAGGCCCAAGTTGTATTGCGCCTTGGGTTGCCCGGATTCAGCAAGCCGCCGAGTTTCGCGGAAAACCTGAGCGCTATTTAGCGAGGGTTCTGGAGACACGGAAACTTGGCGTAATAGCTGAAACGAAGTGCGCGACTAAGGTTCGCGAATTGATTCATCGAGCGCACGAATCAATGGCCAGATCAGGTAGGACATGACAGAGCGTTTCCCGACGGCAATTTCAGCAGACACCGTCATGCCGGGTAAAAGTCTGGACTGCTCAGGCATTTTTTTAAGCCGGGTAGCACCAAGTTGAATACGGCTGGTATAGAAAGCCTCCATACCGGCATTCGGATCGGCTTCACGACGGAACGCATCCTCGCTGATGGTTTGAATGACCCCCGGCAATCCGCCGTGTCGCTGAAACGGGTAAGCATCAAGCTTGACATGGACGACATCACCCAGTTTTACGTAACCAATATCGATGGCATCGATTTTGACCTCGGCGATTAAATCGCCACCCAAAGGCACCAGCGTAAACATCGGCTCAGTAGCTCGCGCAACCGAACCTTGCGACAACTTGGGAATTTCAAGAACCACAGCATCAGATGGTGAAACAAGCGTTACCAATTGATTCCGCTTACCTGCTTTTTGCAATTGCTCAACAACAGACCCTCTTTCGCGAGACACCGAAAGCAGCTCCTCCATTATTTTTTGCCGCCAGCCGGTTTCAAACGATGTTTTTTCAGCCTCTAAAGCACCCAACTCCTTGCGCAACTCCTGCGCACGATTGTGCGTGGTTTGCATATTGCGTTCGGCATCAATCAAACGATCCTGAGCCTCCAGATGGCGTGATCGAATCGCATATTTCTGCGCCACCAACTCACCTTGCAATGCCTCCATATCACGCAAAACCCGGACTCTGGCACTCAACCCATGCTGCTCGCCCTGGTTCGTTTCAATTGCCGCACGGACACGCGCGATAGACTCTTCGTAACGTTTGCTTTGCGCTTTATAACTTGCACCACGCTCTTCAGAAAGTCGATTTTGCAACAGAGAATCCGGGTCTGAAACCGAACGATTGACGACCGATTTTCCGGAAAGCTCAGTCTCCAGGCGCGCCAGTTGATTATCCAGACTATGAAGTCGGGAACGTAACTGAACCTCATCGGCCTCCGTAAATGTTGGGTCAAGTGTCGCCAGACGCTCCCCTTTTTTAACAACCTGGCCAACGCGCACATCAATACCTTGAATAATCGCCGTTTCCAAGGGCTGAACAACAATGTTTGGCAATGGGGTGACGAGACGACCACGGGCAGTGACGATCAGATCCGTTTGCGAAAAAGTAGCCCATAGTAAAAAAGTAATCAGCGCCGCAAGCAAGACGTGCAGGGTTATCCGCGCCGAACGGGGTAAGGGGCGACGTTCAATCTCATCGGCATCCGGCAGGAAATCGATAGAGGTTTCAGGCTGCTTTTCTTTTTTCTTGATCACAAATGACTTGTCTGCTGATTCCAGAGCTGTTGATAGGTTTCACAACGCGAGAGTAACTCCTGATGCGTACCGCAATCCGCCAAACGACCGCGCTGCATGACCAGGATGGCATGCGCATTAACCAGAGTTGAGAGGCGATGCGAGATCATGACCACGGTACGTCCAACTGCAATCTGCGAGAGATTTTTTATAAAAATTGCTTCGCTTTCCGGATCAAGCGCGCTCGCCGCCTCATCAAGAATCAGAATGCTGGGTTTAGCCAAGAGCGAGCGGGCAATCGACAAGCGCTGTTTCTGGCCACCACTGAGGTTCGATGCATTCTCCTCAAGCATACTGTCATAGCCTTGCGGCATGCGCTCGATAAATTCGTCGGCCCCGGCCGCTCGGGCGGCAGCAACCACCTCTTCAAAGCTTGCGTCAGGCTTGGTCATGGTCAGGTTATCGCGCACCGTCCCGCGAAAGAGAAAATTCTCCTGCAAAACAACCCCGACTTGTCTGCGCAAGTGAGGCAGGTCTATCTCACGCGCATCAACCCCATCAAACCGGACTATCCCCTCCTGCACCGGGTAAAGCCCTTGAATGAGTTTGGTCAGCGTGGTTTTCCCCGAACCACTACGCCCCACCACCCCAACCACCGTACCGGAAGGGATCGTGAAATTTGCGCCATCAAGCGCAGTGGAGCTTGAACCCGGATAACGAAAGGTCACATTATCAAAGGAAATCTCCCCTTTGAATTGTGGCCGAAGGCCCGCAGCACCACCGCGTCCCTCGGAAGGGCGATTCATCACTTCCCCCAGCATGCGAACAGAGAGCGCAGTTTGCTGGTATTCATTAATTAGCCCGACGATTTGAAGCAGCGGGCCAACCACACGCCCGGACAACATCTGGAAAGCAATCAGGACACCGACGCTCATAGTTTGGTCAAAAACACCTTGCGCCCCGACCACGATAATCACGATCGGCATTAACTTGCCAAGAAAGTCGGTAATTGCACCGCCGGTCAAGGTCAGCTTGCCGACTCGAAAATGGGTGGCAATGGCCTCTGCCGATAACTGATCCCACACCCGCCGCTGGATCGGCTCAATCGCCAATGCCTTGACGGTACGCATGCCATGCACGGTTTCAACCAGCAGGGCCTGGCGCTTGCCCTCTGCCGAATAAAGCGCATCGAGACGCCGCCGGTAAGCCGGCAACATGCCGGCAATGATGCCGCCGATAACCAGGGAAAAAACCAGAACGATCAAGGCGAGCT
The DNA here is from genome assembly GCA_039797825.1 of Pseudomonadota bacterium. Classification (GTDB taxonomy): domain Bacteria; phylum Pseudomonadota; class Gammaproteobacteria; order Burkholderiales; family Rhodocyclaceae; genus Azonexus. The sequence goes on along the minus strand of JBDKHF010000075.1, from coordinate 7,471 downwards.
TGAATGAATAGGCAAAAAGCAAGGGAAGAAAAATGATCAGCGCGGCGGTATCCAGCGCCGTAAAAAACAAACGCCCGGTCAGAAAATTACGAATACTCTCCAACTGCTGCATGTGCCGGGTGACGACACCGGCAGAATTTGACTCGAAATAATCAACCGGCAACGACAACAGCTTGCCGAAAGTCCTTCGAGTTAACTGCATATCGATTTTATTGGTCGCCGCCAACAGGAGAAGTTGGCGAAGGTAGCCAAAAATCGCATCAAAAATAAGCGCCATCACCACACCAACCGTCAGCACCCAAAGCGTGGAAGAGCTTTGATGAACCAGCACTTTGTCGATAACGGCTTGAAAAAACATCGGCGATGCCAAAGCGAGCAAGGTCATCGCCATCGCAGCCAGGGAAATGTCACGGAAAGCCGTTTTTTGCTTGAGAATTTCCGGAACGAACCAGCGCAAGCTGAATGGTTGATTGGGATCCGATAAGGAATGGGTCCGCTTGAGCAGGACCACATCACCGTTCCACTGCGCACAAAATTCATCGCGACCCAGCAAGAGCACATCAGCCATATCAGCCAATGGATTAAGGACTGCAACCTTACTCTCACCCTCCTCGGTACGCACCCCGACCAGGATCATTCCCGCACCACTTGCCAACTTCACAAGTATCGGGAAAACCCCTTCCTGAGCAAAAATTGCCTCCCAGGTAAAATTTTCAGCCTTGGCTTTGAAACCGATTTCGGTTGCCATTCGCAGCAACAAGGCGCCCTCGGGCTCTTCATCGGCCAAGGCATAGTCGTGAATCAAGCGTTCAGGATTAACCGATAAGCCATGATGTTGCGCAATCGCGGCGAGGCACTGCACAACGCTGTGCGGAAATTTATCGGCCATTGGTCAAATTCACATTCTCAGGAACAGCGGTAGTGCCACTCTTTAATAAGGGAGTCACGTCTATGCTGGCCACCCCGCCTTTGGAATCGATCAGCGCGGTCACCACCAAACCCCGACTACCCTCTTGTCGCTCAATGGTCCTGACCATCGCCTGCGCCTCACGTTTATTCGAGAAGTCCCCCGTACGCACAGCAAAACGGGGCGTCTCGGGTAATCCGCCGGTCTCGCAAACATAAGGCTCATAACCACGAAGCTGCCACTCGGCAAAAGCCTTTGCTGCATTTTCAATATTGCCATAGACACCCAGTTGTATCGCATAGCGCGGACGCTGAGCGACATTTGGCAACTCTGCCTTTACTACATCGGCTTTTACAGGAATAGCACGCCCCGGCACCGCCGGTTGCGCAACCGGCAGTTCAGCCGCTACTGACTTAAGCTTTTCTTGCTCTTTTTCGACGTCGACCGCAACACTGACAACAATCGCACTCACATTCTCTTTTCGTCCAAGTTGCACAGCAAGCGCAGAAGCCTCTCGCCTTTGCACAAACTCACCGGTCCTTACGGCAAACCATGCTCGCCCTTCGGCATCCCTGACCTGATTAATATAAATATTCAATCCCCGATCCTGCCAGTATTTACTGGAAACTTCGGCATTTTCCAAGCTCGAAAAAGCGCCTAGCTGAACCGCAAAATTTGTCTTCGGTTTTTGTATTACCGGAGGTGCGGAAAGCGCAGATTTGAGTTGAATCCCATCACCCGGCACGGGAGAAGAAGTGATTAGCGGAGCCTCTGGCGGTTCAGGCAACACGGCGCTGTTGTTTCCATCTTTTTTCAGGGTTAGCACTTCGCTAACATCAATACTCGCCGGCAAGCCTGTCGCATCAAGCATGATTGGCACCAGCAAGGCCGGAGCCTCCTCTTTCCGACGAATTTGCTGCACAGCCGCCGCTGCCTCACCTTGATTAGGGAAAATGCCGGTGCGCACCGAATACCAAAGCCGGCCATCGCCACCACGGGTTTCGGCAACATAAACCTCATAACCGCGGAACTGCCAGACAGCAGTTGATATGGCTGCATTTTCCAGATTGGAAAATGCAGCCAGCTGAATAGTTTGAGCCTGTCGTCCTGAAGCACTGTCTCGCTGCGTGGCCTTAGGCTTGCTATCCGGAATCACCAAAGAAGGGGCAGATACGCTAGCAGATGCCGGCACTTGGCTCATTTCACTGGACGACTCAACCGGCGCCGCAAGCCGAACTCTCTCCTGCTTCAACTCAACCCGAGCGCTTTCCTCTCCTTTGGCGTTCACAACCCGGCAACGCTCAAGGTTAGCCTGCATGCGGTCGCAAAATTCCTGCGCCTCAGCAGCAGAATCAAACTTTGCAATAAAAAGCCGATACCAAGCCTCTTGCCCCTCGGCGCTATCGTCAATTCGCCCATTCAGCCGGGGGCGCACCATGCGCCTATCCATATCCTGTGGATAACGAACTCGCAAATCTCGCCACGCCGCACCCACCGTATTACGGTGATACAAACCGGGAAGTTCGACCTGCCAAAAAGCTTGATCAGCACCGCTTGAAAAACCAAATCCACCTTGCGCAATATCCAGCCCCTCGACAGAGCTTGGCTTTATCGGCGAAACCACCGTGGCTTGTGGCGTAATCACTTTTCCACTCAAGTTTTGAGCAGGCCGCCGCCCCCCACCCGGCAACACCTCGCCATGCTTGACGCCACCGCCAAGCGCCAGGAAAAGCGCGGTATATCCGCGATAGCTCTCCATCTGGGAGCGTCGAAATTCATCAAGGTAGCGATGGAAGGTGCGCTCAGATTCAAGCAAAGTGGTCTGATCAGCCCCCCCCCATTGCGTAAACCTTGGTATTGATATCCCACGCACGACGCGCTGCATCAGCCGCCTCCCGCTGCGCATCAAGACGCTTTCCCGCCAGGCGTATGGTCGCCAGCGCGCCCTCAACCTCACGCATCGCCTGATAAATGGTGCGAACATAGTTTTCGACCATTTCTTCATGCACCGCCTCATTGAATTTCTTTTCGCCCGCGCGCTTGCCCCCATCAAAAATACTGGCCGTCACACTGGCGACCGCATTCCAGAAAAACAATTTGGGCTGAAAAAACTGGGCAAGTAAATTGCTGCTGTAGCCGGCCTGAGCGGAGAGATCGACCGGCGGCAGAATTCTGGTGCGCGCCACATCGATATCGGCATCCGCCGCCAGCAGTCTCGCCTCGGCCATCCGCACATCAGGACGCCGCAGCAAGAGAGAAGAGGGCAAACCCGGTATAACCGCCGGCACATTAAAAGTATCCAGGCCTTGATCCGAAAGCTGCAAGGCGCCGGGTACCGAACCAACCAAAAAAGCCAGCGAGTTGAGCGAATCTTCGCGTTGCTGTTCAATGCCGGGAATTGCCGCTCGCAAACCGAAAACCAATGCTTTCTGTTGCTCAAAATCACCAATCGTTGCATCGCCCAACGCCATGCGCCGCTCCATGGTGCTTAGCGTTGCACTTAACACTCTTTCCGTCTCAGTGGCCAGTCGCATACGATCATTGAGCGACGCATATTCGACATAACTCGACACAATGTTCGCTGCAATATTGCGCTGCACATTGTCGCGCTCATACACTGCGCGCCATAACTGAAGGTTCGCCGATTCGGCGAGCGAACTTTGCTCCCCCCACAAATCAAGGCGCCATTCCCCCTTCAAACTACCTTGAAAAGCGTTTTGTGCAGCCCGTCCTGCACTCGCAACCGGCACTGAGCCAACCGTTCCGCCTGGCGCCTGACGCGCCGCCACTGCCGGCAAAGAAAGGCTGGGCAATAAACCCGCCTTCGCCTGATCGGCTCGCGCCTTGGCTTGCGCAAGGCGAATCGTCGCCATCCGGACATCGGCATTATTTGCCAATCCCCGGTTGACCAGATCCTCTAATTCACGATTACCAAAGGCACGCCACCAATCCTCGAAGCCAATGTTGTCACCGGTCGCGGTTAACTTGTTGGCTTCTTGATTGTTTTTTGGTGCCAAAGCAAGCGCATTGGCGGAGGAAAGCGCATCAGCATTCTTGAAGCGCGCCGCCATTGGCACACTGGGGACATCGTAGCCATCGCGCTTGGCCAGACAGGCACTCAGGAACAAAGCGGCTGTGCCAGCAAGAAACAGACGAAAGTGCGGAGCGCGAACAATTGAACGGCATCGGCCCATGCATTTAAGCTTCATCCGCCCGATCATTTTCGCGATGTCTCTCCCATAGGGCTAAATGCTATCACGAGAGATCCCAACTTCTCCGCTAGCGCCGCACTGGAACGGAGCCAGCCCCGATAATTAGCCAGCCAGGATTGGCCCAAAATTCAAGGGCTGCTTAATGGCTGGTCCCTTCCGATTTCGTAATTTTGTTCCAGACGTTGTACTTGCCAACCGGCTTCTTCATCGGCAGGCGCTTCACCTCCTTCAGCGTCTCGGCATCGTAAATGATCAGCGCGCCATCCATATCCCACAGGCTGGCCAGCACGTACTTACCATCCTTGGTGAACTCGACGTGGGCGAAAGTTTTGCCCGGCACCGGCTTGAGTTCGGCAACGATTTCCAGGGTCTGCTTGTCGATGACCTGCATGGTGTCCTTGAATTCCTTGCTCATCATTGAATCGGTCCATGCATAACGGCTGTTCTCGTGGCTGCGCATGAAAAAGCCGGGGCCACGCGTTTTGATCTGCTTGACCGTTTTCCAGGTTTTCATATCAATAATGCTGATCAGTCCTTCGTTCAGGTTGGGCGTCGCCATCACCGTTTTGCCCTGCCCCGTTTCATCCTTCCATATCCAACTGATGCCGGAGCCAAGGTGCGGCATGCCGGGCAATTCGAGATCGGCGATCTTTTTGCGTGCATCAAGATTGACTACCTGGCCGCTGACTGCCGCCTTGGCGTCATTGCGTGAGGCACCCATCACCTCGTCGTAACCTTGTGTGAAATAGAAGTCGTCAAGGTAATCATCAAGTTGCGTACGTTGCGGATTCAAAAATCCAGGAATGAACTTGCCTTCGCGGTATTTGAAATCGTGGATCATGCCGGCAGCGATGTCATCGGCCGTCGGGTTGTAGGAAACCTCCCAGACCTCTTTGACATCCTTCAACGCGGCAACGAAACTCTGGCGCGGCGAGGCGTCGTAGACGGCGGAGACGCGCGAACTGGTCTTACCGTCCCGGTCAGTGACCGGCAGAATTTTGGTCAAATTCAGATCAGCGTCGAGAATCACCAGGCTGTGCGGCAAATAGTTAGCCACCGCGACCCACTTGCCGTCGCCAGAAACTGCCGCGTTACGCGTATTGATGCCGGCGCGCACTTCGGCGATCACTTTCAGGTTCCACATATCAAACTTGGTGACCCAGCCATCACGCGAAGCGAAAAAGACGTAGCGCCCATCCGGCGTGAATTTCGGCCCGCCGTGCAGCGCGTAACGCGACTGGAAGCGGTGGATCGGTTCCAGCTTGTCGCCATCGAGGATGGAAACATGGTGATCGCCCGATTCAACAACAACGAACAAGTTCATCGGATCAGCCTTGAATTGCGGCTTGTCCGGCAGCGGCTGTTTTTCGTGGAGGATGTACGAAGCCTTGATTTCCTTCTCGCCCCAAACTGGCATCGGCTTGATCGGCGTGTAGGCAAATTCGACCAGCGCCTTGATTTCCTCGGCGGAAAGCTTGTCGCCAAAACCCAGCATCTGCGATGCGGTACGCCCTTCACGGATGACCTTCTCGGCTTCCGGCTTGCGCAGACGCGCCAGATTCTCCGGCAACAGCGCCGGGCCGATACCGCCCAGGCGGTCTTCGCCGTGACAAGAAGCGCAGTGCTGCTTGAAGTTGGCCGGCGCATCCGCCGCCCAAGTTGAAAACGTTACGGTCGACAGCAAAAACAGGCCAAAAATTTTGTGGCGCGGCATCGTCACTTTCACAGTCCAATCTCCTCATCCGACAAATAGCAGCCCGGATCTTCCGCCCAGGCATCGCCGGTCATTTGCTGGGCACGAACGCGGGTATTCCCATTACAAATATCGAGATAGGCACATTCGCCGCAACGCCCCTTGACCGCCCGTGGATGCTGCTTGAGACCAGCCATCAGTACATCCGAGGTATCCGGCCAGATTTGCGAGAAAGGCCGTGTTTTAACGCTGCCCAAGGTGTGATGCCACCACATGGTATCGGGATGCACGTTGCCCAGATTGTCGATATTCGCGACATTGACGCCCGATGAATTACCGCCCCACTGGCGCAACTTGGCTTCGACATGCGCCGCCGACTCCGGGAAGCGCCGACGTACCCAGTGCAGGAAATAGACGCCGTCGGCATCGTTGTTGCCGGTGGTGAATTCCTTGTTCAACCCACGCTGGTTGTACTCCCAGCAGGTGTCAAAAAGCAGATCCATCGCCCAGCGCGTCAGTTGGTGCTGGGCGTCATCCTTGCGATTCTTGTTGCCGCGCCCGGCATAGTTGAGATGCGAAAAATAGAAGCGGTCAATGCCTTCATCCTCGACCAGTTTGAGCAGTTCGGGCAGGTCGTGGGCGTTGTCCTGCGTCATCGTAAAGCGGACACCAATTTTCAAACCAAGATCACGACACAGACGAATCCCTTTCAGTGACGCCTCAAAAGCGCCATCCAGGCGGCGGAATTTATCGTGCGTTTCGCGAATACCGTCGAGCGAAACACCAACGTAATTGAAATCACACTCGGCAATCTGGTCAATATTGTCTGCGTTGATCAGCGTGCCGTTCGACGACAAGCCGACATAAAAACCCTTGGCCTTGGCGCGCTTGGCGATGTCGTAAATATCAGGCCTTAACAGCGGTTCACCGCCGGAAAGGATCAAAACCGGCACATGGAAAGCCTTGAGATCATCCATCACACCAAAAACCTGCTCAGTGCTCAACTCACCGGGGAAATTGGTGTCAGCCGAAATCGAGTAGCAATGCTTGCAAGTCAGATTACAACGCCGAATCAGGTTCCAGATCACCACCGGGCCGGGTGGATTGCGTTTGGGTCCGAGCGGCGTCGGCGCGGCAATTTCCTGCATGTATTGAGAGATGCGAAACATGATTATCCTTGTTTGTAACTTCGGCGTATTCAACGGCAGCCGACAGCTTAAAGCCTTGACGTGAGTCAACCTGCAAAAAAATGCGGCGTTGAATAGGGTAAGCAACCCTTGCGATATACTGCCCTGATGACCCCCAATGCACAAAATCCCGCCAGTAACGAACTGGCGCTGCCCAGTCGCTGGGCCACCGAAGTAGAGCCACAACTGGCCAACGGTGAAAAAACCCAGGCCTGGCTTGAAATTGACCTTGATTCTCGCCTGCAGTTCGCCAATGGCTTGGTTATCGTCACTGATCAACGCCTTCTGGCCCGTGCGCCAGGTGACACCACTTGGGCGGAATGGAAACTGCGCGCCGGCCTCAAACTCAATCATCTCGACCATGCCGGCGTCGGCACACTGGAACTGATCGACGAGCAAGGTCGCCTGGCCTGCTGGCGTTACACGCTGGGCCACAATCTGGCGGCGCTGCGCGTCATTGCCGAATTCGACC
>JBDKHF010000074.1:0-32549 GCA_039797825.1 Pseudomonadota bacterium | reverse complement strand
CCGCGCAAGGACGTCAACCCGGATGAAGCCGTCGCCGTCGGCGCCGCCATCCAGGGCGGCGTGCTGCAGGGTGAAGTCAAGGACGTGCTGCTGCTCGACGTGACCCCGCTGTACTTGGGTATCGAAACTCTGGGCGGCATCATGACCAAGTTGATCCAGAAGAATACGACGATCCCGACCAAGGCTTCGCAAGTGTTCTCGACCGCCGACGACAGCCAGTCCGCCGTGACCATCCACGTCCTGCAGGGCGAGCGTGAAGTCGCTTCCGGCAACAAGAGCCTCGGTCAGTTCAACCTGGAAGGCATTCCGCCGGCCCCGCGTGGCACGCCGCAGATCGAAGTCATTTTTGACATCGACGCCAACGGCATCATGCACGTCACCGCCAAGGACAAAGCTACCGGCAAGGAAAACAAGATCACCATCAAGGCCAACTCCGGCTTGAGCGAGGAAGAAATTCAGCGCATGGTGAAGGATGCCGAGCTGCACGCTGAAGATGACAAGAAGGTACACGAACTGGCTGATGCCCGTAACCAGGCCGATGGCATGGTGCACAACGTCAAAAAGTCGATGACCGAATATGGCGACAAACTCGATGCTGCCGAAAAGGAAGCGATCGAAACAGCCATCAAGGACGTTGAAAGCGTGCTGCGCGACGGCGACAAGGATGTCATCACCGCCAAGACCGAAGCACTAAGCCAGGCAGCAATGAAGCTGGGCGAAAAGATGTATGCCCAACAGCAGGCTGAAGGCGCTGGCGCACCTGAGCACGAAGCTGCAGGCGCTCAACAGCAGCAAGCCAAGAAGGACGAAGGCGACGTCGTGGATGCCGAGTTCACCGAGGTCAAGGACAAGAAGTAATCAGTCCAAGCCGTACGGCACCGGGCTCTCGGATCACTCCGAAGGCCCGGTGCCTTTGTCACTTGACGGGTAGGAAAAATGTCAAAACGCGATTTTTATGAAATTCTGGGCGTCAACCGTGACGCCAGCGATGAAGAGATCAAAAAGGCCTATCGCAAGATGGCCATGAAGCACCATCCCGACCGTAATCCGGACAATCCGGGTGCGGAAGAGAAATTCAAGGAAGCCAAGGAAGCCTACGAAATTCTGTCGGATGGTCAGAAACGTTCAGCTTATGACCAGTACGGTCACGCCGGCGTTGATCAGCAGGCGGGAATGGGCGGTGGCGGTGGTGGTGGCTTTGCCGATGCCTTCGGTGGTATTTTCGACGAAATTTTCGGCGGACGTGGCGGCGGCGGTGGTGGCGGACGGTCCAACATCTATCGCGGCGCTGACTTGCGCTACAACCTGGAAATCACGCTGGAGCAGGCGGCGCACGGCACGGAAACGAAAATTCGTATTCCGACCATGGAAGTTTGCGAACCGTGTCACGGTAGCGGCGCCAAAGCCGGCACTCAACCCAAAACCTGTCCAACCTGTAATGGTTCAGGTCAGGTGCGCCTACAGCAGGGTTTCTTCTCGATCCAGCAGACTTGCCCGAAATGTCATGGTACTGGCCGCTACATTCCCGACCCCTGCAAAACTTGCGCAGGTGCCGGACGGATCAAGCAGCACAAAACTTTGGCCGTCAAGATTCCTGCCGGGGTCGATGAGGGTGATCGGATCAGGCTGGCTGGCGAAGGTGAGCATGGTGTCAATGGTGGCCCGCCGGGCGATCTTTACGTGCAGATCCACCTCAAGCAGCACACCGTCTTTACGCGCGATCACAATGATCTGCATTGTGAAATGCCGATCTCCTTCACAACCGCAGCTTTGGGTGGTGAAATCGAGATTCCGACGCTGGATGGTGCAGCTGCCATCAAAATTCCGTCAGAAACCCAATCCGGGCGCGTTTTCCGTTTGCGCGGCAAGGGGATCAAGGGGGTTCGCAGCCACACGCATGGCGATTTGATGTGCCATGTCGTGGTTGAAACGCCGATCAACCTGACGGATCGCCAGAAAGAACTGCTCAAGGAACTTGAAGAGTCCAGCCGCGACAGTGGTGCCAAGCACAATCCACGCGCCAAGTCGTGGATGGACAAGGTAAAAGAGTTCTTCGAGGACTGATTTTCAAGGCCTTTCCAAGGTCGACCGTAACAAACAACTGACTATCACTTAAGTCAGTTGTTTGTTACGAATACCCCTCAGTTTCGCTGATAGAATCAGTTGAATAACTTTCCGGGGGAAATTGGATGAAAGCCTTAAAACGACTACTGGCACTCAGCTTGATTGTTTGTTCTATACAGCTTTCAGCAGCCGACCCCGGTGTCAGCGACAACACCATTACCCTCGGCATGTCGTCACCATTTTCCGGCCCCAATAGCGCCTACGGCCTGGAAATGCGTCAAACCATCGAAGCCTATTTTGATCAGATCAATAAGGCAGGTGGCATCAACGGTCGCAAGCTGGAACTGGTTGCCAGCGATGATGGTTATGAAACTGACCGTAGCCTGGCCAACACCAAATCACTGATTGAAGATAAAAAAGTCTTCGCACTACTCGCCTATTACGGTTCCAGCCCGACGACCGAGTCGATGAACAAAATTTTCGGACCATCCAAAGTACCGCTAGTTGGCACTATTTCGGGCGCAGGCACGCTGCGCGAACCGATCTCCGCAAACCCTAATACGCGTTATATGTTCAATGTCCGGGCCAGTTACGCGGATGAAACCGAAGCTATCGTCAATCAGTTGGTTTCGCTTGGCCTGAAAAGTATCGCGGTGTTTTACCAGAATGACGGCTTTGGTAAATCCGGACTAGAGGGTGTTACAGCAGCCCTCAAAAAGCACAATTTAACGCCCTCAGCCGTTGGCACCGTCGAGCGCAATTCACTTGATGTCGGGAAGGCTGTCGAAGCCATCGGCAAGATCACACCCCAGGCCGTCATCATGGTGACCCTGTCCAAGCCAACGGCGGCGTTCGTCAAGGCGATGAAAAAATCAGGGCAAAATCCCATGCTGATGACGCTATCACCAGTTGGCGCCGAACAACTGGTTCAGGATTTGGGCGCCGAAGCTCGCGGCATCGGTATTTCTCAGGTCGTCCCTTACCCCTGGAACGACACCATTCCAGTCGTTCGCGATTACCAAAGGTTGATTGGCGGCAAAACCGGGTTTTCCTACTACGCGCTGGAAGGCTACCTGATGGCACGCGTGATGGTCGAAGGCATCAAGCGAGCCGGCAAAGACCTAAGCCGTGAAAAGCTGATCAGCGCGTTGGAAAGCTTGAACAACAATGATTTCGGTGGCTATCGCGTAACTTATGGCGGAAATAGCCGGCAAGGCTCACGCTTCGTCGAACTGACGGTTGTTGGCCCGGGTGGCAAACTACTTAAATAGGGTTTATTGCGGTCAACAAGCAAAACGGCCTGTTTTTCAACAGGCCTTTTTGTATGCACACATTCCGAATCAAGCGCGTCGCCAGCTAGTCCCTTGCGGACTATCGTCAAGAATGATGCCATCGGCCTTCAAAACATCTCGAACACGATCCGCTTCAGCAAAGTTTCGTGCCTTTTTTGCAGCAGCACGCTCAGCAATCAGTTGTTCAATTGCGCTTTCGTCCAACCCGCCGGCCACCGCCGCGCCACGTAAATAGACCAGCGGATCGCGCTCAAGCAAACCGATGACAGCACCAAGCCCCTTGAGCAAACCGGAAAGCTCAGCATTGCGTTGACGATTAACTTCGCCAGCCAACTCGAACAGCACCGAAATTGCGCCGTGCGAATCGAAATCCTCATTCAGAGCCGCTGCAAAACGCGCAGCAAAATCGTTGCTCCAATCAATTTCGACCAAAGTCGGTGGCACATCGCGTAACGCAAAGTACAAGCCATCCAGACTACGCCGTGCATCATCAAGATGCGCATCAGAGTAATTCAGGGCGCTACGATAATGCGCACGCAAAATGAAGAAACGCACCACCTCGGCATCAAATTGCTTGAGCACTTCACGAATCGTGAAGAAATTACCCAGCGATTTCGACATTTTTTCGTTGTCGACCCTAACAAAACCGTTGTGCATCCAGTAATTCACAAAAGTGCACTGATGCGCCCCCTCGGACTGGGCAATCTCGTTCTCGTGATGCGGGAACTGAAGATCCTGGCCACCACCATGAATATCGAAATGCTTGCCGAGCAATTGCGAGCTCATCGCCGAACACTCGATGTGCCAACCCGGCCGGCCCTCACCCCAAGGTGATTGCCAGGCCGGCTCCCCCGGTTTGGCATGTTTCCACAACACGAAGTCAAGCGGATCCTGCTTGGCCGAATCAATCTCAACACGCTCGCCAGCGCGCAAGTCATCCAGTGATTTACCGGACAACTTGCCGTAACCCGCAAATTTGCGCACCGCGTAATTTACGTCGCCATCGCCAGCTTGATAAGCCAAGCCACGGCGTTCAAGCTGACCGATCAAATCGAGCATTTCCGGCACAAAATCGGTCGCCCGCGGCTCATGGTCGGGACGCTGCACACCCAGCGCATCGGCATCTTCATGCATATACGCAATGAAGCGGTCAGTCAGTTGCAAAATGGTTTCACCATTCTCAGCGGCACGTTTGATGATTTTGTCGTCAATATCCGTGATATTTCGGACATAGGTGACGTCATATCCCGAGGCCTTCAGCCAGCGGTAGACCATGTCGAAAACCACCATCACTCGCGCATGTCCAAGGTGGCAAAAATCGTACACGGTCATACCGCACACATACATACGAACTTTGTTTGCTTCAATCGGCGTAAATGGCTGTTTTTCCCGCTGCAGGGAATTGTAGATTTTGAGCATGGTCGTTGGAAATTGGGGGGCGCCGCAACGCCCGGAGCTTTGGAAAGCCTTCGCTTCTTGATAGAATGGAGGGCTATATAACTAGCAGAAGTATAACATAGCCATGAACCTGAACTCCCCGCTCCAGCCCCGCTTCCCGCTCCTCAAGACATGGCGCGCACTGGCCATTGGCCTCGCCATCGGCATTGCCTCACCCGCTTTTGCTGACAATCTTCCGGAAGTCCAGCGCCTGATCAAGCAGGGCCAGTACCCGCAAGCGCTTGAAAAAGTTGACGAGCATCTAAGCAGTAAACCCAAGGATGCCCAAGGCCGCTTCCTCAAGGGTTTGATCTACACCGAAATGAACAAGCCGACGGAAGCTATTGCCACGTTCACCAAGCTGACCGAAGACTATCCAGAACTACCTGAGCCTTACAATAATCTTGCCGTGCTTTACGCACAGCAAAAGCAGTACGACAAAGCGCGCACGGCGCTTGAAATGGCAATAAGGACTCACCCGTCCTACGCCATCGCCTACGAAAACCTCGGCGACGTTTATGCCAAACTGGCTAGCCAGGCCTACGACAAGGCATTGCAACTTGATTCAGCGAACTCCGCCACGCAAAACAAAATGGCCTTGATTCGCGACCTGATCACCACCTCGGGCAAGGGCAATGTCAAGCCGCAAATGCCAGCAAGCAGCGCTCAGGCAACGGCACCCGTTGCGCCAGCCAGCAAACCGGCGACCAGCACGGCAGCACCAACCGCCAACATCGTCGCCAGCACTCCGGGTGCAGCCGCTGCGACAATGAAAACAGTCGAACCCAAGTTGACGCCCCCGGTCACTGCGAGCGCACCGACGGGTACAGCAGCGGATGACGTAGCCAAAGCCATTGCTGCTTGGGCCAGTGCCTGGTCGCGCAAAGACGTCAAGGGTTATCTGGCGCAGTATGCGACCGACTTCAAAACACCGAAAGGCGCATCACGTAAAGCATGGGAAGAGGAGCGCGAAGATCGCATTGCTGGCAAACCGGGCAAAATCTCGGTCAGTTACGATGAGCCGCAAATTGCAATCAATGGTGACCGTGCTACGGCGAAATTCCGTCAGCACTACAAATCATCTAGCCTGAGCGGCTCGACGAACAAGACACTGGTCTTGGTTCGCGCCGGTAACCGCTGGTTGATTCAGGAAGAAAACGCACGTTGATCGTGGTTAAAAAGTTCGCTGCTTTCAGCCTTGCATTTTTTGTTGCAGGCCAGATTTATGCTGCACCTGCCGTAAATTCTGCTGCGCCAGGGAATTCACCGGTCAGCATTTCAGACTCAGGCCCGGAACCGCAGTTGGCAAAAATTTTCAAGGAAATTGAAGGCAAACGCCTGGATTCGGCATTGCAACAGACCGAAAGTCTGCTTCGCCAATATCCCAACTTTCGCCTTGGTCATCTGATCAAGGGCGACCTGTTGCTCGCCAGAACCCAGCAAATCAAATCTTTTGGTGCATTGGCTGGCGCGCCGGCAGACAAAATTGATGATTTACGTGCCGAGGCAATCATCCGCCTCAAGGGCTATCGCGAGAAGCCTGAAGCGAAATTTGTCCCGCGTTATCTCCTGCAGATGCCTCCTGATCAGCGCCACGCCATCGTCGTCGATACCAAACGTTCGCGGCTTTATGTTTACGAAAATGACCTCAGCAATGGCGGTCGACCGCGCTTTGTTGCTGATTACTACATGACGCAAGGTAAACTCGGTTCCGACAAACTAGCGGAAGGCGACAAAAAAACGCCGACGGGTGTTTATCATGTGACGGCCAATTTGCCGCGGCAAAAACTGGCTGACCTCTATGGCACCGGTGCTTACCCACTCAATTACCCAAATGAATGGGACAAGCGCCAGGGTCGCAACGGCAGCGGCATCTGGCTGCATGGCACGCCATCCAACACCTTCTCGCGCCCACCGAAAGCCTCTGACGGCTGTGTTGTGCTGGCCAATCAGGATCTCGATGTCGTCGCCAAAAACCTGCAAATTGGTTTGACACCGGTGATCATCAGCAACTCCGTTGAGTGGCTGTCGCTTGATGACTGGACCAAGGAACGCAACGAGTTGAACAAGGCAATTGAGGCTTGGCGCACGGATTGGGAAAGTCGCGATACGGAGCGTTACCTGAAGCACTATTCAAAACGGTTTCAGTCGGCGGATCAAAATTTTGAACAGTTTGCCGCCCAGAAAAAACAGGTCAATGCTGGCAAGGAATGGATCAAGGTCAAGGCGGATAATCTCTCTGTGTTCCGCAACCCAAGCAAGGAAGAAGTCGTCGTTGTCACCTTTGACCAGGATTACCGGAGCAGCAATCTGAACAATCAGATGAAGAAGCGCCAGTATTGGTTGCGTGAAGACGGCAAGTGGAAAATCATTTACGAAGGAAGTGCCTGATGCTCAAAAAAATCTCTGTTCTCGCCACCGGCCTGCTTGCATCTCTGGCAGTTTGGGCGGCACCCAGCGTCGAAATGACGACTAACATGGGCACTTTCACGCTCGAATTATTTCCGGACAAGGCGCCGAAAACGGTTGAGATGTTTCTTTACAACGCCAAGCATGGTTATTACGAGGCGACTATTTTTCACCGTGTAATTGACGGCTTCATGATTCAGGGTGGCGGGTTCAATCAGGCAATGGACAAGAAAAAGGAACTGACGCCGGCACTGCAAAACGAGGCGACCAACGGCCTGGCCAACAGCCGTGGCACCGTTGCCATGGCGCGTACCCAAGACCCCCATTCAGCCCGCGTGCAATTTTTCGTCAATTTAAAAGACAACGACTTTCTTAATCACAAAACCACCGCTGATCCACGCGGCTGGGGCTACACGGTTTTCGGCAAAGTGACCCAAGGTATGGACGTGGTCGACAAGATTGCCAAAGTACCCACCGGCAATGCCGGCAATTATGAAAATGTACCGACGACGCCAGTTGTGATTAAAGGCGTCAAAATTATTTCTGAAAAATAAGGACTCACCCAATGATCAAACTCACCACCAACCACGGCGTTATCGGTCTTGAACTGAATGCTGAGAAAGCCCCGAAGACGGTTGCCAACTTCCTCGCCTACGTTGAAGCCGGCCACTACAACAACACAGTTTTCCACCGCGTCATCAAGAATTTCATGATTCAAGGCGGCGGCATGGAGCCGGGCATGAAGCAGAAGCCATGTAATGCGCCGGTTGAGAATGAGGCTGGCAACGGCTTGAAGAACACCCGGGGCAGCGTGGCGATGGCGCGCACCAATGATCCACACTCGGCGACCGCCCAGTTCTTCATCAATACCGTTGACAACGATTTCCTCGATTTCAAGTCGCCATCCGGTCAAGGCTGGGGTTATTGCGTGTTTGGTGAAGTCGTTGAAGGCCTTGATGTGGTCGACAAGATTCGCGCCGTCAAAACCGGCAACAAGGCCGGCCATCAGGACGTGCCGGCGGAAGATGTGATCATCGAAAAAGCTGAAATCGTTTGATCCTTTTTATTTCCGATCTGCACTTGTCGCCCCGGTCACCCGGGGCGACTCGTTTGTTCCTTCAGTTCCTGGCCGGGCGCGCCCGGCAGGCTGAAGCGCTGTACATTCTCGGCGACTTGTTTGAAGCCTGGATTGGCGATGACGACATGGATGATTCTTACCACGCCGAAATCGTCGCCGCACTACGTGGCGCCAGCGATGCCGGACTTCAGATCAACCTGCAGCACGGTAACCGAGACTTCCTTCTGGGCGCAGATTTTGCTGCCGCAAGCGGCATTCGGCTACTCAGCGACCCCTACGTACTTTCAACCGCCGAATGGCAATTTGTGCTCTCGCACGGCGATGCCTTGTGTCTTGATGATGCCGCCTATATGGCCTTCCGCAATCAGGTGCGCAATCCGGAATGGCAGGCCGCCCTGCTTGCCAAACCGCTCACCGAACGTCGTGCCATCGCGGCTCATATGCGCCAAGTCAGCGAATCCAGCCAGCAGGGCAAGGAAAATCCTTACAGCGACCTGCAAGCGGCCGCGACCGATGACTTTCTGCGCGAACATGGCTACGCCACTTTCATTCACGGCCACACGCATCAACCCGCCAGGCACGATCACATCGTCGATGGCATCCACGTTGAACGCTGGGTGCTCGCCGACTGGCACGAGGATCGTGGTGAATGCCTGGTTTGGGATGGCGAAGCGCTGACGCGTGAACTACTCAGCTTAGAAAATCGGCCTTAATTCGGTGTCGACCGCGACAAATGCACTCGACGTCCTGCGCGACGTCTTTGGTTACCCAGCCTTCCGTGGCGCCCAGGCTGAAATTATCCAGCACATTCAAAATGGCGGCGATGCCCTTGTTTTGATGCCTACTGGCGGCGGCAAAAGTCTCTGCTTTCAGATTCCCGCCCTGCTCCGCCCTGGCTGCGCGGTGGTTGTTTCACCGCTGATCGCGCTGATGCAGGATCAGGTCGATGCACTGACCCAACTTGGCGTTCGCGCTGCCTGCCTCAATTCGACGCTCGACTGGCGCGAAGCGCAGGCCATAGAGCAAAAGATATTCAGCGGCAATCTAGATCTGGTTTATATCGCTCCCGAACGACTGTTGCTCGACCGCACGCTATCAATGATTGATGCGCTTTACGAGGCCAACAAACTCTCCTTGTTCGCGATTGATGAAGCGCATTGCGTCTCACAATGGGGCCACGATTTCCGCCCGGAATACCTGCAACTCTGCGCCCTACACGAGCGTTATCCGAACGTGCCGCGCATCGCCCTGACCGCCACGGCGGATACCGCGACGCGCAATGAAATTCTGGCTCGCCTCGGTCTCAATGAGGCACGGGTTTTCCTGTCCAGTTTCGACCGCCCGAACATCCGCTACACGGTGGTCGAAAAAGACAACGCCAAGAAACAATTACTCGGTTTTCTGGCCAACCGGCGCGGACAAGCCGGCATTGTTTATTGCCTGTCGCGTAAAAAGGTTGAAGAAACCGCGGAATGGCTCTCCGCGCAAAATTACCCCGCCCTGCCCTACCACGCCGGCCTCCCCGCCACGACGCGCGCCGCCAATCAACGCCGCTTTCTGCGTGAGGAAGGCTTGATCATGTGCGCGACCATCGCCTTCGGTATGGGTATCGACAAACCTGATGTGCGCTTTGTCGCCCACCTCGACCTGCCCAAAAGCATCGAAGCCTATTACCAGGAAACCGGCAGAGCAGGCCGTGATGGTGAACCGGCTGAAGCCTGGATGAGTTATGGCATGCAGGATGTCGCCCTGCAACATTCGCGCATTGCGGAATCCGGTGCCGATGAAGGACAGAAAATACTCGAATCGCAGCGGTTGACCGCACTACTCTCCTACTGCGAAGCGCCGCGCTGCCGGCGTCAGGTGCTGCTCGACTACTTCGGCGAAACCCACACGCCCTGTGGCAACTGCGACGTCTGCATCGACCCGCCTGAACTTTGGGATGGCACGCTGGCAGCACAAAAAGCGCTTTCCGCCATCTTCCGCACCGGCATGCGCTTCGGTGTCTCGCATCTAACCGATGTTCTGCGTGGCAAAGCCACCGACAAAATTAAACAATGGCAGCACGACAAACTGCCAACCTACGGCGCCGGCAACGATCTTGATGAACATGCCTGGAAAAGTGTGTTCCGCCAATTGGCGGCAGCGGGATTGGTCCACGTCGATATGGCCGAACATGGTGCATTACAACTAACCGACGCGGCACGGAAAGTGCTCAAAGGCCAACAACGGGTTGAATTACGCCGCCCGGTACGGCGCAAGGCAGCACAAACCAAAACCACCGTTGTTTATAGCGACCTATCGACTGAAGACAACGAACTGTTCCAGCTACTCCGCCGCTGGCGCAGCGATACCGCCAAGGAACAGGCGGTGCCGGCTTACGTCATTCTGCACGACAAAACCTTGCGCGAACTAGCCGAGGTGCGCCCGGTCAGCCACGGCCTGCTGGCCAGCATCACCGGTATGGGCAGCGCCAAGATTGAGCACTATGGCGAGGAAATCCTGGCGCTGATCCGTCAAGCGGCTTGAGTTTTAGTTGTGGCGGCTACCGCTGCGATGTTGTGGCGGTCCACTGCGTTTTTGACCGGCATTTTGCGCTTTCGGCTTGCCTTGCGCCTGCGGTTTGCGCGGGCCACGCGGCGGTTGCACCGGACGTGGGGGTGCAATGGCTGACGGTTCGAAACCGTCAATTACTTCACGCTCCAGCGTGCGCTTGATCAGCTTTTCGATATCTTTCAGAAAAGGGCGCTCGTCATGCGAAACCAGCGAAATCGCTTCGCCTTCCATCCCGGCGCGACCGGTACGGCCAATGCGGTGCACGTAGTCTTCAGGGACATTCGGCAGCTCATAGTTGATAACGTAGGGCAGTGAGTCGATATCAATGCCGCGTGCGGCAATATCTGTCGCCACCAGCGCAACCAGCTTGCCTTCCTTGAAATCAGTCAGGGCGCGGGTGCGGGCACCTTGCGATTTGTTGCCGTGGATCGCGGCTGACTTGATCCCGGATTTCTCCAGCGTTTTGGACAAGGCATCAGCGCCATGCTTGGTGCGTGCAAAGACCAGCACTTGATGCCAGCCGCGTGTCGCGAACAAATGACAAAGCAGGTCTTTTTTCTGCTCGCGATTGGTTTCAATCACCCGCTGGGTGACGGTTTCAGCCGCCGTATTGCGTGCCGCGACATCGACCGAAACGGGATTATGCAGCAGCCCGCTGGCCAGTTCGCGGATATCTGGCGAAAAAGTAGCCGAGAACATCAAGTTCTGGCGCTGTTTCGGCAACACGGCAATCACCTTGCGAATGTCGCGAATAAAGCCCATGTCAAGCATGCGGTCGGCTTCATCGAGGACAAAAATTTCGATGGCCGAGAGATCGACCGTACGTTGCTGGAGGTGATCAAGCAGACGACCCGGTGTTGCCACCACGATATCAACGCCACGGCGCAGGTTGGCAATCTGCGGATTGATGCCGACGCCGCCGAAAACGGCGAGCGAAGCAATCGGCAAATGCTTGCCGTAGGTACGTACACTTTCCTCAACCTGAATCGCCAGTTCGCGAGTCGGCACCAGGACCAGAACGCGTGGCTTTTTGGTCACACGGGCCAGATGGCTATGCGACCCAGAAGCCAGGCGGTGCAGGATGGGCAGCGTGAAGCCGGCTGTCTTGCCGGTGCCGGTCTGGGCGGAGGCCATCAGGTCGCGGCCAGTCATCACGGCAGGAATTGCCTTTTGCTGAATCGGGGTCGGCGTGGTGTAGCCCTGCTCGCTGACCGCGCGCAGGATATCGGCCTGAAGGCCGAGTTCGGTAAATTGCATGGGAACTCCGTGCGGCTAGCCCGACGCGATGGTCGGGCACCGCTAGTAAATCAGATGAGAGCCAGACCGCGTTCGAGGTCGGCTTGAAGATCCACCACCGCTTCGAGGCCGACTGCAATGCGCAGTAGCCCTTCACTGATGCCAGCCGCAGCCCGGGCTTCCGGAGTAATGCGGCCATGCGTCGTAGAAGCGGGATGGGTGATGGTGGTTTTGGTATCGCCAAGGTTGGCGGTAATTGATAAAAGTTGGCAGTTATCCACCACCTGCCAGGCCTGTTCGCGTGCGCCCTTAACCTCAAAAGCGACAATCGCGCCGCCGCTTTTTTGTTGGCGTTGGGCCAGTTCATATTGTGGGTGTGACGGCAAGCCGGGATAAAAAACACGCGCCACTTTGGGATGCGCTTCCAGCCAGGCAGCCAGTTGCGCGGCATTGGCCGATTGCGCATCAACGCGCAGCTTGAGCGTTTCCAGACCTTTCAACAGTACCCAGGCGTTGAAGGCAGAAAGTGTCGGGCCGGCTGTGCGCAAATACTTGAAGACTTCCTCGGTCAGCTTCTTCGGCCCACAGACCGCACCGCCCAGCACTCGCCCCTGACCATCAAGAAACTTGGTGGCCGAATGCACCACCAGATCAGCCCCCAATTCAAGTGGGCGTTGCAGGATGGGCGTGCAGAAGCAGTTATCGACCGCGACCAGAATGCCCTTGGCGTGGGCGATTGCGGTCAACGCGGAAATATCGGCAATTTCCGTCAGCGGATTGGATGGCGTTTCAAGGAAAAACAGCTTGGTTTCAGGGCGAATCGCCGCATCCCAAGCCGCCGGGTCGGTTTGCGGCACGAAAGTAGTGGTGATGCCAGTCCGCGCCAGAATGTTCGAAAACAACTGGACCGTGGCACCAAACAAACCGTTGGAAGCGACGATATGGTCGCCATTTTTCAGATGTGCCAGCACCACCGCCATGATCGCCGACATGCCGCTGGCGGTTGCGACGCAATCCTCAGCGCCCTCCAATGCGGCAAGGCGCTCTTCAAACATGGTGACGGTCGGATTCGAGAAACGCGCATAGACGTTGCCCTCTTCCTCACCGGAAAAACGCTTGGCCGCCTGCGCCGCACTCTTGAAGACAAAACTGGAGGTCAAATAAAGCGCTTCGGAATGCTCACCAAACTGGCTACGCTCCTGCCCAGCGCGAACCGCCAGGGTTTCGGGTCGATAATCGGCGCGCTTCAGGTCAAACTTGCTCATCGTTCCTGAGCCTCGGTTGCCAGTTGCAGGACGAGTTGCTGTGAGGCTCTGCCATCGTCGTCATCATCGTTGCCCTTCGGCTTGCTACCCCGATTGCCTTCGACCGCATCCAGGTAATACTCATCGATATCGCCCGTGATATAGCAGCCATCGAAGCAGGAGGCATCGAAATCGGTCAGATCAGCACGAATCGAGCTGATTGATTTCTTCAAGGCATCCAGATCCTGATAAACCAGCGCATCAGCACCGATTTCAGCCGCAATCCCGGCATCATCACGGCCAGTGGCGATTAGCTCGGCACGCGTCGGCATGTCGATGCCGTACACATTCGGAAAACGCACCGGCGGCGCCGCCGAAGCGAAATAGACTTTGACCGCACCAGCAGCGCGCGCCATTTCAACGATTTCCCGACTGGTTGTGCCGCGCACGATGGAATCATCGACCAGCAAGACACGCTTGCCCTTGAATTCCTGGCCCACCGTATTGAGCTTCTGGCGTACCGATTTTTTGCGCATCGCTTGGCCAGGCATGATGAAGGTGCGGCCAACGTAGCGATTTTTGACAAAGCCTTCGCGGAAAGGAATGTTCAAAGCATGCGCCAATTCCATCGCTGCAGGACGACTTGAATCGGGAATCGGAATCACCACATCAATTTCGTCGACCGGAATATGCTGCTTGACCTTCTCGGCAAGGAATTCGCCCATCGCCAGGCGCGCTTCATAGACCGAGACGCCATCAATCACCGAATCAGGACGTGCCAGATAGACGTATTCAAAAATGCAGGGCGAGTAAACCGCCTGCTGGGCACACTGCATGGTGTGCAAATTGTGGTTCAAATCGATGAAAACCGCTTCACCGGGTTCGACATCGCGAATGATTTCAAAACCCAGCGTATCCAGTGCGACCGACTCGGAGGCAACCAGATATTCGGTTCCTTCCGGCGTCTCGTTCTTGCCATAAACCAGCGGACGAATACCGTAAGGGTCACGGAAAGCCAGCAAGCCATAGCCAGCGATCAACGCAACAACGGCATATGCACCACGACAACGACGATGGACACCGGCCACCGCCTGAAAAATACTTTCAACATCGAGCTCATAACCATGCGAACTGGACTGCAGCTCATGCGCCAGCACATTGAGCAACACTTCAGAATCGGAGTTGGTATTGATGTGACGGCGATCAAGACGGAACATCTCGCCCTTGAGCTGCTCGGCGTTGGTCAAATTGCCGTTATGCCCCAGCACGATACCGAATGGCGAATTAACGTAGAACGGCTGCGATTCGGCAAAGCTGTAAGCCGAACCCGCCGTCGGATAGCGGACATGACCAATACCCCAGTTGCCCGGCAACGCACGCATGTTGCGCGTGCGAAACACGTCACGCACCAACCCCGGCCCTTTGTGCAGGTGGAAAGTATTGCCCTCCGCCGTTGCAATGCCCGCAGCATCTTGGCCGCGATGCTGCAGCACCATCAGGCCATCGTAAAGCAACTGGTTTACTGGTGATGTTGCCATCACGCCGAGAATGCCGCACATAGTATTTTTCCTGCCTAACTAAATCGAATTCGTTTTGCTAAATCTTCCGGCAACCAGGGTTTGGTCACCAGCACGGCTGTTTCCAGAGGCGCTGCAAACATCGCACTCTTCCACCATTCCTGTTTCGGTGCATTGGTCATGCCACCCAGGCCGACCAACACCAAAATCATCAACAGACCGCGCGCCAGCCCAAACACGGCGCCCAACAAGCGGTCTGACAGAGACAAACCCAGCGCCTTGACCATCCTGCTAACGGCCATACGGATCAATGACATAGCCACCAGAACGCCAACAAATACGGTCACACACCCCGCCAACATGCGCATAGTCGGGTCTGACACCCCGGTAAAAATCATTTGTCCCGCGGCGCCACCATGCTCCAAGGCGGCAAAAATACCGATCCCCCACGCCGCCAGGGCCACCAATTCACTGACCACACCGCGCCACAACCCAAACAACAGTGACACGGCAACAATACCGATCACCGCATAATCAAACGTTGTCATTACTTCGCCGAAACCACACCAGAAACGCCGATTGCCTGCATTTTGACCAAGGCTTTTTCAGCGGCCTCACGACTGGCAAAAGGACCGGCGCGCACCCTTGTCTTTTTGCCCTGCGGCGTATCAAGCGGCTCGCTAAAGGTTTTCACACCTTGCTGAGCGAGTTTCTCCTTGAGAATTTTGACATTCACCTCATTTGAAAAAGCGCCGATCAGTACCAAATATTCTCCAGCCTTGCTGGCAGGCGCATCTGCCTGCCCGGCCAGAATAGCGGCGGCACGCTTGGCATCCACATCTTTTTGTACCGGCTTTTCAACCGGTTTATCGACCGGCTTCTCGACTTTTACTGTCTTTTCCGGCGCTTTTTCGGCGGGCTTTTCCTGAGGCTTCGCTACTGGCTTATCAATTGGTTTATCGACAGCTTTTTCACGGCTAGTTTCAATCACCCGCGCCACAGGCGGCGGAGAGGGTTTGGTTTCAATCGATGACTGAGCCACAACTGGCTTCTCGACCACGGCTTCACCGGCTTTTTCAACCGGTGCAGCGGCAAATTTCGGCGCGAAAGGTTTTTCATCCTGGCCGGGAATGCGGATTTCCACCTCTTGGACGTGCTGCCTTGGCTGGTGATCCATCACCATCGGCAACACGACGGCGACCACGGAGACGAACGCAACAGCCCCAACCAGACGGCGTCGGGCGCGTTTTTTGATGTGCAACTGAACGTCTGTGTCTGCCATAAACTAGGGCTTTTCCCGTAGCGCCGTGAGCGCCCCGGCTACCGTGTGGAACGATCCAAAGGCCAGAATTCTATCACCTTCCCCGGCGCTGCCCTTAGCTGCCTTCATGGCGACCTGCGGTGAGTCATGACAAAGGACCTCGCCACCAAGCTGTTCAGCGACAATAATGGCCTTCAACGCTTCGGCTGTTGTACCGCGCATCCCATCCAGCGTCGCAGCATGCCAGAAATCGACCTTGCCCTTGAGCGGCAACAGCGCACCAGCAATATCCTTGTCGTTCAACATACCGAGCACCGCGTGCGTCTGGTTAAAGAACCCCATGCTCGACAAGTTGTCGGCCAAAACCTTGATCGCCTGCGGGTTATGACCAACATCCAGAACAATCGCCGGCTTGCCCGGTAGCACCTGAAAACGCCCCGCTAGTTCGGTTTCAATCAAACCAGGGCGAATCGCCTGCATGGTGACCGGCAATTGATCAATCAATGCCTCCAGCGCAGCTAGCGCGACCGAGGCGTTATAGAGCTGGGTTGGCCCACGCAGCCCAGGATAGGCGAGGGAACGCTTGATCAATTTTTCGCCCGAACGACACCACCAACGCCATTGCAAACGGTTTTCATTGGTTTCTGCACTCGGTCGCTCAAAGCCAAAATCGCGACCAATCAGACGCAAATCTGCACCAATCGCTGCGGCGTGATCGAGCAGGCTTTGCGGCGGCTGTGGATCGCAGCAAAACGCCGGTTTGCCGGCACGATAGATGCCCGCCTTCTCAAAACCAATGCTTTCGCGATCCTTGCCCAGCCAGTCGGTGTGATCCAAAGCCACCGTGGTGACGATGGAAATATCGGCTTCGTAGGCGTTGACCGCATCAAGTCGCCCCCCCAGCCCGACTTCAAGAATGGCCGCTTCGACACCGGCTGCGGCAAAGACTTCCCAAGCGGCCAGGGTGCCAAATTCAAAATAGGTCAGCGCCACATTGCCAGCCGCTTGCCGAGCCGTTTCCACTCGCGCAAAGGCGTTACACATTGCCTCGTCGCTTGCTGCTACTCCATTCAAACGCACCCGTTCGTTATAGTCCAACAGGTGTGGCGAGGTGTAGCAGCCAACTTTGTAGCCGGCCCGATCAATAATATTTTCGAGATAGGCGCAGGTCGACCCTTTGCCGTTGGTTCCACCAACCACGATGACCGGGCAATGCTGATTTTGACCAAGCGCATCCTTGACCAAACGGACGCGCTCCAGCCCAAGTTCTATCCCGGCTTGCCCCTTGGGGTGCAAACCCTCAAGATGGGCCAGCCAGTCGCTCAGTGTTTTCAAGCGGCGGCAGGCAGTTTGAGCAGCAGGCCCAACTGCTGTGCGACTTTGTCACGCAATTCGCGGCGATCGATAATCATGTCGACCGCGCCCTTTTCAAGCAGGAATTCAGACCGCTGGAATCCTTCAGGCAAGACCTGGCGCACCGTCTGTTCAATCACGCGTGGGCCGGCAAAACCGATCAAGGCCTTCGGTTCGGCAATCACCAGATCGCCAACAAAGGCAAAGGAGGCTGAAACGCCGCCCATTGTCGGATCGGTCAAAATTGAGATGAAAGGTTGGCCAACTTCGGAAAGCTTGGTCAGCGCAGCGGTCGTTTTGGCCATTTGCATCAGCGAGAAAAGGCCTTCCTGCATGCGCGCACCACCGGAAGCCGAAATACAGATAAACGGCATTTTCTGTTCGACAGCGGTCTGCACACCGCGCACAAAGCGTTCGCCGAGCACCGAGCCCATTGAACCACCCATGAAACCGAATTCAAACGCGGCAGCAACGACCGGTATAGTTTTGATCGTGCCTTGCAGGCAAACCAGCGAATCACTCTCGCCAGTTGTTTCGTGGGCTTCCATCAAACGGGTTGGGTAAGATTTGCTGTCCTTGAACTTAAGCGTATCAATTGCAATAACTTCGGCGCCAATCTCAAACCGACCTTCTGGATCCAGCAGCAAATCAAGCCGCTGGCGCGAACCGAGTCGATTGTGATGGCTGCACTTGGGACAAACTTGGAGATTGTTGTCGAGATCGGTTGCGTAAAGCACCGCTTCGCACGAAGGACATTTGCTCCACAGTCCCTCGGGCAAGCTGGCACGACGCTGAGCGCCCTGTTCGCGTTTGATTTTGGGGGGCAGAAGCTTGGTTAGCCAACTCATTTTTTTACCTCATCGACACCACGACGAATATCTGCAACCAAGGCTTTAACGTTGGCACAGGCAGTTTCGACCGTAGATTTTTCAATTTCTTCAATAATTCGACTACCGACCACGACTGCATCGGCAATACCGGCGATGCGTGCGGCAGTTGCTGCATCACGGATGCCAAAACCGACACCCACTGGCAAGCCGGTTTTTTGGCGAATCAACGGCAGGCGTTCGGCCACCGCTTCAACATTCAACGCACCGGAGCCTGTCACACCGGCCAGCGAAACGTAATAAACGTAACCGCTGGCAATTTCAGCAACCTGTTCGATGCGTGCTGCGGTCGACGTCGGTGCGAGCAGGAAAATGGGATCCATGCCCTGCGCCTTCAGCACCGCACCAAAGGCTGCGGCCTCTTCCGGCGGATAGTCAACGACCAGCACGCCATCGACGCCGGCCAGCGCAGCGGCAGCCGCAAATTTCTCCAGCCCCATCGCTTCAATCGGGTTGGCGTAACCCATTAAAACGACAGGCGTTTTAGCATCAGTAGCACGGAAGGCAACGACCAGTTCCAACACTTTGCGCAAGGTCATCCCTTTGGCCAACGCCCGTTCGGAGGCACGCTGTATGGTCGGGCCATCGGCCATTGGATCGGAGAAAGGAACCCCCAGCTCGATAATATCGGCGCCCGCTTCAACCAGCGTATGCATCAGCGGCAGTGTCAGTGTGGCATCCGGGTCGCCAGCAGTGATAAAGGGAATCAGAGCCTTGCGGCCTTCGCCATTGAGGCGGTCAAATGCAGACTTAATGCGCGACATCAGAAGACAATCCCGGATTTTTCGGCCACGGTATGCATGTCCTTGTCACCGCGACCCGATAAGTTGACTAGCAAAATCTTGTCTTTACTCATGCTTGGCGCGAGTTTGGCGGCATAGGCCAGCGCATGGCTCGATTCGAGCGCCGGAATTATGCCTTCGATACGGCACAGCGTATGGAAAGCAGCCAAGGCTTCGCTGTCGGTCACGGGCGCATATTCGGCGCGGCCAAGGTCTTTCAACCAGGCATGCTCCGGGCCGACGCCAGGGTAATCAAGACCGGCGGAAATTGAGTGGGTCTCGATAATCTGGCCGTCTTCGTCCTGCAGCAAATAGGTCCGGTTGCCATGCAAAACGCCGGGGACACCAGCCGTCAGCGAAGCCGAATGACGACCGGTTTCCATGCCGTCACCCGCCGCCTCAACGCCAATCAGGCGCACATCCGGCAGGTTGATGTAGGGGTAAAAAATACCCATTGCGTTGGAGCCACCGCCAACACAGGCAATCACTGCATCCGGCTGACGCCCGGTCATTTCCGGCATCTGCTCCAGACATTCTTCACCAATGATCTTCTGGAAATCACGGACCAGCATCGGGTAAGGATGCGGCCCGGCGACGGTGCCGATGATGTAGAAAGTGTTATGGATGTTGGTGACCCAGTCACGCATCGCTTCGTTAAGCGCATCCTTCAGCGTCTTTGAACCAGACTCCACCGGCACCACCGTCGCACCGAGCAGTTTCATGCGATAGACGTTGGCCGCCTGGCGCTTGACGTCTTCGCTACCCATATAAACAATGCATTCCATGCCATAGCGGGCAGCAACTGTTGCCGTCGCCACGCCGTGCTGACCGGCACCGGTTTCGGCAATAACCCGTGGTTTGCCCATGCGTTTGGCGAGCATGGCCTGGCCGATGCAGTTGTTAACCTTGTGGGCGCCGGTATGGTTCAAGTCTTCGCGCTTCAGGTAAATCTGCGCACCGCCCAGTTGCTCTGACCAACGTTTGGCGTGGTAAATCGGCGATGGGCGGCCAACGAAATGCTTCAGCTCGTATTCGTATTCGGCACGAAAGGCGGGATCAGCTTGCGCTGTCGCATAAGCCGCCTTCAGTTCATCAAGCGCGCCAAACAGTGTTTCGGCTACAAACACGCCACCGTAAGGACCGAAATGGCCCTTGGCGTCTGGGAAATTATATTGATTCATCGGCTTTCCGTACTGCCGCCACAAAGGCAGCTATTTTCGAGTGATCCTTGATGCCTTTGCTCATTTCGACACCGGAAGAAACATCGACCGCAACCGGACGAACACGTTCGATGGCTGCACCAACATTTGTTGCGGTCAACCCGCCAGAGAGCACCAAAAATCCAGGCAGATCAGGCGGAATCAGCGTCCAGTCAAAAACATGACCACCTCCACCGTAACCCTCAACAAAAGCATCCAGCAACAGCCCCCGGGCATCCGGAAATGAGCGGGCGAATTCTACCAGATCGAGCCCCGGCCTCACCCGCGCCGCCCGCAGATAGGGGCGGGCAAATTGCCGGCAATAGGCAGCATCTTCGTCGCCATGAAATTGCAGGACATTGATTGGCGCTGCGGCACAGGCCGCACGGACGCTATCCGGTGATTCATTGACGAACAATCCGACAATATCAACAAAGGGGGGAATTCGTTTGGCCAGTTCGGCAGCGCGCAATGGCGTCACATAGCGCGGGCTGGGCGGGTAGAAAACGAAACCGATTGCATCAGCCCCCGCAGCGACCGCCGCATCTACATCTTCTTCACGTGTTAAACCGCAGATTTTTATTCTCAAAGCAGCGCTCCATCGAGAAAATCGTCATCCAGCACCGGCAGGTTCCAGTGCGACTCATAAACCGGCCCGCGAAAATACAGGCCATCCGGCGAAAATGTCGGCGCCGCCAGCTTGCGATCCTTGGCTTGCAGTAATTCATCAACCCAGTTTGCTGGCTGCGCGCCCTTGCCGATGGCGACCAGCGTTCCCACCAGATTACGCACCATGTGGTGCAAAAAAGCACTGGCCTCAAAATCAAACACAATCAAATTGCCACGTTGGCGAATATCCACACGCCAAAGAGTCTTGATCGGCGTTTTGGCCTGGCAGTTAGCAGCCCTGAACGCTGAAAAATCGTGCTCGCCTAGCAACTTTTCAGCCGCAGCCTGCATCAACGCCAGATCAAGCGGCAAATGAAACCAGCCAACCCGGCCTTGCCATAATCCGGGACGTTGCGCCCGATTGACCAGCAAATAGCGATAACGCCGGCCACGCGCACTAAACCGGGCATGAAACTCGTCGCTCACCGGTTGCGCCCAACGTACGGCAACACCGGCTGGCAAATGCGAATTAACCCCGCGCACCCAAGCACTCAGGGGGCGCTCAACAGCCGTTTCAAAGTGCACCACCTGATGTGTCGCATGGACGCCGGCATCGGTTCGACCAGCACAAAGGGTACTTACCGTTTGCCCCGCAATCTCGGCCAGTGCTACCTCAAGCGCATCTTGTACGGTTTGACCCTGTGCCTGGCTCTGCCAGCCATGAAATCCGGTTCCACAATATTCGAGGCCAAGGGCAAATCTCATAGCAACACACTCCCAAGCAAACCGAGCAACACGATCGTCACCAGCAAAGTATCGGATAAATGCCAAGCCGGCAGCGAAATGAACAACTTTTCCGGCCCATTTGGTTTTTCTTGATAATCGAGCATCTGGCGCCACGCACCTTTTTCCAGAGGAGTTTTAAGGCTCTCCAGCACGAGAGAGAGGCGGACAACCAGGCGATCCGTAGCCAGCCATCGCCCTTCAAATGGCCGCAACAACCCCGACAGCGCTGACACTAAACCACGATTGCCAAGCCGGGCAAAAAGCCAGGACAGACAACCCAGCATGAAAACCAGTCGCACAACATGCAGATTGGCCGCCGAGACACCTTCCCAAGTTGGCGCCCACTCCTGATCGAACAAGGCATCCCCCGGAACGCCGTAAGCAAGAACCAGCCAGAGACAGAGCAGAAGCCAACGGGCACGGTTAACAAACTGCCGCCACCTGGGCAAAACAGAAGACGCAAAAACTAGGATCGCCATGGCTCCGCCGACAATGAACGGATAGCCCAAAAACTGAAAGGCCACCATCGTGGCCAACCAGGTAATCAACAAACTTGTCGGATGCAATTCTTGCCCTTGAAAAGCATATGGCCCCGGCGGGGGCCATATGGCGTTTGCGAAAGCGGATTCTACTCGCCTATGCGCCCAAGTATTTCCCTGGCCTGTTCAACCAAATCAGGCGCCCCCTCCAGCGCAACCTCCTGCAACAATTCACGAGCCCCTTCGAGATCGCCCATTTCTTCATAGGCCTTGGCCAGATCAAGCTTGGTGCTAACCTCTTCACGCTGGGCATCAGTAAACTCCGGTGCAACAGGTGCGGCAAGCTCTGCCGCCGCCACATCCGGTTTGACAAAATCGTCATCCAAAGACGGCGTAACAGGGACTGGATCATCCGATGACAAATCGAGATTAATTGAACCAATATCGTAGCTTGGCACATGCATCGGCTGGCCCAGAACACTGGAGTCAGTCAATCGAACATCAAAATCAAGCGACTCATCGTCATCAATTTCAGGGGATGGCGCAGGTTCAGCAGACAGCGGATTCGGCATCGACTCATCGCCATCGCCATCGCCGATGGCCATACGCAGAATATCGGGATTAACAACGGTTGCCGAAGACTCCGCCGCATCCATGTTCAGATCAAAGTCACCGAAAGGCTCAGCCTCTGGTGCATCGACAGAAGCGACAACGGTCTCATTACCAACGAAGGTATCAACCATCTCACTCATGGCCAAGTCTTCAGCCAATGCGGCCTTCGCTTCAAAATCGGGCTCGGGCAGCACTTGGGTTTCATTGCCGACGAAGGTATTAACCATATCATCGACGGTCAAGTCGCCCGTCAAGGACGGTTGAGAATCGGCATCGAACTCTTCAGTCACCTTCATTTCGTTACCGGCAAACGTACTGGTCAGAGCATCCATCGGACGCATGACCATGGTGCCCTCTGGCGAGAAATCGGGCCCGGCGTCATCATCGGCCAAAACTGATCGAACATTCGTGGGGGTACCAAGATCGAAATCAATAACATCCGTCTCAAACGGCTCTGGATCAGCTTCAACAACCGCTGCAGCAGCGGCCAAAGGAACCGAAGCAACACCCAGATCGAAGTCCAGAGCATTTGCATCGCCCGTTCCGATGGTGCTGATAAATTCAGGCTCAGGCACCGGATCGGGAGCTGAGGCACGAGTCGGCTCAACTTTGGTCGTGCCGAGATCAAAATCGAGGCTCATTACATCGTCGACCGCAACAGGCTCATCACTCAAGCCGAGATCGAGATCCGACTCGCCAACAGGAATCGCCAGCGAATTTTCAATCAAGTTTGCAGGCTCGGCGGCTGAGCCAATAAATGTATCGTCGACATTCGGTGCCACCTGTATTGCCTTAGCAGCATTCGGAGAAACAATCATCGTCGCATCCGCATCAAATGCCGGAGCGGCTGCACCATGACCCGAATAAAGTGGATTATTAGGGTCCAGACCGGCCCCCATTGCAGCAACCTTCGCCCACTCAGGACCATTTCCGCCGGTTTGCGCATACAACTCACTAGCCAGCGTTTCAAATTGCTTGAGGCTCTTGCGATTCGCGTAGATTTCCAGCAACTTGGCATGAATCGCCATGCGCTGCGGATCTTTCTGCAAGGCTTCAATCAGAATTTCTTCGGCCTGAGCATCACGCCCATAAGCCATATAAACATCTGCCTCGGCAACCGGATCAACTTCATCAGTATCGATGGTTCCCGGCCCGGTCTGACTAAAATCACCGGTTTGCGGTGGCGTATTGCCAGTATCCACACTCTGGCCACCAGTCATGCGGAAAACCGTGTTCGGGCCGAGGCTGGATGGCCCAGGTGCAGCAGTCGTTTCCGCCGGCCCATCATTGCGCCGACGTTTGTACAAGAAATATCCGGCCAGCAAGGCAAGAATTCCACCACCACCCGCCAGCGGCAAGAGATTCTCTTCAATGAAACTCGGCTCAGGTTCCGGCTCTTGCGGCAGAGGTGGCTTTACCTTTTGAGTAACGTCAATTTTTGGTGGCTCAGGCGGTTTTGCTATCTCGACTGGTGCAGCAGGCTTAACCGGCTCCGGTTTTATAACCTCCGGTGCCTTGGGCACTTCGACTGGCTTGGCAACCTCAACCGGAGTTACCGGCACAAGCGGTGCAGGAACCACCTTCGGTTCCTCTTTTTTCAGCGAAGCCTGCTGCTGAAGTTCGGCTAATTTTTGATTTTTGGTATCGACCAGCTTCTGCAAATCACCCAGATTTTTTTCAAGTTGAGCAAGACGATCCTGCGCATCCTTCAGCGCCCGGTCCTTGGCCACAGCATCTTCACCAGCCTTTGCCGCCGCCGTAGCTTGCGCTGCCATTTCGGTGCGTGAAATCTTTACCTGGTCCTTTGCTGGCTCAGCCGGTGCTGCCTTGTCCTCAACTTTGGGGACTATCTTTCCTGTAGCCGCCTGAGTTGCTCCATCCACCTTGGCGGGCCCTTGTGCTGTTGCTGCCGCCAATTTCTGGCGATAAGCATTCCAATCATTGGCTTGCGCTACGTATATCTTGCGCGCCTCAGACTGTGGCACAGCCTCAATTGATGATTTTTCCGGAATACTCAGAATGGCACCGGACTTCAGACGATTGATGTCATTCCCAATAAAGGCATCTGAATTATTTTTGTACAAACCCACCAACATCTGCTCAAGCGAAACACCTTCTGGTTTGGTTTCTACTGCAATTTTGCGCAAGGTTTCGCCTTGGCGAACGAGATGCGTATCACCACTTGCCACCGGCTTCGATGCGGCGACCGGTTTGGCAGCAATTGGAGCTGGCTTTGGCACCGGGACTCTACGTGACTCTGGCTCACCGCCACCACCGGGCACCATTTCAACAATTTTTGCGTCGACTACAGCAACCGGACGGCTCGTCGCTTTGCCAGCAAACTCGTCTGGCGGATCAAGCAAGAAGGTATATTCACGAACCAGACGACCGGCAGGCCAATTCAATTCAACCAAAAAATCGAGGAAAGGTTCGTTGACCGGCTTAGAGGAAGTGACCTTGACAACCGATTGACCATTGCTGCGCTTTTCAACCGAGAAGCGCAAGTCAAGAAGCGCCGAGGCGTAATCGATTCCCGCTTGCCGAAATGCATCCTGCGGCGCCAGGCGTGCCGTCATACCGGTAGCCTCTTCACGCGTGGCACTGACCTCAAGCTCCGCTCGTAGCGGCTGACCGAGACCGGAAAGCACCGTAATCTTGCCTAACCCGGCAGCTTCCGCAAACCATGGCGTTACAGCCAAACATGACGCTACCGCAGCAACCGCAGCACGTTTTTTGAAATTTGAGCTCATCGTATTTTTCACGGCGCCACCCGAGCGTCGACTTTGGGACTTTTAAATTAACATCATGGACTTAGCAAAGCAAGTTCTATTACGTTCTCAAGTTGAAACTGTATGAAAACCACAACACCAAAAAAAGACGCGGCCAAGCCGCCTAATCTTTTCATATAGTTTTCCCACGCCTTTCGGGTTGATTCTTCCTTTGCGCGCTCTACTTGGACAGCCTCCCACAGTTCGCCTGCAGTAATTCCCGCAGCTGTCGCAATCTTTGGGTAATCCTCGCTGGTCGGCTCTCGCTTGCCGGTGTAGTAATCACCAATCCTTCGCAAGTCTATATCTAGCTTACGGCCTAGATCAGCGTTAGAAGTAATACCGCTAGCATTTTTGATGCTATCCAAAATTTCCTTGATTTTCATAATTTCCTCCCTGACCGTCTTTTAACGATAGTCCCAATTGTGGGCGTTGACAACATCCCAGATACGGGAGTTCAATTCGTCGCATCCCGCTTTTGGGATGCCGCAACACCGGGCGCCGCCCACAGAACTTAATCGGTCGTCAGAGACACCCCGGCTTTCAACCCACGAGGAAACTACACCATGTCCCAAGTCCAGCCGCTCACCCTTCCCGAATCTGGCAAGCTCGCCGCCAACCAAGCCGTAATTCGTGGCCGCATTCTTGAAGTCAACCGTGGAGAAAACGCCGTTTATACCGACGTCACCCTTCCCGCCCCGGATCAATACTCCACCCCGCAAAACATTCGCATTGTTTCAAACCGCCTACTTGGCAAACCAGGCGAAGACCTCACCCAGCGTGTCCAGCTCAAAGGCTACCGCCGCAGCTACCAAGACAAGCAAACCGGCGAAAAGCGCTACGCCGTCGATATCGCTCTATCTGCAATCGAAGACTGAGCCATGCAAACCGTCAAATTTCACCTGGCGGTTATGCGTCGCGCACTGAAAGCCTCAGTGCGCGAAATCAATGACAGCAAATCCGATGGTGTTCCTCGGCTCATGACTGAAGTAGGCCGCTACCTGATTTCCCGAGGCCTTGGCCTTGAATGCATCGCACGACCGAACCCACGGGTTCAAGCCCACTCGAACCGCTACTAATGACCCGCACCTGTATGCACTGCACTTCATCCTCGGTCCTGACATCAGGTCCGAGAGTTGGCGCGTTGTGGTGCTGCATGAAATCCAAACCTATCTTTCCGGCCTCGGTTTGCGCCTACTTCACGGATGAAAATCCGGAAGCGCTGATCGGGGTCGGGACCACTCCTCTAGTAAAGAGTGGTCCCAACGGCCAAAATGGCCGGAATCTGTCCGAAGAGACTCCCCAACCGCTTTTATCCAAGCGTGGTCCCAAGGCTCATTTTGAGCCTGAAGGTTCCGAAAGTTCTCCCCTAGTAAAGAGTGGTCCCAACGGCAAAATTTGCCGGAATCTGTCCGAAGAGGCGCATTCCTAAATGCACGCCTCCGACATCTTCCTAGACTGGATTGATCTAAAACAAGATCACCTCAAGACCTTCAACATGTCCCGTTCCCCGGTCGTCAAACTTGAAGAAGTCCAAGTCCCTGCCGGTCTCACCCAAGAAGAACGCGAAGCCCTCTACGTCGAAGCCCTCAAAGGCAGATCATTCAAACCATTCGACCTCTACCACGGCGGCGTTTATGCCAGAGGCGATGAAGTCCAAGAGCAACGCGAAGGCTCCAACGTCTATTTCCTGCTCAAAGGCAAAACCAACGACGAAAAACAATCAGGCTTCGGCTTCAAACGTGGCCGTCACACCGGCAGCCACTCAACCAGCATCGGCATGAAATCCGATGGCCGTATCGTCCAGGTCTCCGGCAACGTTGGTCGCCTCAATCGTGCAGACAATATCTGGAACTATGGCCTAGCCGATACGGTGTACCTGACCAACCAAGTTATCCGCAGCAAAGGTTTGAACATCCCGGAATTCACACCCGGCCTTCAATTCCTGCGCGACAGCATCAGCGAAACAGACAAACGCAAAGGCGTATCCCCCTGGTGCTGGTCCGGTGCCGTCTGCAACGAACTGCACATCACCTCCAACAACTACGCCGGATCAGACGCTCTCGCCATCGACATCATGCGCGACATGAAAGGCCGACGCATGGCACGCGTAGCCAAAGCCAGCTACGGCGACGAAACCGTAAATTTCGGCATGCCAACCAAAAAAGGCCAGCGCCTACACAAAGGCGTTGTCGTTTATCGCAAAGGCCCGGAAATGCTCGCTCACGCCAAAGGCGACGAAGCCAAAGCCCTCATTAAAACCAGCTCTGAATACCAAATGGCCATGGACATGGGCCTAGTCCGTGTCGAACTGAAATTAGGCTCCCACTACCTTCGGGAAAATAACCAACGCTACCTAGGAGACCTCGACATGGGGAAACTAATTGCCCTCTACAGCCGCGAAACCGCCGGCCTACTTCTCGCCCGTGCTGATGACACGATCCGCCTGATTGATGATATGCCGCAAAAACTCAAGTTGACCGCACTTGGCTGGATCGATGGACGCGATTTACGCTCGGTCATGCCTGATCGTACGTTCCGCCGTCACCGCAAAGAACTACTCGCCTACGGCCTTGACGTATCAGAACCCCGCGCCGACAAATCCAGCAACGCCGAGGAAACCCTTCAGCGCATGCTGGACGCCCTCCCGCAGCACTCCCTAAAGCCCCTCCCCTGCCCGGAATGGTACGGCCTGCCTGAAGTCGAAAGAAGAGCCGCCTGATGGAATGCGCCACCTCTGCCGAAATAGGTTCGGCCCTCGTTCAAACTATCGACATTGGCATGTATTCGGGCGCGGCAATTCTCGCCCTGGGCTTCCTCATGGCACGCCTGCAGTGGACCATTTCCCGGTTCGCCGCGTGGCTTGATAGCCGGAATCCGGAAAACAGTTAATGTCATCCGCAACTGAAACAGGCTGGCTGTACAAAGGCGTTTGCTATGCCGAGTGGTCGCAAGCTCAAGACCAACTTATGTCATACACCGCCCCGGTTTTCACCCAAAACCCGCCCCAGATGCATACGTTCTCTAAAGAGCTAAATGTCTGGTATTACAAAACATGGAATTTGTCAGGTCCAAGACCTCAGTACATAGCTTCGGTCCCCATGGAATACAACGGATTCACCCGCTGCGATCCAACATACCCCCAAGACTTTCAACCTGATGTTTTCACATACGGCATTGCTACCGCCCTGGTCATGTTCGCTATCGGCGTTGGCGTCGGTCTCGTTCTCAACATCATCCGCAAAGCCAGAACTATTTAACCGTTTCCCCCGCTGGTCAGTCCGCATAACAGCCAGCTCAACCAACCTCCTGAAAGGAGAAACCCATGCAAACCAAAATCGTTCCCGCCTTCATCCGCAAGCAAGCTGCGAAGTTCGTTACTGGCGGCGCTGGCCTGATGTCCTCCGTCAGCGCATTTGCTGACACTACCGTAGCAGAAACGGCAATTACCGCCGCCAAAACCGACGCGCTAACCGTCGGTTATGCCGTCGTCGCCGCCGTCGCCGGTCTGGTCGTCATCGGCCTGATCATTTCCATGATTCGCAAGCTGTAAAAATCCCAGGCTTCAAACCCGGCGCTTTACCGCGCTGGGGTTTTCAA
This sequence comes from Pseudomonadota bacterium, assembly GCA_039797825.1. Lineage (GTDB taxonomy): Bacteria > Pseudomonadota > Gammaproteobacteria > Burkholderiales > Rhodocyclaceae > Azonexus. The sequence continues at coordinate 3,380 of JBDKHF010000074.1, read as the reverse complement.
GGATTGATCCATGCCGCAAATAATCGTTGCCATCAATGCCACCGGCGCAATCGTCCTATCGCTTGCCGCTATCGTGGTTGCCGTGCTCGTCATCGTTCAAGGAGTCGGATCGCTTGCAGCCTTAATCCGTGGCAAAACCTCCGCACGCAACATCCAAATCCCCGGTCGAGGCCGCAGATGACATCTCTATTACTCGCTGTTGCACTAGTTGGCATCTTCATTGTCGGCATCCGTATTGGCACGCTATGAAACAAATTCGCCTCGCCCTATTTTTCGTTCTTGGCATATTCCTTGGCGGTTATGGCGTGCTTTCCTACGCCGAAACAAAACCCGCCGAATCGCCTAGTCCTGGCCCTTTGATTGTTAAGTACACTACTAATAACGGCGTTTACTTTGATTCACCATCAGATGCTTGTACACCTTACGCTACGGTATATGGAAACTCCACTGGCGTAACTTCAACTTTTGCGGGTGATATTCAGCATTATGGATATTGTTTAAATGGTGAAACTCCCCGTTATCAAATAATATCTGTGGGTTATTGTTCCCCCGGTGATGTTCGTGTAACACGTTCACCCGATTATCCAATTGGGTGCAAGGGTCCCGGCCTATCGTGCGATGCTTCTCAGGGCTGGTCTTTATCCGGCACAAATTGCGTCCGTCCCGATTGCGTAGCTCCTCAAGTTCGCCAGTCCGACGGCACATGTAAGGGCGTTCCTTGTCCAACCGGCTCGTACACGTCTGGATATTTCAAAGGTCAGCCGTCCCCCGGCTGTGCACCAAACGGCTGCATGGTCGTCTTCTCTGGTGTTTACCCCGGTGGCAAAGACTCAGCCGGCAATCTATATGCCTCTGGCTCCTATGCATATGAGGGCGGCGGCGAACAAGGATCGTGTACCCCCGGTGGTCTTACAAACCCAAGTTCTGCCCCCCCTCCCGACAGTACAAAGCCCCCATGTGCCAAAGGCGAGGGCGTCGTGACAAGCTCTGGCGGCGGCGTCGCGTGCGTACCGGCAACAACCCCCGGCGCAACAACCCCCGAAACCGAAACCACAACAACAAAACAAACCGGATCAGATGGTAGCGAAACCACCACAACCGAAACAACCACAAAAGACCCTGTAACCGGTGCCAAATCCACCGAAACAACAACAACCGGCGCAGGCGGCACCACAAAAACCACATCAGAAAAAACCGGCGTTGACACCAACGGCGACGGCGTAGGCGATGGCCCCACAGATCAAAACCAAGACCAACAGGGCGAATGCGAAAAATCTCCAGATTCGCCGCTCTGCAAAACAGGCACGCCCAAAGCTGCCGGCACCTTCAATTCCCAATCAGCAGAAGTCACCGCCGCGCGTCAGTCCTACCAGGACAAACTAACCGCAATATCCAACGATCTTAAGTCTGTCTTTGGCACAGTCGCAGCCGGTGCCGGCTCCCTTCCCTGTCCCCCGCCGGTCATCCTTCACGGTAAATCCATCAGCTTCTGTGCAACCGATTACAGCGATGCTTTATCGCCTATCTCCTCAGCGGTTTTACTAATCTCCGCCTTTGCCTCAATGCTGATCATCTTCAGGACTTGAAATGTTTGAGTTTCTACAATCAATCGCTGATTTCTTCACCACTGGCATTTACGCGTGGTTCATGTCGGCAATTGCCTACGTCATGGAATCCGCTTTGGTGTGGTACTTCGAACTAAAGATATCCACCCTTACATTTGCATGGAACATCGCAAAAAACGTGCTGACCGCACTTCACCTATCAACGCAGTTGCAAACCTCTATGTCATCCCTACCGCCGTCGGTCGCCTCCGGCATCGCCTTTTTTCGCGTACCTGAAGCTATCAACATGATCATGTCAGCCGGCGTCACCCGGCTAGTCCTCCGCTACATGCCGTTCTGATATGCCGATCAAAATCCATCACGGCCCCCCCGGCAGCTACAAAACAGCCGGCGCCATGGGCGACGACTTTCTACGCGAAGCCAAAACAGGCCGCGTGATCGTCACCAACGTACGCGGCGTAACCCGCGAACGTGTCCTTGAAGAATTCCCGGATCTGCCCGAATCATTCGACGTGATTCACTGCGACGACAAAACGCCCGAAGATCGCCAACGCTGGGCGACCTGGTTCCACTGGATTCCACCAGGCGCTTTCATCTTCGTCGACGAAGCCCAGATGATCTGGCCCAAGAATTGGCGCGAAGCTGACATCAGAAAGCTCGACTACCCAGGCGGCCAACATCAAGCCATGGCCGATGGCCGCCCATACACATGGGAAGAAGCGTTCGAAAAACACCGCCACTACAACTGGGATATGGTCTTCACCACGCCCAACTTCAAAAAAATCCGCGATGACATCAAGCAGTGCGCGGAAATGGCCTACAAACACAAAAACCTTGCCACCCTTGGAATTCGAGGCCGCTATATCGAAGCGGCACACCTCGCAGACGACGACGGCGGATCGCCTAGCCACTTCTTAAGCGTCAATTCAAAAAAGGTCCCGCCCTATGTCTTCAAAATCTACGAATCCACCGCCACTGGCGCAATTACTGACACCCAAACTGGTATCAGTATTTTCAAAAATCCGCGCGTGGCTATCCTTTTATTTATCCTTATGCTGGTTCCAATCCTTGTTTTTCGTAACGGCATGCCGGCAATATTCGGCGGTTCTACTCCGGTGGCTGTTTCGCCTGTTAAGTCCAGCCCTAAAGATAGTGGGCCTATTCCTGCTCAAGCTGGTTATTTACCTACTGCTTCTAGTCCTGCTGTCACGTTTGATATTGACCAGCGTTTAGAACCCTTTGTGGAAGCCCCTGCTTATATCAGCATGTCCTACAAAGTTGGTCGGCTTTACAAGTACGCTGTAACCATCGCTGGTCAGAGCATGACCAATAACGACATGCTTGACCTGGGCTATACCATCAAGCAACTCGGCAGCTGCGGTCTTGAACTCAGTCGCAATGGATTCCGCCGAATCATTACCTGCCAACTTGAGGAGAAGAAGCAAGAAAACAAAACCGAAATGGCATCGAACCAGCCTATGCCGGGAACTAGCCAGGCTATTTCTGTTCCGCCAGTTATTCCTGAGAACGGTCGCACGGCGCAGCTTTAAGCGCACGCCCCAAGCGAAACGGAGTGAAGCGCCGGAAGTGCGATTAAAGCGAAAGCCGTAAAGCGCAAATTTATATTGCGAGCAAAAAAAAGCCGGGAAACCCCGGCTTTCTTCATATTGATCCATTGTCCAATCAAAGTAACTTTACCAATGCCGCGATTGCCGCCGCCTGGGCGATCATCAACGCGGCCAGCCATTGAACAATTTTCGTACGCTGATCGGCGGCGTCCGCTTTCAATTCTTTACCTAGTGCCTCCAGGTCGTT
>JBDKHF010000073.1:0-30103 GCA_039797825.1 Pseudomonadota bacterium | reverse complement strand
ATCGGGCAATTTCAACAGGCGATGCGCCGGAATATTGCGCGCTTCGGCATAGGCGCCAATCGGCCCGCCAGCGTAGGCAACGCGATCACCAACCTGCACTTCAGTCACCCCGGCGCCAACCGCCTCGACCACGCCCGCCCCTTCAAGGCCAATGCTGGACGGCAGCGGCAGCGGATAAAGGCCGGTGCGGTGATAGGTATCGATAAAATTAAGGCCAACCGCAACATGGCGAACCGTCGCTTCGCCAGCACCCGGCGCGGGAAGGTCAACCGACTCCCAGGACAAGACCTCGGGGCCGCCGGCTTGATGAATGCGAATGGCGTAGGTCATACTTTTCTCCTTAAGTTTTTCGTAATTTATCGCTAAACCCTGAGCGTATCATTAGCTCATGATTTCTATCCACCGCATCGTGCTCCGCCGCCTGATCGCCGCCTGGCTGATTGTCTCTGTTTTGATCGGCGGCATTGCCTATTACGTCGAAATCGAGAAAATCGATGACGCCATCGTCGCCCTCGCCGCTACGCAAGCCAGCGACTTTGCGCCGGAAGGGCTGGAAACCGGCAGACGCAGCCCGGAGGAATTGGCAAAACTCAGCGCCCAGGCAGAATCCTTTGTCCGCAACAATTTTGTGGTGATTGAAATTTATGACCGCGACAAGAAACGTATCGTCGAAGCAGTTAATCCCAAGTACAAACACATTGAAGATCAACTCAAGCAATACAAGCACCAGTTCCCGCTCGACAACACGCACCACTACGAAAAATATTTCATCGGTGAAGACACCGTCGTTCAGGTACTTGTGCCACTGCCCAGCAAATTGGGCGGCAACGCCGGGTTTTTTGAGGGCGTTTTCGTCGTTGACCGCAACACGATCGAGGTTTTCCGCAAACAACTCTGGCACACGCTGGGCGCCGTACTAATCGCCGTTCTCGCCACCAGCCTGCTGCTTTACCCGGTGATTATTTCGCTCAACCGCGATGTTGTGCGCTTTTCAAAAGAAGTCCTCAAGGGCAATCTTGAAATGGCCTCAGTCCTTGGTGCCGCCATTGCCAAGCGCGATTCGGATACCGGCGACCACAATTTCCGCGTCACGCTGTACGCCATCAAACTCGGCGAAGCCAGTGGGCTCGAACCGAGCGCCATGCGCCAGTTGATTCTTGGCGCCTTCCTCCACGATGTCGGCAAAATCGGCATTACCGACAACATTTTGCTCAAGCCGGGCAAGCTGACTGACGAGGAATTCGACATCATGCGTACCCACGTTGCGCTTGGCGTCGACATCATTGGCAGCTCCAACTGGCTGGAAGGCGCGCGTGAAGTGATTGAAGGCCACCACGAAAAATTCAATGGCAAAGGCTACCTGCGCGGGCTGCATGGTGAAGAAATCCCGCTCAATGCGCGGATTTTCGCCATCGTCGACGTCTTCGATGCGCTTACCTCACGCCGCCCCTACAAAGAACCAATGTCACTGGAGATGTCGCTCGGCATAATCGAGAAAGACGCCGGCACCCACTTTGACCCCAAGCTGGTCAGCCGCTTCCTGGAAATCGCCCCGGCCCTGCATGCCAGCATCGGCCAGGCCGGGCAAAGCGAACTGAGCGAGCAATTGCGCGAACAGGCAATGCACTATTTCCTGCAAGCCTCAATCGCCGCCAGCAAGACTTAAACCGGCGTCAGCTTGGCGTATTCCAGCGCCAGCCACTTCATGCCGCTGCCGCCGAAATTGACCTGAACCCGGGCATCGCCACCACGCCCTTCGGTCGACACAATGACGCCAAGGCCAAACTTGGCATGCTCGACGGCCTGGCCGATGCGCAAGCCACCGGCCACCGGCTCGGCAGCATAACCGCCGCCAAACGCCGGCGTAGCGCTTGGCGCCGGGACAGATTTCTTGTTCAACTTCACCAACAGCTTGGCGGGAATTTCATCAAGGAAGGACGACGGCACGCAATAGCGCGTCTGCCCATGCAGCATGCGGGTTTGCGCGCAGGAAAGGTAAAGCCGCTGGCGGGCACGGGTCAGCGCCACGTACATCAAGCGTCGCTCCTCTTCCAGCCCTTCCTGGCCCTGCGCCACCGAATTTTCGTGCGGGAAAAGGCCCTGCTCCAGACCGCTGATGAAGACCACATCAAATTCCAGGCCTTTTGCCGAGTGGACCGTCATCAACTGCACCGCTTCCTGCCCCTCACCCGCCTGATGCTCTCCAGCTTCCAGCGAGGCATGGGTCAGGAATGAAACCAGCGCGCCGCCTTCGGCCTGATGGCCCATCACCACGCCATCATCGTCAATAAAACTGGCGGCGGCGTTGATCAGTTCATCAAGGTTTTCGAGGCGCTCCTGGCCTTCCTTATCCATGCGGTAATGCTGAGCCAAGCCGGATTTTTCGACGATGTGTTCAACGATCTCCGGCAAGGGCAAATCCGCCGTTTCCTGGCGCAGGGTTTCGATCAGGCGAATGAAGCCGCCCACCGTCACGCCGGCCTTGCCGCTCAATGAAGCGGCGGCGTTGTAGAGGCTGCAATTGGTCTGATGCGCCGTCGCCTGCAAGCTTTCCAGCGAACGCGCACCGATGCCACGGGTCGGAAAATTAACCACGCGCAGAAAAGCAGTGTCGTCATCGGGATTACCCAACAGGCGCAAATAAGCCAGCGCATGCTTGATTTCCTGCCGCTCGAAGAAACGCAAGCCACCATAAACCTTGTACGGCACCGCCTTGGCGAATAATTCATGCTCAAGAATGCGCGACTGGGCGTTGGAGCGATAAAGAATCGCGATCTGCGTCGGCGAAGCGCCTTCGCGCACCAGTTCGCGGATTTCTTCGACAATGAAACGCGCTTCATCAATATCCGAATAACCCTCGAAAGCGCGAATCGGCTCGCCATCGCCGGCATCGGTCCATAAATTTTTGCCGAGCCGCGAGCGATTATTTTTGATCAGCGCATTGGCGGCGGCCAGAATATTGCCCTGCGAACGGTAGTTCTGCTCCAGACGAATGACGTTGGGGCCGGCGAAATCGCGCTCGAAATCACGCATATTGCCGACCTCGGCACCGCGGAAGGCGTAAATACTCTGGTCATCATCGCCCACCGCGAAAATTGTCGCACTCCCGTAAGCTGCGCCCACGCGCTGCTCGATGCTCCCCTCGCCCGCTTGCGGGAGAGGGGCTGGGGGAGAGGGCTCACAGGCAGCAATCAGCGTTAACCACGCGTACTGCAGCTTGTTCGTATCCTGCACTTCATCAACCAGAATGTAGCGAAAGCGCTCCTGATAATGCTTGCGGATCGGTTCATTGCGCTGCAGCAATTCGTAGCAGCGCAAGAGCAGTTCGGCAAAATCAACGACGCCTTCACGATTGCATTGCGCCTCGTACTCGGCATACAACTCGACGCGCTTTTGCGTGTAATTGTCGTAAGCCTCGGCCTGCCCGGCACGCACGCCCTGCTCCTTGTGTGCATTGATGAAATGGCACAGTTCGCGCGGCGGGTATTTCTCATCATCAACATTCAGATTTTTCAACAGGCGCTTGACCATCGCCAGTTGGTCCGCCGAATCAAGAATCTGAAAAGTCTGCGGCAAGCCGGCTTCGCGGTAGTGCGCGCGCAACAGCCGGTTGCACAAGCCGTGGAAGGTGCCGATCCACATCCCACGGGTGTTGATCGGCACCAGCGCGGCCAGCCGCGTCGTCATTTCCTTGGCCGCCTTGTTGGTGAAAGTCACGGCCAGAATGCCGTGCGGCCCAACCTGCCCGGTAGACATCAACCAGGCGATGCGCGTCGTCAACACCCGCGTTTTACCGCTCCCGGCACCAGCAAGGATCAGCCCATGCACCGGCGGCAAAGTGACAGCCTGGAGCTGTGGCGCATTCAAATTAGCAAGCAAATCAGACATAAATCAATCAAAAACCATGACTAAAGATATAGAATTCTGCGCCAAAACGGCAGAAACGGTAAATTGGTAATACCAATTTGTTGTTATTGTGCAACGCAACAACCTGAATGCACACTTTTTCACACAATACGGATTGAGCCGGAAGTATACTTCTCAAAACAAATTGTGCACTGCACAAAACTTTTCGCCCACGAGGCAATCAAAACAGCAAGTGGATACCCCCACTGAGTAATAAGGAGTAACAGCATGCAAGCACCCAAAATCCTCCCCTGGATCGCCAAAAAAGCCGGCATCAGCGAAGAACTGGCCCTTAAATTATGGCGCCGCGCCCTCTCTGAGGCGGAGCTGATTACCGGCAAACACGAAGGTTCCGACTATTGGGGCCTGGCGGTTAACCGCTTTTTGAGCATCGTCGAAGAAGAAGTCGGTTGCGCCCCAAATTACGGGCTAACGCAGGCTCCCCGCCTGTCCTGGATGTGGCAACACCAAACCCGGATGTCGCTACTCTCGATGATTGCCGCGCAAAACACTTACCGACTCTGGCAAAGCAACTGGGAAAACCTCAACCCGCTAAAAAAAGCGGCGTGACCGGGCGACGCTAACGCCGATTCAGGTTTGCTGCGGGTACATGCAGGTCCCGCGCCAACTTGTCGGCTAGCGCACGCGCCTCGCGTTCGGTCACCAATTGCCCCAGGCGCACGTGATAGACATAGCCGCCCGCAGCGCGGAGCGGCTTGATCTTTACCGCGTAACCAGCGGCATTTAGCTGGTCATATAAGGCCAGCGTTTCCTCTTTGTCGAATGGCCCATAGCGCAAGCTCCAGCGACCACCTTGTTGCTGCACGCCGGCGCCGCTCTGCAATTCAGTCTCCTGCGCCCAGATCGCCAGCTGCTCTTTCTCTACCACAGCAACCGGCCCCGGCGCTTGGCCTTTGTCCGCGCCATAAAATTGCAAAGGTTCGCTCAACTCGGTTGGCTCGCCCATTGGGTGGCTAACTGCAATCCGGCCTTCGAGCAGGCAGACGAAATCGCGTTCGCTATCGGAACGTCCCCAAAGATCGGTGCCACGTATGCCAATGGTCACCGTGCCGGTACGCACATTGATCGCCCGTTGCGTTTGGTATTTGCGAAAAACATCAGTCGTCAGGCGGAAAGCGCCCTTGGCAATATCGAGTGCAGCGGTAAACGGCCCACTTTTTTCCTGTTTCAGGGCGTTGACCGCAACACTGACGTTTTCGCCGAGTTTGACCGCGCTGCCGTCAGCCAATTGGATAATGGCGCGTGCGCCGGGGCCGGTCAGCACCCGATCACGGTTTTCCAGCACCATACCGGGGACCAGCGGCAAGCGCCGCTCACCGCGCTCGAGCCAGGCCGGCGCCTGCAGCGCATCAACCACGGCATTGGGTACGGCGCTTGCGGTCAACGCCGAAAACAGCCCAATAATTAGCAGACAACTTCTCAGCATCGCCCTCATCGCCTCTCCAAACAGGTTCAACCGGTATAATTCCGGGCTTATTTCAAGATTTTTGAGCACATACCCATGCAGGACAAATACGCCCCCGCCGACATCGAACGCGCTGCCCAGACGCACTGGAATAAAACCGGTGCTGCCCGTGCCGTCGAAGACACCAGCAAGCCCAAATACTATTGCCTGTCGATGTTCCCCTATCCGTCAGGCAAACTGCATATGGGCCACGTGCGAAACTATACCATCGGCGACGTGCTCTCCCGTTTCCACAAGATGCAGGGCTTCAACGTCATGCAACCAATGGGCTGGGACGCCTTCGGCATGCCGGCGGAAAATGCGGCGCTGGCCAACAACGTGCCGCCAGCTGGCTGGACGTATTCCAATATCGACTACATGCGCAAGCAGTTGCAGTCGCTGGGTTTCGCCATTGACTGGGAACGCGAATTCGCGACCTGCACGCCGGAGTATTACCGCTGGGAACAGTGGCTGTTCACCCGCCTGTATGAAAAAGGCCTGGTCTACAAAAAACTCGGCACCGTGAACTGGGATCCAGTTGATCACACCGTGCTGGCCAATGAACAAGTGATTGATGGTCGCGGCTGGCGCTCCGGCGCGCTGATCGAGAAGCGCGAGATCCCCATGTATTACATGAAGATCACCGCCTACGCTGAAGAACTGCTGACCGAACTCGACAATCTGCCGGGCTGGCCCGAACAGGTGCGCCTGATGCAGAAGAACTGGATCGGCAAAAGCACCGGCGTACGTTTTGCGTTTCCGCTGGCTGACAATGCGGACGAACAACTCTGGGTGTTCACCACCCGCGCCGACACCATCATGGGCGTCACCTTCGTCGCCGTCGCCGCCGAACATCCGCTCGCCATGCGTGCTGCGGCGGGCAACCCAGAACTGGCCAATTTCATCGAGGAATGCAAAAAGGGCGGCGTTGCCGAAGCCGACATCGCGACGATGGAAAAGAAGGGCATGCCGACCGGCATCTACGTCAGCCATCCGCTGACCGGCGAACAGGTCGAAGTCTGGGTCGGCAACTACGTGCTGATGAGCTACGGCGATGGCGCCGTGATGGCCGTGCCGGCGCACGATGAGCGCGATTTCGCCTTCGCCCTGAAATACAACCTGCCGATCAAGCAGGTCGTTGCCGTTGACGGCGAAAGCTTCAGCGATCAAGCCTGGGCCGAGTCTTACGCTGACAAAATCAAGGGCAAGCTGGTCAATTCCGGCAAATACGACGGCCTGGGCTACGAAGCTGCGGTCGACGCGATTTCTGCCGATCTTTCTGCCAAGCAACTCGGCGACAAAAAAACCCAGTTCCGCCTGCGCGACTGGGGTATTTCGCGCCAGCGTTACTGGGGCTGCCCGATCCCGATCATTCACTGCTCGACCTGTGGCGACGTGCCGGTGCCCGACGACCAGTTGCCGGTTGTGCTGCCCGAAAACGTCGAAATCACCGGCGCCGGCTCACCGCTGGCCAAGATGCCCGAGTTCTACGAATGCAAGTGCCCAAAGTGCGGCGGCGACGCGCGACGTGAAACCGACACCATGGACACTTTCTTCGAGTCGTCCTGGTACTTCCTGCGCTACGCCTGCCCCGACAACACCATGGCGATGGTCGATGAGCGCGTCCAGTACTGGTGCAAAGGCGGTATCGACCAGTACATCGGCGGCATCGAGCACGCCATCCTTCACCTTTTGTATTCGCGCTTTTTCACCAAGCTGATGCGCGATGTTGGCCTGATCGGCGATTTGGGCGAACCGTTCGCCAACCTGCTGACGCAAGGCATGGTGGTTGCACCAACTTTCTACCGCGATCTCGATGGCGGCAAAAAATTGTGGCTCAACCCGGCAGATGTCGATGTCGTCACCGATGAAAAAGGCCGCCCGACTGGCGCCACCTTGAAGTCCGACGGCTTGCCGGTGGTCATCGGCGGCACTGAAAAGATGTCGAAATCGAAGAACAACGGCGTTGATCCGCAGGCATTGATCGACCAGTACGGCGCTGACACGGCACGCTTGTTCATCATGTTCGCCTCGCCACCCGACCAGTCGCTGGAATGGTCCGATGCCGGCGTCGAAGGCGCTTACCGCTTCCTGCGCCGCTTGTGGAAAACGACTTACGACCACGTGCAAGCCGGTTTGGTCGATACCAAATTCGCCCAGGATTCGCTGTCGACCGCGCAAGCCGACCTGCGCCGCAAACTGCACCAGACAATGGGCAAGGTGGCTGACGATTATGGCCGCCGCAAGCAATTCAATACGGCAATTGCAGCGGTGATGGAACTGCTCAACGCCTACGACAAATGTGATCTGACCAATGCCACTGGCCGTAAGTTGGCGCAGGAAACGCTGGAAAGCATCGCTTTGCTCCTGTTCCCCATCGTCCCGCACATCGGTCAGGCGTTGTTTGCCGAACTGAAGCCGGGGCTGGATGCCGGCGTGCAGGCCTTCCCAAAAGCCGATCCGGCAGCGTTGAAGCAGGATGAAATCGAGCTGATGGTGCAGGTTAACGGCAAGTTGCGCAGTTCCATTCGCGTCGCCGCCGAAGCCGACAAAGCAAGCATCGAAGCCGCCGCGCTGGCCTCCGAAGGCGCCGTCAAGTTCATGGAAGGCAAGCCGGCGAAGAAGGTTGTCGTCGTCCCTGGCCGTCTGGTCAATATCGTCGTCTAAGGCCCCCAATGCCCATTTCCCGCCGCCGCCTGCTTGCACTCCTTCCTGCGCTAGCCCTGGCCGGCTGCGGCTTTCAGTTGCGCGGCACGAAAAGCGGCAACCTGCCTTACAAGACAATGTTTATCGCGCTGCCCGAGACGGCTGATGTACGGATTTGGCTTGAGCGCTACATCAACTCGGCGGGCAGCAGCGAAATCGTTGATGATGCCAAGCTGGCTGACGCCACTTTCCAGCAACTCAGCGACAGTCGGACAAAGACCATTCTCAGCGTCAATGCCCAAGGCCGGGTGCGTGAATATCGCCTGCAACTGACCTACTCTTTCCGCATGGTCAATGCGAAAGGGCAAGTGCTGGTACCGCCGAATGAAATCAGCCTGTCGCGCGACATTACTTTCGACGACTCCAACATTCTCACCAAGGATCTCGAAGAAGGCCTGCTCTGGCGCGACATGAACAGTGATCTGGTCAATCAGATCATGCGCCGCCTGAGCATCATCAAACCGAAAAATCCCGATCGCGAAGAAGCCGAGTAATGCTGCTCAAGGGCGAACAACTCGCCGCCCATCTCGAACGTGATCTGCGCCCGCTTTATGTGCTTTATGGCGACGAACCGCTGCTGGTCATCGAAGCCGCCGACACGATCCGCGCCAAGGCACGCCAGCAGGGTTACAGCGAGCGCGAAGTGATGACCGTACTGCCACATTTCGACTGGGGTCAGCTGCTCGCCGCTGGCGGCAACCTGTCACTATTCGGCGATAAAAAACTGATCGACCTGCGCATTCCCACCGGCAAGGTAGGCAAGGACGGCAGCGCTGCACTACAGCAGTGGTGCCAGAACCTGTCGCTGGACAACCTGCTTTTAATCACGTTACCCGAACTCGACTGGCGCGAGGAGAAAGCTGTCTGGTTCAGCGCACTGGTCAATGCCGGCGTGGCGATCAAACTGATGGCGCCGGTGCTGGCCGATTTGCCGATCTGGATCGCCGGTCGCCTACGCCGTCAAAAGCAAAGCACCAATCAGGAAAGTCTCAAATTCATCGCCGAGCGCGTTGAGGGCAATTTGCTCGCCGCGCATCAGGAAATCCAGAAACTCGGTTTGCTTTATCCACCCGGCGAACTGAGTAGCACCCAAATTCGTGAAGCGGTGCTTAACGTCGCCCGCTACGACATTGACGGCCTGCGTGAGGCGCTGCTCGCCGGCGATGTGGCGCGCTTGTCACGCACCTTGAATGGTTTGATGCACGAAGGCGAGGCGCCGCCGCTGGTACTTTGGGCGATGAGTGAGGAAATCCGGGCCTTGGCAGTGATCCGTAACGGTATTGATGCGGGCAAGCCAATCGACGCGCTGCTCAAGGACGCCAAGGTTTGGGGGCCGCGTGCGACGCCGATAAAAAAGGCCTTGCAAAGGCTGTCGACCGTAACACTTGAAACCGCACTGCAACATGCGGGGAAAATCGACCTGTTAGCCAAAGGCATCGGTCGCGGAAACATCTGGGAAGAGTTCTTGCGCCTTGGTTTGCCCCTGTGCGCTAAAAAATAGTCAGGGTTTCGGTTCTTCCACCGCAGCGTCCGGCTCCAGGTCTTCCCAGATACACGAACATTCCTTACGGACATCCTGCAGCGCGTGCTTTTGCGTTTCCTGCACCAGACATTCGCCAGCGCAATCATCAGCCACCACCACCACCTTCATTTCGCCGTCAACCTGGCGTTCACCATCCCAATAACTACATGTTGCACAGACCTTGATCTCGGTCGGCAATATCAATTTTTCAGCCATTTCGTCCCCGATGTAAAGCCCTGTTAGCGTAGCGGATAAGAGTTTATCCGCTTACGGAAGTTCCCTGTAATTTAGCTGACGATTTAGCTGGCTATAATGTTCTTTTGCCCCGCCACTGAAAATCATGGACATCAAAGACTACATGCAAAGCCTTGGCCGCCAGGCCCGCGCTGCCTCGCGCCATTTGGCCACCGCCTCGACCGCTGAAAAGAACGCCGCCCTGCTGGCGATTGCCGCCGCCATCCGCCGCGAAAAGGCCGCCCTCGTTGCCGCCAATCAGGAAGACCTGGTCGCCGCCCGCGCCGCCGGCCTTGAGCCCGCCATGCTTGACCGCCTGACCCTTTCCGAAAAAGGCGTGGACAGCATGGCCGATGGTGTCGAGCAAGTCGCGACGCTGCCCGATCCGATTGGCGAAATGGGCGAATTCAAGTTTCAGCCGTCCGGCATACAGGTCGGCAAAATGCGCGTGCCGCTCGGCGTCGTCGGCATCATCTATGAAGCGCGGCCCAACGTGACTGCCGATGCTGCTGCGTTGTGCCTGAAATCCGGCAACGCAGCCATCCTGCGTGGCGGCTCGGAAGCGATTCGCTGCAACCGGGCGATTGCCGCGCTGGTTCAGGAAGGCCTGCAAACGGCCGGCCTGCCGGCGGAATGCGTGCAGGTGATCAACACCACCGACCGCGCCGCCGTCGGTGAACTGATCACCATGCGCGAATTCGTCGACGTCATCGTGCCGCGTGGTGGCAAGGGCTTGATCGCCCGTCTGCTCGCCGAATGCCGGGTGCCGATGATCCAGCACCTCGACGGTAACTGCCACGTTTATCTGGAAGAGGAAGCCGACCCGAACAAGGCGCTCAAAATCGTCGAAAATTCCAAGACCCAGCGCTACGGCACCTGCAACACCGCTGAATCGCTGCTCGTTGACCGTTCGGTCGCCGCCATGCTGCTGCCGCCGATTGCCCACATGCTGAGCGCCAAAGGCGTCGAAATCCGTGGTTGTGCTGAAACCTGCGCCATCGTCGCAAATGCCGTCGCTGCCAGCGATGAGGATTACTACACTGAATTTCTCGCGCCGATCATTTCAGTCAAAGTCGTTGCCGGCATTGATGAAGCGATCAGCCACATTAATCAGTATTCCTCGCACCACACCGAGGCCATCGTCACCGACAACCACCCGAAAGCCATGCGCTTCCTGCGCGAAGTCGATTCGGCCTCAGTCATGATCAATGCCTCGACGCGTTTTGCTGATGGTTTCGAGTACGGCCTGGGCGCTGAAATCGGCATTTCCACCGACAAGATTCACGCTCGCGGCCCGGTTGGTCTGGAAGGGCTGACCAGCCAGAAGTGGATTGTGCTGGGCGATGGGCACGTCCGTGGCTAAGGCTGAGTTCTGCTGGCAAGACCCTTTTCTCCTCGACAGCCAGCTGGCGGCTGACGAGCGCATTGTGCGCAACGCGGCGCATGATTACGCGCAGAAAAAATTGATGCCGCGCATCCGCGATGCCTTCCGTCACGAGCAGATGGACGCCGGCATTTTTCGCGAAATGGGCGACATGGGTCTGCTCGGCTGCACCTTGCCGCCGGCCTATGGCGGTGCCGGCCTCAATTACGTTTCCTATGGTCTGATCGCGCGCGAAATCGAGCGCGTTGATTCAGCCTATCGCACCATGATGAGCGTGCAATCCTCGCTGGTCATGGTGCCGATTTTTGAATTCGGTTCCGAGGAACAGAAACAGAAATACCTGCCCAAGCTCGGGCGTGGTGAGTGGATCGGCTGCTTTGGCCTGACTGAATCGAATTCCGGATCCGATCCGGCCAGCATGAGCACTCGGGCGCGCAGCGTAGCGGGCGGCTGGAAGCTTTCAGGCAGCAAGAACTGGATCAGCAACTCGCCGATTGCCGACGTTTTTGTGGTCTGGGCAAAGGATGATGCCGGCGATATTCGCGGCTTTATTCTGGAAAAGGGCATGGCCGGTTTGTCGGCGCCGGTGATCCACGGAAAAGTCGGCCTGCGCGCCTGCATCACCGGCGAAATCGTCATGGACGAGGTTTTTGTACCCAGCGAAAACCAGTTGCCGAAAGCAAAAGGTCTCAAAGGCCCATTCACCTGCCTAAATTCAGCGCGCTATGGCATTGCCTGGGGTGCGCTCGGTGCCGCCGAATTCTGTATGCACACAGCCAGGCAATACACGCTCGATCGCAAGCAGTTTGAGCGCCCGCTGGCGGCCAATCAGCTGATTCAGAAAAAGCTGGCCGACATGCAGACCGAAATCACCCTCGGCATTCAGGGCTGCCTGCGTTTGGGACGGATGAAGGATGACGGCAGTGCGACGCCGGAACTCACCTCAATGATGAAGCGCAATTCCTGCGGCAAGGCGCTGGATATTGCCCGCACCGCCCGCGACATGCTGGGCGGCAACGGCATTTCGGACGATTTTGGCGTCATCCGTCATCTCGTCAATCTGGAAGTCGTGAACACCTACGAAGGCACGCACGACATTCACGCCCTGATTCTGGGCCGGGCAATTACCGGGATTGCCGCCTTTTAAGGGTGTAGAAAACAGCCAGCAAACCAGCGGCGAGCAGCAACGCCGCTGGCAGCATGAATTGAATGCCCTTCAGCGCCGGTAAATATTGTGTGGCAAAACCTATCCGCGCCAAACTGCTGAGCGCCGTGACGGCAAAAAAACTGCCCATGAAAACACCTTCGGCACCGCGCGTACCATCGGCGGTGGCGCGTTCCATCAGCCCGGCGAAAGCCAGCGCCCAGCCGGCACCGGCCAGCATCTGTAACAAAATCAGTGCTTCCAGCGAGTTGACCGTAACAGCGAAATAACTGGCCAGCGCCGTCAGCAAAATGCCACTCGCCGCAACGCTTAAGGCACCAAAACGTTTGACCAGGCGCCCCACACCGAGCAGCGCCGCGAAAAAACCGAGCCAGAGCAGGGGCATCAGCCATGGCAGGCTCTCCTTGCCGACCAGCGCCAGATAGAGCGGGCCGGCATTGACGAAGGCGTGCAACTGAAAGGCAAAAGTCGCCAGACCTAGAACCAGCAAGAGCGGCAGGTAAGCAGCAAAGGGCAGCGGCGGCGGCGCATCTTTTTCTGTTTCCGGCGGCTGACTGCCGGAAACGCGCAGCAAGACAAAAACCGCAGCGAGCAGACTGAGCGCCGAAACGGCGAAGGGCAAACGCGGATCCGCCCCTTTCAACGCCAAACCGAGAAAAGGCGAGAGCGCCGAGGCCAGCGCCATACCACCGGCGTAGTAAGCCACCAGACTGCCCTGTTGCGCCGCCTTGGCGCGTTTGGCGAGCAAGACCAGGGTCGGCGCCCGGACCACGGAGGCCGAAACTACCCAGATCGCCAAAACTGCCAGCAACAAGCCAGGGGAAACGCTGCCCAGCAAAGGCAGCAACAGGAATGCCCCGGCGGAAACGGTGGTCAGCCACAACAGCAGGTGCGCCAGTTTGCGATAGCCATCGGCCATTCGGTCAGCCACCATCCCGAAGGCAATGTCCATTGCAGCAAAAATCAGCTGATCGGCCATCAGCAACCAGGGCAGCCAGCTGGCGGCGATGCCCGCCCCCTTGAGCAATTCCGGCAGGAAAATGGCGTAGACCGTCCAGCCCAGCGTGAACAAAAATTGCACGCCAGCTAGCGCGAGTGCGCTCCTGGAATTTCCTTTTTCGATCATCTCGTTCATCGCTGCCTCATTTCAAAGTCGCTTCTGCTGCATGATAATCTAGCACCCCATTCCGCCAAGGATCGCCATGAACGTAGCCCATTACCAAGCCATCGTCGCCGCCCCCGGCTTTGCGCTGGGCGTGCACTGCAATGACGACGAAATCACCGGCATCGAGTTCCTTGAGCCGCGCCCGGAACAAGCCCCGCAAACGCCACTGGCTGCTGAAGCTGTTCGCCAGCTCAAGGCCTACATCGCCGATCCGGCTTTTGTCTTCGGCCTGCACTTACGCCCAGTCGGCACCACTTTTCAGCGCCGTGTCTGGGAACAGATTTCAGCCATTCCCAACGGCCAGACCGAGACGTACGGTCAACTGGCAAAAAGCCTCAATAATGCGCCACGCGCAGTCGGCCAAGCCTGTGGCGCTAATTTTTATCCAGTCGTTATTCCCTGCCACCGCGTTGTCGCAACGGGTGGTGGGCTGGGCGGCTTCAACCGTGAACGCGGCGGCTTCCTGCTCGACGTCAAACGCTGGTTGCTGAAACATGAAGGTGCCGGCCTTGCAGCCACGACTGACTGATCTCGCCGAAATCGACAACTTCTGCGACGCTCTCTGGCTGGAAGATGGTTTAGCCAAGGCAACGCTGGACAGCTACCGCTCCGACCTTGGCCGCCTCGCGCTGTGGCTGGCCAACAACGCCGCCGAATCGCTGCTCGACCTTCGCGAGACGACGCTCACCGCCTTCATCGCCCAACTTTCGCGACAAACCCGCGCCAGCTCGCAAGCGCGCTATTTATCGACCTTGCGCCGCTTCTACCGCTGGCAAATCGGGCGTGGGCGAATTTTTATCGACCCAACCCTGAAGCTGGCTAACCCAGCGCGCCCATCCCGTCTGCCCAAAGTGATGTCGGAAAAACAGGTCGACGCCCTACTTGAAGCGCCCGATCTTGATACCCCACTCGGCCAGCGCGACCGCGCCATGCTCGAAACGCTCTACGCTAGCGGCATGCGCGTTTCCGAACTGGTCAACCTGAAAATC
The DNA here is from genome assembly GCA_039797825.1 of Pseudomonadota bacterium. GTDB lineage: Bacteria > Pseudomonadota > Gammaproteobacteria > Burkholderiales > Rhodocyclaceae > Azonexus. The sequence continues at coordinate 15,567 of JBDKHF010000073.1, read as the reverse complement.
CATGAAGTTGGCTTTAATGAAGGCGTCGTCCGGGTAATCGGCAAAGGCAGCAAGGAAAGACTGGTGCCGCTTGGCGAACAAGCGATCGACTGGCTCACCGACTACCTCAAGCTAGCCCGCCCGGAGATTCTGAAAGGCCAGCAGAGTGAAGACCTGTTCGTTACCGCCCGTGGCGGCGCAATGACCCGGCAAGCCTTCTGGCAGTTGATCAAACGCTACGCGCCGCAAGCCGGCATCGATGCGTCCAAACTCTCGCCGCACGTCCTCCGCCACGCCTTCGCCACCCACCTGCTAAATCACGGCGCCGACCTGCGCGTCGTTCAACTCCTGCTCGGCCACGCCGACATTACAACCACCCAAATCTACACGCACGTCGCTCGTGAACGCCTGAAGCGGCTACATGCGATGCATCACCCACGCGGATAAAATATTGCCATGATCAAAAACGACCACGCCCCCGAAACTCAAGCGACCAAGTTTCTGAAGTCGCAAAAAATCCCCTTCTCCAGCCATCTCTATGCTTACGAAGAACACGGTGGCACCAGCGTTTCCGCCCGCGAACTCAACGTCGACGAACACGCCGTCGTCAAAACACTGGTTTTTGAGGACGAAAACGCCAAGCCGCTGATTGTGCTGATGCACGGCAACTGCAAGGTTTCAACCAAGGAACTGGCACGCCAGATCGGCTGCAAAAAGGTCGAGCCATGCAAGCCGGAAGTCGCCAATCGCCACACTGGTTATCTGGTCGGCGGTACCAGCCCGTTCGGCACCAAGAAAGTGATGCCGATTTATCTGGAAAAATCGATTCTTGATTTAGCGCTGATTTACATCAACGGCGGCAGGCGTGGCTTTCTGGTTGGCGTCCATCCGCACGACATCCTGCGCGTGTTGCAACCGAAAACGGTAGAAGCTGCGCTGAGCAAATGAGTCTGCCTCGCTGGCTTACTGAATACCGAGTTCAGCCGAAAGTCGCAGCAGCATCGCCCGCAAATCAGCCACCTCGGCCTCGAGAACGGCAACTCGATTTTTGAGGTCTTCCGTATTCTGAGCCGACGAACTGGCACCAGGCGCCCGACTATGGGCAACCAGCTCAAGCTCCGGCGTCCCGCTCAACAGGTGCATCCAGCGGTTTTCGCGGGCTCCCGGGGCGCGTGGCAATTCAACGACGAGCGCCCCCGCCTCGCGGCTGGCCATTTCCTCAAGGAAGACCTCAACCGAAGAGGTATCGGCAAAACTGTGTAGTCGATCAGCGTTCAAACGCAATTCACCAACAGTTTGCGGGCCACGCAGCAACAAAACAGTGAGCAAGGCCGAGGACTGCTTGGGTATGCCCAGCACTTTTTCGAGCCGGTGTTCATAGCGAACCACCCGGCTGCCCGGCACTTCGGCAACCAGAGCTTGCGCTTTCAAGCTCTCCAGTGCGTTGCGAATAAAGGAGTCGCTCGCTTCCATGACCGGAAAGCGGCTGGTTTTCTGATTGCAACCGGCAGCCAGTGCATTCAAGGAGAGTGGATAGGTATCGGGTACGGTGCGCTGTTTCTCAACCAGGGTGCCGAGAACGCGAGCTTCAAGCTGGGATAACAGCGGAATGGAGTCGGACATATTTTCTCTTTTCGTACGGGAAAGGCTGGCTAAACAGAACGCTCGATAATGATCCCGACGCGCTTGACGCCAGGCATCATGCCCAGTTTGGCAACGGAAACGCGCACCCAGTGCACGGCAAAGGTTTCGAGCAGGTAACTCGCCACATGCTCGGCCAGCGCTTCCAGCAAATTGAAATGGCTAAGCGCCAGATCAGCCCGCAAACGCTCGACCACCAGCGCGTAATCGACGGTATCGCGAATGTCGTCGCTGGCCCCGGCTGTTACGGTCGACACGCCAATTTGCAAAGAAATCTCGACCGTCTGCGGCATCGCCTTTTCACGTGGATAGACGCCGATCCACGTCTCTGCGCGCAGTTCTTCGATGAAAATGATGTCCATACCGGGTCTGGGTGCCTTGGCAGTGTAAAATTCGCCGCGATTGTACCTCAGCGACCCAAAGCCCCATGCAAACCGCCCTCGCCATCGTTGCCGCCTACCTGCTTGGCTCCGTTCCCTTTGCAATGATTTCGTCCAAACTATTTGGCTTGGCCGACCCCCGCACTTACGGCTCAGGCAACCCCGGCGCGACCAATGTGCTGCGTAGCGGTAACAAGAAAGCTGCACTTTTCACCTTGATCGGCGATGCCGCCAAAGGTGCGCTGGCCGTCATTATTGCGCAGCGAATGGGGCTTTCCGTAACGCAAACCGGCTTGGTCGCGCTGGCTGTTTTTGCCGGCCACCTTTACCCGATTTTCCTCAAATTCAAAGGCGGCAAAGGCGTCGCCACGGCGGCTGGCGTTTTACTCGCCCTTGACCCCATACTCGGCCTGGCAGTCGCTGCCACCTGGCTGTTTGTCGCTTATGCCTTCCGTTACTCTTCACTCGCCGCGGTCATCGCCGGTGGCATGGCACCGATTTATCAAATTTTGATGCACGGCGGCGACGGCAGAACACTGGTTATCGGCATCATCGCCATGGCCTTGATTGGCAAACACTGGCAAAACATTCAGCGCTTGATGGCTGGCCAGGAAGCGAAGATCGGCAACAAGCAGAAGCCGTGATTCTGAAATTCATCGAAAGAACCGCATGACTCGCCTCATTTTCCTGCGCTACAGCCTGGCACTGCTGCTTATGCTTTCGCCCAACCTGCGGGCTGAAGAGAACGTTTTTCATGTCGGCGTTGCGCCACACACCAGCGCCCGGGTCATTCTTGAAATGTACCAACCGCTGCGCCTCGCGCTCGAAAAGTCACTGGGCCAGCCGGTTATTATCGAAACCGCGCCTGATTTCACCGAATTTGGCCGCCGGGCGCTGCGCCAGGAATACGACATCGCCATCACCACTGGCCATCAGGCGCGAATTTACGAGGTCGATGGTGGCTACCAACCCCTGATGACTTACAAAGCAGAGTTCAAAGCCGTCGCGCTGGTTGCCCAAAACAGCCGTTTTCGCACCCCCGCCGATCTTAAGGGAACGACCGCACTGGGCCCTCGCCGACATCGCTGGTCACGCTCTGGGGCCTGCATTGGCTCAAGAAAAACAACCTCAACGACCTGACCATTAAATATGTTTCCGCCGCTGACAGCGTCAGCCATCAAGTATTAGCTGGCGAAGCTGGTATCGCTTTTACCTCACTGGCCAATTTTCAGAAATTGCCGGTTGAACAACAGCAAGCCTTGAGCATTCTCGCCGAGAGCGAACCGATGGCGGGACGCATCTACATGCTCAACCAGCGACGCAGCACTCAGTTCAAGAAAATCGAGCAGGCGCTGCTCAGTTTTGCCAATTCACCCGAAGGCAAGGCGTATCTCAGCCAAAACAAGCTGGATGGCTACCGAGCACTGCGTCCGCGCGAACTTGATGCAATGGAACCCTACGCTGGCGAAATTCGCAACCTGCTGAAATCAAAATGAAATTCACCTCGCCCCTGCGCTCAGTCAGAGGCCGTCTGATCGTTGCTGCGGTGCTCATCGAAGCACTGATGTTGACCATGCTGGTCGCCAACAGCCTGCGCTTGCTGACCACGCACATGGGCGCTCAGGCTCGTAACCACGCCGAACAAATCGCGCCAGTATTGATTGCTGCCATCGTTGCCCCCCTTGCCCAGCGCGATTTTGTGACCGTGCAAGCGGTGCTCGATGAAAGCCGGGCGGTCAAGGGAATTGACTACCTGGTACTGACCGACACCACGGGACGCCGAATCGCTGCCAGCGGCTGGCCGGCAAACAAGGCGCTACCCAAACCCGACCGTCAATTCGAGTTATTCGCGAGCGCTGAAGAAAAGCCGCGCCACGATGTAATGGTGCCAATCAATACCTTTGGGCAAGCGATGGGCGAATTGCACTTCGGGCTTGATTTATCGCAAATCATCGCCGCCCACGGCGACCTCTTCAAGCAAGGCGTCCTCATTGCACTGCTTGAAATCATCACCTCGATCTGCTTGATGACGCTGCTCGGCTATTTCCTGACCCGTCACCTCAGCGACTTGACGCGGGCCAGCCAGGCGGTCGCCGCCGGCAACCTGACCCCGCCCCCGGTTGCCGAGGGCGATGATGACGTTGGCCAACTGGGCGCGGCATTCAATGCCATGTCACGCGCCGTAACTGAGCGCGTTCAGGAATTAACCGCCGCCCGCGATGAAGAAAAGCGCCTGGCCCAAGCCGCCGAAGCCGGCGCGCAGGCCAAGACTTCATTTTTGGCGACGATGAGTCACGAAATCCGCACGCCAATGAACGGCATTCTCGGCATGACCGAGCTAACCCTCGCCACCAACCTGACCGACGAGCAGCGCGAAAACCTGACCTGGGTAAAGGTTTCCGGCGAAAGCCTGATGCGCATCCTGAATGACATTCTCGATTTTTCCAAAATTGACGCCGGGCAAATGAGTCTCGAGCACATCCCTTTCCACCTCCCTGAAATTCTTGACAGTGTGATTGGCATCTACTCGGTCGAAGCCGCAAGCCGTGGGCTAACACTCGTCTGGCACGCGGAAAATGCGATCCCTGAGCATGTTTGTGGTGACCCGGTCCGGCTGCAACAAATCCTGAGCAACCTGATTTCGAATGCGATCAAATTCACCAAATCCGGCGGCATCGAGATCCTGGCTCGCGCTGACGCAAACCCGAATAACAAACTCAGCAATTTAACCTTCACCGTTGCCGACACCGGGATAGGCATTTCTGACGACAAGCTGGAAATGATTTTTCAGCCCTTTGTTCAGGCAGAGAGTTCAACAACGCGCAAATACGGCGGCACCGGCCTCGGTCTGGCCATCGTCAATCGCCTGGTCAAATTGCTGGGTGGCCGGCTCTGGGTTGAAAGCCGGCTGGGCGCTGGAACAAAATTCCATTTCGCGTTCAGCATCGAACTCGCCGAACAGCCTGCGCCGATGAACGCACAGCCAACGTCATTTTCAACAGCCCAGACGACCACCCAGAAGACAATACTGTTAGTCGAAGACACCCCCGTCAATCAACAGGTCGCCTTGAAATTACTGGGCAAATCCAATTACTTGGTTACCCTGGCCGAAAATGGAAAGCGTGCGGTCGACCTGGTTTTTGAGCAAACTTTTGACCTGATTTTGATGGACGTCCAGATGCCGGTCATGAACGGCCTGGAAGCCACGCGGCTGATCCGCCAATACCAGGCCGAACAAGCCATTGCCCGCACGCCAATCATTGCGATGACCGCCAACGCCATGCAGTCCGACCGCGAAGAATGCCTGGCCAGCGGCATGGACGACTTCATCGCCAAGCCTTTCCGCGCCGACGACATGCAGGCGACCATTCAGCGCCACATTAGCCCGGCGTTGCATAGCCCCAGCTAATTAAAACAGGCAAACCCTGGTTTTTTATTGCGGCTTGGCAATATCCATCAACGGCCAACGCGGCTGGACCGCAAAGCTCCCCGCCGATTTTGACGGCGTGCCGCTCTGCAGGCGCAAACAACCGGCCAGCGCGATCATGGCGCCGTTATCGGTACAAAACTCCAGCTCCGGGTAATAGACGCTGAAGCGCTTGTTTTTTGCCTCGTTATTCAGCGTTGACCGCAACTGCTGGTTGGCACCAACCCCGCCGGCCACCACCAGTTGCTTGAGGCCAGTCTGCTTCAGCGCTTTCAATGATTTTTTGACCAGCACCTCAACCATCGCCTCCTGAAAGGCGCGCGCCGCATTGGCCCGGAACTCATCGCTCAATGGCTCGGCCTGCTCGCGCACCAGGGTCAAAACCGCCGTCTTCAAGCCGGAAAAGCTGAAGCTCAAATCACCCGAATGCAACATCGGCCGTGGCAATTTGTAGACATCCGGCTGCCCCAGTTCGGCCAGTTTTGAGAGCAACGCGCCACCTGGATAAGGCAAGCCCAGCAGCTTGCCGCTCTTGTCGAACGCCTCGCCCGCCGCATCATCCAGTGTTTCGCCCAGCAACTCATATTCACCGACGCCAGTCACCCGCATCAATTGCGTATGACCGCCGGAAACCAGCAAGGCGACAAACGGGAAAGTCGGCGGATTGCTCGACAGCAGCGGCGAGAGCAAATGCCCTTCAAGGTGATGAACCGGTATCGTCGGCTTATCAATCGCCACCGCCAGCGCCTCGGCAAAAGCACAGCCGACCAGCAAGGCGCCGGACAAACCGGGGCCACGGGTGTAGGCAACGGCGTCAACCGCATCCAGCGTTTTGCCGGACTGGGCCAGCGCCTCGCGCAACAACGGCACGACGCGGCGAATATGGTCACGCGATGCCAACTCAGGCACCACACCGCCGTACTCGGCGTGCATTGCCACCTGCGAATAAAGTGCGTGCGCTAACAAACCGGCAGCGCTGTCGTAAAGCGCAATACCGGTTTCGTCGCAGGAGGATTCAATACCAAGAACCAACATAGGCGCGCATATTAACACTTGGAGCGAAAAGGTTTTTTGGCATATACTGCTCGGCTTTCCGCGATCCAGCGGACACAACAAATTTGCGCGCACTGCCTTTTACTTGACCTGGCAGGCGCCTTACGGAAGGGGGTGATTTATATGCCGAACATTCGTGTCAAGGAAAATGAGCCGTTCGAAGTTGCTATTCGTCGTTTCAAGCGCACAGTTGAAAAGACTGGCCTGTTGACCGAGCTGCGCGCCCGTGAGTTTTACGAAAAGCCCACCGCCGAGCGTAAGCGTAAGGCTGCAGCAGCTGTCAAACGTCAGCACAAGCGCCTCCGTAGCCTGACCCTGCCGCCGAAACTTTACTAATCCAGTAAATTTCGCAGCACCAGAAGAGCCGCCCGCCGACCAGCTGGCGGCTCTTTGCTTTAAGAAAGCCGAAAATGAGCCTCAAAGCACGCATTACCGACGACATGAAAACGGCCATGAAGGCCAAGGAAACCGCCAAGCTGGGTGCGATTCGCCTGCTGCTTGCCGCCCTCAAGCAAAAAGAAGTCGATGAGCGCGTCGAACTTGACGACGCCGCCATTATCGCGATCATCGAAAAGCTGACCAAACAACGTAAAGACAGCTTCACCCAATATGAAGCTGCTGGCCGCCAGGAACTGGCCGATGCCGAAAAATTTGAAATTGCCGTCCTCGGTGCCTATCTGCCGGAAAAAATGAGCACAGAAGAAACCAACGCCATCGTCGTTGCCGCCGTTGCTGAAACCGGCGCCAAAGGCCCGGCAGACATGGGCAAGCTGATGGCCGTCCTCAAACCGCGTCTCGCCGGCAAAGCCGACATGGCCGAAGTTTCCAAACTGGTCAAGGCAGCACTTGCCGGCTAAACAAGCATGATCCCGGATTCCTTTATCCAGGATCTGTTGGCCCGGGTCGACATCGTCGAACTGGTCGATGGCTACGTGCCATTGAAAAAAGCAGGCGCCAATTACGCCGCCTGCTGCCCTTTCCACAACGAAAAATCGCCGTCATTCACGGTCAGCCCGACCAAGCAGTTCTACCACTGCTTCGGCTGCGGCGCGCATGGCACGGCGATCAGTTTCGTCATGGAATACCAGGGCATGGGCTTTGTCGATGCGATCAAGGAACTGGCCAGCAAAGCCGGCATGCAGGTTCCGGAAAGCGAGGGGCGCAGCTTCAATGACGAAAAACCCGGCCAGACCCGCGCACTGATCGAAATCATGGCGCGTGCCACTCAGTACTACAAGGATCAGCTAAAGAAGTCGCCGCACGCCATCGAATATTGCAAGAAACGCGGGTTGACCGGCGAGGTTGCCGCCCGCTTCGGCATGGGCTATGCGCCGGATGGCTGGCAGAACCTGCAGGAAGTTTTCCCAGACTACAACGCCGATGAATTGAAGATTGCCGGACTGGTCATTGAAAACGATGCCGGCCGTCGCTACGACCGCTTCCGCGACCGCCTGATGATTCCGATCATCAACCCCAAGGGCGACATCATCGGTTTTGGCGGACGGATCATCGACCAGGGCGAGCCGAAATATCTCAACTCGCCGGAAACACCACTCTTTGAAAAAGGCCGCGAAGTGTTTGGCCTGCCGCAAGCCCGTCAAGCCCTGCGTGACACCAACACCGCCATCGTCACCGAAGGCTACATGGACGTCATCGCACTCGCCCAAAACGGTGTCGGCAACGCTGTGGCGACGCTCGGCACCGCGACCACCGCAACCCATGTAAACAAGCTTCTGCGCCAGGTTGACCGCATTGTTTTCTGTTTCGATGGCGACAACGCCGGGCGCAAAGCGGCTTGGCGCGCGCTGGAGAATTCGCTGGAAGCGCTCGCCGACAACAAGCGCCTCGCCTTCGTTTTCCTGCCGCAGGATGACGACCCGGACAGCTACATCCGCGCCCACGGCAAGGCGGAGTTCGACCGTCTGGTGACGCAAGCCATGCCGCTTTCTGATTTCCTGCTGCGCGAACTGGCCCAACGCTGCGACCTGACCAGCTCAGAAGGCAAGGCACAGTTGATCTACGAAGCCAAACCATTGCTGCTCAAGCTGCCGACGCCGCTACTCCGCCTGCAACTGGTCAAACGCCTGGCCGAAGCCAGTGGTTTTGCCCAAAGCGAAGTTGAACGCCTCTGCGACCTCAAATCCTACGCCCCCGCCGCGCCCGCCAAGACCAAGCGCTCCGCCCCATCACTGACCCGCAATCTCTTGCGCATCGTCCTGCACAAACCGCAACTTGCCGCCACTTTGCCGATCGATCTGCTGCCGGACACCCCGGAACGCGCCGCCCTCATTCGCCTGCATGATCTGGTCAGTGCCAATCACGAAACATCCAGCTATGCCGGCCTGCGTGAGCAATTGCGCGGCATGCCCGAAGAATCACAAATCGAAAACGCCGCCTCGGAACTTCTCGGCCAACCCTTTGACGAAGGAGAAGCTGAACAGGAATTCAAAGACACGCTGGCCCGCCTGCATGAAGCTGGCGAGAAGCGCGACTTCGCCAAACTGCAGATTAAAGCCCAGCAATTTGGCGTTGCCGGTTTAAGCGCCGCCGAGAAAATTGCCTATATCGACTTCCTGGGCAAGCTTGGCAAGCACGGTCAAGCGCAGGAATAAGGAGAGCTAAGTTATGGTAAAATCTGCGGTTTTCCGAATTTCAAGGAATCGTATTCATGGCCAAGGCTAAAGACACCGCCACGGAAGCCCCGGTAGAAGCACCCAAAGAAGCAGCCCTCAAGCCGCGCCTGAGCAAGGCCAAAGAGCGGGCCGCCGAAAAGGCGCTACTCCAGGGCGCAATGGCAGAAAAGCCGGAACCCTTGGATGCCGAGGCCCGCAAAACGCGCCTCAAGGCCCTGATCAAACTGGGCAAAGATCGCGGCTACCTGACCTACGCTGAGATCAACGACCACCTGCCTGATGATGTCGTCGATGCCGAGAGTATCGAAGCCATTATTTCGACCTTCAGCGACATGAGCATCAAGGTTTTCGACGAAGCCCCGGCTGCCGATGACATGCTGATGTCCGACACCGCTGCCGCCGCCAACGATGATGATGTCGAAGAGCAGGCCGAACAGGCGCTATCCACGGTCGACTCCGAATTCGGCCGGACAACTGACCCGGTCCGCATGTACATGCGCGAAATGGGCACCGTCGAACTGCTCACCCGCGAAGGCGAAATCGAAATCGCCAAACGTATCGAAGATGGCCTCAAGCACATGGTGCAAGCCATCTCGGCCTGCCCGACGACGATCACAGACATTCTCGAACTGGCCGCCAAAGTCGAAAGCGAAGAAATGCGCATCGACGAGTTGGTTGATGGCGTAATTGATCCGAATGCCGTCGAAGCGCCACCCGTCGCCGGCTTGCCGGAAGAACTCGGCGACGAAGACGAAGATGTTGAAGATGATGGTGGCGCCGGCGCCGTATCCGCCTCCATGCTGCAACTCAAAACCGAGGCGCTGGAACGTTTCGCCATCATTCGTGAAATCCACGAAAAAATGCAGAAAACGCTGCACAGCAAAGGTCCGCACGACAAGGCCTACCTCAAGCTGCTGCAACAGATTTCCGACGAACTGCTCAACATCCGCTTCACCTCTCGCTCCATCGAGCGCCTATGTGACAGCGTGCGTGGCATGGTCGAAAAGGTTCGCGGTTGCGAACGAAAGATCCAGCAAATCTGCGTTGACCGCGTCAAAATGCCGCGCCCGCACTTCATCTCCTCCTTCCCGGGCAATGAAGTCAATCTGGAATGGGCCGACGGCGAAATCGCTGCCGCGCCAAAAATTTACGTCGCCATCCTGACCCGCAACGGTCCGGCAATCAAGGAAGAGCAAAAGAAACTGCTTGCCCTGCAAGAACACATCGGCATTCCGCTTAAAGATCTCAAAGACATCAACAAACAGATGTCGACCGGCGAAGCCAAAGCCCGCCGCGCCAAGCGCGAAATGACCGAGGCCAATCTGCGTCTGGTCATTTCCATCGCCAAAAAATACACCAATCGTGGCCTGCAATTCCTTGATTTGATTCAAGAAGGCAACATTGGCCTGATGAAGGCGGTCGATAAATTTGAATACCGTCGCGGTTACAAGTTCTCGACCTACGCCACCTGGTGGATTCGTCAAGCGATCACCCGCTCGATTGCCGACCAGGCACGTACCATCCGCATCCCGGTTCACATGATCGAAACGATCAACAAAATGAACCGGATCAGCCGCCAGATTTTGCAGGAAACGGGTGCCGAACCCGATCCCGCCACGCTGGCCAAGAAGATGGACATGCCGGAAGACAAGATCCGCAAGATCATGAAGATTTCCAAGGAGCCAATCTCCATGGAAACCCCGATCGGTGACGACGATGACTCCCACCTCGGCGACTTCATCGAAGATTCCGGCACCCTGGCACCCGCCGACGCAGCGATGTACTCCAGCCTGCGCGGCGTCACCAAGGAAATCCTCGACACCCTGACCACGCGCGAAGCCAAGGTTTTGCGTATGCGTTTCGGCATCGAAATGAACACCGATCACACACTGGAAGAAGTCGGCAAGCAATTTGACGTCACCCGTGAGCGCATCCGCCAAATAGAAGCCAAGGCACTGCGCAAACTACGTCACCCAAGCCGCTCTGACAAACTGCGCAGCTTCATCGACACCAACGCCAGCTAAAGTTTCCGGGCCCGTAGCTCAGTTGGTTAGAGCAGAGGACTCATAATCCTTTGGTCCACGGTTCAAGTCCGTGCGGGCCCACCAAAAACGAAGGGGTTACAGCAATGTAACCCCTTTTTATTTGCCTACGAATCAACCGAAATTTTTGGGCTGCTGGTTTAGTGATTTCACTCGTACCGTTTCTTCCAAGCGTTCCGGCATACCAGCGCAAAAACCCACAACACAAAGCCACAATAAAACATTATTTAATGTATAGCACACACAAATTAATTGTCTGTGCTATAAAGCACCATGACTTACGATGAATTCCGACGCCACCTTGGCAAAGCAGGGCTTACGAACAAGAGGTTTGCCGACTTGGTAATGATCAACAGCAACTCGATTACCAACTACAAGAAAAATGGTGAAGTACCGGCACACTGGGCAATTGTGGCCTTGTTGATGGGTGAATTGGCCGATCATGGCTTGGATTTCCAGGAATCAATTCAACGAATCGATATTGCACCAAATAAAGTTAGAGGCACCGCCGCTATAGGGCGTTTCGGTGGAAGCAAGCAAGCTGATTTGCTCTAAACCCACCCATAACAATAATTCTGGATAACCAGCATGGCCAAACATATATCTGAAGTTCGCACCGAAGACACAACCCTCGATTTGCTTCGCATTCAAGGATGGCGCACGGACAAAGTACCCAAAGGGGTCTTGGTACGACAAAATGAGTACAAAAACTTCTCAACCCTTGCTAACATTTTCAAAGGGCGCAGCAAAACAGGCAAAGGCGATGGGTATCCAGATTTTCTTTTGATTGACCCTGCTTCAATGCGTCCAATAATGGTAATTGAAGCAAAGGCAAATGAATCGGATTTGAGTATCGCCGTTGAAGAGGCTAAATGGTACGCAACAGCTTGCTTAGAGGCAGGACACCAGGTAATAGCCATTGGAGTTGCAGGTCAAGAACGAACAGAAATTCATGTTCGCGCCTCAAAAAACACTGCTGGAAGTTGGACCAATGTGAATTACAACGGAAGTCCGATATCTTGGATTCCGACACCTAAAGACGCCGAGAATTTAAACTCGATAGCGTCTCTGACTGATCTTTCACCAATTATTCCGAGCACAGAGGTTTTGGCAGAAAAAGCTGATCTGATCAATCGTATCCTGCGCGAAGCTGCAGTAAAAGACGAATACCGACCAGCTTACGTTGGCGCGATGATGCTCGCACTTTGGCAATCTAAAGGCCGAATTAGGAAAGACCCTGAGTTTATCCTCGGAGACGTAAACACCGCGTGCCAAAAAGCCTTCGCTGTGGCCGGGAAAACCACATTAGGCGAAAGCTTACAAGTTAATGAAGCCAATCAAAAACTTGCTCAAACCTCTTGGGAAATCCTTGCGACGCTAGAGAAACTGAATGTCGTAACTGCTGTTTATGACCACGACTATCTCGGGCAACTTTATGAAACATTCTTTCGCTACACTGGAGGAAATACCATAGGGCAGTATTTCACCCCACGCCAGGTGACTCGCTTCATGACTGATCTATGTGAAGTAACCAAGAACGACAAGGTTATTGACCCGGCATGCGGCACAGGGGGCTTTCTTATTGCCGTTATTCAGCGAGCTTTTGATGTAGAAAATGCGAGGTATGAAGATGTCGTGGAAATGGTTCGACACAACCTCATTGGTTACGAGTCAGAACCTTTAACAGCCGCACTTTGCGTTGCCAACATGATTCTCCGTGGAGATGGTAAATCAGGCATTGCCAGCGAAGATGTGTTTCATGCAACAAAATACCCCAATGAGCTTTGCGACGTTGCGCTGATGAATCCTCCGTTCCCTCACAAGGCAACGGATGTTCCCCCTCAAGAATTTATTAAGAAAGCACTTGAGGCGTTACATACACGAGGAAAGCTGTCAGTCATAATCCCGACTAGCCTAATAGTGAAAAAGAGCTTCGCCTCATGGCGGAAGTCTTTGTTGGAAAAGCACACATTAAAGGCTGTTATACAATTACCCGATGAAACATTTCAGCCTTTCGCAAGTGCAACAACTAGCATCCTTCTGATTGAAAAAGGTGTGCCGCATAATGGAGAAGGACTTACTAGCTTTGTTCGCATCCACTATGACGGACTTACGCTAAAGAAAGGGGTGAGAATTCCCCGAAAAGATGGAAAAAACCAACTCGGACAAGCTGTTTCAGCAGTTTTAAACAAATCCTCGATTCCCGGATTTGCTGGGACTGCAGCTATTACAGGTGGAATGGAATGGTCACCTGGCGCCTACATTCCTTCAGGAATCGCGGAAGAAACCGAATTACGTTCGAGCATTGACGAGCTTACGCGTCGTTATGTCTCGTTCTACACTCGCTACGCAGCTGAAGTGGCCAATCAGCGCACAATGGTGGAAGCCGGTGACCTGACCGCAAACCACTATCGGAAGATGTTGAGTAATAAACGCATAAAAAATGCCAAGGATCTGAGTTCTATGCCTGGCACAATTGGAGAGTATTTTGATATTTTCTACGGTCAAAAAGAACTCCATAGCCGCGACGGAATTGCCCCAGGTGAAACTTTAATTATCTCTCCGACGGAGCAATACAACGGCACCTATGGTTGGCTTAGTTTCAAAAATTTGATCAAACCCCCGTTTGTTACTGTCGCTCAAACTGGAAGCATTGGCGAAGCCTTTGTGCAAACTGAACCGTGCGGCGTAAATGATGATTGTTTGATCCTTCTTCCAAAAGAAGGCAAAGAAGTATCTGACGCCATGTTATTTACTGCAGCAGCAGTTATCCGGCTTGAGAAATGGCGTTTTTCTTATGGACGCAAACTAACACCATCCCGTATTGCCGGATATCGCCTGAGCATTTCGCCTGAACTTGAGAAGTGGATGACAGACCAGCTCTCATCTTGGAAATTGATTACCGAGCAATCTGTAAATCGATACAAAGAGCCATCGGTTAGTTGACCAAGCAAACTACCCTTCGTTATTTACCTACCGAGTTCGCTCGGCGTAAATCAGTCGATTCGCGTATCGAGCCCCTGCTCGGCCAGTTCAGCGGCGCGTAGCACGGCGCGGGCCTTGTTTTGGGTTTCGATCCACTCAGAATGCGGGTCTGAGTCGGCGACGATGCCGGCGCCGGCCTGGACGTAGAGCTGTTTGTTTTTCAGGACAGCGGTACGGATGGCAATAGCAATGTCCATATCGCCGTGGAAACCGAGGTAGCCGACGGCACCAGCGTAGATGCCGCGTTTGACCGGTTCCAGTTCGTCGATGATTTCCATCGCCCGGACTTTTGGTGCGCCGGATACGGTGCCAGCTGGAAAGGTGGCTTTTAGCACATCGAGCGCATCCAGCCCCGGTTGCAAACGGCCCTCTACGTTGGAAACGATGTGCATTACGTGCGAGTAGCGCTCGACGATCATGTTTTCGGTGAGCTTGACGCTACCAATCTTGGCGACCCGGCCACAATCATTGCGTCCAAGATCAAGCAACTGAGTGTGTTCGGCACGCTCTTTTTCGTCAGCCAGCAGTTCGGCAGCCAGCGCGGCATCCTCTTCCGGCGAGGCGCCGCGTTTGCGGGTGCCGGCGATGGGGCGGACGGTGACGCGGTCGCCTTCAAGGCGGACAAGAATCTCCGGCGAAGCACCAACGACATGAAAATCCTCGAAATCGAAGTAGAACATGTAGGGCGATGGGTTAAGGCTACGCAGCGTGCGGTAGAGCGCCATCGGGCTGGCGTGGAAAGGTTTGGTCATGCGCTGTGAAAGCACAACCTGCATGACATCACCTTCGGTGATGTAGTCCTTGGCCTTGAGCACGGCTTTCTTGAAGGCAGCTTCACCGAAGGTGGAGACCGCGGCTTCGGAATGGGCTGGCTGTTCGCTGGGAATGACCACCGGCGTGCGTAGTTTGAGCAGCAGTTCTTTCAGGCGCGCCCGCGCTTTCTGGTAGGCGCCGGGGAAGCCGGGCTCGGCATAAACGACCAGCGTCAATTTGCCTGAGAGGTTATCGACAACGGCAATTTCTTCAGAAAGCAGCAGGCCGATATCCGGCGTACCGATCTCGTCGGGTTTGTGGGTGCGCGTCAGCTTGGTTTCGACGTAGCGAATGGTGTCGTAGCCGAAACAGCCGACCAGACCGCCGCAAAAGCGCGGCAAGCCGGCTTGCGGGGCGGCGCGGAAGCGTTGCATGTACTTGCCGATGAAGTCGAGCGGATTGGTGTCGTCTTCACGTTCGGCGATCCGGTTGCCGGTCAGCACCAACACCTGATGGCCATTGACGACGATGCGCGTCTGCGCGGCGAGGCCGATGATTGAGTAGCGACCAAAGCGTTCGCCACCCTGCACCGATTCGAGCAGGTAGGTGTAGGGCGCGTTGGCCAGTTTGAGGTAGATCGAGAGCGGCGTGTCGAGGTCGGCAAACGTTTCCAG
>JBDKHF010000072.1:0-17771 GCA_039797825.1 Pseudomonadota bacterium | reverse complement strand
TTGGGCCCCTTGAGAGGTGCTGAGCAACGCAGAAGCGCCGGGGGCTTTCGTCTGGCGTTGTTTGAGCCGCAGGCGAGTTTAGCCAGACGCCCGGCGTTTCGAGTAGCGCAAGGAACCGGCGTAGCCGGCACCGACCCAGGGGTGGCCTTTTCTTTGGCTACTTTCTTTTGGCCACCAAAAGAAAGTACGCCCGCCCGCAAGGCGGAACCCCCAGCCAATTAGCCGAACTCCAAGCCAAAAAACCACAACCAAATAACAAAACCGAGACAAACAAAATGCCCTACCAATCCCTACAAATCGAGCTAACCGGCCCGGACGCCACGATCTGGATGAACCGCCCCGACCTCCACAATGCCTTCGACGAAACACTGATTGCCGAACTGACCGCCGCCTGCTGCGCGCTTGACGAAGACAAAGCCATCCGCGTCGTCGTCCTTGCTGGCAGAGGCAAAAGCTTTTCCGCTGGAGCCGACCTCAACTGGATGAAGCGCGCCGCCAATAACAGCGTTGATGACAACCTCAACGATGCCCGCGCCCTGGCCGGTATGTTGCGCGTTCTGGCCGAGATGAAGAAGCCGACTATCGCCCGCATCCAAGGCGCGGCGCTCGGCGGTGGCATGGGGTTGGCCGCCGCTTGCGACATGGCCGTGGCCTCAACCAAGGCGGTTTTCGCTACCTCCGAGGTCAAGTTCGGCATCATCCCTTCGGCAATTTCGCCTTACGTGCTGCGCGCTATTGGCGCCCGTCAGGCTTATCGCTACTTCCAGTCCGCCGAGCGGATCAGCGCCGAGCGCGCCCGTGAAATTGGCCTCGTCCATGAAGCCGTCGAAGCCGATCAACTCGATGCCAAAGTGCAGGAAATCGTTACTGCGCTGCTACAAGGCGGCCCGCTGGCGCAGGCGGCGGCCAAGGACCTGATTCGTGCGGTCAATAACCAGCCGATCAACGACAACCTGGTTGAAGACACCGCCCACCGCATTGCTCATCTGCGTGCTACCGCCGAGGCCCGTGACGGCATTTCGGCTTTTCTCGATAAACGTTCGCCCGCCTGGGTTGGGGAATAAATCATGTTCAATAAAATTCTGATCGCCAACCGCGGAGAAATCGCCTGTCGCGTGATCAAGACCGCCCGCCGCATGGGCATCCGCACGGTTGCTGTCTATTCCGAAGCGGATGCCAATGCCCGCCATGTCCGGCTCGCCGACGAAGCCGTGCTGCTCGGCCCGGCGGCAGCGCGTGAATCCTATCTGGTGGCGGACAAAATCCTGGAAGCCGCCAAGCGTACCGGCGCCCAGGCGGTCCATCCCGGTTACGGTTTTCTCTCTGAAAATGCCGATTTCTCGGAAGCCTGCGCCGCTAACGGCATCACCTTCATCGGCCCGCCGGCTTCCGCCATTCGCGCCATGGGCTCAAAATCAGAAGCCAAAAAGCTGATGGGCAAAGCCAATGTGCCGCTGACACCGGGTTACCACGGTGACGATCAGGAACCGGGCTTGCTCCATCGCGAAGCAGACCAGATCGGCTATCCGGTGCTGATCAAGGCGGCTGCTGGCGGTGGTGGCAAGGGCATGCGCCTGGTTGAAAAATCGGAGGATTTCCTCGATCTGCTCGCCTCCTGCAAGCGCGAAGCGACTTCCAGTTTCGGCAACGAGCATGTGCTGATCGAGAAATACATCACCAAGCCACGGCACATCGAAATCCAGGTTTTTGCCGACACGCAGGGCAACTGCGTTTACCTGTTTGAGCGCGATTGCTCGGTGCAGCGCCGCCACCAGAAAGTGCTGGAAGAAGCGCCCGCCCCCGGCATGAGCGAAGCGCGCCGCCGCCAGATGGGCGAAGCCGCCGTTGCTGCTGCCAAGGCAGTCGGTTACGTCGGCGCCGGTACGGTCGAATTCATCGCCAATCAGGACGGCTCGTTCTACTTCATGGAAATGAATACCCGCCTGCAGGTCGAGCATCCGGTGACTGAAATGATCACCGGGCAAGACCTGGTCGAATGGCAGTTGCGCGTTGCTGCCGGCCAGCCGCTGCCCTTGGCGCAGGAACAACTGCAGATTCGTGGCCATGCGCTGGAAGCGCGGATTTATGCGGAAGATGCCGATAAAGGTTTCCTGCCCTCGACTGGCAAACTGATTCGCCTCTCGCCGCCGTATGAAAGCATCAATGTTCGGGTCGATACCGGGGTTGAGGAGGGCGACGAAATCACGCCTTATTACGACCCGATGATCGCCAAACTGATTGTCTGGGACGAGCATCGTGGTGCCGCGCTGGCCCGTATGCGCAAGGCGCTGGCCGATTATCAGGTGGCCGGGGTGACGACCAATATCGATTTCCTCTCGCGCCTCGTCGCCTGCCCGGCCTTTGCCGGCGCTGATCTTGATACCGGCCTGATCGAACGGCAGAAGGAATTTCTCTTTCCGGCGGCCCAAGTCGTGCCGCGTGATGCCTTGCTGGTTGCCACCGTCGGCGAGTTGCTCTGGGAACAACATGAAGCGCGCCTCAAGGCCAAAACCAGCGGCGATCCGTGGTCGCCCTGGCATGCCCGCGATGGCTGGCGGATGAACCTGTCGGCGGCGCGCATGATCGGCTTCCGTGATGGCGAGAGCCTGATCGAAGCGCTGGTTGGCTATCAGGGCGAACAGTGGCAAATCACGATCAATGGCGAAACGACCCTGGCGCGCGGCAAAAAGCTCAATGGCGATGGCTTTGCCGTCGAAATCGACAACCGCCGCCTGATCGCTTCGGTGGTTGCGGTCGACGACAAAAGGCACGTCTTTTTACAGGGCAGCACTTACCAGTTGCTGCGTGACGACCCGCTGCATCTGGTCGAAGCCGGCGGCGCCCAAGGTGGCGGCCTGACTGCACCGATGCCCGGCAAAGTCGTCGCCCTGCTCGCCCAACCGGGTCAGCTGGTTGAAAAAGGCACACCGCTACTGATCCTCGAAGCGATGAAAATGGAGCATACGATCACCGCTCCGGCGGCTGGCATCATCAAGGCTTTCTGCTACGCAACCGGCGAACAGGTCAGTGACGGCGCGGCGCTGGTGGAATTCGAGACCAACCCAGGGTGACTTGCCCAAAGAATCACTTGGTGCTACTTTGGTAACACCAAATTTGGAGAAATATTATGGCAACCACCTCGCTCAAATTGCCCGATGAACTAAAGCAACGCACCATCACCGCTGCGGAACAACAAGGCGTTTCGCCCCATGCATTCATGGTCAGCGCAATCGAACAGGCTGCGCACGCTGCCGAACAGCGTAGCCGTTTCGTTGCCGACGCTCTGGCCGCTGAGCAGGAGGTGCTTGAAAGTGGTAGCGCTTTCGATGCTGGGGATGTTCATGCCTATATCAAAGCCAGACTCAGTGGCGAAAATCCTGAGCGTCCGCCACTCAAGCCATGGCGAAGCTGAGTTATGCCAGCCAGGCGCTGCAAGACATCGAAAGCCTGACCAGCTTTTTAGCCGAAAGTGACCCGGCCGTCGCCATTGAAACGGCCCAATTGATTGAGGAAGCTGTTTCGATACTGGGCAGGCACCCGCTGATCGGTCGCCCGATTGAGCATGGCTTGCGGGAATTGATCATTTCCCGTGGCCGTACCGGTTATGTTGCGCTCTATCGCTATCGAGAAAATCAAGATGCTGTGCTGATACTGGCGATTCGCCACCAGCGAGAGGCTGGTTATTGGCGAGCACAATTTTAGAATTTGAGGATCCCCGAAATGAGCGTTCCCAAGCACGTAAAAATCGTCGAAGTCGGCCCGCGTGACGGTCTGCAGAATGAAAAGCAAATCGTCCCGACCGAAATCAAGATAGCCCTGATCAATCGCCTCGCCGAGGCCGGTGTGCGCGTTATCGAAGCCACCTCCTTCGTCTCGCCGAAGTGGGTGCCGCAGATGGCCGATAACGCGGCGGTTTTGCAAGGCATCAAAAAGTATCCGGCTACGGTCTACCCGGTTTTAACACCGAATTTGCAGGGTTTTGATGCGGCGATTCAGGCCGGCGCGACGGAAGTTGCCATATTTGGTGCAGCATCCGAGAGTTTTTCACGCAAAAACATCAATTGCTCGATTGCCGAGAGCTTGAAGCGCTTTGAACCGATTCTCTCGGTAGCTTCCTCGCTCGAAATCAAGGTACGCGGCTACGTTTCCTGCGTTGTCGGCTGTCCTTACGAGGGCGCAATCGACCCGCAAAAAACCGCTGAGGTCGCCAAAACGCTGTATGACATGGGCTGTTACGAAGTCTCGCTGGGCGACACCATCGGCGTCGGCAATCCGGCCAGCATCAGCCGGATGATCGAAGCCTGCGCCAGACAAGTGCCCATTGAAAAGCTCGCCGGCCATTATCACGACACCTACGGCATGGCGATTGCCAATATCTACGCCTCCTTGCAACTCGGCATGGCGGTGTTCGACAGTTCGCTGGCCGGGCTCGGCGGTTGCCCTTACGCCAAAGGGGCTTCCGGCAATGTAGCGACTGAGGATGTCGTCTATCTGCTGCATGGTTTGGGGATTGAAACCGGCATTGATCTGGCTAAACTGGCTGGCATCGGCGACTGGATTTCCAGCGCCATCAACCGCCCGAATGGCGCCAAAGCTGGCCGGGCGCTTTGTGCGGGAAGTATTCAGTGAGTTTATTTTCGGCGATCAGTGATTTTCTAAAACCCGCGCCACCGCTTAGTCCGGCGGTTGAAAAAGCCTTGCTCAGGGTGGGTGAACTGGTTAGCCCACAGCTTAAATCGGCCAGTGGTTTCGAGCAGAAACTGGCCGGGCCGATCGAATATGCGCTGGGCTATTGCGACGGCCTGATCAGCGCCGTGCCCGGGCCGATTGATGTCAATCGCCGCTCATTTTCCAATGACCCACTGGTTCATGCCTTGTTTGCGACAGCCAATGACATCGACCAGATGCTTGGCCGTAGTCAGGCGGTACGCGATTATCTGGCCGAGCCGGCCTGTTGGGAAAACGATCATTTTTATGCCCTGCTTGCCGCCCGCCGCCAGCAAAAAAAGCAGCTTGGCATGTCGGTTCAAGGCAATGTCGTGCAATCCGATGTACCGCAAGTGGTTGTCTATTTTTGTGACCACACCTTGATTCAGCCAAATTGTGCGCTGGAAACCACACTCGAACACTTGCGTACCAATGCCCTCGATAGCCTGCTGACCACCTTTCACGACCACGTCGAAGCCCTGCGCGCCGAACGCGAAGGCTTGCGTGCCGATCTTTCGGTCGAGCGCGCCCACCTGACTGTGCTGCGCGGGAAAACGCCGGGGCACGAACAGGCGGTGCATACCCGCCATCTTGAGGAGCTCGACCAGCGCCTGCGCCAATCCGCCGAATCGCTGATGCCCGATCAGCTGGTCGAAGCGCTGGCCGAATTTTTACACGCTCCCGAAAGCTCGCTGGCGCTGACGCCGGTAAGCATCACTGTTGACCGTCTCGGCATTGTCAGCGACAGCGGCAGTAACGACGCCAATGTGCATACGCTTGATTTCCCGGAACTTAATGCCCGCGACAAGCGTCACTACCTCGTCATCCTCGCCCGCATCAGTCGCGACGAAGCCCTTGAGGCGGTCGAAACGGTGCGTGACCAACAACACCGTTTCATGCTTATTTAAACCTTCAATGATCGCCTCGCCCTGCATCAATATCTGCAAGATGGACGCCAGCAACGGCCTGTGCCTGGGCTGTTTTCGTACCCTCGATGAAATCACCGTCTGGTCGCGGACCGACGATGCCACCCGCGCCCAAATTCTTGCTGCCGTGACCCGGCGCCGGATGGAAAATTCCCCCTTGGAAAGCCCGCTACGCGATGAGTGACGAAGAACAATACCTCTGCGTCGGCATCTGCATGGCCGACCCGGATTCCGGCTATTGCCTTGGCTGCGGACGCCCGCCGTTTGAGAGTCCGGGCATCGTCGCCGAAGTGGTTCCGCAGCAAATCCCGAGCAAATCGACCAGTCAGGATCCGGACAACCCGGAATGACGGTTGCGCTGCCCGAAACGCTGCTCATCCTCGAGCGCGGCTGGCTATCGGCCAACAACATCCTGTGTTTTGATGGCGAAAACGCCACCTTGATCGACAGCGGCTATGTCGCCCATGCCGAACAAACCGTCGCTCTGGTCGGCAGCGCCTTGTACGGTCGACCGCTAAAACGCCTGATAAATACCCACTCCCATTCTGACCACATCGGCGGCAACGCAGCCCTGCAGGCGGCATTTGGCTGCGAAATCATGGTCCCCGCCGGGCTGCATGCGGCGATTGCCGATTGGGATCAGGACGCGCTGCTGCTCTCGCCGCTCGGCCAGCAAGCCGCCCGTTTTCAGCACGACCACCTGATCAGCGCCGGTTGCGAAATCGAAATGGGCCAACTCAACTGGCAAGCTTTGGCCGTACCCGGTCACGACATGGAAGCGCTGGCCTACTACAACCCGGAAAAGCGCATCCTGATTTCCGGCGATGCGCTCTGGGAAAACGGTTTCGGCGTGATTTTCCCCGAACTGCTCGGCGAGGCCAACGGATTGGCAAGTGCGCGTGAAACGCTGGAAATGCTCGCCAAACTGGCGATTGATACCGTCATTCCCGGCCACGGCAGCCCGTTTGTTACGGTCGACCTCGCTTTTGAGCGGGCTTTTCGTCGGCTAACCCATTTTCAGGCCAATATCGAACAACTAGCCTGGCACGCGATCAAGGTCATTATTTCCTTCGCCATGATGGAAAAGCGCCGCCTGCCAATTGCTGATTTTCCCGCCTTTGTACTCAGCCTGCCTTTTGCCGTCGACGTTAACGCCCGCTATCTGAATTTGAGCGAGGACCAACTGGCCGAACGGGTCGAGCGCGAACTGTTGCTGGTCAACGCCCTGCGCTGCGAAGATGGCTGGCTAGTTGCCGGGTAGGTCGGGCTTCAGCCCGACATTGTCATTGCGATTGTCGGGTTAAAACCCGACCTACCCAGCTGTTTCACGTCAAGCCGTGGGCAAGGCCTGGCGAACCAGTTGCACCCAGTAACTGATGCCCAGGGTCAGCAATTCATCGTTGAAATCGTAATGCGGATTGTGCAGGGTGCAGCCGCCGGTACCTGGCCCGTTGCCGAGCCAGACGTAGCAGCCGGGCTTTTCGCGCAGCATGTAGGCAAAGTCTTCGGCGCCCATAGAAGGGAGGATGTCGGTGAGTACCCGCTCACTGCCAAAGACACTGCCGGCAACGTTGCGACAGAAATTTGTCTCGTTAACGCTGTTGACCGTCGGTGGGTAACGGTGGTCGAAGGTAACGCTGATCTGCGCTCCGTTGGCGGCGGCAATGCCGCTGCACAGGCGCTCAATGGCGCGCTCGACGGTCTGCTGAACTTCCGGTTTAAAGCTGCGGATGGTGCCGCGCAGGACGACTTCTTCCGGAATGATGTTCCACGCCTCACCGGCATGAAATTGGGTGACGCTGACCACGGCGGCATCGCACGGATGCAGGGTGCGGCTGACGACGGTCTGCATCGCCTGCACCAACTGCGCGCCGGCGACGATGGAATCGACCCCCTGATGCGGCATCGCGGCATGGCAACCGTGGCCGCGCACGAAAATCTCGAAAGCGCAGGTGCCGGCCATCACCGGCCCCGGCATCACGGCAATTTCACCAACCGGGATGCCCGGCCAGTTGTGCAGGCCATAAACCGATTCGACCGGGAAGCGCTCGAATAAACCTTCCTCGATCATCACGGCGGCGCCGCCTTCCGATTCCTCGGCGGGCTGGAAGATGAAGACGGCTGTCCCGTCGAAATCCGGCTTGCCCGCCAGATAGCGCGCCGCGCCAAGCAGGATGGCGGTGTGGCCGTCGTGGCCGCAGGCGTGCATCTTGCCCTGATAGCGCGAGTGGTGCGGAAATTCGTTCATTTCGGCCAGCGGCAGCGCATCCATGTCGGCGCGCAGGCCGATCATGCGTTGCGACGTACCGGCGCGCAGCACGCCAACGACGCCGGTTTTGGCAATGCCGCGATGGACTTCCAGCCCGTAGCGTTCGAGTTCCGCCGCAACCAGATCGGCGGTGCGGTTCTCGTTGAAGGCGAGTTCCGGGTGCGCGTGAATGTCGCGGCGCTGGGTGGTCAATTCGGCTAAAAAGGGCAGGTCGAGAAGGGGAATGGTCGGCGGCATGGCAGTCTCCTGTTGTCCGCCTATTATGCCCAAGCTTGCTTGCCTGCGTCGCCTTGTTTATCCTCTGACTCATGGATCTCATTCTCATTAGCGGGCTTTCCGGCTCGGGTAAATCGGTGGCCCTGCATCTCCTCGAAGACGCCGGCTATTACTGCGTAGACAATCTGCCGGTGATCATGCTCACGGTGTTGGTGCGTATGCTCAAGGAGGAGGGCATCGCCAAAGTTGCTGTCGCGGTTGATGCACGTTCGGGCGATGGCATTGAATTGCTCAATGACAAGCTGGCTCTGCTTGAAAAAGAGGGAACACAAGCCACCTTCATTTTCCTGCACGCCAGTCCGGAGACCTTGCTCAAACGCTATTCGGAATCTCGCCGCCGCCACCCGCTGGCCGCCCACGGGCAAACGCTGGAGGAGGCGATACGTGCTGAAAGCGAGTTGCTTGAACCGATCTCAACCCTCGGCCACCGTATCGATACCAGCAATCTCAAGGCCAATGCGCTGCGTGAATGGATACGCCAATTCATCGAGTCGACGCCGGGCAGCGGCTTGACCCTGATGTTCGAGTCCTTCGGTTTCAAGCACGGTATTCCACTCGATGCCGATTTCGTTTTTGACGTGCGCTGCCTGCCCAACCCGCATTACGACAACGCCCTGCGTATCCTGACCGGCAAGGACCAGCCGGTGGTTGATTTTCTTGAAGCAGAGGACGAGGTTTGCCGCATGCGCGACGATATCGCCCGCTTTGTCGCGACCTGGCTGCCCTGTTTTATTCGTGACAACCGCAATTACCTGACGGTTGGCATTGGTTGCACTGGCGGTCAGCATCGTTCGGTCTACATCGCCGAATGGTTGGCCCGCGAATTCACCAATCAGGCGCGGGTGCTGGTCAGGCATCGGACTCTGGCGGGCGGTTAAGCGAGTGCTCTGGCTGAAACTGATCAAGCCGGGCGACTGGCTGGTGATTTTCCTTGCCGCGATCCTGGTTGGCCTGAGTTTTCCCCTTTTCTGGCAAGGCGGGTTGGCGGATCGCGCCATCATCCGGCAGAACGGACAAGTTTTTGTCGAGCTTGATTTGCGCGCCAAGCGTCAGCTGGAAGTCGCCGGGCCGTTGGGTAATACGCTGATCGCCATTGAACCAGGTCGGGCACGGGTGCTGGCCGATCCTGGGCCACGGCAATATTGCGTGCGCCAGGGCTGGTTGATGCGTCCTGGCGAAATCGCTATTTGCGCGCCGAATCGCGTTAGCCTGCAAATCACCGGGCGGACCAAGGTTTATGACTCAATCAGTTATTGAATTGACCGTCACCGACGAAGACCGGCGCATCGCCTGGCTGGCGACGGCGGCGGTGGCGCTGTCACTGGTCGATGCGGCAATTCCCAGCCCCTTGCCCGGCGTCAAACCCGGTTTGGCCAATATTGTCACGCTGGTCGTGCTGGTCCGTTATGGCTGGGCGACGGCAGTTTGGGTCAGCGGCTTGCGGGTTTTGGCTGGCAGTTTGCTGCTCGGCTACTTTCTGGCGCCCGGATTTTTCCTTTCACTGAGCGGCACGCTGCTCAGTCTGGCCACGTTGGGGATTGCGCGCTACTTGCCAGGGCGCTGGTTCGGGCCGGTCAGCCTGAGCATACTTGCTGCCTTCGCGCACATTGGCGGGCAACTCCTGCTTGCCCGGCTGTGGTTGATTCCGCATGATGGCGTTTTCCTGTTGACCCCGGTTTTTGCCGCCGCTGCGCTGGTATTTGGCACCATCAACGGTCTGATCGCCGCTAAACTGTTGCGTGATCCACCACCGCCCCCGGAAACCGCCCATGTCTAAGACCATTTGCCTTGCCTTCACTGGCGCCTCCGGCATGCCGTATGGCCTGCGCCTGCTTGAATGCTTGCTGGCGGCGGGTTGCAAGGTGCAATTGCTCTATTCGCAAGCGGCGCAAGTGGTGGCCAAGCAGGAAATCGATTTCGAATTGTCCTCACGCCCAGCCGAGGTGCGCACTGCCTTGTTGCAACGCTATGCTGCGACCACAGAAACAACGGCTGGCCCTAGGGTCAACCCGGAAAACCTCGCGGTTTTTGGCCGCGAAGAATGGTTCGCCCCGGTTGCCTCCGGCTCCAATCCACCGGATGCGATGGTCGTTTGCCCCTGTTCGATGGGCACGCTGGCCGCTATTGCGCAGGGTTTGGCCGATAAGCTGATCGAACGCGCGGCTGATGTCGTGCTCAAGGAAGGCCGCAAGCTGGTGCTGGTCCCGCGTGAAACACCGTTTTCCGCCATCCACCTCGAAAACATGCTGCGCCTGTCGCGCGCCGGGGCGGTGATCTTGCCGCCCAATCCCGGCTTCTACCATCACCCCAAATCGGTTGAGGAAATTGTCGATTTCGTTGTCGCGCGCATTCTCGACCAAATTGATGTGCCGCATCAGTTGATCAGACGCTGGGGCGAGTAAGCGTAAATGGGCTGGTTTGATTTCTCGCGTTCGGCCAATGACTCGACGGTTGAAGTCATCACGATTCCGCTATTTCCGCTCAATACCGTGCTTTTTCCCGGTGGCGTGTTGCCCTTGCGCCTTTTTGAGCAGCGCTATCTCGACATGGCCGCTGCCTGCATGAAGGAGAACAAGCCTTTCGGGATTTGCCTGATCGATGAAGGCGGCGAAACCGGCAAGGCGGCGCGCCCGCACGCGGTCGGCACGCTGGCTGAAATTATCGACTGGGAAATGGAGCAGTTGGGTATTCTGCAGGTCACCACCCGGGGTCAAAAGCGTTTCCGGATCTTGGCGCAGGAAGTTTGCGCCAACCAGTCGTTAAGTGCCCGGGTTGAGGTGATCCAGAATAACGGCCCGTTGCCCTTGCCTGAAGAAGCGAAATGCATGCTGCCGCTGCTCCTGCGCATCATCAAGGATCTCGGCCCCGAACGCATCCCCGAACCGCATTTGTTTGATGAGGCGGAATGGGTCGGTTTTCGGATTACCGAGGTGCTGCCGATTCAGAATCTGGCCAAACAGAAATTGCTGGAGCTGGAAGACCCGATTGCCCGGCTTGAAATTCTTGAGAAATACCTGATTCAGCGCAACTTGCTGGATTAAAAAAAGGGGCCCGCAGGCCCCTGAAAAGTGAGACTTGGGTGCTGTTCTCCCCTTGTCTCAACCACAGAGTGGATCGAAGTTTAGTGGTCGTGCGCGCCCGAAGCACCGAGGCCGGTTTGCGCACGAATGTATTGCTCTTCGTAGGCGGCTTTTTCCTTGGCGGCACGCGGGCTATTGTCGGTGACCGAGAGCAACCAGGTAACGAAGAAAGCCAGTGACATCGAAACGATGGCCGGGTGGTCGTAGGGGAAGATGGCAGCCTTGTTGCCGAGGATCTTGACCCAGACGGTAGGCGACAGGACAACCAGACCAACCGATGAAACCAGACCGGCAATACCGCCCCACAGCGCGCCGCGGGTAGTCAGGCCTTTCCAGTACATCGACAGGATCAGGATCGGGAAGTTAACCGAGGAAGCGACGCCGAAGGCGAGCGCCACCAGAAACAGCACGTTCTGGTCCTTGAAGGCGATGCCGAGCAGGATGGCGGTGATGCCAAGGCCAATCGACGCATAGCGGGTCACTTTCATTTCCTGCGCGCTGGTTGCCGTGCCCTTTTTGATCACGCGAGCGTACAAGTCATGCGAGATTGCCGAGGCGCCAGCCAGAGCCAGACCAGAAACCACGGCCAGAATGGTGGCGAAAGCGACGGCCGACAGGAAGCCGAGGAAAACGTCGCCGCCAACGGCTTTGGTCAGGTGCATAACCGGCATATTGCCGCCACCGATCAATTTGCCGCCGACAATGCCGCCTTCAAAGAAGCTCGGATTGGTACCAACGATGGAGATTGCAGCAGCGCCAAGCACCATGGTGACGAGGAAGAAGAGACCGATGAAGCCGGTTGCGTAGAAAACCGATTTACGGGCTTCCTTGGCATTCGGCACGGTGAAGAAACGCATCATGATGTGCGGCAGGCCGGCGGTACCGAAGAGCAGGCCGAGCGACAGCGAGAAGGCGGAGATCGGATCAGCCATCAGCGAACCCGGGGCCATCAGTTTTTCGCCCATCTTGTGCGACTCAATCGCCTTGGTGAACAGGTTCTCGAAGGACCAGCCGAATTGCGCCAGAGTGAGCAGCATCAGCGAGATACCGCCACCGAGCAGCAGGCAAGCCTTGATAATCTGCACCCAGGTGGTTGCGGTCATGCCGCCGAAGGTCACGTATACCATCATCAGAATGCCGACGACAGCCACTGCCGTGTTGTACTCAAGGCCGAAAAGCAACTGGATCAACTGGCCGGCACCAACCATCTGGACGATCAGGTAGAAGCAGACCACAGTCAGCGAACCGACCGCGGCAAAGGTGCGGATACGGTTTTGGTCGAGGCGGTAGGAGGCGATGTCGGCAAAGGTGAATTTGCCGAGATTGCGCAGGCGTTCGGCCATCAGGAAAAGAATGATTGGCCAGCCGATGAAGAAGCAGACGGCGTACACGAAACCGTCAAAACCCTTGAAGTAGACCATCGAGGTCAGACCGAGCAGGGTGGCTGCCGACATGTAGTCGCCAGCAATCGCCAGGCCGTTCTGGAAGCCGGTGATGCCGCCGCCAGCCGTGTAAAAGTCAGCCGTAGACTTGGTCTTGCCTGCCGCCCACTTGGTGATGCCGAGGGTGGCCAGCACGAAGATCAGGAACATGGCGATGGCGCTGACGTTGACCGGTTGTTTCTGGACGCCTTCGATGGCGCCAGGGCCGGCAAAGACAGTGAAGGAAACCGCCAGCAGGCAGCCAGTAATCAAAGCAATAAGGGAGCGTTTCATTTACCAGCCTCCTTGAGAACTTCGGCGGTGATGCGGTCAAATTCGCCATTGGCGCGATTGACGTAAACACCGGTCAGCAACCAGCCGCCGATGACGATCAGTGCGGCAATCGGCCAACCGATGGTGATCACGCTGCCTTCGCTGATCTTGGCTGCGAAAATTTGCGGCTGCAGCGAAACCAGCAGCATGAAGCTGTAGTAAGGCACGAGGACGACGAGTGAAAGAATGATCGCGAAGCGCGTGCGCTTACCGACCAGTTCGGCAAATTTCGGGTTGGCCCGAATTTTTTCCTGTAGTGTTTTTTGTGACATGACCCCTCCTGGGAACATTGATGGATGAAACAAACTGAAGTGCTGCGTTGATTTTTTAAGCTACATATTTGGATAGGTTGGCCCACCGCCACCTTCCGGAACCGTCCAGTTGATGTTCTGGGTCGGGTCCTTGATGTCGCAGGTTTTGCAATGCAGGCAGTTTTGCCCGTTGATTTGCAGGCGTGGTTTGCCTTCTTCCTCGCCGACAATTTCATAAACCCCCGCCGGGCAATAGCGCGTTTCCGGTGAGCCGTACTGGGTGTAATTGACGCTGATCGCAACGCTTTCATCCTTCAGTTGCAGATGGCAGCGCTGGTTTTCCTCGTGATTGGTGGCCGAGAGGAAAACCGAAGAAAGGCGGTCAAAAGTCAGTTGACCGTCCGGCTTCGGGTAGGCGATCTTCGGGTGGTCGTTCTTGTTGCCCAATTGGCTGTGGTCGTCGTGGTGACGCAGGGTCCACGGCGCTTTGCCATTGAAAACGAAGGTGTCGATGGCACCGTAAGCCAGTGCGCCAAACAGGCCCCATTTGAAGGCCGGGCGGATGTTACGAACCTGATATAGCTCATCCCACAGCCACGACTTCTTGATCTGCTCGGCGTACTCGGTGGCTTCAGCGCCAGCATTTTCCTTGGCGAGATGCTCGAAGACGGCTTCGGCAGCCACCATCCCCGACTTCATCGCCATGTGCGTACCCTTGATTTTGGGCACGTTGAGGAAACCGGCGGTGTCGCCAATCAGCAAGCCGCCAGGGAAGGTCAGCTTGGGTACCGACTGGTAACCGCCTTCCGACAGCGCACGCGCACCGTAGGAAATGCGCCGCCCACCTTCGAAGAAACTACGAATTGCCGGATGCGTCTTGTAACGCTGAAACTCTTCATAAGGCGACAGCCAGGGGTTTTTGTAATCCAGACCAACGACCATGCCGATCGCCACCAGATTATTTTCCAGGTGATAAAGGAAGGAACCGCCATAGGTGTCGGAAGTCAGCGGCCAGCCGACGCTATGAATGATCAGACCCGGCTGGTGCTTGGCCGGATCGACCTCCCACAACTCCTTGATGCCGATGCCGTAGGTTTGCGGATCAACGCCATCGCGCAAGTTGAACTGGGCGAATAACTGCTTGGTCAGCGAACCACGGCAGCCTTCGGCGAAAATGGTCTGCCTGGCGTGCAACTCCATGCCCGGCTGGAAGTTGTGGGTCGGCTGGCCATCCTTGCCGATCCCGAGATCGCCGGTGGCGACGCCTTTAACCGAACCATCTTCGTGATAAAGCACTTCAGCCGCAGCAAAGCCGGGGTAAATCTCAACGCCCAGCGCTTCAGCCTGCTCACCCAGCCAGCGCGCCAGATTGCCAAGGCTGATGATGTAGTTGCCGTGGTTGCCCATTTGCGGCGGCGTCGGCAGCTTCCATGAACCACTTTCGGTTAGGAAGAGCAGACGGTCTTCACCGGCCGGCGTGTTGAGCGGCGCACCGCGTTCCTGCCAGTCCGGGAAAAGTTCGGCCAACGCGTGCGGTTCAAGTACCGCGCCGGACAAAATATGGGCGCCAATTTCGGAACCCTTTTCCAGCAGGCAGACGGAAATTTCCTTGCCGGCTTGCTCGGCCAGCTGCTTGATGCGGATCGCCGACGACAGCCCGGAAGGGCCGCCGCCGATGATCACGACATCGTATTCCATTGCATCGCGATTAGTACGCGTGGTCATGATCAGAACAGGTTTTCAGGCAAGGCAAAAACCGAATCACTACCGCCGGTCATTTCTGCCGAGTACGCGGCAGCAAACGGCAACTGATGCGCAGCGAAGTAAGTCGCCGTCGCCAGCTTGGCCTGATAGAAATCGTCGGTCGTGCCGTCGGCAATATGCTTGACGGCAATCGCCGCCGACTTGGCCATCAGCCAGCCGCCGACGACAATCCCGGTCAGCTTGAGGAAGGGCACGGAACCGGCATGAACGGCAGCCGGGGCGCTCTCGTAATTGGCCAAAATCCAGTCGGCTGCGGTCGACAGCGAATTGATGCCGTTTTTCAGGTTGACCGCAATCGTTGCCAATTGGGCGTCGCCGGCAATGGCTTCAGCCGTCGCGCTCATTTCAGCGATCAAGGTCTTCATCGCCGCGCCCGGTACCTTTTCGCGGGCCAGCTTGCGGCCGACCAGGTCGTTGGCCTGAATCGCGGTTGTGCCTTCGTAAATGGTGGTGATGCGCGAATCGCGGTAATACTGCGCGGCGCCGGTTTCCTCAACAAAACCAACGCCACCGAAAACTTGCAGCGCGGTCGACGATAGCTCGACGCCTTGCTCCGTGCTCCAGCCCTTGACGACCGGGGTCAGCAGATCAACGCGGGATTGAGCAGCGGCATCGCCGGCATGAGCGCGGTCGATATTGGCGGCGGCGTAGTAAGCCAGCGTGCGCATGGCTTCAGTACGCGATTTGACATCCATCAGCATGCGGCGGACATCCGGATGATGCAGGATGGTCTTTTTCTCGCCGGACTTGTCGCCGATGATCTTGCCCTGCACGCGCTCACGAGCGTACCAAAGGGCGTGCTGGTAGGCGCGCTCGGCAATACCGACGCCTTCCAGCCCAACATTGACGCGGGCGTGGTTCATCATGGTGAACATGTAGCCGATGCCCTTGTTCTCTTCGCCAACCAGATAGCCGACGGCGCCTTCGTTCTCACCATAGGACATGACGGCGGTCGGGCTACCGTGGATACCGAGCTTGTGTTCGATGGAGGCGCAGATCAGGTCGTTGCGCTTGCCCAGCGAGCCGTCTTCGTTGACCAGGAATTTCGGCACGATGAACAGCGAAATACCCTTCAGTCCCGGTGGCGCATCCGGCAGACGCGCCAGCACGAGGTGAATGATGTTTTCAGCAACATCATGTTCACCCCAGGTGATGAAAATCTTGGTGCCGCTGACCAGATAGGAGCCATCGCCAACCGCCTTGGCCTTGCTCGAAATCGCTGCCAGATCAGAGCCGGCCGCCGGCTCGGTCAGATTCATCGTGCCGGTCCAGGTGCCTTCGACCATCTTCGGCAGATACTTTTGTTTCAGTTCGTCGGAAGCGTGGTGGGCAATCGCTTCGATGGCGCCGCCGGTCAGCATCGGGCACAGGCCGAAGGCCATGTTGGCGCCCTTCCACATCTCGTTGACCGCCATCGAAACGACTGCCGGCAGGCCTTGGCCGCCGTATTCCGGGTCGAAAGGCATGGAATTCCAGCCGGTTTCGGTGAACAGCTTGTAGGCTTCCTTGAAGCCGGGGGCGGTGGTGACGACGCCGTCTTTGCAGACGTGGCCGATCTGGTCGCCTACCTTGTTGATCGGGTCGAGAACGCCGGTGGCGAACTTGGATGCTTCGTCGAGGATGGATTCGACGAGATCGACGGAACATTCCTCGTTGCCGGGCAGGGCGCAAATCTCTTCAAGGCCGGCCACTTCGTTGAGGACGAACTGCATGTCGCGAATCGGGGCGATATAGGTGCTCATGGTTTATTCCTTTTTAGATTCAGACGGCGGCGACGAGGGCCGGAATGGTTTCAAACAAGTCGGCGACCAACCCATAATCCGCCACCTGAAAAATCGGCGCATCCGGATCCTTGTTGATCGCGACGATGACCTTGGACTCCTTCATCCCGGCCAGATGCTGGATCGCACCGGAAATACCGACCGCGATATAAAGCTGCGGTGCAACGATCTTGCCGGTCTGGCCGACCTGATAATCGTTCGGCACAAAGCCGGCATCAACCGCCGCACGCGAAGCGCCCAGCGCTGCACCCAGCTTGTCGGCCAACGGCTCCAGCAGCTTGTGATAATTCTCGCCACTGCCCAGACCACGACCACCGGAGACGATAATCTTGGCAGCACCGAGTTCAGGGCGCTCGGATTTGGTCAGTTCGCGGTTGGTCAGCGTGGTTTGAGCGGTGTCAGCGGCTGCGGCTATCGCTTCAATTTTTGCGGCATTTCCGGCGTTGACCGCATCGAATGCGGTGGAACGTACGGTGATGACTTTGACCGGGTCGGCGCTCTGGACGGTAGCCAGGGCGTTGCCGGCGTAGATCGGGCGCACGAAGGTATCCGCCGATTCAACACCGGTGATTTCGGAGATCTGGGCAACATCAAGCAGCGCAGCGACACGCGGCAGCAAGTTCTTGCCGAAGGTGGTGGCCGGGGCCAGGATGTGGCTGTAGCCGGCGGCGTGGGCGATGATCAGTGCGGTCAGGTTCTCGGCGGTCTGATTCTGGTAGTGGGCAGCGTCGGCCACTTTGACGGTGGTTACGCCTTGCAGGCTGGCGGCTTGTTGGGCGGCGGCGTTGCAATTACTGCCGGCGACGAGGATGTGGATGTCACCACCAATTTTCTGGGCAGCGGTCACCGTGTTGAGGGTGGCGGCTTTGAGTTGCTGGTGGTCGTGTTCGGCGATTACTAGGATAGTCATGATCAGATCACCTTGGCTTCGTTCTTGAGTTTGTTGACCAGTTCGGCGATGTC
>JBDKHF010000071.1:0-7108 GCA_039797825.1 Pseudomonadota bacterium | reverse complement strand
ACGGAGAAATCCCGGCCGACATCAAAGCCATGATCGGCCTGGCCGCCAATGAAGCGATTACGGTCAACAGCCAAATCACCCCAAAAAACAACATCACCCTGTGGGGCACCGGCACCCCGTGCCGCGAATTCCTGCACGTAGACGACATGGCCGCTGCCAGCCTCTACGTCATGCAACTCGACCAAGCCACCTACGCCGCCAACACCCAGCCCATGCTCAGCCACATCAACGTGGGCTACGGCAGCGATATCACCATCCGCCAGGCGGCTGAGGCAGTTGCAGAAGTCGTTGGCTACCCGGGCAAGCTCGAATTCGACACCAGCAAACCCGATGGCCCACCCAAAAAGCTGATGGATAGCCAGCGCCTGGAAAAGCTGGGGTGGAAAGCCGGGGTCGCTCTCAATCAGGGGCTGCAACAAGCCTATGCGGACTACCTGAAAAGTAATTAACGGGTACGCGGCAATGAGTTCAACACCTCCCGGCGACAACTATGGCGGAAAAACTTTCTTCACTGCCCACAAGCGCATTCGGTAAGCTGAGACCGCTATTTCTTCCATGACAAAAAATAAAACCTTGATCGTTGAAAACGTGCCCGTCACGATTATTCAGCACTCAGAGAGCGATTTTATCTCCCTGACCGATATGGTGCGCGAAAGCGAAAATGGTTCGGCAGTCATTGATAACTGGCTACGTAACAAAAACACGCTGGAGTTTTTGTCGGTATGGGAAGAAATCTACAACCCTGCTTTTAATTCCCTCGAATTCGAGGGAATTAAAAAAGATGCGGGCTTCAACCGCTTTACCATGTCGGTCAAACAATGGATCGGTCGTACCCATGCTACCGGCTTAATAGCCAAAGCAGGCCGCTATGGTGGAACCTACGCCCACAAAGACATTGCTTTTGAGTTTGCCAGTTGGATCAGCCCTAAGTTCAAACTCTATCTGATCAAAGAATTCCAACGTCTCAAAGACGACGAAATTCAAGCCAAGTCGCTTGAATGGAACCTGACACGGTCCCTGAGTAAGCTCAATTATCGTATCCATACTGATGCCATTGCTGAAAATCTAATCCCACAGGCCATCACAAAGCAACAAGCCGGATTGATCTTTGCCACTGAGGCCGACGTACTAAATGTTGCCTTATTCGGTCTAACCGCCCAAGAATGGCGCGACCAAAACAATACTAAGCACGGCAACATGCGCGATCACGCCAGTGTGGAGCAACTTATCATCTTGTCCAACATGGAAAGCATCAATGCCGAGTTAATTCGCCAAGGCATCCATCAAAGTGAACGAGTATTTACGCTTAATAGCATGGCCATTCATCAAATGCGATCGCTGCTGGGTAACTCAATCCTTCTACAAATCAAGTGACTTCCCCCATGACAAAACAAACAAGCCCCAAAAAAGTAGCCCTAATCACCGGCATCACCGGGCAGGATGGCTCTTACCTCGCTGAATTCCTCCTCGAAAAAGGCTACATCGTGCACGGCATCAAGCGCCGCGCCAGTAGCTTCAACACCCAGCGCGTCGACCACATCTACCAAGACCCGCACATTGCCAACGCCAACTTCAAACTGCACTACGGCGACCTGACTGACACCAGCAACCTGGTGCGCATCGTTCAAGAAACCCAGCCAGACGAAATCTACAACCTAGGCGCCCAAAGCCATGTAGCAGTCAGCTTTGAATCCCCCGAATACACCGCCGACGTAGACGCCATCGGCACCCTGCGCCTGCTCGAAGCCATCCGCATACTGGGCCTGGAAAAGAAAACCCGCTTCTACCAAGCCAGCACCAGCGAACTCTACGGCCTGGTACAAGAAATACCGCAGAAGGAAACCACCCCCTTCTACCCGCGCAGCCCCTACGCCGTCGCCAAAATGTACGCCTACTGGATGACCGTAAACTACCGTGAAGCCTACGGCATCTACGCCTGCAACGGCATCCTCTTCAACCACGAAAGCCCGCGCCGGGGTGAAACCTTCGTCACCCGCAAAATCACCCGTGGCCTCGCCAACATCAGCCAAGGCCTCGAAAGCTGCCTCTACATGGGCAATATCGATGCCCTGCGCGACTGGGGCCACGCCAAAGACTACGTGCGCATGCAATGGATGATGCTGCAACAAGATCAGCCGGATGATTTCGTCATCGCCACCGGTGTTCAATACAGCGTCCGTCAATTCATCGAAAAAACTGCCGCCGCCCTAGGCATGCAACTGCGCTGGGCAGGCGAAGGCGTGAACGAAATAGGCTACTGGCAAAATGCTCCCCTCGTCCCTACGGGGAACGTGGCCGGGGGGAAGGGGGCTTCAGAACGCCCAGTCATCAAAATCGACCCCCGCTACTTCCGCCCCACAGAAGTCGAAACCCTGCTCGGCGACCCGACCAAAGCCAAAGAAAAACTCGGTTGGGTGCCAGAAATCACGCTGGATGAAATGATCAATGAAATGGTTGCGGTCGACCTGGCAGAAGCCAAGAAACACGCGCTACTAAAAAATCACGGTTATCAGGTTAACGTGAGCGTCGAATAAGCGACCCAATGAATTACTCTCTAACTGGCAACATGCACAGCGGTTTGAACCTTTGGAGCGAATTCAAGGAGCCGATCAGGATGATTGGCCCAATGGTCTCGAGTTATCTCCAGCACGGTTACGTGAAATTTGCAGCGCTGTCGAGCTTGTATAGATGCGTTGCCACCAGAACCGCTGGAACGCCTTTTATGAAGCGGTAGCAACGATGTCGCCAATATTGCTTGCCGCAGTGCCCAACGTAATTGAATACACCAACAACCTACTTCGAAAATACCCAAAATGACCACCCGCAAAGGCATCATCCTCGCCGGCGGCTCCGGCACCCGGCTTTATCCTGCCACGCTAGCCGTCTCCAAGCAGCTCCTGCCGATTTTCGATAAACCGATGATCTACTACCCGCTGACCACCCTCATGCTGGCCGGGATTCGGGAAATCCTCATCATCTCCACCCCGCAAGACACCCCGCGCTTTGAGCAACTACTAGGCGACGGCAGCCAGTGGGGCATCAAACTCGAATACGCCATCCAGCCCAGCCCGGACGGCCTGGCGCAAGCCTTCATCATCGGCGAAAAATTCATCGGTCAGGACAACGTAGCCCTCGTCCTCGGTGACAACATCTACTACGGCCACGAATTCCACAAACTGCTCGCCAACGCCACGGTGCAAAAATCCGGTGCCACCGTCTTCGCCTACCATGTGCATGACCCTGAACGTTATGGTGTCGTTGCCTTCAACGAACAAGGCCAAGCCACCAGCCTTGAAGAAAAGCCAAAAGAGCCGAAATCCAACTACGCCGTCACCGGCCTCTACTTCTACGACAACCGCGTTATCGAAATCGCCAAAAACATAAAACCCTCGCACCGTGGCGAACTTGAAATCACCGACGTAAACCGCGTCTACCTTGAGCAAAACCAGTTAGCCGTAGAAATGATGGGTCGTGGCTATGCGTGGCTCGATACCGGTACCCACGAATCCATGCTCGAAGCCAGCCAGTTCATCCAAACCATAGAAAAACGCCAAGGCCTCAAAGTAGCCTGCCCGGAAGAAATCGCCTACCGCCAGCACTGGATCAACAGCCAGCAACTTGAAACCCTGGCCCAGCCCCTTGCCAAAAACGGCTACGGCCAATACCTGTTACGCTTGCTGAATGAGAAAATCCACTGATCTCCCACCGCCAGTTGATGGAGATGCAGCAGCCTTGTTCATCAATGAAATTCATTCGATTGCCCTTGGTAAAGTTGCCCCTGCGGATTTTGCTAAAACCTTAATATGACCAATTCAGAAATGCCCGATATTCGCTGGAAGCAACGCTACTCAAATTTTCAGCGTGCACTCGCGCAATTCAGCGAAGCCGTCGAACTCAGCAAACAAAGGCCGCTATCCAGACTTGAGCAACAAGGTTTGATCAAAGGCTTCGAATTTACGCAAGAGTTAGCCTGGAATGTGATGAAGGATTACTTTGAGTACCAAGGCAATACTGCGATCACCGGCTCGCGTGATGCCATACGTGAAGCATTTCAGCGCCGATTGATCGAGGATGGTGAGGCGTGGATGGAAACCATCGTCAGCAGAAACCGCTCTTCACACACCTATGATGAAAACACAGCCAAGCAATTGGTTGAATTGATAACAACTCGCTATCTGAACATTTTCAACGCATTTCAAACGCGCATGCAGGAGTTGCTTGGTGACGCATCAAGGTAAGGCTCCGCTTGATTTGCATGGCCTGCCGGAAAGCGTAGTCGACAGGATTTGTACAGTCTTTGCCAGCTATCCAGCCATCGACCGGGTCATCCTTTATGGCTCCAGAGCCAAAGGGACGCAACACAAAGCTTCCGACATCGATCTCACCGTGATTGGCGAAAATTTGACCGAAGCGCAAATGTTGGCGCTTGAAACACAATTAGACGATTTGCTATTGCCCTATACCATCGATCTTTGCCGGTTTGAAGCGATCCAAAACCCCGAACTTATCGAACATATCAATCGCGTTGGGCTGCTGTTTTTCAAACAATGACATTACAGGCTTTGATCAGCAGATCCTCCAAATGACGTTCTTTCAGGCGCTCGCGCAATTCCTTTTGAACGTACTCAGCCCCGGAAGTCACTTGAGCATCTTGCGTAAACAAATGCAAGGCAGCAATCGAAGCGGGCAAGCCGATAGAACTGTTCATTTCAACCTAGAAACCGCAGTTAGCGCCCCTTTATGCTTCGATACGCCTTGCTGCGCAAGGCTACTCAGCACGAACGTACTTTCCCCGATAGGTGAAACCCGGTTCGCCCTGAGTAGCCCACGTAGTGGGCGTATCGAAGGGTTTTGTAATGACCAACTGAGTTTTCCAGGATAAATATTTAACGCCACTCATTGCGCAAGCGTTCCTGAATGCTAATGGGAGAGCCTGCAAAGGTAGTTGAGTTCACCAGGCCGCCACAAAGGGCCGTGAGTGGTGTGTCTTGTTCCTCCACCTGTAAGCTCACTTGCCGGGCGCGAAGGAACTCAGCGAAATCCAGAACCTCAGAGAGCAGGGGTTCAGGCAGCGTACGAGCGGCTTCCCATAGACGTTCAGCAGTGCTGGGCATAACGATCTCCAAAAAATTTAAGGGCAAGCGGGCACACCCGCTCAGATTTTCAGCATGAGCCGGTCTTCATAAGGCTCTCGCACAGGCAAAGCATAATAAACGTGTTATAGTAAGGCGTGATAAACTTGCGATAAAAATACACGATAAACGTGTAATTATGCAACGCAATAAACTTGAAAGAACTTGTAATGAGTGCTCCGCATGAGAAGCTAGCAGATTCGTTGCGGGTCTTGCAGCAAGCGCAAGCTGACGGCAGAACAGTCTTCCAAAGCACTGTATTTTCACGGACACATCGCGAGAGGCTCGTGTCGAATGGCTTCCTGCAAGAAGTCGTGAAAGGTTGGTACATGCTGTCAAACCCATCAGATCAAAACAGGGAATCGACAGGATGGTACGCATCCTTTTATACATTTGTAGCAGCGTACTGTAACGAGCGATTTGGCTCCGATTGGCATTTGTCTCCGGAAGCATCCCTTGCTGTCTATGCAGGGAGCACAGCTATTCCGAGCCAGGTACTGGTTTATGCCAAGGCAGGAAAAAATAACAATCTGCCTTTGCAGTACGGCACTTCAATCTTCGACTACAAAACGCCAGCAATGCCGGCTCCATCGGACATTACCGTCGTAAACGGATTACGGCTTTTAACCTTGCCGTTGGCCTTGGTTAAGGCGGCGCCCACTTTGTTTGTCGAAAAGTCGCTGGACATGCAGGTTGCGCTCTCTCAGATAACAGACGTATCTGATGTGCTGAGCAAATTGCTGGACGGTGGGCAGAGCGTTGTTGCGGGTCGGATTGCAGGAGCCTTTCGTGCTGTAGGTAGGGCAGAGGAGGCTGGCAGAATAGTTAAAACGCTGAAACTTTCGGGTTATGCGGTCACTGAACAAAACCCGTTCGCCAAGCCAATTTTGTCAGACATTCCAACTGCCGATGGCCCTTGCTCTGCACGTATTAGGCTCATGTGGGCGGAAATGCGAGAAGCCATCATTTCTGCGTTCCCTTCAGCGCCCGGTTTGCCCTCGAACGTAGAGGCATATTTGGCGGACGTAGATGACAGGCATATCGAAGACGCCTACCACTCGTTGTCGATTGAAGGCTACCAGGTAAGCGAAGCGCTTATCGCCAAAATAGCATCGGGTAGTTGGAATCCGACTGACAATGAGCAAGACAAGCAAGACCGAAATGCACTGGCCGCAAAAGGGTATCACTTAGCTTTTGAGCAGGTTCGAGCCAGCGTGTCAAAAATACTGAAAGGTGCCGAGCCTGGCGCCGTGATTCAAAAGGCGCACCATGACTGGTACATGCACCTGTTCAGTCCGTCTGTTGGTGCCGGCCTTCTCGAAGCCAAGCATCTTGCAGGCTATCGGTCCTGGCCCGTCTTCATTCGAAATGCCAGGCATGTGCCCCCGTCCAGGGAATCGGTACGGGAAGCTATGCCTACGCTATTCAAATTGATTTCATCAGAACCCGAAGCTTCAGTTAGAGCGGTGTTGGGTCACTTCATCTTTGTCTACATCCACCCTTATGGAGATGGAAACGGGCGAATTGGCCGATTTCTGATGAACACCATGTTGGCTTCTGGTGGCTATCCATGGACAGTTATCCGGGTAAACACACGGGACGAATACATGAATGCGCTAGAGGAGGCGAGCGTCAAGGGAAATATCCAACCGTTTGCCGAATTTGTCGGCAATTGTGTCAGGAAACAATTGGCACTGTAACTCTCCCTCCGCGTCAGAATAGTTGTCGCCTCAATAGCGATCAAATCCAAAGCATTCGTCAATGAACATAACCCCCACCGCCATCCCTGACGTCCTCATCATCGAACCCAAAGTATTCGGCGATGAGAACAAAAAACAACTCTGGATCCCACCGGGTTTTGCGCACGGCTTTTTAACCCTGACCTATAATGCCGAGTTCATGTACAAGACCAGCGATTATTACTCGCCCACGCATGAGCGGGTGCTGCGCTGGAATGATCCAGAAATCGGAATTAA